>CAKSKU010000001.1 GCA_934465295.1 uncultured Oscillospiraceae bacterium
AGAAACGTTTTGCGAATAAAATTCCTGCATTATATTTTTTTGTGAGAAAGTGTCACCTATCATTGACAATTGAACAAAATGATATAACATTTTTGGAAAAAACACTTGCATTTATAAAGAATTTATGTTATAATATACAAGTTGGTTAAGCCCCCTTAGTTAAATGGATATAATAAACCCCTCCTAAGGGTTAGTTGTGAGTTCGATTCTCGCAGGGGGTGCCAATGAAAAATCCCACTTGTTTTTCGGAACAAGTGGGATTTTTTTTTGATATTATCAATAGTTTTGATGAATAATTGTCGTACTATTGTCGTACTACTGACTTTTTGTGCATTTGTGCAGGCAATCTGTAAAAACAGCAAACCCCGACAAACAACGTATCTACGCAGTTTGACGGGGCTTTAAACTGGTGAGCTATTGGGGATTTGAACCCCAGACCCTCTGATTAAAAGTCAGATGCTCTGCCGACTGAGCTAATAACTCAAAGTGTTGTGAGACTTTCTCACAACGCTTATTTATTATATCAAATTTGATATATTTTGTCAATACCTTTTTTTACTTTTGTTATTATGCATATATTATTCTCGAAATTCAAAGAATAATTCACACTTTTCACAATTATCTGACAAGGGTTTCAACAATTTCCTTGAAATATGGCTTGCCGTTTTTGCGGTCAAAGAGAGCAAAGCTGCGTCTGTAACCATTGTCCCACCAAAGATATTTTATGCCGAGCGCATATGCCTTTGATTTGAAATATTCGAGATACTTGATACGCTCTGCCGTGTTTTCTCTGTCAACAGCACCAAACTCGTCTATAATGAGCGGAACATTCTTGTCAATAACATATTTTTTCATATACCCGAATGTCGCATCAAGCTCCGCAGTTTCGTTGAAAACCTCCAGACCGTTTTCTTCCGCCGCAAAATTCCACGGAATGTACGAGTGAACATTTACGATTATCTTATCATCATCGGGAATTTCAAGCGAGCGCATTATCTCGTCTGTGCAAGCTCCGCAGTAGGTCGCAAGCACAAGATGACGGATAGCATTTTTTTCGCCGCCCGAACGAACCGTATTTACAAAGTCTGTATTAAGCTTGTTCACAACGTCAAAAGCTTCTTCGTCCGTGCAGTGCCATTCATCGGGCGCACCGTTCTTTCGGGGTTCGTTAAGTCCCTCAAAAAGCAAACGCTCACCGTAATTGCCGAAACGCTCGCAGATCTGCTCCCAAATGAGAATAAGTATCTCCGATGCCTTGGGATAATTCTCCTGCGAAGTGTAAAGGAAGTTTTCGTGATGAGTGTTGAGAATTACGAAAACTCCTCGCTTATAAGCATAGTCAACAACTTCCTGCACGCGATCCATCCAAGCCGCATCAACATTATAGTTCTCATCAAGATGATTAGACCAGGTCGCAGGAACACGGATAACGTTTATTCCCGTCGAAATAACGCCGTCGATAAGCTTCTGCGTTACCTTTGGGTTGTGCCACGATTCCTCAGATTCAAGTCCGCCGCATTTGCAGGCATCGAGCGAGTTGCCAACGTTCCAGCCTGCCGTCCATTCTTTTAAAAGCTCTGCCGAAGATATATTTCTCATAAAAAATTCTCCTTGAAAATAATAGGGGACTTCCGAAAACCGTTTCGGAAATCCCCATAATTATAGCATATTTAATTGTTATTTTCAAGATGGCTAAACGTTTAACAATAAACTTTTTTTAGTTCATAGCCTCTTTGAGCGACTTGGTGAATCCGCCGACCTTTTCTGCGCTGTCCTTGCCATACTGTGCAACGATCTTTACGACAGCACTTCCGACAATAACACCGTCGCAGTAGCCGCTCATCTTCTTAGCCTGCTCGGGTGAAGAAATGCCAAAGCCAACCATTGCAGGGATCTTGCAGCTCTTTTTTATCTCGCCGAAGAAGCTGTCAAAATCGGTAGAAAAGCTGCTTCTTGTGCCGGTTACGCCGTTTGAAGAAACACAGTAGAGGAATCCCTCCGCCTGCGAAGCGATAGCTCTGATACGCTCGTGTGAAGCAGGTGTTACCATGCTTATCGGGATAATGCCGTTTGCCTTTGCAAAGGGGAGTATCTCGTCACGTTCCTCATAAGGAAGATCGGGGACGATAACACCGTCAATGCCGTCTTCTTTGCAAAGCTTGAAAAACTTCTCCGTGCCGTAGCGGAAAATTGTGTTTATGTACATCATAAGCACAAGCGGCTTGTCAGTCTTTGCACGAAGTCTTTTTACAAGCTCAAAGATAGTGTCAAGGTTAGTTTCGCCTGTGGAAAGCGCACGAAGACTTGCTTCCTGAATAGTCGTACCCTCTGCGATAGGGTCGGAGAACGGAACACCTATCTCTATAATGTCAGCGCCGTTGTCGAACATCGTAAGCACAAGCTTTTCCGTCGTGTCGAGTGACGGGTCGCCTGCCGTTATAAAAGTGATAAGAGCCTTTTTGCCCTCTGCTTTGAGCTTTGAAAGGCAAGCATCTATTCTGTTCATTGAATTTTCCTCCTTATGATTCCACAATGTCAATGCCGCGGTACTTGGCAATGGAGTAAACGTCCTTGTCGCCTCTGCCCGAAATCGTGATGACCATTATCTGATCCTTGCCCATGGTAGGCGCTATCTTTCGTGCAGCAGCAACAGCGTGTGATGATTCGATAGCGGGAATGATACCTTCTGTGCGTGAGAGATATTCAAACGCCTGAACAGCCTCCTCATCGGTGATATCAACATATTCTGCACGCTTTGTTTCCCATAAATAAGCGTGTTCAGGACCTATTCCGGGGTAGTCAAGACCTGCCGAAATGGAGTAAACCGGGTCGATCTGACCGAATTCATTCTGGAGGAAGATAGACTTCATTCCGTGGAAAATTCCGAGCGAACCCTTTGCAAGCGTTGCAGCATGAAGCTTGGTTTCAATGCCCTTTCCTGCTGCCTCCGCACCGACAAGACGAACGCTCTTGTCGCCGATGAAATCATAGAACGAACCCATAGCGTTCGAGCCGCCGCCAACGCAGGCAACAACGCAGTCGGGGAGCTTGCCCTCAGCTTCCATAAGCTGTGCCTTTGTTTCCTCGGAGATTATCTTCTGGAAATCACGAACCATCTGTGGGTAAGGGTGAGGACCCATTACCGAACCGATGCAGTAGAAGGTCGTGGAAATATTTGTGCACCAGTCACGCATAGCCTCATTGATAGCATCTTTGAGCGTAGCCGTGCCGCTTTCAACGGGGATAACTTTCGTGCCGAGAAGATTCATTCTGTAAACATTGAGCGACTGACGCTTAACGTCCTCCGCACCCATATAGACCTGACATTCAAGTCCGAAAAGTGCACATACAGTAGCTGTAGCAACACCGTGCTGACCTGCTCCCGTTTCAGCAATGATCCTCTTTTTGCCCATTCTCTTTGCAAGAAGTATCTGTCCGAGAACATTGTTTATCTTGTGCGAACCCGTGTGGTTGAGGTCTTCACGCTTCAGATAAATTTTCGCACCGCCGAGGTCTTTTGTCATCTTGTCTGCATAATAAAGCATTGACGGTCTGCCTGCATAATCACGGTAAAGCTTTTTCAGCTCCGCAATGAATTCGGGGTCGTCCTTGTACTTGTTGTAGGCTTCTTCAAGCTCCGTAACGGCATTCATTACGGTTTCGGGAACATACTGTCCGCCATAAATGCCGTATCTTCCTTTGCTTTCACTCATTTTATTTATCCTCCGTTAAATTGTGGTAAATGTTCATTATTTCAATCATCTTAGTACCGTCCTTGAAACCGTCCGTTTCAATTCCGCTGCTAAGGTCAATTCCATAAGGCGTGAATTTTTTTATTATATCTGTTATATTTGAGCTGTCGATACCGCCTGCGATGAAAAACGGCTTTGAAAGCTTATTTTTAGCATAAGAGAGAAGCTTTGCATCTATCTTTTTGCCCGTTCCGCCGTAAGCATCAGCAGAAAAAGCATCAAGAACGAACTTGTCGGCAGGAATTTCAGCCAAAGCATCAATATCAGCTTCGGAACGTATCCGTCCTGCTTTCCATATCTCTTTTTCGGGGAAAAGCTTTCTCAAAGCCAAAATGTATTCGGCATCTTCATTTCCGTGAAGCTGAAAAATATCAGCCGAAACGCTTATTTCCGTGAAAAATCCGATAGGTGCATTTACCGTAACGCCGACAGTGACTATTTTCGGGTCAAGACCATTTCGCAGCTGCTGTGCAAGCTCGGGCAAAACCTTTCGCTTGCTTTCTGCGAAGATGAAGCCGATGTAGTCGGGCTGACAATCGTTGCAGTAAGAAATGTCCTCGGTTCTTCTCATTCCGCAAAGTTTTATCATACGTTTTCCCTCAAAGCTGCGAGAGTTGCACCGATATTTCCGCTTCGCATAAGTGTTTCACCGATAAGAACAGCGTCCGCACCGTAGCTCCGTACAGTTTTCATATCAGCATTATCTCTGATACCGCTCTCGGAAACAATGACCTTTTCCTCTGGTATCATTCCTGCAAGCTTTGCAGTCGTTTCAAGCGTTACTTCAAATGTTTTAAGGTTGCGGTTGTTTATGCCGATAATATCAAAATCAAGAGCAAGCACACGTTCAAGCTCGCTTTCATCGTGCGTTTCGGCAAGAATATCAAGTCCGAGCGAACGTGCGGTATCACCGAAACGTTTCAGCTTTTCATCATCAAGTACAGCCGCTATAAGAAGTATTGCATCTGCGCCCATCAGCCGAGCTTCGTATATCTGATACTCGTCGATGATAAAATCCTTGCGTATCATCGGCAAACCGATAGCTTGGCGGATAGCCTTGAAGTATTCGGACGAGCCTTGGAAGTAATGTTCTTCCGTCAGGCAGGAAACAGCGTTCGCACCGCAGACTTCATATTCCTTTGCGATCTTCACGGGGTCAAAGTTCGGTTGGATAAGACCCTTCGAGGGCGAAGCCTTTTTGACCTCGGAAATAACCGAAAGTCTGTCGGGCTTCGCAAGAGCATTCTTGAAGCTGATGCATTGTCTGTCAAGCCTTTCAGCGGCTTTTTTCACCGTTTCAAAGTCAGACGCAGCCTTTTCACGTTCAAGCTGTATTTTTCTTTTTTCAACTATTTCATCGAGTATCATAGCTTACTCCCTGTTGGAAAATTCTTTTAACTTTTCAAGCTTTGCAAGAGCCTTGCCGCTGTCAATAGAATCACGAGCCATTTCAAGACCCTCTTCAATAGAGCTTGCCGCACCCGTGCAGTAGATAGCGCAGGCGGAGTTGAGAAGAACGATGTCACGTTTTGCACCGTGTTCCTTGCCCGAAAGAATGTTGAGAGTTATCTGTGCATTTTCAGCAGGAGTTCCGCCGACAATGTCTTCCTTCGGGTAACGCTTCAAGCCGAATTCCTCGGGAGTGATGCTGTACTTGATTATCTTCTTTCCGCGAAGCTCACATACCTTTGTTTCGCCCGAGACGGAAACCTCGTCAAGACCGTCACCGTAAACTATCATTGCGCTCTTTACGCCGAGATTCATAAGTACAGTCGCCATTGTTTCAAGCAAAGCAGGGTCGTAAACGCCAAGCAGGATATAATCGGAAAGTGCAGGGTTTGCAAGAGGTCCGAGAATGTTGAATACCGTGCGAACGCCCATTTCACGGCGAGCCTTTCCGACAAAGCGCATACTGCTGTGGAACGACTGCGCAAAAAGGAACGAGATTCCGACATTCTGTATGCAAGCCGAAGCCTGCGCAGGGGAGAGCGATATCTTTACGCCGAGCGATTCAAGAACATCAGCCGCACCGCTCTTGCTCGAAACACTGCGGTTGCCGTGCTTTGCAACGTTAAGGCCAGTTCCTGCGATAACGAATGACGAAGTAGTCGAAATGTTGAACGAACCTGCAAGGTCGCCGCCCGTTCCGACAATATCAACAGCCGATTTCGAGGTCGGCACGATAGATGCCTTTTTGCGCATTATGCGTGCAAAGCCTGTGATCTCATCGGTAGTTTCACCCTTTGCACGGAGAAATGCAAGGAAGCCTGCGATCTGCGCATCGGTTGCGCCGCCCGACATAATGATATCCATAGCATCTTCAGCCTCGGCAGGCGTGAGGTCTTTTCCCTCGGAAACTATCCTGATATACTTCATAAGTGCCTTGCGCTCCGAGTCGGGGAGGGGAACTGCTACCTTTTCAAAACCGCTTATGCCTGCAATTTCGGAAAGGAAGTTCGATATCATACTTTTGCCAAGATCGGTGAGAACAGACTCGGGGTGGAACTGAACACCGTAAACAGCAAGCTCCTTGTGGCGGAGTGCCATTATCTGACCGTCTTCGTCCTCTGCGATAACTTCAAGGCAATCTGGGAGCGAAGCCTTTTCAACAATGAGCGAATGATATCTTGCGGCTTTTATCTTCTCGGGCATACCCTTGAAAAGCGGTGTGCTGTTGTTTACGGTTATCATCGAAGCCTTGCCGTGCTTAGGTTCAAGCGCACGGACTATCTTTCCGCCGAAAGCCTCTGCAATGGACTGATGTCCAAGGCAAACAC
Source organism: uncultured Oscillospiraceae bacterium (assembly GCA_934465295.1). Lineage (GTDB taxonomy): Bacteria > Bacillota > Clostridia > Oscillospirales > Ruminococcaceae > UMGS363. The sequence goes on from CAKSKU010000001.1 coordinate 6,530, forward strand.
CGAGGATAGGGATCTTTCCCGCAAAACGCTTGATAGCGTCAACGGAGATACCTGCTTCGTTCGGATATCCGGGGCCCGGAGAGATAACGAGTGCTTCGGGTGCAAGCTTTTCAATTTCATCGAGTGTTATCATATCGTTTCTTACGACCTTGATGTCGGGATAGATCGAACCTATCTGCTGATAAAGGTTGTATGTAAAGCTGTCGTAGTTATCAATTAAAAGTATCATAAAAAACGCCCCCTTAAAGCTTTGCAGCTTCTCTGACTGCATTTACAACGGCAAGAGCCTTGTTTTTGGTTTCTTCATATTCCGTTTCGGCAACGCTGTCATATACGATTCCTGCGCCTGCCTGAACATAAGCCTTGTCATTCTTGAAAAGTACCGTTCTGATAGCGATGCAGGTGTCAATGTTTCCGCTGAATCCGAGATATCCGACCGTTCCTCCGTAAAGACCACGCTTCTTGTTTTCAAGCTCGTCAATGAGCTGCATTGCCCTTACCTTTGGCGCACCCGAAAGCGTTCCTGCAGGAAGTACTGACATAAGAGCGTCCATTGCCGTCTTGTCATCGGCAAGCTGACCCTGAACATCGGAAACAAGGTGCATTACCTTTGAGTAACGTTCAACTCTCATAAAATCGGTAACATTTACCGAACCGAGCTTGCAGACACGACCGATATCGTTTCTGCCAAGGTCAACGAGCATCGTATGTTCGGAGCGTTCCTTGATGTCGTTCACAAGTCTGTTTTCGTAAGCCTTGTCTTCTTCCTCGGTCTTTCCTCTCGGCATCGTTCCTGCGATAGGCTTTGTAACAACAACGCCGTCCGTAACGCTTACGAGCATCTCGGGAGATGCACCTGCGAAGCAGTAATCCTTGTGGTCGAAAAAGTAAAGGTACGGCGAAGGATTTGTCGAACGTAACATTCTGTAAACGTCAAAAGGCTTCGGAGGATTTGCTATCTCAAAACGCTGGGAAAGAACTATTTGGCTGATATCGCCGTTTTTGATGTGTTCCTTGCCCTTTTCTACGATAGCCATATATTCTTCCTTGGTGAAGTTCGACTTTACTTCAAGATCAGCGCCATTGCCCGAGCTTTCGGCAGAATCAACGGCAGGACATTTTTTAAGCACCTTTTCAATTTCGTGAGCCTTTGCATAAGCACCTTCGTATGCAATGTCAACATCTTCGCCTGCATTGATGTTCACGATTATAACAGCCTTGTTGGAAAGGTGGTCGTAAGCCACGATCTCATCATAAAGGAACATATTTGAATCGGGCATCTTAAGATCATCTTCGGGAATGTTCGTCAGCTTTTTCTCGAAGCTTCTTACCGTGTCATATCCGAAGTAGCCGATAAGTCCGCCCGTGAGCTTTGGCTTGTTCGGGAAAACGGGTGAAGTATGCTCCGAAAGGATACTGTTGTAAAGAGCAATAGGGTCGGGACATTCAACATTCTCTGTCTTGCCGTTTGTAGTAATTTCAGCCTTGCCGCCGAAAATTTTGATCTCTTTTTTAGGGTCAATGCCGATGAAAGAATATCGTCCCCACTGCTCGGTATTGTCAACGCTTTCGAGAATAAAGCAGTTGTCATATTTTTCTCGAAGTCCTGCGAAAAGCCTTACGGGAGTTGCGCTGTCGATCAGTGTTTCGTGAAAAACAGGAACAGTCTTGTAATTCGTCAGGAGTTTTTTAACTTCTTCTTTTGATGGGAATAACATATTCATCGACCTTTCAATAAATAAAATAAAAAAGAGGAACAACGTGCTGACCTTCTTATACAAAGGTCAGGGACGATGTTCCTCGTGGTGCCACCCTGATTTGCGGATAAAAAAACTGCTATCCGCCTCATTGAGTACAATTGCGGATAACAGATACTTTCGATAATTCATTTCAAGTACGCCGCCAACGCATTAATACCCTATCCACTAACGCAGGAAACTCGGCGCAGGCTAATAGGGAAGACCCATTCACCATTGCTTCTCACAAACCCATTCACGAATCACGTAAGACCTGCTCACACCGACCGCAGGCTCTCTGTACTCCGTCAGAAACGCTACTTGCTTTTGTTCATAGAATTTACTGATTTATTAACTTTGTTTGTATTATATCACAGCACTAAAGCGTTGTCAAGGGTTTTGGAAAAATTTTTTCGATTTTTTCTAAGAATTTTTTTATACGGACAAATTTGCCGCAAAATGAAAATTCGTACTTGAAATTATCTGAAAAAAGGTGTAAAATAATATAGTATGGCTAAAATCAGAACAGAAAGGATAAACGCATTATGGATAACACAAATTGGATCGAAGCTAAGGTTTATACAACTACCGAGGGAATTGACCCCGTCTGCGGCTGTCTGCTCGGAGTGGGCATAACGGGCTTTGAGATAAAAGACTCTCAGGATTTTGAGGAATTTCTCGAACGCAAGGACGGAAACTGGGATTATATAGACGATGACCTTATGGAAATGCGTACCTGCGAAACCTGCGTGACCGTTTATATCGCAGATAATGAGCAGGGCAGAGAGATGCTCGCCGCTTTGAAGCGTGAAATGACAGCACTCAAGGAACGTGATGCGGATAATAAATTCGGCAGACTTGCCGTTGAGCTTTCGGGCATAAAGGAAGAGGACTGGGCAAACAACTGGAAGCAGTATTTCAAGCCGTTTGAAGTCGGCACACGCCTTGCCGTAAAACCCTCCTGGGAAGAATACGATAACCCGAACGGAAGAACCGTTCTCGAAATAGACCCTGCATCAAGCTTTGGCACAGGTCAGCACAACACAACAAGACTTTGCCTTGAACTTATAGAAAAGACAGTTAAAAAGGGCGATAAGCTTCTTGATCTCGGCTGCGGAAGCGGAATACTTTCTATCGCAGGAATACTCCTCGGCGCAGAAAAAGCCGCCGCTGTCGATATCGACCAGAACTCGGTAAAGATTGCAAAGGAAAACTTTGCTAAGAATAATATCCCCGAAAGCGTTTTTGATGCTTATGTCGGAAATATCATCGGCGATGAAGAGCTTCGTGCAAAGCTCGGCGGCGGATATGACGTTGTCGTTGCAAATATCGTTGCCGATGTCCTCATCGCAATGAGCCCTATCTTCGGCAGCTTTATGAAACCCAATGCAAAGATAATCATTTCGGGTATAATAATCGAACGCTGCGAAGAGGTTATGGAAGCAATGGAAAAGAACGGCTTCAGGCGGATCGAACTTTGCGAAAACGGCGGCTGGGCTGCTGCGGAATTTGAAAAGAACAACTGAAAGGGCAGAATGTAAATGGCAAAAAAGAAGAATTATGACAACGAAAGTATCTCGATGCTCAAAGGCGCAGACCGAGTTAGACTTCGCCCTGCCGTTATCTTCGGTTCGGACGATCTCGAGGGCTGTAAGCACTCCGTTTTTGAGATAATCTCCAACTCCATAGACGAAGCCAGAGGCGGCCACGGCGACAAGATAACCGTCACCTACTATCAGGATAAGTCCATCGAAGTTGTCGACTGCGGACGAGGCTGCCCCGTTGACTATAACAACGCCGAGGAAAGATATAACTGGGAGCTTGTCTACTGCGAGCTTTACGCAGGCGGAAAGTATGACAATACCGACTATGAATTCTCCCTCGGACTTAACGGCTTGGGCGCTTGCGCAACGCAGTATGCATCGGAATTTATGGACGTTGAAGTTCTCCGTGACGGTTTTAAGTATAACCTCCACTTTGAACACGGCGAAAACATCGGCGGACTTTCAAAAGAACCGTATAAGGGCAAGCAGACGGGTACAAGAACACGCTGGCGTCCCGATACAGCCGTTTTCACCGATATAAATATCGAGCGTGAATACTTTGAGAATATGATGAAAAAGCAGGCTGTCGTAAACCCGAAGGTCACATTCGTTTTCCGCTATGAGCTTGCAACGGGCGGCTTTGACGAGGCTGTTTATTACTATGAAAACGGCATCACCGACTATATCGATGAAATTATCGGCAATGACGGACTTACTGCCCGACAGTTCGTTTCCTGCGAGCGCAAAGGCCGTGACAGCGACGACCGCCCCGAGTATAAAATGAAGCTCTCCTGCGCATTTGCTTTTTCAAACAAGGTAAGCTTTCAGGAGTATTATCATAACTCCAGCTACCTTGAACACGAGGGTTCGCCGCAGAAAGCAGTCCGTCAGGCGTTCCGTTCGTTCATCGATAACTATATAAAGACGAGCGGAAAGTATAAAGCAGGCGAAAAGTCGATAAAGGACGATGACGTTCTCGACAGCCTTGTTCTCGTTTCGTCCACATTCTCGACCTATACTTCCTACGCGAACCAGACAAAAAAAGCTATCAACAACAAGTCTATCTATGACAATATGGTAGATTTTCTCAAACATTCGCTCGAGGTTTACTTCATCGAGAACCCCGACGATGCAAACAAGATCGCCGACCAGATACTCATAAACAAGCGCAGCCGTGAATCTGCCGAACGTATCCGTCAGAATACGAAAAACAACCTCACAAAGCAGATAGACCTTGCAAATATGGTCGAAAAATTCGTAGACTGCCGTACAAAAGACCTTTCAAGGCGTGAAATTTTCATCGTTGAGGGTGACTCGGCTCTCGGCTCGTGCAAAACCGCCCGTGATGCCGAATTTCAGGCTATAATCCCGGTTCGAGGAAAAATTCTCAACTGCCTAAAAGCCGATTATGCGAAGATCTTCAAGAATGATATCATCACCGACCTTATAAAAGTCCTCGGCTGCGGTGTTGAGGTCACAACCAAGGCAAACAAGGAGCTTTCGACCTTTAATATCGACAACCTCCGTTGGAATAAGATCATAATCTGTACCGATGCCGACGTTGACGGCTTCCAGATCAGAACGCTTATCCTCACGATGCTCTACCGTCTTACTCCGACGCTTATCGAGCAGGGATATGTCTATATCGCAGAATCTCCGCTCTTTGAGATCACGACAAAGGACAAGACTTACTTCGCTTATAACGAAAAGGAAAAGGGCGAGATACTCGGAATGATAGGCGACCAAAAATATAAGATCGACCGCTCGAAAGGTCTTGGTGAGAACGACCCTGAAATGATGTCGCTCACAACAATGAACCCCGAAACACGCCGTCTTATAAAGGTAACTCCTGTCGATATGGAAGCAACAGCGAATATGTTTGATCTTCTGCTCGGCGACAACCTGCAGGGCAGAAAAGACTATATCTCCGAATACGGCTGCAAGTATCTTGAACTTGCGGATATTTCATAAAAGGGGGCGGGATAAATGGCAAGAAAAAATTCAGGCAAATCAGCGCCTAAGAAAAAAACAGTCGGCATGCCCGATGCGTATATCGCAGGCAGCGGTATAGTTGCGGAAGAAACTATTACCGATACCCTTGAAAAAAACTATATGCCGTATGCGATGAGCGTTATCATCTCCCGTGCGCTCCCCGAGATAGACGGCTTCAAGCCCTCGCACAGAAAGCTCCTCTATACGATGTATAAAATGGGACTTCTCACGGGCGCAAAAACCAAGTCCGCAAACATCGTCGGACAGACTATGAAGCTCAACCCTCACGGCGATGCGGCTATCTACGAAACGATGGTTCGTCTTTCCAAGGGCAACGAAGCACTTCTTCACCCTTATGTAGACAGCAAGGGCAACTTCGGTAAAGCATATTCAAAAAATATGGCTTATGCCGCTTCACGATATACCGAAGCAAAGCTCGCACCGATATGTGCAGAGCTTTTCAGTGATATCGATAAGGACACGGTAGATTTCGTCCCGAACTATGATAACGAAACCACCGAACCGACACTTCTCCCTGCAACATTTCCGTCAGTCCTCGTCAATGCGAATGTCGGTATCGCCGTATCAATGGCGAGTGCAGTATGTCCGTTCAACCTTGCGGAAGTCTGCGAAACAACTGTCGGACTGATACGCAATCCCGAGCATGATATAATGTCAACGCTCAAAGGCCCCGATTTTCCGGGCGGCGGCTTTATAATCTATGACGAACACGAACTGAAAAACGTCTATGAAACGGGCAGAGGCTCGATAAAAATTCGCTCAAAATATAACTTTGACGAAGCTTCAAACTGCATCGAGGTAACGGAAATACCGCCGACAACGACTATCGAAGCCATTATGGATAAGATAATCGAGCTTGTAAAGGGCGGAAAGATAAGCGAAATTTCCTATATCCGTGACGAGACCGACATCAACGGTCTGAAAATAGCTATCGACATCAAAAAGGGCGTTGACCCCGACAAGCTGATGAAAAAGCTGTTCCGAATGACGCCGCTCCAGGATTCCTATGCCTGCAACTTCAATATCCTTATCAGCGGTATGCCAAGGGTAATGGGCGTTCGTGAAATCCTCGAAGAATGGGTAGCATTCCGTAAGGAGTGCGTAAAGCGAAGAATTTACTTTGAGCTTTCAAAGAAAAAGAGCAAGCTCCACTTGCTCAAAGGCTTGAAAAAGATACTGCTTGATATCGACAAGGCTGTAAAGATCGTCCGTGAAACCGAGGAAGAAACGGAAGTCGTTCCAAACCTTATGATAGGCTTCGGCATAGACGAAACGCAGGCTGATTATGTTGCCGAGATAAAGCTCCGTCATCTTAATAAGGAGTACATCCTCAACCGTATCTCCGAGATAGAAGATCTTGAAAAGTCCATTGCAGAAATGGAAGATATCCTCAAAGACGATAAAAAGGTCAAGAATCTTATCATTGACGAGCTTAATGAAGTCAGCCGCAAGTACCGCCAGCCGAGAAAAACGCTCTTCATCTATACCGCAGGCGAGGAGGAAGAAGCCGAAGAGGACGATACACCTGATTTCCCTGTAACGCTCTTCATTTCGCAGAGCGGCTATTTCAAGAAAATAACTCCGCAGTCGCTCCGTATGTCGGGCGACCAGAAGCTCAAAGAGGGCGACTTCATCATCAACTCGGTAGAAACGACCAACCGAAGCGAGCTGCTGTTCTTCTCCGATAAGGCTCAGGTGTACAAGAGCAAGACATCGCTCTTCAAAAATACAAAAGCGTCCGAGCTTGGTGTTTATATTCCAGCACAGCTTGGTTTTGATGACGGTGAAAGCTTCCGTTCGATGATAGTCACCAACGATTACAGCGGCTATCTCATTATGATATTTGCCAACGGTAAGGTTGCAAAGGTTCCGCTCAATGCATACGAAACCAAAACAAACCGCAAAAAGCTTGCCAATGCTTACAGCGATAAATCACCGCTCGTTGCAATGTTCTGCGTTGCCGATAACGAAGATATTCTTCTCACGACTTCTAACGGCAGAGCAGTTGTGTTCAACACGGGAATGATCCTCCCTAAAACTACCCGTGACACGATAGGCGTTCAGGTAGTGACGCTCAAAGCAAAGGCTGAAGTAATCGGGGCGCAGACCGTTTCCGAAGAAAAGAAAGCTGAATATTCAAAATATTATGTTAAAACTATCCCTGCCGCAGGTTCGCTTGCAAAGGATATAGCAGATGCCGACCAGCTTTCATTCTTGAATATATAAAAAATCCCGAAAACCAAAGTAAAGAGGTTTTCGGGATTTCTATTTTATATTGATGCACCCTCAAAATAAACAGCATACCACTGCAGGAAGATGAAAACTGTCCATATCTTTCTGCTGTTGTCGTATTTGCCCTCACGGTGCTCATCAAGAAGCTTTACGAGCAGGTTGGTATTGAAGAATTTTTCAGCAGCAGGGGAGGTGAATGAGTCCTTTACAATGCCGTAATATTTATCCTCTTTGAGCCATACTCTGATAGGAACTGGGAAGCCGAGCTTCTTTTTGTTCGCAGTCTTAGGAGGTGCGGCACGGAGTGCTGCCTGACGCATTGCGAGCTTGGTGTTCTCGGTGCTCACTCTGTATCTCCACGGTATCTGTTCCGCAAGCTCCATTATCTTCTTGTCGAGGAATGGAACACGGAGTTCAAGCGAGTTCGCCATTGACATTTTGTCAGCTTTGAGCAGGATATCGCCTGTCATCCAAAGGTGCAGGTCAAGATACTGCATCTTCGTTATCTGATCCTTGTCCTTGACCTTATCATAGAACGGTGCTGTGATAACGGTCGGGTCGGGAGCGTTTGTCTTTATTCTGAGCAGCTTTTTGCGGTCTTTCGGCGTGAACATATAAGCATTGCCGATAAAGCGTTCTTCAAGATCTTTTCCATTGCGGACGAGGAAGTTTACGCCTCTCTTCTGAGGAAGATGTGAAGCGACACTGCCTATTCCTCGGCGGATAAACCTCGGCAGCGACTTGTAGGCGTGTGAACCGAGCGGTTCTTTGTAAACATTGTAGCCGCCGAAAATTTCATCTGCACCTTCACCCGAGAGAACGACCTTTACATATTCCGAGGCCTTGTTGCAGACGAAATAAAGTGCAATGCAGGACGGGTCGGCGAGCGGTTCGTCCATGTGATACTGAATCCTTTTAATATTGCCCCAGTACTCCTCCGGAGAGATGACCTTGCTGATATTTTCCTTGCCGATATACTGTGAGAATTCTTTTGCCCAGCCGATCTCGTTGTATTTTTCATCTTCGCCGAAACCGACTGTGAAAGTTTTGTCAACATTCGCAACGGAAGCAACATAGCTTGAATCAACGCCGCTCGAAAGAAAACTTCCGACTTCAACATCGGCGATCTTATGAGCCTCAACGGAGTTCCTGAATGTATCGGAAATACGGTTCACCCATTCTTCCATACCGGGTTTTTCATCTGCGTTGAAGCTGATATCCCAGTAACGCTTTACATCAAGCTTGCCGTTCTTATACTTGAAGCAGTGAGCGGCAGGAAGCTTGTAAACATTCTTGAAAAATGTTTCGTTAGTAGGAGAGTATTGGAAAGTGAGATAATTTTCAAGTGCTGTTTCGTTAAGCTCTTTCTTGAAATCGGGGTGGGCGAGAAAAGCCTTTATCTCCGAGCCAAACATAAAAGTGTCGCCCATTACGGCATAGTAAAGCGGCTTGATCCCGAAGAAATCTCTTGCGCCGAAGAGCTCTTTTGTCTTGGTGTCCCAGATAACAAAAGCGAACATTCCGCGAAGCTTGTCGAGAAGTTTTTCGCCGTATTCTTCATAGCCGTGGAGAAGAACCTCCGAGTCGGTCTTGGTCGTGAAAATATGTCCCTTTGCAACAAGTTCTTCGCGAATGGACTGGAAGTTGTAGATCTCGCCGTTAAAAAGGAGAACCTTGCTTCTGTCCTCGTTGTAAATAGGCTGGTCGCCCGATTCAGTAATATCAATAATGCTCAGACGGCGGAAACCGAGAGCGATATCTTCGTCAGTATATTTGCCGCCCGAGTCAGGACCGCGGTGACGTATCTTATCCATCATATCTTCGATGATGCGATTGGAATTATCTTTTGTATTTGTAAAGCCAACAAAACCGCACATAATGTTCCTCCAAAAATAGAAATATACATATATTATACTTTATTACCGAAGATAATGCAATATGAAGATTTAACAAAAAGAAAAAGAAACGGCAAGAAAAATCTGCCGTTTCCTCTTTGAACGAGATCAATATGTCTGTCTTGTTGCTTCAAGCTTGTTCTTGTAATCCTGTTTGAGAGCTTCAAGACGCTTGGAATCCTCTGCACGTTTTACCTTTGCATCTTCCTGTATCTTTCTTGTTTCTTCAATACCGCTTACGATAGTCTGCCATGTTTCTTCAAGGGTTTCGATCTTTATCGAACTGCCTGAAGCCATTTTTGCTATCATCTTGGATTGCTCAACGGTGTTGTGAGCGTTCTTGACAAGAAGCTCGTTAGTCTTTGCGTCAAGTGCTGCCATTGAATCAGCCTGAACCTTCTGACGCTTGAGCATTACAGCCTGTGCAAGTGACTGCTTGAAAACAGGCATCGTAATGATAAATGCGGAATTTATCTTTCTGATAAGGTTGAGGTTTGAATACTGCATAGTTTTGAGCATAGGAACGGTCTGCATTGCGACATTTTCCGCAATTTTAAGATCCATTACTCTCTGCTGGAAGATCTCACGGACATTTTCAAGGTTCTGGAGATCCATTGCAACAGCACCCGAATCGGGGTTTTCAGCAAGCTTTTTCTTGTATTCATCAATGTACTGGTCAAGCTCTACGCAAGCCTGTTCACCTGCCATAATGTAGAGGGTGAGGTCTTTATAGTAGTTGACGTTGGCATTGTACATCTGTTCAAGCTTGACATTGGACTGTTCGATCTCTTTTTCGTAGCCCTTGAGCTGAACATAGATGCGGTCAACGTTTTCGCCCATTGTGTGATATTTTTCGAGAAGCTTGTCGATCTGCTTGCGGAGATTTGCGAAGAAGCCTTTTTTAGGTTCTTCGGTAAGCTCCTTTGCATCGAACTGTTCCATAACAGCAGCAAGAGCGGTGAGCATTTCGCCCGAATCATCGATCTGCTTCATATTCATTGCATTGAGGACCTGATCGGAAGCCTTTGAGATCTCTGTTGCGGCATCGTTGCCGAATTTTACAATGGAGTTGACATCGTTGATGTTGATAGAGTCAACGAGCTTCTGAACAGCTTCTGTTTTAACAAGATCATTCTTGATATTCTGCTGAACCTCCACCATTGAGAAATTTTCGGGAGCTGCTGCGATAGTTGGTGCAGTCTGAGCTGTTGCTGTTTCAACGCCTGCTGTCTGTACAGCGGCCTCCTGCTCTGATGACGGTGTGAACTGTAAACCCATAATTATTTGCGTCCTTTCTTAAAAAGTTTATTGAATAATCCACCGCTTTCCTTCGGCTCGGGGATAGAATCGGGAATTTTGAACCTTGGAATACGGACATTATACTTGAATTCGTTCATTCCGAACGTGGTGAAAGCTTCGGGCGAGATATAAGTTTCGAGGTTTTTATAGCCTGTCGGTGTGTAAACAATTATATCAAAGCCAAGAAGATTGAACAAAAGAAGCTGGATACATTCGACCTTGCTGAATGTATCTTCAATAGTGTCTATGACAACTATTTTCGGAATATCCTTGGTAAAGTCAAACTTCTGCAGGATTTTCAGAACTTCACGTTCAAGCGCAAGACCGACATATATTACAAGCGGAACAAGCTCCGATTCATCGAGCATAAGCAGACCGCTGTCGATAGCTTCCTGCATCTTGTGGAATATAAGCATCTGAAGATCGTCCGAAAGAAATCGGTAGGCGTTTGCAGGGGAATCCTTCAGCTTTTCAATGTTTATCGTTGTGCCGTCATAAAACGGTTTGAATGCAGTGAAAACGGACGGCGGAAATTTATCGTAGGACGGAGCTTTGTAAATGACTCTCGAAAGGGGAGAAAGCTTCATCTTGACGCTTTCCCAGTAATCGTCCATATCACCGTCACGAACGCCGCTTATCTTTGCAAATATATTCGGGATAACGACTGTCTTGTTTTTTATAACATCGAACCCCGTGCGGTATCTTGCCGCCTGATGCCAGAGAATATCAATTTCCTCATACGTTGTTTTAAGAGTGAGTGCCTGCATATCGGAGAACTGAAAATCTCTGAATATTGAGGTATTGCTGTACATAAAGCTGTTAAGCTCCTGCTCGGCACTGTATGCAATGGTCGCTTTTGCTGATTTGATAAGCTTGTCGGGAAAAGGAAATTCCTCGCCGTCTGCGGCAAATTCAAATATCTGCATACGGCTCTCAATGTTGCCCGATTTCAAAGCTTCGAGTGAAGCTTTTGAAGCCGATATAACAAGAACGTCAAAGCCTGACTGTGACAGAAAATGAAGAAACTCGACTTCTTTTTCTCCTGCACTTCCGTAGAAAATAACTGTCGGTATATCATTTTCCAGACTCTTGGCGAACTGTTCGGAAGCTGTGCAGCGGTTTAGCCAAGTGATAGTTCTTACACCGTATTCAAATAGAGCGTCAAAGCCGACAGAAGCATATTTTTCGGCATTTTCTTTGAACAAACGCTTTGCTTCGTCTGTTCTGGCGCTGTCATTTCCTATTTTTATAAGATTGGAAAAGTCGGAAACAGCTTCATCGGTGTTTCCACGCGAAACTGCGTCAAAATATACTTTTTCCTGAGCAGTTGGTGCGCTCATTGCACCGGGAATAAATATCAGAAACTTCGGTGAACGTATAAGGTCTTCTCGAAGTGTAAAAAGTGCATTTTTATAGCTTGCCAGATTCTCTTCGGCAGGCGAACCGATAAGTCCGCAGAAAAAAACAGGAATTATCCCATCGGTGTTAAGTCCGAGTCCAAGCATAGATGCACGTTCAGACTGCGGCTTTAAAATATCCGTTATGACCGTATCGGCGGTCGTTGGGATACACTTTGAAATTCGTTTATTTTCGGTAGAAAATCCTTCAAATCTCATTTAACTTTGCCTCACAAAAATATTCTGCATATATTATACAATAAATAGTATATCTTTGTCAATAATCTTTTACAAAATTATTTTTTTGCAAAAAAGGTCTTGACAAGCCGGTGTGGGATATGTTATCATCATAAATAATTAAAGGCTGTGAAGAGAACCAATTAAGCGAATGATACAGCGGTCAAAGAGAGTCCTTGGTCGGTGAAAAAGGATGCCGTTCGTTCGTGAATTACATCTCGGAGCTTGTGTCCCGAAACAACAGTAGGGATATGCGGTCTGCGTCCGTTACAGCGCCCTAAAGGTCTGCTTTTAGCGGATAAACTGAGGTGGTACAGCGATGATTCGCCCTCTTGAAGCTTATGCTTTCAAGGGGGATTTTTTATTTTAAGGAGAAATTTCTATGACCGTGATGAAGAACATCGACAGCGGAAAACCTTTTGATTGGGGAAGAACTTCATCCGACTATGCAAAGTACCGTGATATTTATCCCGAAGCTTTCTATGAAAAAATTCATTCGCTTGGAATATGTATTTCAGAGCAGAATGTTCTTGATATTGGCACAGGCACGGGAGTTATCCCACGGAATATGTATCATTACGGCGCAAAATTTACGGGAACGGATATCTCGGAAAATCAGATAGCTCAGGCAAAAATTCTTGCTGAAAATGCCGATTTGGATATCCGATTTATATGCTGTCCGACAGAAAAGCTTGATTTTTCCGATGAAAGCTTTGATGCTGTAACAGCCTGCCAGTGCTTCTTTTATTTCGACCATAAAATAACCTCGGAAAAGCTTGCAAAACTTCTCAAAAACGGCGGAAAGTTAGCCGTTCTTTATATGGGCTGGCTGCCATACGAGGACAAGGTCGCAGGTGCGAGCGAGGAGCTTATACTGAAATATAATCCGAAGTGGACGGGCAGGGGAGATGTTCGTAAAGAAAACTATATCCCCGATGTCTACGGCAATTATTTCAGAAAGATACACAGTGAAGTTTTTGATGTAAAGATACCGTTCACCCGTGAAAGCTGGAACGGACGAATAAAAGCATGCCGAGGAATAGGAGCTTCGCTTACCGATGAAGAAGTTGCGGCTTTTGAACGTGAACATCTTGCACTGCTTGAAAATATTGCGCCCGAAAGCTTTGATATCCTGCATTACTGTGCGGTGACGGTTTTGGAAAAGGTGTGAGTAGATGAAATGCAATTTTGACTCAACGGGAAAGCTTGAAACCGCATATTTATCTGTTATAGTTATTATGATAGTATTCGCATGTCTATTTTTAAGCTGTAAAAGGTATATTGACGATTTTTCAGCGGTTATGGTCGTTTCGGCAATTATTTTTGCTGTTTCCGCTGCGGCTGCTTTTGTTTTGCACAATGTTAAGGGCGGAGTGATATATGTCAATAATGATGAGCTTGTCATCGTCCACAGCTTTGCTGCTCGGGAAGTTCTTGTTTCAAGGATAAGCTATGAAGATATCAAATATGCCGATCATAATGTAACACAGAAGAGGAGCAGGATGGGCTTTTGCTGCTATGTATTTGAACTTTATATACATATGAAAAACGGAAAGAAAGTAAAGCTTTGCGTTGATCTCGACATTCCCGAGAATAAGCCGACGAGTGACCCCGACGGCTATAAACGGTACATAAACGATCAGCCTATTATGAAGCTTTGCATATATATAAATGAAAGAAAAAATACTTGAAGGGCGGTGGTATCAGTGAGACCACATATCGGTTTCATCTCATATTAAGGGATATAAATGTTAATATGGCTGTTGATAGCGGCTTTTGCTTTTATCAGGCTTACAAAATAATAAAAAACAAATAAACGGAGGAAAATCAAATGACTTTATACGAAGAACTTGTAAGAAGAGGACTTATCGCTCAGGTCACCGATGAAAAGGAGATCAGCGAAATGATAAACAACGGAAAGGCTACTTTCTATATCGGCTTCGATCCGACAGCGGACAGCCTCCACGTTGGACACTTTATGGCACTCTGCCTTATGAAGCGTTTGCAGATGGCAGGCAACAAGCCTATCGTTCTCATCGGCGGCGGCACAGCTATGATCGGCGACCCTTCGGGCAAGACCGATATGAGAAAGATGATGACAAAGGAAACTATCGACCACAACGTTGAATGTTTCAAGAAACAGATGAGCAGATTCATCGACTTTTCCGAGGACAAGGCTATCGTTGTAAACAACGGCGACTGGCTTCTTGACCTTAACTACATTGATGTTCTGCGTGAAGTCGGTGCTTGCTTCAGCGTAAACAAGATGCTTACCTTCGAGTGCTACAAGCAGAGAATGGAAAGAGGACTTACATTCCTTGAATTCAACTATATGATAATGCAGTCCTACGATTTCTATATGCTTTTCCAAAAATACGGCTGTAATATGCAGTTCGGCGGCGATGACCAGTGGGCAAATATGCTCGGCGGCACGGAGCTTATCCGTAAAAAGCTCGGCAAGGACGCTCACGCAATGACTATCACGCTTCTCCTTAACAGCGAGGGCAAGAAGATGGGCAAGACCGTAAGCGGAGCTGTATGGCTCGACCCCGAAAAGACATCACCGTATGATTTCTTCCAGTATTGGAGAAACGTTGACGACGCTGACGTTATCAAGTGCCTTAAAATGCTCACATTCGTTCCTATCGAGCAGATCGAAGAGATGGAAAAGACTATGCAGGGTGCAGAACTCAACAAGGCTAAGGAGCTTCTTGGCTATGAGCTTACAAAGCTTGTTCACGGTGAAGAAGAGGCTGACAAAGCTCTTGCGGCTGCAAAGGCTATATTTGCAAACGGAGCTGATTCCGCTGATATGCCTTCGACCGAGATACCTGCCGCTGAACTTGAGGGCGGTATCAATATCCTTGACCTCCTTGTAAAGACAGGACTTTGCCCGTCAAAGAGCGAGGGAAGAAGACTTGTTCAGCAGAACGGTATTGCTGTTGATGATGTAAAGGTAACAGACCCGAATGCAGTTATCACTATCGATGATTCAGTTGTTATCAAAAAAGGCAAGAAGATATTCCACAAGGCTGTTAAAGCATAAGATACTATAAACAAAAACGCCGCAGTTAAAAAGCTGCGGCGAATTTTGTTATAAAAATTTTCAGATAAAATAAAAAGGACACTTCTTTTGAAAGCATCCTTTTTATGCATTACAATTGCGGTAATTATACTGCACGGGTAACCTTATTGGAACGAAGACATCTGGAGCATACATAGATATGTGTAGGAGTTCCGTTTACGATTGCCTTTACGCGCTTAACATTAGGCTTCCAAGTTCTGTTTGAACGACGGTGAGAATGGGAAACCTTTATACCGAAAGTAACACCCTTTCCGCAAATTTCGCACTTTGCCATAGGGTTACACCTCCTTTTTATAATCGTTACATAGTCAACGTTAAGATTATACCACAAGTAAAATCAAAATGCAAGTGTTTTTTCAAAAAAAATCAGAAAAAACCAAAGTTTTTTATTTTATACAGAAAATCAACAAAATCGCTTGTGTTTTTTTATTAAATATGGTATAATAAATCCGATTAGTTGTTTGAAACATTGTTTGGAGATCGTATATGAATTTGATTTTATCGAGGAGACTGCTGTCTTTTCTTGTTCGTCTTATAGTTTTGATGGTCGCATTTCCTGTTCATGAGTCCGCACACGGTCTTGTGGCGTACTGGCTCGGCGATGATACTGCCAAAAAGCAGGGCAGGATAAGCCTTAATCCTGCAAAGCACATAAGCCTTTGGGGTGCGCTTTTTATGCTTTTTGTCGGCGTAGGTGCGGCAAAGCCTGTTCCTATCGATGCAAGAAATTTCAAGAACCCAAAGGTCGGAATGGCTGTTTCGTCGCTCGCAGGACCTGTTTCTAACCTTATACTTGCATATCTTTCAATGGTCATCTTCCGAATACTTTATATAGTTGAATTTGTAAAGGGTTCAAGTACAGCATTGAGCGTAGCTGAGTATATCTTCGAATACGGTGCAATACTTAATATCGGACTTGCCGTGTTCAATCTTCTTCCGATACCGCCGCTTGACGGCTCAAGAATTTTGACCTTATTTCTGCCGCAGGATAAATATTTCGGCATAATGAAATATGAGCGTTATATCTTCGGAGTGTTGTTCATTGTTGTATTTTTAGGCTTGCTCGATAAGCCGCTTGCATTTTTACAGAACGGAACAACAAACGTGCTGTGGCAGCTTACGAACTGGGTAGACCTTATTGCAAATTTTTTTATAAAAAGTAATATCGGGGTAATCTGATTTGGAAACAATTTCTTTTAAGCTTGAGGTGTTTGAAGGACCGCTTGACCTGCTTCTGCACCTTATATCAAAGCATAAACTGAATATCAACGATATACCGATAGTAATGCTCGTTGACCAGTATCTTGAATACATCGACAAGGCTGTTGACAAGGATATGGAGAGCGCAGGTGAGTTTCTTGAAATGGCTGCCCAGCTCGTGTATATGAAAACAGTTTCGCTCCTGCCGTCGAGGGAGGAAGCGGAGGTAATGAAGAAAGAGCTGGAGGGACGGCTTATCGAATATTCGCTCTGTAAGCTCGCTTCGGGTCTTATGCAGCAGCGTTATATCGGCAACAATATCACCGTGCGAAAGCGTATGCACATCAAATTTGACAATACTTATCCGCTTATCCACGACCCTGAGGAGCTGCTTGCGGCGTATAAAAATATCGGTGCTAAAAAGCCCGAAGAGCCGATAAAACTTGATTCGTTTAACACTATTGTAAAGAAAAAGATAGTTTCCGTTACCTCGAAGATCGTCTATGTCCTGCGAAATCTTTATAAAACAGGAAAATGTATGACTGACAGCCTTTTTGACGGTCTGACTGACCGTTCTGAGAGAGTAGCGGTGTTCCTTGCGATACTTGAACTGACGAAATCGGGGCGAATTCTGCTCAATGATGACAACAGCGAGATAGTTTTCAACAAAGACTATGTAAAGCCGTCACAACCGACGGAAAATGACGCTCCCAGCTATAATTAAAGGGGAAATGACCTTAAAATGAGATTGAATGAAGAACTTTCGGTAGTCGAAGCCATACTTTTTGCGAGCGGCGACCCGATAGAAAAATCAAGGCTTGCGCAGGCTTCGGGTATTGAAGAAGAAACTGTTGAAAAAATTATAAATATGCTCAACGACCGCTATGAGGAAAACGAAAGCGCATTAATGATTATCAAGCTTTCGGACAGCTTTCAGCTATGCGTTCGTGAGAAATTCATCGACTATATCCGTGCGGCTATGGAAACACGAAAGGCAGCTCCGCTTTCGCCTGCGGCAATGGAGGTACTTACGATCATCGCTTACAATCAGCCTGTTACCAAGGGCTTTGTTGAGCATATCAGAGGAACGGACAGTTCAAGCGTTGTAAATTCGCTTGTCGAGAAAAATCTGCTTGAAGAAGCAGGAAGGCTTGATGTTCCGGGACGACCTATCGCATATAAAACGACAGCAGCGTTTCTGCGAAGCTTTCAGCTTTCTTCGCTTGATGATCTGCCAGCCGTTCCGAATGGAGATTCACAGGTAAGCTTTGATGAACTGCTTATAAAGGAAAACGAAGCTGAAACGGCTGAAAAAGCGGAAGAACCGAAGGAATAAGGCTTATGACGGCACTTATTATAATAGCGGCGATAGTGCTTATGTTTTTTATTTTGTTCAAGGCAAAGATACGTCTTGAACTTAAATTTCTCGGCGGAGTGCTTGATCTTAAAGTAAAGTATCTGTGCTTTACAGTATTTCCGCTGAAAAAGAAGAAGCCGAAGCACCGAAAGAAAAGAAAAACATCGCCCGAAGAAAATGCTCCGACGGAAACTATCGAGCTTTCAGCCGATGCAAAAGAGGCCGTTAGCGAAGCTGAAGAATTTGCCGAACAAACGGCTGATGAAGCTGCCGAGTCCGCTGTTTCGGAAAAGGATAAAAAGAAGCTTTCCGAAACATTCAATATGATAAAAGTTCGCATTGAGCAGTTTAAACTGCTGTGGGAAACCGTAAAAAAGTTTTTCACCAAGTTTTTCAAGAGAATAAAAATAACAAACCTTATGATCGATTTTGTTATAAGCGGTGAAGACGCCTGCGAAGCTGCCGTGAACTATGGAAAAGTCAGCACGGCTGTTTACAATGGTATTGCGCTGTTAAAGCTGATGTTCAGAGTTTCGGTAAAAACGGTCGATATCGGCTGTGAATTCGAGTCAAGTAAGAGCAGCTACGACTGTACTGCAAATGTAACGCTCGGACTTGGAACTGCTGTCGGACTGCTGCTCGGTGCGCTTTTCGGATACCTCAGAAATAAACAAAGGTTAGATGAACTCGGGGAAGCATTGAATTCTTCCGATTCAGATATAAAAGAAGAAAACTTAACGGCTTGATCTATTCAGGCAGAAAGGATAAAAATAATGGACGATAAAGTAAAAGATTTAGTCAGGACATCACTCGATAAGGTCAAGGAGCTTTCGGATGCAGATACGATAATCGGCGATCCCATCAAGCTTGACGGCGTTACGATAATCCCCGTTTCAAAGGTTTCCTACGGCTTTGCGGCAGGCGGTTCTGATCTTCCGTCAAAGTCGAGCAGCGAGCTTTTTGGCGGCGGTACAGGCGGTGGGGTTACAATCCAGCCCATCGCATTTATCGTTGTTGCAAACGGTGATGTAAAGCTTCTCCAGATCAATCAGGACAAGTCCTCTACGGGTGCTATCGTTAATCTTGTTCCCGAGCTTTTCGACAAGGTGCAGGGACTTTTCGGCAAGAAAAAGGCTGATGATGAACCTCTCGGCGTAACTCCCGACATCAACACGGAGGGACTTAACCTTTCTCTTGATGATGAACCCGAAACGACAAACAAAAAACCTAACAGCTCGTCGGAATTTGATTTCTAAAACCCACTTTTTTATCATAGTATGTACTGCTTATTATAAATTTGGTGGTGTATGCTATGAAAAAAATAATTGCTGCGGTGCTGTCGGGCGTGATGCTGTTTGCCTTTACACCTAAGACAAATGCCGCAGAAAATATCTTGCTTTCCGCAAAGGCTGCTGTGCTTATCGAAGCCGAAACGGGAACGATAATTCTCGCCAAAAATGAGAACAGCAAGCTTCCGATGGCAAGCACAACGAAGATAATGACGACTTTGCTGACGCTTGAAAGCGGTGATCTTGACAAAGTTTATGCCGTTCCCGATGATGCTCTTATGACAGAGGGTTCGTCAATGGGACTTTGTTTCGGCGAAAGCGTTACAAAGAATGAGCTTTGCTATGGAATGATGCTCCCGTCGGGGAATGATGCGGCAAATACGGCGGCACTGATTATAAGCGGCAGCTTTGAAAGCTTTGCACAGCGAATGAACCGCAGAGCTGCCAAGATCGGTATGAAAAATTCAAATTTTGTCACGCCGTCGGGACTTCATGATGAAAAGCATTACTCAACAGCTTACGATATGGCGTTGCTCACCCGTGAAGCGTTGAAAAATGAACGTTTCTGCGAAATTTGCCGAACCAAAAGCATCAAACTTTCTTCGGACGGCTTTCAGTCGGATAAATACCTTTCAAACACTAATCGTCTGCTGACGAAATATCAGTATTGTGTCGGTGTAAAGACGGGTTTTACGGACGAAGCGGGAAGATGTCTTGTTTCGGCTGCTGAAAAAGACGGTGTAAAGCTCATTGCTGTTACATTGAATGCTTCGGACGATTGGAACGACCATATCAAAATGTTTGAAACGGGCTTTTCTTGTACTAAACGTGTTAAGTCTGATAACTTTACAGACAAATTCAACGTTAAACTTGTCGGCGGAACATCTGACAGCGTAAAATGCAGGCTTTCCGAAGCACCCATGTTTACCTCGGTGAACGGTTCGCTGCCCGACATAACGGAAAAAGTATTTATTCCGGATTTCGTATATGCTCCGGTTATTGAGGGCGATGAAGTCGGATATGTCGAGTACAGTGCTTACGGAGATGTTTTGTGCAGACGTGTGATAGTTGCCGATGAAAGATGTCCCTATAAAAACGGTGATGTAAAAAAATCTTTGTATAATAGTGTGATAGATATGCTTAAAAAGCTATTTGAATAAAAAAGGAGAAGAACTGTGGAAAAAATAAGACTGCAAAAGCTTATTTCCGAGAGCGGATTATGCTCACGCCGAAAAGCGGAGGAGCTTATAATCAACGGAAAGGTCAAGGTCAACGGACACCCTGCATCTATCGGTGACGGCGCAACTTACAATGATGTCATAACCGTGAACGGTGAACGTATTCGCCTTGAAAAGAAACGAAAAAAATACTATATAATGCTCAATAAGCCGAGAGGATATGTAACGACGATGTCGGATGAACTCGACAGAAAGTGCGTTACAGAGCTTCTCACAGGACTTGATGAGCGAGTTTATCCGGTAGGCAGACTGGATAGAAATTCCGAGGGTATGCTGCTTTTTACCAACGACGGAAATTTTGCCAACGATATCATGCACCCGAGCCGCCATATTTCAAAGACATACCGTGTTACAGTTCGCCCGTCGATAACCGAGGACCAGCTCGTTCAGCTCACTGCAGGCGTTGAGATAGACGGAAGAAAGACGCTCCCTGCGAATGTTGAAGTTCTTGATGAAGAAGAGGGCAGGGTAGTGCTTCGCATAATGATACGTGAGGGCAGAAACCGCCAGATCCGTAAAATGTGTGAAGCTGTCGGACTTGAAGTTGCACGTCTGCGCAGAACGGCTATCGGACCTGTGAAGCTTGGTATGCTCAAGCCCGGAACATGGCGTGAACTTACCTCGGAGGAGGTAAAAGCACTTCGCAATGCTGTTAATGAACAGTAAAATTGTCACAAAATATGAACAAATTGAAAATATAATAGATTTAATCTTGCCAACCGAGATCAAATGATGTATAATATATGATGGTTTAATTTTATGTATTGAACGGAGGAACGTTTATGTTGACTGAAAGCCAGAAAACCAAGCTCGCTGACTACAAAAACATCGCAGCGGCTTCGACAAAGGCAAAAGAAAGACTTACTGATTTATTCGATGATGGTGTTTATACCGAGATCAACGCCGCTGTAAAGGCTGAGGATGCAGCCGTTGTTACTGCATACGGCTATGTGGATGGAAGCCCTGTATACGCTTTTTCTCAGGATAAGAGCGCTAACAATGGTGCTGTTACAAAGGCTGTTGCAGCTAAGATCTGCAAGATCTATGAGCTCGCATCGAGAAACGGCATTCCTGTTGTAGGAATTTTTGATTCCAACGGTGCTGTTGTTACCGATGGTGCAGACGCTATTGCTTCTTACAGCGAAATTCTTACATATACAAATAATCTTTCGGGTGTTGTTCCCCAGATTGCTGTTATCGCAGGAACGTGTGTAGGCAGTGCGGCTCTTATCGCTGCATCTTCCGATTTCGTTGTTGCTACCGAGGACAGTGCTATTTACCTCACAGCAGGCGAGGGCAAGAACGGTGCTGACGCAGCGAAGCTTGGCGGCGTTTCTGTACTTGCAAAGGACGACAAGGCTGCTGTAAAGAGCGCAAGAGATATTCTTTCTCTTCTTCCTGCAAACAATCTCGCTGTTGCTCCCGAATTTGAATTTACTGCTCCTGCAAAAACTGCTGACGGTAAGGCTTCCGATGTTGCCGAAGCTATCGCAGACGAAGGCAGTGTTATTGAGCTTTCCAAGGAGTTCGGCAAGGCTGCATATACAGCTCTCGCAACTCTCGGCGGTTCTGTTGTAGGCATTGCTGCAACAAACAAGACTGCTGATAAGCTCACATCTGATGACAGCTCCAAACTTGCTCGTTTTGTAAGAACCTGCGATGCTTTCTCTATCCCTGTTGTTACTGTTATCGATACAGAGGGCTTTGAAAATAACGACAATATCCGTGATCTTGCAAAGCTTGCAAATGCTTATGCTGAAGCAACTACTGTTAAGGTCTCTGTTGTTACAGGCAACGCTATCGGTTCTGCAATGGTAGCGCTCGGAACAGCTAATGCTGATATGACATTTGCTTATCCGAATGCTGTTATTTCTCCTGTTGCTCCCGTTACAGCTGCTGAGTTCCTTTACCATGACAAGCTCAAGGGTGCAGCTGATGTAAAGGCTGAAAGAAACAAGATCGCTGCTGAATATGCTGAAAATGAAGCATCTGCTTTCGCAGCTGCTGAAAAGGGCTGTGTTGATGCTGTTATCACTTCCGATGAAGCAAGAGCTAAGGTTCAGTCCGTTCTTGAACTTATGGCAGGCAAGCGTCTTAACAAGCGTCTTCCTAAGAAGCACAGCAATATGCCTTTCTAAGGTATCATTTGTTTTCCTGAAAAGAATGTTTATCCGACAGTTTTCTGTCAAAAATAAATTGAATGGAGTTAATACATAATGAAAAGATTTAATATTACTGTAAATGGCAAAGCTTATGACGTAGCAGTTGAAGAAACAACAGGCGGTGCTGCTCCTGTTGCCGCAGCTCCCGTTGCTGCCGCTGCACCTGCACCCGCTCCTGCAGCAGCTCCTGCACCTGCCGCTCCGGCTGCACCCGCTGCACCGGCAGGCGGTGAACCTGTAACATCACCTATGCCCGGAACTATCCTTGAGATCAAGGTCGCTGTTGGTACAGAAGTTAAGGAAGGTCAGCCTGTTGCTGTTCTCGAAGCTATGAAGATGGAAAATGATATCCCTGCTGCGATCACAGGCAAGGTTGTTTCTATCACCGCTAAGAAGGGCGATTCTGTTCAGACAGGCGATGTTATCCTTACAATTGCATAAGTTTTGTGAAAGGTTGATATAAATTATGGCTAAGATTAAAGTTACGGAAACCGTCCTTCGTGACGCACACCAGTCGCTTATCGCAACCCGTATGCCTTTAAGCGATATGCTTCCTATTCTTTCAAAGATGGACAAGGTCGGCTTTTATTCCGCAGAGGTTTGGGGCGGTGCTACGTTTGATGCCTGCATCCGTTTCCTTAATGAAGATCCTTGGGACAGACTCCGCACTATTCGTAAGGAGATGCCCAACACCAAGCTCCAGATGCTTTTCAGAGGTCAGAATATGCTCGGCTACCGTCACTATGCTGATGATGTACTCGAATATTTTGTACAGAAGTCTGTTGCGAACGGTATCGATATCATCAGAATTTTCGATGCTCTCAACGATATCAGAAACCTTAAGACTGCTATCCACGCAGCTAAGAAGGAAGGCGCTCACGCTCAGGTCGCAATGTCCTTTACAGTCGGCGATGTTTTCACAGATGAATACTATGCTGATTATGCAAAGCAGTGCGAAGCAGAGGGTGCTGACTCTATCTGTATCAAGGATATGGCTGCGCTTCTTACGCCTTACCGTACAGTTTCTCTCGTTAAGGCTGTTAAGTCGGCTGTTAAGATCCCTGTACAGCTCCACACGCATTATACATCGGGACTTGCTTCAATGTGTCTCTTGAAGGGCGTTGAAAACGGACTCGATATGATCGATACAAGTATGTCTCCTCTTGCACTTGGTACATCTCATGCTCCGACTGAATCAATGGTCGCTGCACTTCAGGGTACAGAGTACGATACAGGTCTTGACCTTGTTCTTCTCAACGAGATCAGAGATTACTTTATGATCCTCCGCAAGAAGTATATCGACAGCGGACTTCTTGATCCTAAGATGCTTGCTACGGATACAAACGCACTTATGTATCAGGTTCCGGGCGGAATGCTCTCCAACCTTCTTTCACAGCTCAAGCAGGCAGGAAAGGAAGACCAGTTTGTTGACGTTCTTAAGGAAGTTCCTAAGGTTCGTGCTGACTCCGGTATGCCTCCGCTTGTAACTCCTACTTCCCAGATCGTTGGTACACAGGCTGTATTCAACGTTATCAACGGCGAACGCTACAAGACTGTTACTAAGGAATTCAAAGGTCTTGTTAAGGGCGAATACGGTAAAACTCCTGTTGCAATCTCCAAGGAATTCCAGGATAAGATACTTAAGGGTGAAAAGGCTATTACCTGCCGTCCTGCCGATCTTCTCGAACCTGAGCTTGATAAGCTCCGTGAAGAATGTGCAGAATGGATCGAGCAGGAGGAAGATGTTCTTACATACGCAATGTTCCCGAAGGTTGCACCTAAGTTCTTTGAAGCAAGAAGAAATGCAAAGTACGGCATTGACGGACATGCTGATGTAGCTTCCAAGGTTCACCCAGTCTGATCTGACAAATGACATTTACAAAAAGAGTCGAGAAATCGGCTCTTTTTTGTTCTGTACTACTTGATTTTGAGCCGAAAATATGTTATAATAATATGAAAAGCTGATTATGGCAGATGTGCTTTTTCAGCATACATATTTTGTATAAAGCGGTGATTTTGTGATAAAAAGCATGACAGGCTTCGGAAGATGCCTTGAATCCGTGGACGGAAAAACTATAATTGTTGAGATCAAATCTGTAAATCACAGATACTTTGAATTCTCGTCAAGGGTTCCGAGAAGCTGTGGATACCTCGATGAAAAGCTTAAATCGTTCATTCAGGGAAAGGTTTCAAGAGGTAAGGTAGAAGTCGGAGTTTCGGTGCAGTCAGATGGTGCAAGTGATGAGAAGATAGAGGTCAATTCCGAGGTCGCAAAGGGCTATATTACAGCTTTGAGAAGTGCAAACGAGGAGCTTGGACTTGAAGATGACCTTACGCTTTCAAGGATTATGCGTCTGCCCGATATTTTTGATGTAAAAAAGATAGAAGAAGACGAGGAAACTGTCTGGAACGAGGTAAAAACGGTCGCAGAAAAGGCCCTTGAAAGATTTATTGCGATGCGTGAAGCTGAAGGCGCAAAAATGCGTGACGATATTCTTTCAAGACTTGATTATATCACCGGACTTGTGGAAAAAATAGAGAAGAAGTCACCTGAAACTACTGAAAAGTACCGCAAGAAGCTTTTTGACAAGATCTCCGAGGTGCTTAAGGATACGAATGTTGACGAGCAGAGAATACTTACCGAAGCTGCTATCTTTTCCGAGAAAACTGCTGTTGATGAGGAAACTGTCCGTCTGCGCAGTCATATAAACCAGTGCAGAGAAATGCTTTCGATGAATGAAGCTGTCGGAAGGAAGCTCGATTTTCTTATTCAGGAATTTAACCGTGAAGCAAACACTATCGGCTCAAAATGTCAGGATATTGAGATAACAAAGGTGGTCGTTGATCTGAAATCGGAGATCGAAAAAATTCGTGAACAGGTTCAGAACATCGAATAAAATTTATGGGAGATCGCTATGAAGCTTATCAATATTGGCTTTGGAAATATGATTTCCGCAAGCCGACTTATTACGATCGTGAGTCCTGAATCCGCTCCGATAAAGCGTATCATTCAGGACGCAAAGGACAAAGGAATGCTCATCGATGCAACCTACGGAAGAAGGACAAGAGCTGTTATCATCATGGACAGCGATCATGTTATTCTTTCGGCGGTGCAGCCTGAAACGGTTGCGGGCAGACTTGACAGTGATGATGAGGTGGACGATGATGAATAAGGGTACATTGTTTATTGTTTCGGGACCGTCGGGCTGCGGAAAGGGAACAGTTCTTGCTGAAATAATAAAGCAGGACAACATTTACTACTCCGTTTCCGCAACAACAAGATCGCCTCGTCCGGGAGAGGTCAATGGCGTGAACTACCACTTCCTTTCCAAAGATGAGTTTGAGAAGCTTATCGAAAACGATGGTGTGCTTGAATATGCAAATTACTGCGGAAACTACTACGGCACGCCGAAAAAGCCTGTTGAGGATATGCTTGCAGAGGGCAAGAATGTTATTCTTGAAATTGAGGTACAGGGTGCTTTGAAGGTGATGGACAAATGTCCCGAGGCTGTTTCGGTGTTCATTCTTCCGCCGTCGCTCAAAGAGCTTCGCAGGCGGCTTCACAAGAGAGGTACTGAGACGGAGGAAGTCATTGAAAAGCGTATCGGCGAAGCGGCCGGCGAGATACGCAAGGCTGTGAACTACGATTATGTTATGATAAACGGCGAGCTGGAAACTGCTGTTTCTGACCTGCTTTCTATAATCAATTCCCAAAAGCTTAAAAAAGAAAATTCAGATTATTTAATTGATGAGGTGCTTAAAAATGCTTAGACCAACTATTTCACAGATCGCAACAAAGGGCGAGAGCTACTATTCCGTAGTTATCGCAGTAGCAAAGAGAGCAAGAGAGATCTCTGACGAGCTTTACGAAAACAAGCAGATACTTGAACAGAAGCCTGTAAAGACCGCTGTTGAGGAATTTGCTGCAAGAAAGTATTACATCGTTGAAGATCCGTCTTTGAAATCTCCATCTACAAAGGAATAAATCTCGGAGGGATAGGGCTTGGCTGGTGAAAAATATATTGCCGCTGTTGCGGTGAGCAATACATCGCTTTATTTTGACAGACGGTACAAATATATAGTTCCGACCGAGCTTGAAGAGATCGTCCGCCCCGGGTGCAGGGTCGTTGTTCCTTTCGGAAAGGGCAACCGAAAAAGGATAGGCGTTGTGGTTCGGCTTGATCTGACGGCAGAGCTTTCGGCAGAGGAAAATCTGTCGGCTTTTAAACCGATACGTTCGGTCGTGGACAAAGAACCTCCGCTTAATGCTGAAATGCTTGATCTTATGATGTGGCTGCGCGAAACAACGCTCTGCACATATTTTGAAGCGTTTCGTGCGCTTATCCCGATAGGTCTCAACGTCGATTATACGGAAAGATATATTATGGCAGGAGGAGAGCTTCCGTCGGAGACTGTTCTTTCGGACAGTGCCAAAAAGGTATGGAAAAACTTCTGCGAAGATGTATCGACTATCGAAAGTGCAAAGGGTGCAGACATTGCCGAGCTTGTTGACAAAGGCTTTCTTATCGAAAACGACGACATAAAGCGCCGCAAGAAAGATGATACTGTTAAAATGCTTCGGCTTACTGAGGAATATCTTGCCGAAAGCGGTTCTTTCAAGGTTTCCGAAAAGGGAAGTGCTGTTGTTGAGCTTCTCGAGGGCTGCGGAGCTGCTTCTGTTAAAGAAATATCTTATATCTGCGGTGTTTCGTCGAGCGTTATTTCGACGCTGAAAAAAAATCATATCGTTGAGACATTTGAAAATGAATATATCAGCGACCCTGTTGTTGATATAACGGAAAATGTCGACGATATCGTTCTTTCCGATGAACAGCAGAATGCATTTGACGGTATTTCTTCGCTTATCGATGAGGGTAAACCACAGGCGGCTCTGCTTTACGGAGTGACCGGCAGCGGAAAAACCTCGGTATTTATAAAGCTTATCCAATATGTTCTTGACAAAGGACGAAATGTAATAATGCTCATTCCCGAAATTTCGCTTACACCGCAGGTCGTGAGAAAATTTCAGGGGCTTTTCGGAAACAAGGTTTCCGTTATGCACAGCAATCTTTCGCTTACGCAAAGGCTCGATGAGTTCAAGCGTGTAAAAGCAGGCAAGGCTCGTATCGTTGTCGGTACACGAAGCGCTGTTTTTGCACACCTTGATAATATCGGGCTTATAATTATGGACGAGGAAGGTGAACAAACCTACAAATCCGAGTCCTCGCCCCGCTATAATGCAAAGGATATCGCAAAAAAGCGATGCGTGACGCACAATGCTCTGCTTCTTATGGCATCGGCTACTCCGTCTGTTGAAAGCTTTTATTACGCTCAAAGCGGCAGGTACAAGCTTTTCACGATGAAGCGGCGTTATTCTCAAAATAAGCTTCCCGATGTTGAGATAATCGATCTTGCGACGGAGGGCTTTTATGACAGCTCGGCGATCTTATCCGAACGGCTCGTTGATGAGCTTTCGATCAATCTTGACAGGGGAGAACAGAGTATTCTTCTTCTCAACCGAAGGGGCTATCATACTTTTATTAGCTGCTGCGACTGCAAACAGACTGTGACCTGTCCGAACTGCAGTGTTCCGCTGACATATCACAAGGTCAACAATATGCTTGTTTGCCATTATTGCGGTCATATTGAAAATATGATAACGGTTTGTCCGAACTGCGGCAAAAATCACATAAAGCAGACAGGCTTCGGCACTCAAAAGGTCGAGGACGAAGTTGCGAAGCTTTTTCCGAATGCGAGACTTCTGCGAATGGACGCTGACACGACATATTCACGGACGGCATACGAAAAGAAATTCCGTGCATTTGAAAACGGCGAATATGATATTATGCTCGGCACTCAGATGATCGCAAAGGGACTTGACTTCCCGAATGTGACTCTTGTAGGTGTTGTTTCAATAGATAAGGCATTGTTTTCGGGCGATTTCCGAAGCTATGAGCGGACTTTTTCACTTTTAACGCAGGTCGTGGGACGCTGCGGAAGAGGAGAAAAACAGGGACGTGCTTACATTCAGACCTTTGTACCTCAGCATTATGTTATAAACCTTGCGGCAAAGCAGGATTATGAGGAATTCTACCATCAGGAGATAGAAATGCGGAAAACGCTGCTCTATCCACCGTTCTGCGACACCTGTCTTATTGAGCTTTCCTCGGAGATCGACAGCTGCGCACAGGTCGCATCGGTCTGCTTTATGAACAAGCTTAAGGAAAAGATCGACAATGATAATATCAGGATGCCGCTTGTTGTTCTTGACCCGTCACGATGTACATACGAAAAACTGAACGGCAGATACAGATACAGGATAATTATAAAATGTAAAAACAACACTGCTTTCCGAAGCTTTATCGGAGATGTATATAAAAGCTGTTCAAAACTTCGTGAATTTGCAAATGTCAGGGCATATATAGATATAAACGGAGATATAAGCATTTAATATATATCGTATCAACATACCTAAAATTGGAGGAATATAAAAATGGCACTTAGAAATATTGTCAACAGGTCGGAGGATGTTCTTCATAAGAAGTGCAGACCTGTTGAAAAATTTGATGAAAAGCTCGGTATTTTACTTGACGATATGGCAGAAACTATGTACAAGGCAAAAGGCGTTGGACTTGCTGCTCCGCAGGTAGGTATTCTCCGCCGTGCGGTCGTTATTGATGTCGGCGATGGCTTGGTTGAGCTTATCAATCCCGAGATCATAAAGAAGGCTGGAAAGCAGAGAGGCATTGAAGGCTGTCTTTCCTGTCCCGATCAATGGGGATATGTTGTTCGTCCTATGTATGTTACTGTAAAGGCACAGGACCGTACAGGCAAGGATATTGAGTTCAAGGCAAAGGAATTTTTTGCAAGAGCTGTCTGCCACGAGCTTGACCATCTTGACGGACATCTTTTCACCGAAAAGGTTGATGAATTCGTTGACCCTAAGGATCTTGAGGACGCATAATCAAAAGGAGAACGCTCAATGAATATAGTTTTTATGGGAACTCCCGATTTTGCTGTTCCTTGTCTTAAGGCGCTTGTTGAAAGCGGTGAAACCGTTTCGGCTGTATTTACACAGCCTGATAAGCCTAAGGGCAGAGGTATGAAGCTTCTTCCTCCGCCTGTAAAGGAAACTGCTTTGTCATACGGTATTCCTGTTTATCAGCCGACGAGCTTGAAAAAAGGTGAGGATGCCGAGCAGTCTCTCAAGGTCTTGAAGGATATCGCTCCCGACCTTATTGTAGTTGTTGCTTACGGAAAGATCCTTCCGAAAGAGATACTTGACCTGCCGAAGCATTTTTGCGTGAACGTTCATGCTTCGCTTCTTCCGAAATACAGAGGAGCGGCTCCCATTCAGAGAGTTGTACTTGACGGAGAAAAGGAAACAGGCGTTACAACGATGCTTATGGCAGAGGGTCTTGATACGGGAGATATGCTTCTTTCCGCAAAAACAGAGATAGGCGTGAACGAAACAGCTTCCGAGCTTCATGACAGGCTTTCCGAAATGGGTGCAAAGCTTCTTCTTGATACGGTAAAAGCTGTAAAGGATAGCAGCATTACACCTATACCTCAGGACGATTCACTTTCAAATTATGCAGCAATGATAACCAAGGATATGTGTCCTATTGATTTCACACGCTCCGCTGCCGAAATTCACAGACAGATATGCGGTCTTTCTTCATCGCCGTGCGCTAAAGCAATGTACAACGGCAAGTTTCTGAAGATATACAAGTCGGAGATGACGGGTGAAAAATCAGACGCTGCACCGGGAACGGTTGTAAACGAAAAGAACTTTACAGTTGTTTGCGGCGATAAAAATACAGTTACTTTCCTTGAAATTCAGGCAGAGGGCGGCAAACGTATGAAAACCGCTGATTATCTCCGCGGAAAGCCTGTTGCAAAGGGAGAAGTTCTTTCCTGAAATTCGCATATCGTTTTGTGTCCGAAAGGAGAAACGGTCAATGTTTTATGATCCAACTTATATTCTGGTAATTCCTGCACTGATATTTGCGCTCATTGCACAGTGCATGGTCAAATCGACATTTAACAAATTCAGCAAGGTTTACAACAGACGTGGTGTTACCGGTGCTGAAGCTGCCCGAAAGATACTCGATGAAAACGGACTGTATGA
Organism: uncultured Oscillospiraceae bacterium; assembly: GCA_934465295.1. Taxonomy (GTDB): domain Bacteria; phylum Bacillota; class Clostridia; order Oscillospirales; family Ruminococcaceae; genus UMGS363. Next base: position 37,345 of record CAKSKU010000001.1, read on the forward strand.
TGTTCGCATTGAGCGTATCAGCGGGGAGCTTACCGATCATTATGACCCGAGGACAAACGTTGTTCGGCTTTCCGATTCTGTTTATAACAGCACATCGGTTGCGGCTGTCGGCGTTGCGGCTCACGAAACGGGTCACGCAATACAGCATTCGGTCGGATATGTTCCGATTAAAATACGCAATGCGATACTTCCTGCGGCGCAGATAGGTTCGCAGGCGGCAGTCCCTCTTGTACTGATCGGACTTATTTTCAGCCGTTCACTTGGCTTCCTGATCGATGTTGGCATAATCGTTTATGTTGCTGTTGTACTTTTTCAGCTTGTAACGCTTCCTGTTGAATTCAATGCGAGCGGAAGGGCTTTGCGCATACTTGAAGAAAGCTATATACTCGAAAATGACGAGAACAAAATGGCTAAGAAAGTCCTTACGGCTGCTGCAATGACTTATGTTGCTGCCCTTTTCTCGGCATTGACTACACTGCTGCGTTTAGTGCTTATTTCAAACAACAGAAGACGCTGAGATCTATAAAGGAGAAAAAGCTGATATGAAGTCTGCAAGAATGCTCGTTTGCGAACTGCTTGAAAAGCTTGAAAAAAGTGCATATTCAAACCTTGCGCTCGACGGAGTTTTGCAGAGTCCCGATGTTTCAGCAAGGGACAAAGCTTTTATTTCACGTCTTTTCTATGGTGTTATCGAACGTAAAGCAACGCTTGACTATATAATTTCACTTTACAGCTCTAAGCCGATACAAAAGCTTGATGCTGTCATTCTTGAAACGCTTCGTATGGGAATTTACCAGCTTTTATATATGGATTCCGTTCCCGACAATGCCGCAGTGAACGAGTCGGTCGAGCTTGTAAAGCAGCTTGGAAAAAAGAGTGCAGCGCCATTTGTGAATGCTGTGCTTCGCAGCTTTATAAGAGATGATAAAAAATTTGCATTACCAAAGGATAGAATACAGAAATTCTGCGTTGAATATTCCTGCTCGGCCGATCTGGCGAAGAAGCTTATAGATCAGTACGGTGAAGATAAGGCTTCGGAATTCTTGAAGCGGTCACTTGAACCGCACAGGCTTTATCTTCGGGTAAATAACACTAAGATCGATTGCGATTTGCTTGCTGCTGAGTTTGAGAAAAGCGGTATCGCTGTAAAAAGATGTGAGCTTCTTGATAACTGTCTTGAAGCAGAGCCTTTCGGTTCAGTTGAGAATAACGAGCTATTCCGCAAAGGCTTTTATCACGTTCAGGATCTTTCATCACAGCTTTGCTGTGCGGCACTTGACCCTCAAAAAGGGGAAAAAATACTTGATATTTGTTCCGCTCCTGGTGGAAAGGCATTCACCGTTACAGAGATGACCGGCGATGAATGTGAGCTTTACGCCTGTGAGCTTCACGATAAAAGGATAAAGCTCATAAAAAGCGGAGCTGAACGTCTTGGACTGAAAAGTATAAATGCTTTACAGAATGATGCTAAGGTATATAACGAAGGTTTTCCGAAATTTGATAAGATACTATGCGATGTTCCTTGTTCCGGAACGGGAGTTATTCGTTCAAAGCCTGAGATAAAGTATTCGGACACAAAGAAATTTGACGGTCTGCCGAAGATACAATATGATATCCTATGTATGGCTGCTAAATATCTCAAAGTCGGTGGTGAGCTTGTTTACTCGACCTGCACGGTTCTGAAAGAAGAGAATGAGCTTGTGATCGATAAATTTTTGGAGGAAAACAAAGATTTTGCGGGAGTTCCGTTCCTTTCGGAGATAGGTGTTCCGTTTGGAGGATACAAAGCTTCGATAATTGCCGAAAGCTTTGATTGCGAGGGCTTTTTCATAAGCAAAATACGCAGGATAAACTGAAATATTTACCTATGAGGTGACATTTTTGAAAAAAGATATACTTTCTTACTCGCTCGGGGAGCTTGAAGCTGCGCTTGCTGATATTGGTGAGAAAAAATTCCGTGCAAAGCAGATATATGAGTGGCTTCATGTACAAAGAGTGTCGGAATTTGACAAGATGAGTAATATTTCATTGTCATTGCGCACAAAACTTGATGAAGAATTTTATATAAATAGTATAAATATAGTAAAAAAGCTTGAATCTCACATAGATAATACTGTAAAATATCTATATGAGCTTTCGGACGGCAATCATGTTGAATGTGTTATGATGGAGTACAAGCATGGAAACAGCCTTTGCATTTCGACGCAGGTCGGCTGCAAAATGGGCTGCCGTTTCTGCGCCTCGACCATTGCAGGCTTCAAACGTAACCTGCTTCCGTCGGAAATGCTTTTACAGATCTACACAGCCGAAAAGGAAAGCGGCAAGCACGTTGACAGCCTTGTGCTTATGGGCATTGGTGAGCCGCTTGATAATTTCGACAATGTTGTAAAGTTTTTGCAGCTTCTTTCGTATGAAACAGGCAAGAATATGAGCCTGCGTCACGTTTCGCTCTCGACCTGCGGACTTGTGAACAGGATATATGACCTTGCGGAATATAAATTCGGACTGACGCTTTCTATTTCGCTCCACGCAGTAACGGATAAAAAGCGCAGCGAGATAATGCCGGTAAACAACCGTTTCTGCATCAGTGAACTTTTGCAGGCTTGCCGTGATTACATTGATAAAACGGGCAGAAGGATAAGCTTTGAATATTCCGTTATCCATGGGGTGAACGATTCGCCCGAAGATGCGGCAGGGCTTATAAAGCTGCTAAAAAATATGAACTGCCACGTTAATCTTATCCCTGTAAATGAGATAAAGGAACGTGATTTCAAGGCAGACAGAAAATCGCTTGAAAAATTTGAGGAAATGCTCATAAAGGGCGGTCTCAATGCAACGACAAGGCGCACTCTCGGCGCTGACATAAATGCCGCCTGCGGACAGCTCAGGCGTGAATACGAGATCTGATATACCGTGAAAGGATGGTGAATACTGCGATGTATGCTTTTTCCGATACAAATATTGGCTTGACACGAAAAGAAAATCAGGACAGAGTCCGTACAGGAGTTCTTGCAGATGATGCGGTATTTGCCGTGATCTGTGACGGTATGGGCGGAGAAAATGCTGGAAGTGAAGCGAGCGAACGTGCAATTCAGGTCATTTACGACCGCATCACAAAGGTATTCCGCCGTGATTATGATGACAATTCCGTAAAAAATCTGCTCATTTCGGCTGTGACGACTGCAAACGCTGTTGTATACGATGTTGCGTGGTCGGACGAAAATATGTCGGGAATGGGAACTACCTGCGTTATTGCGCTTAAAGTCGGCGGCAAGGTTCATATTGTGAATGTCGGCGATTCCCGTGCTTATCGCATTGGTGAAGATATCAGCCTTATCACAAAGGATCATACTGTCGTTATGCATATGTATGAAAAGGGCGAGATATCTTATGAAGAAATGAAAAATCACCCTCAGAAGAACTACATAACCAAGGCTGTCGGCGTCAAGGATATGATCTCACCCGATTATTTTGTGCTTGATGCAGATGAGGACACGGCTATTCTTCTGTGTTCGGACGGGCTGACAAATAATTGCAGCGAGGACGATATGCTTAAGATAGTTTCTTCGGCTTCGCCCGAGGATATCCCGTCAAAACTAATAAAAATTGCGCTTGAAAACGGCGGCAATGATAATATATCCGTTGCCGTCATAAAATAAATAATGGTTTTCCTATTTAATTATCGGAAAATCGTCTTTCATTGAATTAAGGACGAATTTTTTACAGGAGTGAAGTTAATGGATAAAAACATAGGCAAGAAGATCGATGGCCGCTATGAGATCACTGAACTCATCGGTGTAGGCGGTATGGCTGATGTTTACAAAGCCAATGATCTTCTCGAAAACAGGGTTGTTGCGGTAAAGATCCTCAAAAACGAATTTGCGGACAATGAGGATTTTGTGCGGCGTTTTCGCAATGAATCCAAGGCGATCGCTGTTTTGTCGCACCCTAATATTGTAAAGGTGTTCGATGTTGGCTTTTCGGATAAGCTTCAGTTTATCGTTATGGAGTATATTGACGGCATCACGCTCAAAGAATTTATGGAGCAGCAGGGTGTGCTAAAATGGAAGGACACCGTTCATTTCATCATTCAGATACTTAAAGCACTTCAGCATGCTCACGACAGAGGAATAGTTCACCGTGACATCAAGCCGCAGAATATTATGCTTTTCCCCGACGGACAGATAAAGGTCATGGACTTTGGCATTGCACGCTTTGCCCGTGAAGAAGGAAAGACCATTTCCGACAAGGCGATCGGCTCTGTTCATTATATCAGTCCCGAGCAGGCAAGGGGAGATATCACTGATGAAAAGAGCGATATCTACTCTGTTGGTGTAATGATGTATGAGATGCTTACGGGAGTAAAGCCCTTTGATGCCGATAATCCTGTGACAGTTGCGCTTATGCATATGCAGAATGAACCCAAGATGCCCCGTGAGATCAATGATTCTATCCCCGAGGGACTTGAGGAGATCGTTGTCCGTGCGATGCAGAAAGAACCTTCAAAGCGCTATCAGTCCGCTTCCGAGATGATAAAGGATATCGAAGAATTCAAAAAAAATCCGAGCATTGTTTTTGAATACAAATATCTTTCCGAAAAGACCCAGTATTATAATGTAAATGCAGTATCGAGAGCTGCCGCTGCATATGAATCGGCAGGAAACGAAAAGGCTGTAAAGTCTGCACATGACAAGGCGGGTGAGCATGCTGCTGTGAGATCCAAGACAAAGGTCAAAACCAAATCCAAAAAGGAAGAATATGACGAGGACTATGATGATTACGATGATTATGAGGACGATGAAAAGGTATCAAAATCCTCTTATCTCGTTGTTATCCTTACGGCGATCGCCGCAGGTATCCTTATAATCGTTGTTGCTTTTTCTGCGCTCACGATAATGAAAAAGATATCAGGCAATGGTGATACGGAAGTCGGTAAGATGCCTAAGCTTGTCGGATACAGTTTCCAGGAGGTCAAGACCTATTTTGCGAACAGCTTCAAGGAGATCACCGTTGAATCGCAGGAATATTCTTCGGAATATCCCGAGGGTGCGATCATTTCACAGACTCCTGCCGAGGGACGTGATTATCTTGTCGGTCAGGTCGAAGTAAAGGTCGTTGTCAGCAAGGGACCGAGAATGGTCACAATACCGAATGTTTATGGTGTTGATTCGGATACTGCGCAAAGTATGCTTGCAAACAACAGCGGCTTTAATGTTATTATTATGAGCGTATGCGATGATGAGGTCGATAAGGGCGATGTTATAATGACCGACCCTGCAAGAAACGAAACGGCTGAATATGGCTCTACTGTTTATCTTTATGTAAGCCGAGGACCCGAGGAACAGGACGTTATCGTTCCCGATGTTGTGGGGCAGGAGCTTGAAAAAGCCAAGGAGCTTCTCAAGGATAAATTCACCGTTCAGGTAATGACAGCAGATTCCGCAGAGCCTGAAAATACAGTCATCGAGCAGTCCATACCTGCTGTAAACGAGGATGGAACATCAAATGTTGTTCCGATAAAATCAACGATCATTCTTACAGTAAGCACAGGCGTTGTTCCGGAAGAAGAAGCTGTAATAACCTTCAAGATCCCGAGCAAGATCGACAGCGGTTCGGTAACTTTCAACTGCTACTACAACGGAAAGATAATTGGAACTGAGCAGATTGATAATATCGCTTATGCAAAAACTGTTTCCATCACTGTAAAGGGCAGCGGTCTTGAGACCATTATCCTTGAAGCGATAAACAATGAGACCAATGAGAATGCCACAATAGGCGAATATGAGATCAACTTTGACGAAAATACTGTTACCGAGACCAACTTTGAAAAGGAAATACTCCGCAATCTGTTTGCCGAGGTGCATACTGAAACGGAGCCTGCTTACACTGATGATACGGATGACAACAGTGATTATGTTGACCTTAACGATGAAGATTTCTGGAACGAGCTTCTGAACGGATATTAATACTATGGAATCAACAAAAGGATTGATAATAAAATCTATCGGGGGACTTTATTCTGTAAAGTCCCCTTTGGGCGTTATAGAATGCAAGGCAAGAGGAATATTCCGTAAGCAGAATGTCTCTCCCTGTGTCGGTGATGAGGTCATTGTATCGGACGGAGTCATCTCGGAGATAATGCCGAGAAAAAACGAGCTTATACGACCGCCGCTTGCAAATCTCGATTATATGATATTTGTGGTCTCGACCTGTGAGCCATCGCCGAATTTTCTGCTCCTTGATAAATTTATTGCAATATGTGTTTTCAAGGGGATAAAGCCGCTCATTGCCGTTACAAAATCGGATATAAAGGCTGATGATTCGATAATGGAAATATATAAGGATTCTGGTGCAGAGGTTTTCGTAATAGATTATTCCGACGAAAGCAGCTTCAAAGCACTTTATGATAAGATAGCCGGAAAGCTTTGCGCCTTTACAGGAAATACAGGCGTTGGAAAATCAACGCTTCTCAATCACCTTGACACAGATAATGTTCGTGCAACGGGCGAAATAAGCCGGAAGCTCGGCAGAGGCAGACATACAACACGCCACGTTGAAATGTTTGAGATGAAAAACGGCGCACTCGTTGCTGACACACCGGGATTTTCTACATTTGAAACAAATAAATACGACATTATCCTAAAGGATAAGCTTGCAGGCTGCTTTAATGAGTTCGGAGAATACTTTGGCAAGTGCCGCTTTCCCGATTGTTCACACACAAAGGAAAAAGGTTGTGCTGTGATCGAGGCCGTGAAAAGCGGAGCCATACCGTCGTCACGCCATGAAAGCTATGTTGCCATGTATGAAGAAGCAAAGCAGATAAAGGAATGGGAAATCGGAAAATGAGCGAATGCTATATTTTCGGCGGAGCAAAAATTGAAAATTACAGTTTCATAAAGATACCAAATGATGCTTTCATCATTGCGGCTGACAGCGGTATCTCTCATCTGAAAGGCTTCGGCGTTGAACCCGATATTATTATGGGCGATTTTGACAGCTGCGAAGTTCCGACCGAATACAATTGCGAGATAGTTTGGTTTAAGCCTGAAAAAGACGATACCGACCTTATGATTGCGGTAAAAAAAGCTCTTTCGCTCGGATTTGATAAAATTTTCATTCTCGGAGCAACGGGCGGCAGATTTGACCATACGATAGCGGCTCTGCAAACGCTGGAATATATCTATGAACACGGTGCTTATGGTGCAATTTTCGATGAAAGCAACGCTGTTTATATTCAAGGCAAGGGAAAATGCAGATATAAGGCTGACAAAAGCTGTTATTTTTCAGTTATGTCGCTTACAGATGAATCAGTGGTTTCTATAAGCGGAACGAAATACGAATTGCAGGATTCGGTCATAGTGCGAAGCTTTCCGCTCGGCGTGAGCAATGAATTTGTAAAAGAATACGCAGAAATTGAACTTTTAAAGGGAAAAGTCCTCATAATCTACTCAAAAAAGGAAATTTTGTAACCACTTTTCCGACTGCGGCATAGTATATACCAAACTAAAGTTTGGAGGAGATATTATGAAAGTCGTAGTTATCAAAAGCCCTAAAATGCTCGCAAATATTTTTCGGATAATCTTTCGGATAAAGAAAGACGACAGCGACAGCTAAAAATGACCGCCCGAGGAAAATTTATTCCTTGGGCGGTTTGTTTTTGTTCTTGATATTCGCAAGGGGAGAGGCGTCCATTGCCTGTTTCAGTCCCTCATTTGAAATGTGTGTATATATCTCGGTCGTTGAAATGCTTTTGTGACCGAGTATTTCTTTAAGCATAAGTGGGTCGACATTTCCATGCTGATACATCAGTGTTGCGGCAGTGTGGCGAAGCTTATGAGTGGAAAAGCCACGGTTGTCGAGGTTGCTGTCACGCAGGGCATTGTCAACGATCTGTTCGACACGTCTGTTGCTTATTCTTGAACCCTGTTTGCTCAGAAAAAGCGCATTGGGTTCTTTATCAGAGAGCTTTCTTGTGGGAAGATAGGTCAATATTGCGTCTGCGCAGGCATCGTTGATATGGATTATGCGCTCTTTGTTGCCCTTTCCGAGCAGGCGCATTGAACGTTCGTCGAGGTTTACGTCCTGCAAATTCAGTCCGACAAGCTCGCTCAGACGCATCCCGCAGTTGATGAAAAGTGTCACAATGCAGTAATCACGCAGATAGAACGGGTCTTCGGTGTTCATATTTTCAAGAAGATTTATGCTTTCATCAAGTGTGAGAAATTTGGGCAGATGATCGGGCATTTTTGGATAATCAACGTCCTTTGCGGGATCGGTGTCAAGAAGTCCGAGATCACGGTACATACACCTGAAAAACAAACGTATCGAGGCAAGCTTTCTGTGCCGTGTTTTTGCGGAATTATCACGTTCGGAAGCGACATAGTTAAGATATTGGAGGATATCGAGCTTTGTCAGCGATCTTATATATTCTATCGGTATATCGGAAATATCTATATTTTTAAAAGGCGTATCTTTCGGGACGACGCCTTTTTTTACTTTTAAATACCGCAGAAAGACCCGAAGATCAATGAAGTATGCTTCGATCGTTTTTTCCGATTTGAGCAGTACGACACGCTGATAGGTGAAAAAATCGTTGAGAAAATATGGACATTCATCAGGATTTATCATAACTAACGGATTCACTTCCTTATAATAACTGTTTATTTTATTTTAATATTAAAAAAATTTTTTGTCAAGTCGGAAATTTTTATTTAAACTATGGTATTTTATAAAAAAATGTGTTATAATTAAATCAATGTTTAATTTTAAGGAAAAGGGACGGGCTGCGAAAAAAGTTCGTAAAACCTTCCTTTTTAATTTAATTATAATTGGAGTGATATGTTTGAAGATCAGCTATAAACGTGAAAAAATAGCGGACGGGATACATTTTAATTCTATCCGCAACCCAAGCCTTAAAACAAATAGTATCGTTGTGAACCTTATATCTCCGCTCTCCGAAGATACAGCTTCACTCAATGCCTCTGCATCATACATTCTTACCGATAGCAGCAGAGAATATCCATCGCTTGTTGCAATCAGTCAGAAACTTGAAGAACTATACGGTGCAGGACTCAAAGGCTATGTCTCCCGTATAGGTGATAATCAGTCCGTTGCGATAAGCAGTTCATGCATAAATGATCGTTATACCTTTGACAAGGAAAACATCACGGAAGAGCTTGCAAGAGTTACTCTCGGCTGTATTCTTGAACCTAATCTTGATGAGAACGGATTTTATGCTCCCGATTTTGCTCTTAAAAAGCAGGAGCTTCTTGATGATATCGATGCGGTCATCAACGAAAAGCGTTCTTATGCTCTCCAGCGTGCGGGAAAGATCATTTACAGATGCGAACCTGCCGCAGTATCGGTAAAGGGCGAGCGTGAAAGCGCAGAAAAGATCACGGCTGCCACTGCTTATGAGCAGTATAAAAAGCTTCTCAAAACCGCACAGATCGAAGTTTTCTTTGTCGGTGCAGATGAACCGAACGGCATAAAGAATTCTATATGGGAAAGCTTTGCAAAGCTTGACCGTGAATATAAAGGCGATGTCAAAACCAAATATTCCGCTGTTAAGACATCTCCCGAGGAGTTCACAGATGAACTGGATGTTGCTCAGTGCAAAATGGTTCTTGCATTTAAATCGAATTGTACAAACCGCTGCGCTTTGATCCTTATGAATGCTATTTTTGGTGCAACGCCGTTCTCGAAGCTTTTCCTTAACGTTCGTGAAAAAATGAGCCTTTGCTATTACTGCTCGTCGAATTATAACGATATGAAAGGCGTTATGACCGTTGACAGCGGTGTTGAAAAAGCAAATATTGAAAAAGCCAAGGCTGAAATTATCCGTCAGTTCGAGCTTATGCAGAAGGGTGAGTTCGACGAAAAGGAGATAAACGAAGCACGTCTTGCTGTTATCAACGGCTTACGAGGCGTAAATGACAGTGCAACAACACTTGTAAGCTGGTATATGTCTCAGATCTTCCTCGGCACGGAGCGTTCCCCCGAAGATGAAATAGAACTTCTTGAAAAGGTAACGAAAGAGGATATCGTTGAAACTGCGAAGTCGTTTAGACTTGACACAGTTTATGTCCTCAAGGGAAAGGAGAGTGCTGAAAATGAATAAGGAAGTCATCAAAAACGCCCGCACAGGTGAGGAATATACTCTTATCAAGCACCCGACAGGACTTGATATCTATGTTTGGAAAATGGAAAATTTCAGCACGACACATGCTCTTTTCGGAACAAAGTACGGCTCTATCAACACGAAATTCAAGACAAAGAACGATCCTGATTTCATAACCGTTCCGAACGGTATTGCTCATTATCTTGAACACAAGCTTTTTGAAAATGAGGACTGCGATGTTTTCAGCCTTTATGCTAAAACGGGTGCTGCTGCGAATGCTTATACCTCGTTCGACAGAACCTGCTATCTGTTTACAGCTACAAGCAATGTTTATGAATCGCTCAAAATACTTCTCGACTTTGTACAGTTGCCTTATTTCACGGAGGAGACCGTCCGCAAGGAGCAGGGCATCATCGGTCAGGAAATAAGAATGTATGACGATAATGCAGGCTGGAGAGTTTTCTTCAATATGCTTCAGGGAATGTATCATAATCATCCCGTAAAGATCGACATTGCAGGAACGGTGGAGAGTATCGCACAGATAAATGCAGACCTGCTTTACAAGTGCTACTATACTTTCTACAACCTCAACAATATGGTGCTTTCGATAGCGGGAAATGTTGACGTTGACAAGGTTCTTGAAGTTTGCGACAAGTGCCTTAAGCAGAATGAAAATATCGAGCTTGAAACTGCATTTGAGGACGAACCCGACAGCGTATGCGAAAAGGAAGTTGTTCAGAAGCTTGAAATTGCAATGCCTATGTTCAATATCGGTTTCAAAGCAAAGCCCGAAAGTGGTCTTGCTGCTCTTAAGGCTGAGATAGAGACCAACTTCGTTCTCTCGCTTATTGCAAATGAAAGCTCGGAATTTTATAAAAAGCTTTATGATGAAGGCATAATCAACTCAACATTTTACAGTGAAGTATTCAGCGGTGATGGATATTTTTGCTCGATATTCGGCGGTGAAGCCCGTGACCCACGCCTTGTTCGTGATAAGATCGTTGAGGAGGTTGAGCGTTGCAAGCGTGAGGGACTTGACAAAAAACGTTTTGACACTATCAAAAAAGCATATTACGGTTCGCTTATCAATGGACTTGGAAATGCAGAAAATCTTGCAACGATAATGCTCAACAATGGTATGGAGGGGCTTTCCGCATTCGACAGGATCGAAACAGTTGCAAACTGCACATTTGAAGATGTTACAAAACGCCTTATGACTCAGTTGAACACGGAAAATGTTACTCTGTCGATAATTGACCCCGTAAACGGCAGGGAGGATAAGTAATGACTAACGCAGAGTGGAATACTCTTTCATTTCCCAAGCTCGGCATTGATATTCCTGTATACAGCACCGCATTCACGGTTTTCGGCATTGAGGTAAAATGGTACGGAATAATGATCGGGCTGGGACTTCTGCTTGCAGTTATCTATTGTTTCAGAAAAATGAAGGATGCAGGCATTGATTCCGACAAGGCAACGGACGCAGTTTTCGGCGGATTTATCGGCGCAATAATCGGCGCTCGCCTTTACTATGTTTTTATGATGTGGGACGATTACAAGGGCGACATCAAGGCTATTTTGTCGGTAAGGGACGGCGGACTTGCCATTTACGGCGGACTTATCGGTGCGCTTGCTGTCGGACTTATAATGGCAAAGATAAAGAAGGTAAAGCTTCTTCCGCTGCTTGATCTTGCAGGAATGGGATTCCTTATCGGTCAGACATTCGGACGCTGGGGAAATTTCTTCAATCACGAATGTTTCGGAAGCAATACAACTCTTCCGTGGGGAATGACAAGCCCGAGAATTGCGGCGGCACTCAAAGCCAATGCGGACAGCATTTTAAGCTCAACGGGCGTTACGGTAGACCCGACTATGCCTGTTCACCCATGCTTTTTATATGAATCATTGTGGTGTCTGATCGGCTTTCTGATACTTCATTTCTATTACAAGCACAGAAAATTTGACGGCGAAATTTTCGCAATGTATGTTTTCTGGTATGGTCTCGGAAGATTTTTCATCGAGGGACTGCGCACAGACAGCCTTATGGTCGGACATCTGAGAATTTCCCAGTTGGTTGCGGCTTTAAGCGTGATCGCTGCGCTCATTGTGCTTATTGCAGTTCGTTCAAAGATCAAGCAGGACGGCGGCTGCACACTGTATAAGGATACAGAGGAGTCAAAGGCTATCCTTGCCGAAGCTGAACGCAGAAATGCTGAATATGATAAAAAACGTGCCGAAAAGAAGCACGGAAAAGAAGCGTCCGAGGAAAAGCTTGACCCGAAGGACAGACTGACCGATGATGAAACGGAGGATAATGAAAATGGCAAAGATAATTGACGGAAAGGCAATTTCAGCAGCAGTAAAGGAACAGGTCAGGGTTGAGACCGAACAGCTCAAAGAAAAGGGTATCAGTGTTGGACTGGCTGTTGTTATCGTTGGAAACAATCCTGCTTCGAGAGTTTATGTCAATAATAAGAAGAAAGCCTGTGAAGTCGTAGGCTTTGAATCATTCGAGTATGCTCTTCCCGAGGAAACAACTCAGGGCGAGCTTATCGAGCTTGTAAAGAAGCTCAACGCCGATGAAAGGGTAAACGGAATTCTTGTTCAGCTTCCTCTTCCGAAGCATATTGACGAAACGGCTGTAATAAACACCATTGTTCCCGAAAAGGACGTTGATGCTTTCCACCCCGAGAATGTCGGACACATTATGATCGGCGACTATAAGTTCCTGCCGTGTACACCTGCCGGCGTTATCGAAATGCTCGACCATAGCGGCATATCCGTTGACGGAAAGAACTGCGTTGTTATCGGCAGAAGCAATATTGTCGGCAAGCCTATGTCAATGCTCCTTCTGAAGAAAAACGGAACGGTAACAATCTGTCACTCGCACACAAAGAACCTTGCTGAGATATGCAGAACAGCCGATATCCTCGTTGCGGCTGTCGGAAAGGCAAACTTTGTTACCGCTGATATGATAAAAGAGGGCGCAGTTGTTATCGACGTTGGCATGAACCGACTTGATAACGGCAAGCTCTGCGGAGATGTTGATTATAACGGCTGCTTCGATAAGGCAGGCTACATAACTCCTGTTCCCGGCGGCGTTGGTCCTATGACTATTGCAATGCTTATGAAAAACACACTTACCTCCGCAAAAAAGAAAAACGAAATTGAATAAAAAATCACCTCCCTTGGCAAAAATAAAGTCAAGGGAGGTATTTTTATGCTAAGAAAGCTTACAGCGGTGAACATAGCCGCTTTATTTACAGCTCTTATCCTTATTGCAAGGATCGCTGTCATAAATAATGATACCAAGGTTCTTGAAGCAGCATCGGCCAGAGGGCGATATGTTCTTTCCGACGAATGTGAATATGCTTCGATATATGACAGAAACGGTAAAAGGCTGAACAACCGAAGCGTTGAATATATAGCCGTGCTTGACCCGCACAATGCAAATTCTCTCAATGCGGCGAAGTACGCCTGCGACCAGAGTGCATTTCATAATGGAATGTCGGGAAATCTTCCGTTTTTCTGCAAGGTCACTTCGGAAAATATTCGGAATATTATCGTTTTTCGCAGATATATCCGAACGGAAAGCTCCCAGCCTGCACGTCATTTGGTAGGCTATACATCGGACGGCAGGGGAGTTTGCGGCATTGAGCTTGCTTATGACGGATTTCTTCGGGAAAACTACACGGAAAACCGAGCTGTATTCAGCGTTGACGCAATGGGTTCTGTTCTTGAGGGAATGATATCCGAAAAAACTATCCCGAAGGAAATGGAGAGCGGTGTTATAACGGCTCTCGACGCTGATATTCAGACAATAACCGAAAATTCCTTCCGAAGATCGGGATATAAAAAGGGCGCAGCGGTGGTTATGGACGTAAAAAGCGGAGATATACTCGCCTGCGCAAGCTTTCCCGAATTTGACCCGCAGGATCTTGCCGCAAGCCTTGAAAATGAGGATTCACCTTTCATAAATAGGGCGTTTTCCGCATACAGCGTTGGTTCGATCTTCAAGCTTGTGACGGCTTCGGCTGCGCTTGAATCGGGGATAAGCGAGGATTTTTCCTATACCTGCGATGGTTCGATAGATATTGACGGTCAGGTTTTCAACTGCCATAAATGGGGCGGACACGGTGAAATATCGATGGAAGAAGCTATGATAAGCTCCTGCAATCCATATTTTATTGCATTGAGTGAAACGCTGTCGCCGAAAATTCTTCACGATACAGCGGAGAAGCTTGGATTTGGCGAAGAAATTAAACTTGCTGACGGAATATATTCTCAAAGCGGGTATCTTCCATCGGAGCGTGAGCTTTCTGTTAAAGCGGAAAAGGGAAATTTCTCATTCGGTCAGGGGAAGCTTACAGCGACACCGATACAGATCTGCAGGCTGACTTGTGCAATAGCGAATAACGGAATTATGCCGCAGGCAAGGCTCATCTGCGGACTGCGTGACGAAAACGGCATCGTAACAACTGTTGACTCATCAAAAAGCGAGCGTGTGATGTCCTGCCTTACGGCGCAAAAGCTGAAAAGGTATATGAAAGGCGTCGTCGATGCCCCAAATTCATATTCACGTTCGGATACAGTGTCCTGCTCGGGAAAAACATCGACTGCACAGACGGGAAGATACACTGCTGACGGAAAAGAGATAATGAACTGCTGGTTCACGGGATATTTTCCGTCCGAGTCGCCGAAATATGCTGTGACGATACTTGTTGAGGGGGGAGTTTCGGGAAACATAAGCTGCGGCGGTATTTTCAAAGATATCGCAGAGAGTATATGCAATATAAAAAGCCGACAGAGCTGAATCTGTCGGCTTTTATAAATATGGATAGATCAATCTTCGTCAAAGTTGCCGGGAATATTAAGCTGCTTTACAGGGATTCTCTTAAGAGGAGAATATTGATACTTTGCGCATGACGATGATCCGTCAACAAGACCGCGCTTTTCGCAGAGAACTTTTCCGCCGTCCTTTGCTCTTGTGCCGTATGTACAATATTCGCAGCGTGGGGGAATATTGCTACCGAAGTATTTCTTTTTTGCCATTGAGAATCATTTCCTTTCGAGAGTTCTGAATGCATTTCAATTAATTTTTATTATATCATATTTTTTTATTTTTTTCTATAAAATTTTTTGATAATAATAAAATTGTCATAATTAACAAAAATAAGCTCGGAATTGGTGAATGTTGCTGAATTGTTTCACCGTTCAAAGCAGATACTTGTATATAATTTGATATATTAAATGTTAATATTAATATTTTACAGCAAAAATATGATAAAATCATTGTGATAATGCGACTTAATAAGAAATTATGAGTAGACAATTGCCCGCCGATAATGCCCTCGACCTGAAGGATCACACAAAATCCGCCAAAAGAAAGCAAAGCTGTGACAATGGGCAGGAACGAAATATCAGGCGGAACGGCGGAGATATTGCTTATTTCAAGCATTGAACGAAGAAATGTCCGGCAAACTTCCGGCGAAAAATTTGTTAACGAGGAGATGATCTGTGAGAGCAGAGCAATTATCCCCGAGGCTTCAAGCACGGCAAGCAGCGAAGCGAAAAAGATTATAGCCGCACATATCTTTGCTATGCCTATACCGCCCGAGTTTATCGATGACAAAAAGCCGTCAAGAGTAAAATTAAGACGCCGTCCGAGAGTATTTTTGCGTGGGAGAGGAGACCGCAGACCGAACAAGAGCATTGCGATCATATTCGCTGTAAATATACTTGCAAAAATTATCATTCCGACAGCCGTGCTTTGATATATCTTCATTCCTGCTGCGCCGATAAAAAAAGCAGGTCCGCCCATATAGCAAAAGCCGAGCATTTTTTCGGTAGTTTCCTTATCGATATTTCCGCTTTCATAAAGATTTGTCAGGAGCTTTGCCCCAATCGGATATCCTCCGACGGAGCTTATGAGAAATATTGAAAAAAGGTCTGCTCTTAGATGGAAGACATGACGTGATAACGGCGAAAACGGTATGCTAAGTTTATAGTAAAGTCCCGATGAGATAATTATTCCCGAGGCTGTCATAAACGGAAAAAGCGATGGAATGATAACATTTACGCACACCTTTATAGATGATATAACGCTCTCCGAAACTGCCTTATTGAAATACAGCAGAGCTGCTGAATATGCTATCACGGCAGCGGCAATTATATATCCCGAAATTTTTTTCATCTTCACAAGTCCTTTCGTCGGTTTTATAAAACTGTCCCGTTAAAAAGTATATGTGCGTTTTTTGGTTAATATAATTTATAAAGACAAGTGATTCGGAGGAATGTACAATGCTTGTAAAGGCGAAAAAAATGTACAGCTCGCTTACTGCAAAGTTCGTCAGAAAGCAGCTTTATCTCAATACATATATAAATCTGACCGATAATACGCATCTTGAAATTGAGAACTGCAAGCGGATAATTGAGCTCAACGATGTTTATGTTCGGCTGAAGACTGCGACCGTAACGCTTCAGGTATGGGGCGAGGAACTGCGGATATCGGATTTCAACACCGCAGGAGTGGTCATTGACGGAAAAATTTCTTCGATCGAATTTGAATAAGAGGGGAGGACTGCGCTTTTTCGGCGCATTGTTTTATGAGAGAGAAACTGCTTGGAAATGTGTATTTCAGACTTTTTGCGGGTGACTGCGGCGACATTGTAAACAAGCTACGTGCGACGGGATTTGCGGTGAGAGATGTGCGCATCGAGAGCGGAAAATTCGTAACGGGAACGGTAAGTTGGTACGACCTTGGCGAGCTTAAAGCCTTTGCCGAGGATAACAAGGCGCAGTTTGAGCAGCTCGACAAAAAGGGGATCGCCTTTACAGTTCAGAAGTATAGAAAAAGGCTTGGACTGGCGGCAGGCTTGCTTGCGGCGTTTATGCTTGTTTTTTATCTGTCAAATACAGTGCTAAGGATAGAGGTCTACGGTAATGAAAGTATTTCGGACGAGCGTGTGAAAAGTATTCTTGCCGATAATGGGATAAAGATAGGTGCTTTTATCCCGTCGCTTGATCTGCGTGATTCGGAGCAGAGGATAATCACAGCGTTTGACTCGTTCAGTTGGATAGGGATACGCTCATCGGGGTGCAGGATACTTGTTGATGTAAGTGAGCTTTCGGAAAAGCCCGATATGATACCGATTTCAACGCCGTGCAATGTCATAGCCGCCTGTGATGCACAGATAGTTGACATACGGAATGTTCATCTCGGTATGCTCGTTCCGATGCTTTATGACGGCGTACGGAAAGGCGATATCCTCATCAGCGGAACTATCGACGGAAAGCTTGACCATGATTATTTCGTACACGCTATGGGTGAGATAATCGGCAGATATGACCGTGAAGTAACGTTTGAGCAGTCATATTCAGACAGCGTTATAAACTACGGTTCTGAGAAAACGAAAAAGTCCCTTTATCTTTTCGGGTCAAGAATACCTTTGTATTTAAACAAAAAAGAAAAGTTTGAGTATGAATACAGCGAAGAAATAAAATATATGCAGTTTTTCGGGCTGGAGTTTCCTGTCGGAGTAGTTGAGGCGGAAATAAAGCCATACACGGTCGATGAGGTAGAGTATTCGCCCGAGCAGGCAAAGATACTTCTTGAAAGCAAGATCGAACTTTATGAGAAAAATTTTCTGGAGGATAAAAATATAACCGTCATCAGCAGGGACATTGAGTATTCCGAAAGCAATGAAAAACTGACTGTAAAGGTCAAATACTGTCTTGAAAGTGACATAGGGGTGACGCAGGAGATACTTGCGAAGAGATGATACATATCCGACTCCGAACCGATCTATACAAAGCGGTATGGTTTGAACCTTCGCTTTTTCGGAATGATTCGGAGTCACAATTTTATTTTAATTATTGGTAAATTTGCAAAAGATATATTGACTTTTTTATTTAAGTGCTGTATAATTACTATAAATTGAAAACGATTTCTCTGAATGAAAGGATCGATAAAATGAAAAATCACAGCACGATAAAGAAGATCGGAGCGACGGCTGTCTGCTTGTGTATGATGTTCGGCGTTCTGACAGGCTGCTCGGACAAGAATACGACCGACAATGCCGAGACAACATCTTCGGCTGCGAATGCAGCGGATAACGATTCTGCGCAGGCAGTCATTAACACCGACTGGAGCTACGGACAGGTCGAGATCGGCGGCGGCGGATTTGTTACGGGCGTTTTCAGCACTTGCGAAGAAAATGTTTACTATGCCCGTACAGACGTTGGCGGCGCTTACCGCTGGGACGAGGCTGCACAGCAATGGAAGTCACTCAGCTACTGGGTAACCGATGAGGACAAGGGCTTGCTCGGAATTGACGGACTTGCGGTTGACCCTAACGATGCTTCAAAGATCTATCTTCTTGCGGGAACAGAGTATTTCAGCGGAGGAAAGACGACTGTACTTGTTTCCGACAATTACGGCGAGACCTTTGATGTTGTTGATGTTACCGATAAAATAAAAGTCCACGGCAACGGAATGGGCAGAGGCAACGGTGAAAGAATAGCAGTTGACCCGAACAACGGCAGCATTATTTTTGCGGGCGGAAGAACCGGCGGAATGCTCAAAAGCACAGACGGCGGCAGCACCTGGGAACAGGTTTCGGGCTTCCCTGTGACTTCGACAGCTAACGGCAACGGCATAAACAGTATCGTTTTTGACCCTTCATCGGACAAAGACGGTGCTTCACAGAAGATATATGCGTCCGTTTCCAGAAACGGTGATGATAATATCTTCGTTTCAGAGGACGGCGGTGCAAGCTGGAAACCCATCAAGGACGGCAACACAAAGCTTATGCCTCAGAGAATGAAGCTTGACTCAAAGGGCAATCTTTATGTTGGTTATGCTACAAAAGAAGGACCTTGGAACGCAGGTGCAGGCGCACTCTGGAGATACAATACCGACGGTTCGGTTGAAGATATCTCACCTATGAACGTTTCTATCGGCGATATCGTTATCGACCCGACAGATGATAACAAGCTCGTAACTGTTTCTACCAACAACTGGAATGAGCAGCCGAACGGGGCTTTTGGTGACGCATTCTTTGTATCAACTGATGGTGGCAAGAACTGGAAGAATATTATCAAGGATATGACAATGAGCGATGGCGGAATTCCTTGGATCGCTGATTATGCTATCCACTGGTGCTGTTCACTTGAAATAAACCCATTCAACACAAATGAAATTATGGTAACTTCGGGCAACGGTATTTTTGCCTGCGATAATATCTGGGACGAGCATCCTGCATTTTATTTCAATGCAAAGGGCATCGAGGAAGTCGTTCCCGAGGATATCGTTACAATGGAAGGCTATCCGCTTGTTTCCGCTATTGGAGACTATGACGGCTTTGTACACAATGATATTAAAGAGCCTGCTGACCGTCACAAGGGACAGATCGGTTCATGCACAAGCATTGCTATCGCATATCAGAACAGAGACTACTGGGCAAAGGTCGGCGGAAGCGAATCCGAAATGGCGCTTATTTACAGCACAGATGGCGGAGAAACATGGAACAATATCACAAATTCTCCCGAAGAGGGCAAGATACTTTACCGCGGAAAGCTTGGATTCACGGCTGACGGTTCTCGTCTTTTCTGGAGTTCCACAAACAGCTTCAGCGCATACTATACCGAAGATTTCGGACAGACATGGACAAAGTGTGAGGGCATCACGGGCAAAGATGTTTACTTCCTCGGTGACCCGAACAACAGCGATTATGTATATGCATGCGGAAACGGTGCAGTTTTCTTAAGCTCCGACGGAGGAAAGACATTCTCGAGAATGCCTGTTGTAAGCCCGAGCTTCTCAAGATTGTGCGCTGATCCATCCGAAGAGGGTACATTCTATATCCCCGGCGGTGCAGGACTTTACAAGGCTACGAACCACGGTGAAAATGTTGCACTTATTGATGGCATCAAATACTGTGAAGCAGTCGGACTCGGCAAGGCAAAGAGTGACGGTGACCCGTATGTTATCTACATCTACGGTACGCCAAAGGATACCGATGTAAAGGGCGTTTATATGTCCGAGGACAATGGCGCATCGTGGGTGCGCATCAATGATGACCTTCACAACTTCGGCGGAACGGGCAACGGCGTATTTGTAAGCGGCGATATGAATGTTTACGGCAGATGCTATATGAGTACAGTCGGACTTGGAATCGCTTATTTCGATAAAAACGAAAAATAAACACTTTTTAGAGCAGCAGAGATTTATCTGCTGTTCTTTTTTATGAAAAAACGGTGAAAGGTCTTTTACTTTGCGGAAAAATATGCTATAATAACTATATATTTAATTTTTTCAAAAAGGAAGTAAAAAATGAGCTTTGTTGAATTCAAAAATGTATATAAACGATACAAAATGGGCGAAGTTACGATAAATGCCTCTGACGGGATAAATTTCAGCATCGAAAAAGGCGAATTTGCCGTTATTGTCGGTGCAAGCGGCGCAGGAAAAACCACCGTTCTCAATATGCTCGGCGGAATGGACAGCTGTGATGAGGGTGAAATAATCGTTGACGGTGTTGATATCGCAAAATATTCCTCAAAGGAGCTTATTTCGTACAGACGATTTGATATCGGCTTTGTTTTCCAGTTCTACAACCTTGTCCAGAACCTTACAGCAAAGGAAAATGTTGAGCTTGCAACGGAGATATGCAAGGACTGCATCGGGGCGGAACAGATACTTCGAGAGGTCGGACTTGGCGACAGAATGAACAACTTTCCCGCACAGCTTTCGGGTGGCGAGCAGCAGCGTGTTTCAATTGCGAGAGCACTTGCTAAAAAACCGAAGCTCCTGCTTTGCGATGAGCCTACGGGAGCACTTGATTATCAGACGGGTAAAACTATCCTCAAGCTCTTGCAGGACACCTGCCGAAACACGGGAACGACCGTTGTTGTCATAACGCATAACCTTGCTATCACTCCGATGGCTGACCGTGTTATCACTATAAAAAGCAGCAAGGTCGAAAGCATTGTTCTGAATGATAAGCCTGCTTCGATAGACACCATTGAATGGTAAAAGAGGTAGTGCTTTATGAAAAAATCAATGCTGAAAAATACATTCCGAAGCATTAAAAACACATTCGGAAGATTTATTGCGATCTTTGCGATAATTGCGCTCGGCTCGGGATTTTTCTCGGGAATAAAGGCGGCATCGCCCGATATGAAAAAGAATGCCTGGAATTATTATAACGAACACTCGCTTGACGATATCCACATAATGTCAACGCTTGGCTTTGAACAGAATGAAGTTGATGATATCGGTTCATCCGATGATACATTTTATTCCGAGGGAGCTTATTCGTCCGATCTTTTTATAGAGAGCGATTCCGTTTCACGAAAGGCTGTAAAGGTCTATTCTTATGACCCCGAGAGCAAATTCAACTATCCCGAGATCGTTGAGGGCAGACTTCCGCAGAGCAGTGATGAATGTGTCGTTGACTATAAATTCCGTGGAAACGAACAGCAGAAGATAGGGGAGAAGGTCACTTTTTCCGCACCGAACGATGATGATATTTCCGATACACTTTCACAGAATGAATATACCGTTGTGGGCTATATAAAACTTCCTATGTATATTTCATTTGAGCGTGGAACGACTTCTATCGGAAACGGAACGCTTAACGGTTATGTTCTTATCCCAAAAGAAAATTTTGACCTTGAAGTTTTCACCGATGTTTATGTTAAGGTCAACGGTGCTGAAAAGCTTGACCCGTTCAAAAGCGAATATGATGACTTTATTGAAGAAAAGATCGGTGCGCTTGAAGATTTCGGCGAAACAGAGATAGAAAAGCGTGTGAAGAAGATCACCGATGACGCTTATGAAGAAATAAATGATGCAAAAGCAGAGGTCAGTGATTCGCAGAAAGACATTGACGATGCAAAAGAAAAGCTTGCCGATGGCGAAGCAGAATATAATGACGGTTTAAGAGCCGTTGAAAAGCTTAAATCTGTTTCGGAAAAGCTTAATGAGGTTCTTTCCGACTATGAAACAGCCGCCGTTTCCGACCAAAGCGAAATTTCCAATGTTATTGACGAATTGGATCAGGGAGATTTCTTTTCGGTTGATGATGATCTTGTTCAGCTTTTGACGGGATATATGTCTATACCTGCCGAATATGACAACGGCACAAAGGCTGCCTGCAAAAACGGACTTGAACAGTATATTTCGACGATCGATAATTGGATAACGGATAATTCCGACGAGCTTGCCGAAGCACGCTCGGAGCTTGACAAAGCCGCCGATGAAATTGCAGACGGTGAGGAAAAGCTCAAAGATGCGCAGGCAGAGATAGCCGATGCCGAAAAGGAAGTTGCCGACAAGACCAAAGATGCGCAGTGGTATGTAATGAGCCGCAGCGACATTTATCCGTCATTCGGAAATTACGGCGACGACTGCGACAAGGTCGATGCTATCGCAAAGGTATTCCCTGTATTCTTTATCCTTATCGCTGCACTCGTCTGCTGGACGACAATGACACGAATGGTCGAGGAACAGCGTATCCAGACGGGTACATTCAAGGCGCTCGGCTACGGCTACGGCGAAATAATGGGGCAGTACATTCTTTATGCTGTCCTTGCAAGTATCCCCGGAGTTATTGCAGGCGTTGCACTTGGACTTGGAACTATCCCGAAGCTTATTTTCACATGCTACAAATCGATATATGCTTTCGATAAATTTTCCGCTTCATTCAGATGGGACTATGCGCTATACTGCGCAGTAGCAGCCTGCCTATGTACGGGACTTTCATCATTTATGGCTTGTCGGGTGGAGCTTATTTCAAAGCCTGCGGAGCTTATGCGTCCGAAGCCGCCAAAAAACGGCAAGCGTATCTTCCTTGAAAGAATAACTCCGCTCTGGAGCAGAATGAAATTCACCACAAAGGTCACGTTCCGAAATCTTTTCCGCTATAAAAGCCGTGTTATAATGATGGTTATCGGCATCGGCGGCTGTACGGCACTGCTCGTTACGGGCTTTGGACTGCGTGATTCGATAGTGAGTATTGTTGACAGGCAATATTCAAATGTTTTCCTTTATGATGCGGTCGTTGCTCTTGACGATGGAAAGGCGGATTATGCCGAAGTCAAGCAAGCTGCCAATGATACGGGTCTGGTTGATAATTCGATGTTTGCAATGCAGAAGGTCGATGATCTTTATTCGGAGAAAAGCTCTGCGGAGGTCTATCTCATTGTTCCCGAAGATGAAAACAACATTTCCGACTTTTTTGATATCCATAACCGTGTGACAAAAGAGCATTATGACCTTTCGGACAGTGGTATTGTCATAAATGAAAAGCTTGCACGTCTGCTTGATGTAAAGCTTGGCGACAACGTTTATTTTGAGCAGGGACATGCCGTTGAGATAATCGGAATAATGGAGAATTACACGTTCAACTATGTGTTTATCGCTTCGGGCGGCTTTGACAAGCTCGGACTTGACTATGAACTGAAAAACAATGTTATGTACATTGATATGAACGATATTTCAAGGGAAAGCGAGCTTTCCGAAGCTCTTGTTGAACGTGATGATGTGCTTGCGGTAAGCTATTCCTCGGGTGGAAGTGACAGCTTCCGAACTCTTGTCGAAAGCCTTTCGTTTATCGTTATCCTTGTAATAGTCTGCGCAGGTGCGCTTGCGTTCGTTGTAATGTTCAATCTTACGAATATAAACGTAAACGAACGTCTGCACGAGCTTGCGACGATAAAAGTCCTCGGATTTTATGACGGCGAGGTTGCGGCGTATATTTATCGTGAGAACACGATATCCGCACTTATGGGAATGATATCGGGACTCATTTTCGGAGTTTTATTTGAGGGCTTTGTAAGGCATACCTGTGAAGTCGATTCGGTAATGTTTGCGCCCGATATACCTGCCTATTGTTTTTTTGCCGCCGCTGCTCTCACTATCGTATTTGCGGTATTTGTGAACATAATGCTTTATTTCCGCTTGAAAAAGATAGATATGGCGGCTTCGCTCAAATCAGTTGAGTGATCTCCCGAAGGAGGAAATCTTTATGAACAGTAAAAACGAAAAGCTTGTCAGTATAATCATAATCATCTTTTCGCTGATAGCATTTGTTACGGTCGCCTGCATAGTGATATTCCGCAAGCCTGCCGATTCACAGGAGGTAATGCCGAAAATCGTTGGCTATACTGTCGATGATGTCAGCAGCGTTTACAGCAGATTTTTCACACTTGATGTAGAATATGATTATGATACCGACTATGAAAAGGGCGTTATCCTTTCGCAGAGCATTGCTCCCGAAGAAGCGTATGTTGCAGGCGATACGGTAGTCAAGGTAATAGCAAGTGGAGGAAAGCGGCAGGCGGAGGTCACATCGGTGCAGGATGAAGCTGTGACCGAGACCGAGTCTTCAGAACCCGAAGCACCTCAGCTTGCACAAACGCTCCTTGTTGACAGTCCGAAGTTTGAGTTTGAAACAATGTCCGAGGGCGAGCCTTCAACGATAATTACTTCGGGTATCGATACTGACAATGAGGAGATCAGTGCCGCTCTTGACGATCTTTACAATGTACTTATAAAAAAATACGGCGATGCGGGTTTTATGTATGTAAATCTGGAAAGCGGTGCATCGGTCGAATACAACGCAGATGTTTCATTTTCTGCAGCAAGCATTATCAAAGCACCCTATGTAAGAGCGGTTCTCGGAAGTGAGACTGACCTTTCACAGAGCTTTGAAATGACGGAGGAAATGCTCAATTCCGAATATGAGCTTATTGATGACATGCCTGTCGGAACGAAGTTCACTATTGAGGAGCTTGCGAAAGCGACAATTGAAAAGAGCGACAATACAGCCTATAAAATGCTCTATAATTACATTGGCTATGACTGCTTCAATCAGCTTGCGGAGGGACTCGGACGTGACGAGAGAATGACCGAGGATAACTACTGGTTCAAGCTTACCGCAAGAGAGACTGCTGTTTATTTCAAGGATATTTATTTCTTCAACGAGGAGCATCAGAACGGCGCACTAATGAAGGAATTTCTTGCAAACAGCGAGCATAACGATCTTTTCTCGGATGAGCTTGAGGAATACACCGTTTGCGAGAAATACGGCTTTCTTCCGCAGGATGATTTCTATACCCTCGGTGCGGCGGCTGTGGTCTATACCGATTCGCCGTATGCTATCGTACTTTACATACGCAGCACTTCTTCAAACATCAAAACGCAGCTTTTCCACGACTGCGCACGTTATGCGGATAATTTGAACAAGCTTATTTCAGAATAAAAAAAGAGTGACTTTCATTCTGTGAAAGTCACTCTTTTTTTATGGAGATTTATCTGTTATCGACTTTTTCGGGATAAAGATCGTGGTGTGTAAGCCTGTCAACTGCGACCTGTTCCCACATCGTACCTTTCTTGCCGTAATTGCAGTAAGGGTCGATCGAAATGCCGCCTCGGGGAGTGAATTTGCCCCAGACCTCGATATACTTAGGATCCATAAGCTTGATAAGATCCTTCATAATGATGTTCATACAGTCCTCATGGAAATCACCGTGGTTGCGGAAGCTGTAAAGATAAAGCTTCAGGGACTTGCTTTCTACCATTTTTACGGACGGAACGTAAGAAATATATATTGTGGCAAAATCAGGCTGTCCCGTGATAGGGCAAAGGCTTGTAAATTCGGGGCAGTTGAACTTTACGAAATAATCATTGTCCTGATGCTTGTTTACAAAGGTTTCAAGCACGTTGGGATCATAATCGGTAGGGTACTTGGTTTTCTGATTGCCGAGGAGCGTGATGCCCTGTGTTTCTTCGGTATTTCTTCCTGTCATTTTCGTTCTCCTTTACTTTAAAAGTGGGTCGGTAACGCCGTTTGCTTCAAATGCTTTTTTTCGGTCGATGCAAGTTCCGCATACGCCGCATGGCTTGTCGTGACCCTCATAGCAGCTCCAAGTCAATTCGTAAGGAACACCGAGTTCAAGTCCCTTTTTAACAACACCTGCCTTGTTCATTCCAACGAAAGGCGCTTCGACCTTGACCTGATGGCCGCTGCCCTCCCAAACGGCTGTATTCATAGCGTTGTTGAACACCTCGGAGCAGTCGGGATAAGCGTTTCCTGCCGCATCATCTGCGTGAGCACCGTAGAGGATAACGCCGCAGCCTTTGGATAAAGCAATACTTGCCGCAGAAGCGATGAAAAGACCGTTTCTGAACGGAACATAGGTCGAGACAGGCGAGCCGTTGGTCTCTTTGAGCTGTTCAGCATAGCTCTCGTGCGGAACTTCCTTGTCGGAATGCTGCAGGAGCGAGCAGTCCGAGAACCTGAACATCTCCGAAAGGTCGAGCTTTATGAACTCAACTCCATAGTGTTTGGCAATTTTGTCAGCAGCTTCAACTTCTTTTGTATGCTTCTGACCGTATGAAACGGAGAGTGCAACAACATTATCCTTTCCGTATCTGTCAATAGCAAGCGCAAGGCAGGTCGTGCTGTCAACGCCGCCGCTGAATAAAACAAGTGCTTTCATAGTCATTCTCCTTTATAAATTTTGTGGATCGATTTTATATTCATCGTTGATAAGGATATATTTGCAGCCGTATTTTTTACATGATTCAAGATTTTTCTTGTTTTCGGAAATAAGCTCTTCTGCATTGAGCCAACTGTCATCAAGACGCTTTTCGATTTCATCTGCGTGATGCTTTATATCAGCGAAATGTGCATTGATGTATTTTTCCGTCATTATAAGACAGAGAAGCTTTATATGCCGCAGATAATTTTCGTCAAAATCATCTTTCCAGTCAAAAGGAATATAACAACCCTCAACTATAAGATTTTGCTCATTTTCAATTGCGGTTTTGATTATCTCTTTTACGATATTCCAAAGATAGGGGAGAAGCTCTTTATCATCGGATGGAGTAAGTTCCGTCTGACCGCTTCGTATAAGTCCCATTTTAAGATGATCTATTGAAAGATACGGGTATTGGTATTTTTCGAGAAGCTTTTGTGCGAGAAGAGTTTTGCCCGTATGCGAACTGCCGTTTATAAGTATTACCATATTATCACATTTTCATCTGCATAAAAAGTCTGTTCTGAAGCGCAGCTTCGGTTTCAAAACGTCCTCTGAAAGTGGTCGAAACAGTCTTTGCACCCGGCTTCTTTATTCCTCTTGCTGTCATACAGCTGTGGTTTGCTTCGATTATTACAGCAACATCGGGAGAACCGCTTGCAAGAGTGATGATCTCTGCAATATCTGCGCCCAGACGTTCCTGAAGCTGTAAACGCTTCGCAGCCATATCGGCAATTCTTGCAATTTTTGATAAGCCAAGAACCTTTCCGTTAGGAATATAAGCAACAGATACTTTCATATCATACATCAGTGCCATGTGATGTTCGCAGTATGAGAAAACCTCGATATCCTTTACAAGAACGATATCGTCGCTGTGCCTTGAAAAGCCGTCCTCAAATGATTTGTTGAACATTTCCGCAATTTCTGCATTTGAGTATCGGAGACCCTCGAAAACCTCGCCGTACATTCTTGCAACACGATCGGGAGTTTCACGAAGTCCCTCTCTGTCGGGATCTTCTCCGAGAGCAACGAGAATCCCGCGGATATGTCCCTTTATAGCTTCATAGTCAAATTCTTTTTTCATTTAAACACCCCGCTTGTTCGGATCCCATATAAATTTATGCATCTGTAATTGCAAATTTACATCGTTCAAATTCTTATCTATCATAAATGAAACGATATCGGCAGGCTCAATTTTGCCGAAAACCGCACTTAAATAAACTCCGCATTTTTGCGAAAGTTCATATTCCTTGATGATCTCGGCTGCACGTTCAAGATCGTCCACGGAAGAAACCACAAATTTTACGGTATCGCATTTCTGTAAAAATTTATAGTTCTCGGTTTTCATAAAGCGTTCCATTCCGCTGCCGCCAAGCTTGTAATCAAGTGTAAAGCTTGGACGCTTAACAATACTTGCATACGGTTCAATGAGAACGCTTCCGTTTGTTTCAATCTCAACGTTGAGCGAATTGTCCTTTCCAAGACGTTCAAGCAAAGTTCCTATATTATCACGGAGCAAAGGTTCACCGCCTGTAAGGGTGACATTCTTTACACCGGTTGATTTGATATAATCATAAATTTCGTATTCGTTCATTGACTCAAACGGGGCTGACGGTTCATTTGCCCATTTTGTATCGCAGTATCCGCAGTTGAGGTTACAGCCTTTGAAACGAATGAAAACAGCAAGCTGTCCTGCCTTTTGTCCCTCGCCGTTGATACTGACGAATTTTTCAACAACTTCAAAATCAGCCACGTTATCAGTCCTTTCCGCAGTAGCTTGCGCAGTTGTTCGGGGTTTCATATACTGTTAAGGTTCTCACCTTGTAACCCTTATTCTGCATCACGTCATAAAAATACTTGGAGAAATTTTCCGCAGTCGGGCGGAAATCAACTTCGATAAGGCGGAAATCTTCATCTTTGAGTGCGGAGACGGTAGTTTCTTTGAGCGAACCATTTTCATATATAAAAGTGTGGTCGAAAGAATCCGCAAGAGCCTTGAGGTCGTTTTTCAGGTCGCCGAAATCGACTATCATTCCTCGACACTGTCCGTTCTGAACAAGTTCATCGCTCTCGATCTCGATCTCTATCTTCCAGCGATGACCGTGAAGATTAGAGCATTTTCCGTTATAGCCGCTCAAAAAATGTGCGCTGTCGAACGCAGCTTCGGTTTTCAGAATATACATAGCTTTTCTCCCTAAATATAAAAGGGCATGGCTGAACACCATACCCTAAAAACTGCGGTTTATGATGTCCTGGTTTTGTTTATAGACAGGATGGCACTAACGAACTGTCTTGATACTCTCATAACATATCTATTCTATTATAATATCAGTATATAGATTTGTCAAGTGGTGAAAAATCTTAATAAATTTTAAACAATTGTTAAAGTTATTGAAAAGGTAAATAAAATGTTATATAATAATCACAGTATATTTTGTTAAATTTAACACAACAAAGGGAACGGAGGGCAAAAATGCAGATACGAAAAGAAAAGAAACACGCAAAATTCAGGTTCTCATTTATCCTGCTTTTTATATTTGCAAGCTTTGCCGCCTGTTTTGCACTGTATATGAACAGTGACAATGTGATCCCTGTTTCGACAGGCAATACCGAAGAAGCTTCCGATATTGACAGTGATGAGCTTTTGAAAGAAAAAACAAGCGTTGTAAATCCTGTTCCCAAAAGCAGCCGGGCGCAGGATGGCTATTTTGACGATGTTCTGATGCTTGCTCCCGAACAGATGAGGGGACTTTCGGATTATGGAGCAGTTCCGAGAGATAAGCTTTTTACGGGAAGCTTTACGCCGTCCGATATTATGTCAGGTGCGGCTGCTCAATTTCTTGTGGGAAAGGATTTTAGTGCGTTGTACATATTCTGGGGTGCAGATTCGGCATCTGTACAGGAATCTGACAGCTTATCCGAGCTTATTTCCGATATAAACGAAAAAGATGAGAATGTGAAAATTTATCTTGTTTCCCCCATACCGCTGAAAGCTGATAGTGAAACAGAAACGCTTACAAATGCGGATATTGAGAGCTTTAATTCGCTTCTGCTGAAATTTGCGAACGAAAACAACGTGAATTATCTTGATCTGAACACATATCTTGTCGGCAATGACGGCAAGCTGCCGAACAGCAAGGCTGAATCTGTCGGCGACAGGCTTAAAAAGGATACTTACCTCGAAATAGCAGACTTTTTGCTCACGCATATTGCTTGAATATGAAATTTACAGAAAAATTTTCATTTCGCACTTTACATATCAGAGAAAATGTAGTAAAATGAATTAGATAGAATATGCAAAGGAGTAAGTTTATTATGTCTGATGTTCCTAAGTATAAAAGAGTGCTTCTTAAGCTCAGCGGTGAAGCACTTGCAGGCAATAAAAAAACGGGACTTGACTATTCGGTCATCACCCCGATCTGTGAAAGCATCAAAAAGTGCGTTGATATCGGCGTTGAAATGGGTATCGTTGTCGGTGGAGGAAACTTCTGGAGAGGCCGTTCAAGCGGTGCTATGGACAGAACAAGAGCCGACCATATCGGTATGCTTGCAACGACCATGAATGCACTCGCTGTTGCAGATGTTCTTGAATCGCTCGGAGTTGATGTTCGTGTACAGACGGCTATTGCGATGCATCAGGTTGCAGAGCCTTATGTTCGCAACAAGGCAGTCCGTCATCTTGAAAAGGGGAGAGTCGTTATCTTCGGCTGCGGAACGGGCAACCCGTTCTTCTCGACAGACACAGCTTCGACCCTCCGTGCTGCTGAAATAAACGCAGACATTGTTCTTAAAGCAACAATGGTAGATGGTGTTTACGACAAAGACCCGAACAAATATCCCGACGCTGTAAAGTTTGATGAACTAAGCTTCAACGATATCCTTGTCAAGAACCTTGCTGTAATGGACAGCACCGCTGCTTCGATGTGCAAGGACAACAACCTGCCTATAATCGTATTTGATCTCAGCAGACCCGATAACATCTATGATGCCTGCATCGGCAAAAAGATCGGTACTATCGTTATCGACAGAACAAAAAATCAATAATACGGCATAAGCCGCAATAATTTCAGCATAGCTGCAATAAAGGAGTATATTATGAACGAACACGTTACAAAAGCACAGGAAAAAATGGAAAAATGTCTCGCAAGTCTTGAACATGAACTTTCTACCGTAAGAGCAGGAAGAGCTAACCCCGCTGTACTCGACAAGGTGCTCGTTGACTATTACGGCACACCCACACCTATCCAGCAGATGGCTGCTGTTTCCGTCGCTGAAGCAAGGATCCTTGTTATCCAGCCATGGGATAAGACGCAGCTCAAGCCGATCGAAAAGGCTATCCTCAATTCCGATATCGGCATCAATCCTACAAACGACGGCAACGTTCTCCGTCTTGCATTCCCTCAGCCAACAGAGGAACGCCGTAAGGAGCTTGTTAAGCAGATCAAGAAGTTCGGCGAAGAAGCTAAGGTAACTGTAAGAAACGTAAGAAGAGATACTCTTGACAAGCTCAAGACGCTCAAAAAGAACAACGAGATCACAGAAGATGATATGAAGGATATCGAAAAGGATGTACAGAAAGTGACCGATACATTCTGCGACAAGGTTGATTCCGTTATTTCCGTCAAGGAAAAGGAAATCATGTCTATCTGATGAAAGCTGAAAAAAATCTTCCGAAGCACATCGGATTTATTATGGACGGCAACGGACGCTGGGCACAGAAAAGGGGACTCCCCAGAACTGCGGGACACGCAGAGGGTGCGCAGACGTTCCGCCGCATTGCCCGATACTGCAAGACGCTTGGAATAAAATATGTCACTTTCTATGCGTTTTCCACGGAAAACTGGAAACGTCCGAAGCAGGAAGTCGATATGATAATGAAGCTTTTTATGCAGTATCTTGACGAAGCCAAGGATTTTGCGAAGGACAATACAAGGCTTATTTTCCTTGGAGATAAGTCACGATTTGAACCAAAGATGAGGGACAAAATGATCGAACTTGAAAAGGCTTCGGAAAATTTCGATGAAATGACGCTTGCCATTGCTGCAAACTATGGCGGACGTGGTGATATAGTTCATTCCGTCAAGGCTGCTGTGGAAATGCTGCAAAACGGAGATATAAATGCTTCAGATATAGATGAAAGTCTGATAACAAGTCTGCTTTACACGGGAACTATGCCCGATGTTGACCTTGTTATCCGTCCGAGCGGCGAACAGCGCATCTCTAACTTCCTTATATGGCAGTCTGCGTATGCGGAGCTTTATTTCACGGATGTACTTTGGCCTGACTTTTCACCGAAAGATCTTGACAAGGCTCTTGAAGATTTTGCTTCGAGGGGAAGACGCTTCGGCGGAGTTTGATTTTGGCAGAATATGAATATTTTGGCGCATTATTGTTCTATAATAATATGAGGGTAATGACCTCGGCTTTTATTCTTGTACCCTTTAATATTCGGAACAGATAAAGGGTGCTTATTTTGGAGTTAAAATTATGCTTACAAGAATTTTGACAGCTATTGTCGGGATCACTATTGGAGTGATAGTAGTTCTTTTGGCTGATACGATCGTTTTTGAGATATCGATTGCTGTTTTGTCATTCCTTATTGTTTATGAACTGCTTTCCAATTGCAAATGCCTGCAATACAAAGTCCACAGTGCGGTTTGTCTTGGTTATGCGGCGGCACTGCCGTTTTTGACGAACTTTTGCAGCATCAATGTGATCTATATAGTTGCTGCCGTTTGTACACTGGTCATGTTGGTCGGATTTATTGCATATCATAAAACGTTAAGCTTTGATAAGCTTTGTTTTATGATAGCTTCAACGGTGCTTAGCACTGCGGCGATGAGCTGTCTTGTTATCCTCAACAGAATGGACAAGACGCACGGTGCATTTTATGTTGTGCTTTGCCTTGCTGCCGCTTGGCTCAGTGACGGAGCTGCATATTTTGTGGGAACATTCTTCGGAAAGCATAAGCTTTGTCCCGAGATATCGCCTAAAAAAACTATTGAGGGTGCGATCGGCGGAGTTGTCGGAAATATCATTATCCTTTATATTTTCGTTATTGTTTATTCGGCGGTGATGCATTCAAAGGGTTATGAATTTACCACAAACTACGTCTGGACAGGAATTGTTGGACTTATCACAAGCCTTTTAAGTATGGTCGGAGACCTTTCAGCTTCGCTTATAAAACGTCAGAACAACATAAAGGATTTCGGTAAGATAATGCCGGGTCACGGCGGTGCGCTTGACCGTTTCGACAGCGTTCTTGTTGTTGCGCCGTTCATGGCACTTGCTTTTAAATATTTTGCGATTTTCAATTAATGTTTAGGGTATGCAAAACAAAGCATACCCTAAAATTGGTTTTTGGGAGTGAGCTTATATTAATGGAAACAATATCTCTTATCGGTTCAACAGGTTCGATAGGCGAGCAGACGCTTGATGTCTGCCGAAAGCACGATATCAAGGTTAAAGCACTGGCGGCAAGAAGCAGCGTAATACATCTTGCGGAGCAGGCACACGAATTTAAGCCTGAATTTATCTGTGTTTTTGATGAAAGCAAATACTCTGAATTGAAAGCACTTACCGCTGATATTGATGTAGAGATCGGCTGCGGTATGGAGGGACTTTGCCAAGCTGCCGTTATCGAAGCTGATAAATTCGTCAATTCAGTTGTTGGAATGGTCGGACTTTTGCCGACGCTTAAAGCGATAGAAGCAGGCAGAGATATTGCTCTTGCGAATAAAGAAACTCTTGTTGCGGGCGGCGAGCTTGTAATGAAGTCAGCTGCCGAAAAGGGCGTAAAAATATATCCTATCGACAGTGAACATTCGGCTATTTTTCAGTGTCTGCAAGGCAACGACCAAAAGGAGCTTCGCAAAATCATCCTTACGGCTTCGGGAGGTCCTTTCTTCGGTAAGACAAAAGATGAATTAAAAAATGTTACTCCTGCCGATGCGCTCAAGCACCCGAACTGGAGTATGGGAAACAAAATAACAATAGATTCCGCAACTCTTATGAACAAGGGGCTTGAATTTATCGAGGCGAAATGGCTTTTCGGAGTTGCTCCCGAGCAGATAGAGATCATCGTGAACCGAGAGAGTGTTTTGCATTCGGCTGTTGAATATAACGACTATTCCGTTATCGGTCAGCTCGGCACTCCCGATATGAAAATACCTATCCAGTATGCGCTTTTATATCCGAACAGGGTTGACTGCAATGTAAAGCCCTTGTCCCTTACAGACTACGGAACACTCACATTCTTCAAGCCCGACTTTGAAACATTCGATTGTCTTTCAGCCGCAATAAAAGCCATAAAGCTTGGCGGTGCTTATCCTTGCATCGTGAACAGTGTAAACGAAGAAGCGGTTCGGCTGTTCCTTAACGGAAAGATTTCCTTCCTTAGAATTGGTGAGCTTGCGATGGAAGCGCTTGATGAGTTTAAATTTACAAATATTGCTTCATACGATGATGTGGCTGCCGCCGATGCCGCTGCAAGGAATTTCGTTTTTGGGAGAGTACAGCGTTAATGAAAACACTTTTATCGATCATCATTGGCATTTTTATATTCGGGATCATTGTTGTCGTTCACGAATTCGGTCACTATATCACGGCAAAGCTATGCAAGGTAAGAGTGACGGAATTTGCGATAGGAATGGGTCCTGTTATATATCAGAAAAAAGGCAAGGAAACGACGTTTTCGCTTAGGCTTCTTCCGCTCGGAGGATTCTGCTCAATGGGTGAAGATGAGGATTCGGACGACCCGAATTCGTTCAGAAAAAAGCCTGTTCCTGCGAAAATGGC
Organism: uncultured Oscillospiraceae bacterium; assembly: GCA_934465295.1. GTDB lineage: Bacteria > Bacillota > Clostridia > Oscillospirales > Ruminococcaceae > UMGS363. The sequence goes on from CAKSKU010000001.1 coordinate 71,807, forward strand.
TGTTATTCTCGCAGGCGCATTTATGAATCTTGTGCTGGGATTTGTTATTTCTATTGTTGCAATGCTTGTGAGCGGGGTTGGCATTTCTTCAAGAATAGTTTATTTTGATGAAGATGCTGTAAGTCCGAGCTACGGTTTGCAGTTGAATGATAATATTGAAAAGATAAACGGAACAAAAATATTTACCGCCCGCGATATCACATATCTTTTAAGCACGGACGATGACGGAATAGTTGATTTTACTGTTAAGCGCAACGGCAAAACGGTGGAGCTTGACGGCGTACAGTTCCCGATGATAACAGATGAAGCTACGGGAAAATCCACGCTCAAATATGATTTTAAGGTGCTTGCCGAAAAGATAACAATAAAAAATATCGTTCCATACGCTTTTAACAATGCTGTTTACTGCGGAAGAATAGTTCTGATGTCGCTTCGTGACCTTGTTACGGGAAAATACGGTCTGAACGACCTGCAAGGTCCCGTTGGTATCGTCACGACTATCGGTTCATCTGTGACGGAGGCAGGACTTGACTGGGATTTTCTGCTTCAGCTTGCGGCTCTTATCACTATAAATATCGGAATATTCAATCTGCTTCCGATACCTGCGCTTGACGGCGGACGCTTTGTATTTCTTGTTATCGAAGCGATACGCAGAAAGCCGATAAAAGCTGAGACCGAGGGAATGATACATTTCGTTGGACTTGCGCTTCTTATGCTGCTGATGATAGCTGTGACATTTAATGATGTAAAAAATATTTTCGTTAACCGCTGAAAACGGAGGAGCTTATGCGTAAGGTAAAACCCGTAAAATTGAAGGAACTGACCTTTGACGGAAAGAAAATTTATGTTCAGTCGATGCTGAATGTTCCGTCCTATGATATAGAGGGCAGCGTTTGTCAGGCAAAACGCCTTGAAGAAGCAGGCTGTGATATAATCAGAGCGGCAATTCCCGATGAAAAGGCTCTTGATCTTATCCCTGCGATAAAAAAAGAGGTTTCTGTTCCGCTCGTTGCAGACATTCATTTTGATTATCGGCTTGCATTGAAAAGCGCTGAACTCGGTATCGATAAAATCCGCATAAATCCGGGAAATATCGGCGGTCAGGACAGGGTAAAGGCTGTTGCTGAAATCTGCAGACAGAAAAAGATACCTATAAGAATAGGCGTGAACTCAGGTTCGCTTGAAAGAGATATCCTTGCAAAATACGGAGCACCGACAGCCGAGGCTCTTGTTGAAAGTGCGCTCGGTCACGCTGCGCTGCTTGAACAGTGCGATTTTGACGATATTGTTATTTCGATAAAATCATCGGACGTTAAAACGATGATCGAAGCATACCGCTTGCTTGCGCTGAAATGCGAATATCCGCTTCATTTGGGAGTTACCGAAGCAGGTACGGCACGAATGGGACTTATAAAATCCGCCGTTGGTATCGGCTCGCTGCTTTGCGATGGCATTGGCGAAACTATCCGTGTTTCGCTCACCGCTGACCCTGTTGAGGAGGTTTATGCGGCTAAGGATATCCTTAAAGCAATAGGCAAGGGAAGCGGTGTGAAGCTTGTTTCCTGTCCGACCTGCGGAAGAACGAGAATTGACCTTATTTCGCTTGCGCAGAAGGTCGAGGCTGCGATAAAAGACCTTGACAAGGATATAACCGTTGCTGTTATGGGCTGTGTTGTCAACGGTCCGGGAGAAGCACGGGAAGCTGACATTGGAATTGCCGGCGGCGACGGCTGTGCAGTTTTATTCAAAAAAGGCGAGGTCATAAGAAAAATTCCCGAGGATAAAATTCTCGAAGAGCTTATCGCCGAGATAAAAGCTGTCGGAAACGACTGAACGCATATTTAGGAGTTGAAATAATTGCTTATAAAAGAGCTTTTTTCGGAATATACCGAGCTGATACCGAATTCGATCGGCAGGGGAGATATTCTGAAACTGCAATATACACCGAACTTTTCGGATATATATATTTACGCATCGTTCGCCCAGATCCAAAGCGGCGAATACATATCGGACTTTGAAAATGGGCTTGGAAAAGCTCTCAATACTGCTGTAAGTCTTATTTGCAGATATGCGCCGAACCTTTTCAGCGATAAAGCCCTGCCCGAGCTTGTTGTTCAGCTCAAAAAGAAAATTTCTCTTATAAACGGCTGCTTCAAAGGTGCGATGTACAGCGTAGATGATAAGGATAAAAAGGTAATTATTGCGATCAAAGGCGCAGGGGCGGATATGCTTATAAAGGCAGGCTTTGAACGTGAAATGTCGAAAATTATCCGTGAATATTTTCAGGTCGATTATTCGGTGCAGCTCAAGTCACTTTCCACCGCAGAAAATCGGCATGAGAACTACCAGCGTGACGTTGATGCTTATATGGCAAATATGCCAGTACCCGATGCACCGCCGCATGATCCGTTTGCTGCGTTTGATACGGATATTTCCGCTGATAATATCGTAACGCTCGACTATAAGGACTTGCCGATACTTTCCGAAAATGCTGAAATTTTAAGAGGACGAAAAATTGAAGCTCCTCCCGTAAATATTGCTGATATTCAGGGAAAAGTCAGCAATATAGTTATCTGGGGCGACGCTTTTGACTACAAAGAGAAAGAAATTCGCACCAAGAACGGTGAAAAGCGTGTTGTCAGTCTCAGCATAACCGACTACACAAGCTCGATCTCGATAAAGAGCTTTGAAAATAAGGAAGATGAAAATATACTTGCAAAATTTGCAAAGGGCGGAACTGTACTTGTAAGAGGAAGAACCGAATTTGATTCCTTTGAAAATGAGCTTGTTTTCAAAGCGAATGACATAATGAAAGTCCAGCGTGTTGAAAGAATGGACAGCGCTGAAACCAAACGTGTTGAGCTTCACATGCACTCGAACATATCGATGATGGACGCAATAACTCCCGTTTCAAAGCTTATCAAACGTGCATTCAAGTGGGGACACAAGGCTATTGCAATAACCGACCACGGTGTTGTTCAGGCTTTTCCCGAAGCAAGCTCTACCGTTGCGGATATACGCAAGGGCGGCGGTGAGTTCAAGGTTATCTACGGCTGTGAAGCTTATTCTGTGAACGACTGTACCGAAGCTGTCCGCCTTTTCCGTGACAAGAACATAAAGGACGAGCTTATCGTATTCGACCTTGAAACGACAGGCTTTAATGCCGAAGCTGAACGTATCATTGAGATAGGTGCGGTAAAGGTCCGCAATCTTGAAATTGAGGAAACATTTCAGACCTTTGTCAACCCCGGAAAAGACATTCCCGAAAGAATTACAAAGCTCACAAGCATCACAAATGATGATGTAAAGGACGCTCCTTCGCAGGAAGAAGCAATTCGTCAATTCATTGAATTCTGCGGAGAGGCACCTGTGCTTATAGCGCATAACGCACGTTTTGACTGTTCGTTTATCGAAGCGGGCTGTTTACGCTATGGTATTGAGTTTCACTTCACGATGGTAGATACTGTTGTAATGAGCCGCAGTATGCTTCCCGACTTGAAGCGCCACAAGCTTGACAGTGTTGCAAAGGAATTGAAGCTCGGCGAATTTGACCATCACCGTGCAGATGATGATGCGAAAATGCTTGCGCGAATTTTTGTGAAGCTTGCGGCAAGGCTTGTTTCCGAAAGAGGCGTAAAACGAATTTCGGAGATAAACGCCTGCGTTAAGAATGTTGATCCGAGACTGCTCAAAATGTATCATCAGATAATTCTTGTAAAAGATGCTATCGGACTGAAAAATCTCTACAAGCTTATCTCATACAGCAATCTTAAATACTACCGCCGCCGTCCGAGAATACCTATATCGGAGGTCATGAATCACCGTGAGGGGCTTATTCTCGGAAGTGCCTGTGAGGCAGGAGAGCTTTTTTCTGCGATAAAGGACGGTCGTCCGTGGGACGAAATAAAGGAGATCGCAAGCTTTTACGATTATCTTGAAATTCAGCCTGTCGGAAACAATGAGTTCCTTATCCGTGACCCCGATCAGCCATCGATAAATACTATCGAAGATCTTCAGGAGCTGAATAAAAAAGTCGTCAGGGTCGGCGACGAACTCGGTATACCCGTTGTTGCGACCTGCGATGTCCATTTTATGGACAAGTCCGATGCTATCTTCCGAAGAATTTTACAGCAGGGCGGTCTGAAAATGGCTGACGCATCTCATCAGCCGCCGCTTTATCTGCGAACGACCGATGAGATGCTTGAAGAATTTGCTTATCTCGGAAAAGAAAAGGCTTATGAGGTCGTTGTAACGAATACGAACCTCATTGCGGATATGGTTAATCCCGACATCGTGCCAATACCACCCGGAACATTCACGCCTGAGATCGAAGGTGCGGAAGAAGACCTTCAGCGCATCACTTGGGCAAGGTGCAAGGAAATATACGGCGATCCGCTTCCCGAACTGGTCGAAAAGCGACTCGATAAGGAGCTTTCCTCTATAATAAAACACGGCTTCTCGGTGCTTTATATGATCGCACAGAAGCTTGTTGCTAACTCAAACGAACACGGCTACCAGGTTGGTTCACGAGGTTCGGTAGGTTCTTCATTCGTTGCGTCAATGGCTGGAATTTCGGAGGTAAATCCGCTTCCTCCGCATTATATCTGCCCGAAATGCAAGCACAGCGAATTTATTACGGACGGTTCGATAAGCTCGGGCTTTGATCTTCCGCCGAAGGATTGTCCTAACTGCAATATCCCTATGAATCGAAACGGTCACGATATCCCGTTTGAAACGTTCCTCGGTTTTGACGGTGACAAAGCACCTGATATCGACCTTAACTTCTCGGGCGAATATCAGACCTTTGCACATAAATATACGGAAGAGCTGTTCGGCGTTGACAACGTGTTCAAGGCAGGAACGATCGGCTCTGTCGCAGACAAGACCGCATACGGCTATGTTATGCACTACCTTGAAGAAACGGGACAGACCGCAACAAAGGCGGAGATATCCCGACTCACCATCGGCTGCACGGGAATTAAGCGAACGACTTCGCAGCACCCCGGAGGAATGGTCGTTGTTCCGTCGAAATTTGAGGTTTATGACTTCACCCCCGTTCAGCACCCTGCCGATGACCCTGAATCAAACTTTATAACAACGCACTTCGACTTCCATTCGCTTCATGATACTATTCTGAAGCTTGACGAACTCGGACACGACGTTCCGACGCTCTATAAGCATCTCGAAGACCTCACGGGCATTAAGACCGATGATATCTTCCCGGGCGATGAAAAGGTAATGAGCCTTTACACCTCGACGGAAGCTTTGGGCGTCACTCCCGAACAGATAGACAGCCTTACGGGAACGCTTGCTATCCCTGAAATGGGTACAGGCTTCGCCCGTCAGATGCTCATGGACGCACAGCCGAAGAAATTCTCCGACCTTTTGCAGATATCGGGACTTTCGCACGGTACTGACGTTTGGCTCGGCAATGCGCAGGATCTTATCAAAAACGGAACTTGTACAATTTCCGAAGTTATCGGCTGCCGTGACGGTATTATGACATACCTTATTTATCACGGAGTTGAACCGAAAACGGCGTTCAAGATCATGGAGATAACCCGAAAGGGCAAAGCGCCTAAGCTGCTCACGGAAGAAATGAAGCAGGATATGCTTGCTCACGATGTTCCGCAGTGGTACATTGACAGCTGTTTGAAGATCAAGTATATGTTCCCGAAAGCCCACGCCGCAGCTTACGTTATTTCCGCAAACCGACTTGCTTGGTTCAAGGTCTATTATCCGCTTGCGTTCTATGCAACGATATTTACCGTACGAGGCGAAGATTTTGACGCTGAATCGGCAGTTGCAGGAAAAGAAGCGGTTCGCTACCGTCTTGACGAACTCAAGAAAAAAGGCAATGACCGTTCGGCAAAGGAAACCTCCACAATGGATATGCTCATGATAATAAATGAGATGATGCAGCGTGGCTATGAATTCCTGCCGATAGATATTTACAAGTCGCACGGCACGGATTACACCATTGAGGACGGCAAGATAAGACTTCCGTTCTGTGCTGCGGCAGGCATTGGCGCAAACGCTGGAACAGCAATATATGAAGCAGTCCAGCAAGGCTCGCTGCTTTCGATAGATGAATTGCAGGAGCGAAGCGGTGCAACAAAGACCGTTATCGAGATACTTGAATCTATCGGCGCAATGGGTGATCTGCCGAAATCTGACCAGATGACCCTGTTTTAAGGTTATGCTATGCGAAATTACCAAGCAAAATGCTGTTATTTTGGAATATTAAGTCGATTTTGTCCAAAATTTTCGGCAAGCTATTGACAATTTGATGTCACTGTGTTACTATAATATCATAGTAACACTTTATCACGATAAATTACAGGAGCTTAAAGCTATGAAAAGATTTGATTTGATAACTCCCGAGGGTACAAAAGATCTTCTTTTTGAGGACTGCGTTATAAGAAACAGTGTTGAGAAGAAGATATCCGATATTTTTAAGTCCAAGGGTTATTGCGAAATAAAAACACCTGGCATTGAATTTTTTGATGTGTTCAACCTGCGTTCACGTTACTTTCCGCAGGAAAGTATGTATAAGCTTGTTGACAATAAGGGCAGACTTCTCGTTGTTCGCCCCGATTCAACAATGCCTATCGCACGTGTTGCAGCAACAAGACTTCGTGAAGCAAAGCTTCCGCTGAGAATGTTCTATAATCAGAACGTTTATCGCAGCAAATCTGCAATGCGAGGCAGAAGCGATGAAATAAAGCAGATGGGTATCGAGCTTATAGGTTCGGACTCAAAAAGAGCCGACCTTGAAGTTATAACAACAGCTATCGAAGTCCTTTCTTCCTGCGATAATGACAAATTCCGTCTTGAACTCGGAAACATCGGTCTTTTCAGAAAGCTTGTGGAAAAGCTCCCCGTTACCGAAGAAACAAGAGAAGAGATCAGAAGCCTTATCGAAGTAAAAAACTATCCAGCGCTCAACGATCTGCTCGATTCTATCGGTGATACCGAAGTGACGAATGCACTCAAACAGCTTCCCCGTCTTTTCGGCGGAGTTGAGGTTTTCGACAAAGCTGCGGAGCTTATGAACGACAGCGAGATAGATCGGATACTTGCAGAGCTTAAGGCGCTTTATACCAGCCTGCTTTCACTCGGTTACGACGGAAAGATCACAGTTGACCTCGGTATCGTAAACAAGATGCATTACTACACGGGTGCTGTTATCAAGGGTTATCTTGAAGGCTACGGCGATGCTGTTCTTTCGGGCGGCAGATATAATCATCTTCTTGCCGAATTCGGATATGATGTTCCCGCAACGGGTTTTGCAATCAACGTTGACGCTGTATCGACCGTATTAAAGCGCAGAGAAACTGTTAAAGCTCCTGCTGCCGATGTGATAGTTTTTGCAGAGGAAGGTTATGTTATAGACGGTTTGAAGCTTGTTTCAAAGCTTGGCGCAGATGGAAAGATCGCACTCAATTCCGTATTTGATACGCTTGAAGAAACGAAGAATTATGCCCGTGAATACGGTATAAAGAAAGTTATCTGCGTTTCCGATAAAACAACTGAGATGACTGTGGAGGGCTGAGAAATGAATAACGAAAACAGAAAACTGCGTATTGCTCTCACAAAGGGCAGACTTGAAAAAGATACTGTCGGACTTCTCGAAAAGATAGGTTATGACTGCTCGGCTGTCCATGATAAGGGCAGAAAGCTTATTCTCCCGGTTGGTGACAGGATAGAAGTCGTTCTCGCAAAGGCTGCCGATGTTATCACTTATGTTGAACACGGTGTATGCGATATGGGCGTTGTCGGAAAAGACACTATTATGGAGATGAGCGGCAAATTCTTTGAGGTCGCAGACCTCGGCTTTGGCAGATGCAAATTTGCTCTTGCAGGAAAAAAGGGTACAAACTTTTACGAGGGCTTCAACGTAAAAACTATTGCTACAAAGTATCCAAACGTTTCACGTTCTTTCTTTGAGAAAAAGGGAATGGACGTTGATATCGTAAAGATCGAGGGCAGTGTTGAGCTTGCTCCGCTCCTCGACCTTGCGGACGCTATTGTTGATATCGTTGAAACGGGAACAACGCTTAAAGAGAACGGACTTGAAGTATTTGAAGATGTTGCTCCGATCTCCGCTCGTCTTATTGTAAATACAGTAAGCCTTAAAATTCGTCAGCAGGAAATTGAAGAGCTCATAAAGTCGATTGAAGAAAATCTTTGATAGAAAGAAGTGCAAATAAAATGATACAGAAAATTATCGCAAACGGAACAGATGAAAAGAACTTCCTCAAAGAAGTTGAAAAGCGCAACGGCGAAAAAGATAAAAAGGTCGGCGAAATCGTCAGCGAGATAATTGAAACCGTTAAAAACGGCGGAGATAAGGCTGTAAAAGATTATACACTCAAATTTGACGGCAAACTCCCACAGTATTATGAAGTTCCGAGAGAGGTCATCAATGATGCTCTCACAGAAGCTGATCCCGAATTTGTGAATGCGCTTCTCAATGCGCAGGAAAATATAACCGACTTCCATAACCGTCAGAAGGAGCAGGGCTTTATCAATCCGCTTTCTAACGGAGTTATCCTCGGTCAGAGAGTAAGAGGACTTGAAAGAGTCGGTCTTTATGTTCCGGGCGGCACGGCTGCTTATCCGTCATCTGTACTTATGAACGCTATTCCTGCAAAGATCGCAGGCGTTAAGGAAATTATCATGGTGACACCGCCGAAGAAAGACGGCACACCTAACAAGGATATTCTCGTTGCGGCTGCTATCTGCGGTGTTGACAGAATATTTATGGCAGGCGGCGCACAGGCAATTGCTGCACTCGCTTACGGCACAGAGGAGATCCCAAAGGTAGACAAGATCGTCGGCCCCGGAAATATCTTTGTTGCAACAGCGAAGAAGCTTCTTTTCGGTATGGTAGATATCGATATGGTCGCAGGTCCGAGCGAAATTCTTGTTGTTGCAGATGAGACCGCTGACCCGAAATATCTTGCTGCCGATCTTATGTCGCAGGCTGAACACGATGTTCTCGCTTCTGCAATTCTTATCACAACAAGCGAAGAAATTGCCGATAAAACAATTGCCGAGATCGAACGTCAGAAAGAGGTGCTTTCACGTAAGGCTATCATCGATCAGTCGCTCGATAACTACGGTGCTGTTATCATTGCAAAGAGTATTTCGGACGCTATTGAGCTTGCAAACGGACTTGCTCCCGAACACCTTGAAATGCAGGTAGATAATCCTATGCAGTATCTTGGTCAGCTCGACAATGTCGGCTCTATCTTCCTCGGAAAGTATGCCCCAGAGCCGCTCGGCGACTACTATGCAGGTCCTAACCACGTTCTTCCCACAAGCGGCACGGCAAGATTCTTCTCTCCGCTCTCCGTAAACAGCTTTACAAAGCGTTCGAGCTTTATCTACTACACAGAGCAGGCTCTTATGGACGCAAAGGACGATATCGTATGCGTTGCGGAACGTGAGGGACTTACTGCTCACGCTAATGCTATCAAGGTAAGATTTGAATAATTCCGCAGGAGGAACAAGAATGTACGAACTTAACAGCAAGCTCAAAAGAGTTGAGGCTTATGACCCCATTGAGGGTAATTATAAAATCAGACTTGACGCAAACGAATCCTGTTTCAATATAAATGAAATGCTCGGCGAGAAAATTGCCGAAGTTGTAAAGAATGTTGCGCTCAACCGTTACCCGGATCCGACTGCATCAAAGGTGATAAAGGCATTTTCCGACCTTTACGGTCTTGATCCGCAGTATGTAACGGCAGGCAACGGCTCGGACGAGCTTATCAGCATCATCTGCGGCTGTTTCCTTGAAAAAGGGGACAAAGTGCTTACACTTTCGCCGGATTTTTCAATGTATGCTTTCTACAGTGAACTGTACGAGCTTAAAGTCACAAATCTCCCCAAAGACAGTGTGACCTTGAAAATAGACGTTGACAAAGTTATTGAATACTGCAATAACAACGATGTTAAAGCACTTATTTTCTCAAATCCATGCAACCCGACTTCGCTCGGCTTAAAGCGTGAGGACGTTATCCGTCTTGTTAAGGGTGTAAGCTGTCTTGTAGTTGTTGACGAGGCGTATATGGACTTCTGGAATCAGAGTATCCTCGACAAAGTTCCCGAGCTTGACAACCTTATAATTCTAAAGACTTGCTCGAAATCCATCGGTCTTGCAGCTATAAGACTTGGTTTTGCTGTCGCTTGTCCTTTGATAACAAATGCGCTCCGTGCTGTTAAGTCGCCGTACAACACCGACTCTATCGAGCAGGCTCTCGGCACGCTTATTCTGAACGAAAAGAATATCTTGAATGAGCTTTGCAGTGAGATAGTCAGCAGCAGAGATGAACTTCAGACTGCGCTTGATGAGCTTGCCGTAAAATATACAAAGCTTGAAAAGGTATTCGATTCCGTTACCAATTTTATCTTTATAAAAACAGCCTCCGCAAAGGAGATACACGCAAAGCTGCTTGAACGCTCTATTGCAGTTCGTTTTATGGGCGGCTATTTAAGAATTTCCGCAGGAACAGAGGAAGAAAACAAGGCGGTAATAACTGCTCTTGACGAAATTCTTTCCGCAATGTAAGGAGGGGCAAAGATGCGAGCAGCAGAACTCACAAGAAAGACCCGTGAAACCGATATTTATGTAAAAATAGACCTCGACGGAAACGGAAAGACCGATATTTCAACGGGCATTGGCTTCTTTGACCATATGCTCACAGCACTCGGCGTTCACAGCGGCTTTGACCTTACCGTAAAAGCGGAGGGCGACCTCTACGTTGATGTTCACCACACTGTTGAAGACACGGGGATCGTGCTCGGTCAGGCTTTCAAGCTTGCTATCGGCGATATGAGCGGGATTGAACGTTACGGCAGTGCATATATCCCCATGGACGAAGCTCTCGGCTTTGCCTGCGTTGATATAAGCAACCGTCCGTTCCTCGTTTTTGATGCGAATTTCAGCGATGACAGAACGGGACAGTTCGACAACTGCCTTACCGAAGAATTTTTCCGTGCATTCGCTTTCAATGCAGGACTTACACTTCACGTTCTTGAAAAATACGGCAGGAACGATCACCACATAATCGAGGCTTTGTTCAAAGCCTGCGCACACGCTTTAAAAATCGCAGCAAAGCAGAACGGCGGCGCTGTACTTTCCACAAAGGGAGTTTTGTAAATGATCGCAATTGTTGACTACGGTGCAGGAAATATTTTCAGCGTAAAAAATGCACTTGATTTTCTCGGCATCGAAAATAAACTCACGGCAGATGAAAAAGACCTTGAAAACGCCGACCAAATCATCCTTCCCGGTGTAGGCGCTTTTCCTTGGGCAATGAAAAAGCTCAACGAAAGCGGTCTTGTTCCAACAATAAAGGAGCAGGCAAAGATCAAGCCTTTTCTCGGTATCTGCCTTGGAATGCAGCTTATCTTCGACAAGGGATATGAGTTTGAGGAAACGGACGGACTGGGACTTATAAAGGGCAGCGTTGAAAAGCTTGAACGTGAGGAGCTTTCCGTTCCGCACATGGGCTGGAACAGTCTTGTATATAACAAGGAATGTCCCATTCTAAAGGGTATTCCCGAGGGCGAGTATGTTTACTTCGTTCATTCTTATGCCGCAAAATGCGATGATGACAGCGTTGCGGCTTACTGCGATTACGGCGGAAAGGTAACAGCTCTCGTTTATGACGGAAAGTATGTTATCGGAACGCAGTTCCACCCCGAAAAGAGCGGCAAAGCAGGTCTTAAAATGCTCAAAAACTTTTCGGAACTTGTCTGACGGGAGGATATAAAAATGCTTGCAAAAAGAATAATCCCTTGCCTTGACGTTCGTGACGGAAAGGTAGTAAAGGGTATAAATTTTGTCGGAATAAAAGAGGTCGGCGACCCCGTTGAATGTGCCGCCGAATATGACAGACAGGGTGCTGACGAGATAGTTTTCCTTGATATAACGGCATCAAACGAGGGCAGGGGAACTATGCTCGATGTTGTACGCAGAACAGCGCAGAAAGTTTTCGTTCCGCTCACAGTCGGCGGCGGCATCAGAACGATAGAGGATTTCCGTGATACTCTCCGTGCAGGTGCAGACAAGGTTTCGGTAAACTCTGCGGCTGTAAAAAATCCTCAGCTTATAAAAGAAGCGGCTGATATTTTCGGCTGTCAGTGTGTTGTTGTTGCCATTGACGCTAAGAAATGCGAGGACGGTCACTATACAGTTGTTATAAACGGCGGACGTATCGATATGGGCATTGATGCTGTTGAATGGGCGAAGAAAGCTGAAGAACTCGGAGCAGGGGAGATACTTCTCACCTCGATGGACACGGACGGTGTAAAGGGCGGTTTTGACCTTGATATGCTCAATGCTGTATGCAGCGTTGTGAAGATACCGGTTATCGCAAGCGGCGGCTGCGGAAAGCTTGAACATTTCACGGAAGTATTTGAAAAGACAAACGCATCGGCAGCTCTTGCGGCTTCACTTTTCCACTATAAAGAGCTTACAGTCGGTCAGGTCAAACGAGAACTTGCCCGTCATGATATACCTGTAAGAGCAACATAAAAAATCAGATTTGGAGTAGAAAATGGGACTTATCGAAGAAACTAATGAGCTTATGCTCGACTGGGAAAAGATAAACAATATTTCATCGGAAAATCATGTAATTCCCGTTGCGGTTCAGAATATACTGACAAAAGAAGTTATTCTCGTTGCTTATATAAATGAAGCGGCATTAAAGGAATCTATCCGTCTTAAAAAAGCTGTTTTCTGGAGCACCTCACGCAACAGGCTTTGGTTCAAGGGCGCAGAATCGGGAAATACATTCACACTTAACCATATTTTTGTCAACTGCGAACAGAATTCACTCGTCTTTCAGGTAACACCCGACAAGGGAAATATCTGCCACACAAGTTACAACGGAGTTGCGAACAATTGCTACTACCGTGAGCTTGACATGGACACGATGAAGCTCATAAATTTAAACGAAAAGAAAGGAAACTGACTATGACAGTTTATGAAGAAATATTTGAAGTTTTAAAGCTTCGCAAAAAGGCTTTTGATGAGGGAAATGCTCCCGAAAAATCTTACACCTGCTATCTTTACGAAAAGGGCGTTGACAAGATCTGCAAAAAGGTTGGCGAAGAAGCTACAGAAACCGTTATTGCCGCAAAGAACGGCGACAATGACGAGCTTATGAACGAGATAAACGACCTTATTTATCACGTTATGGTCCTCTGCGTTAATCAGGGGCTTGAATGGAGCGATGTTGAAAAAGTTCTTTCCGAGCGCAACGAAAAGATCGGCAACCTCAAAACATTCCATACCACCGATAAAAACTCATAAAATTATAAGATAAGTAACCTTTTCAGCCTTCTGTGAATAATATGTATGGAAGGGAAACTCTATAACCCTCTTAGCGACACTGCCCTCAAACCTGCGGCTGCGTGTATCGGTTTTAGAGAACCCCCGAAGCAATCATTTTGCTTAAATATTATTTACAGGAGGTTTTTTATGAGCGAATTGAATGACTGCTTTAAAGAAGCAGTATGCGTTGATGTTCAGCGGATCTTTGACAGCTGCTCCGACCGTGACTGCATATATGATCTGCCGATAACACTCACACAGGATTCTGCGCCGATCACAGATGAAATGGACATCGTGCGAACACGCTGCGCAGAAGTCGAAGTCACCTGCATTTCAGTTGATCCCGTTCCGTTCAAAAACGGTTTCTATGCAGTTGATATTACTTATCGTTTCAAGATCACAGCTGAAGCTTTCACACAGGGTTTCTGCAAAAACCAGGCAGGAACTATACTTTGCGGAACAGCCTTGTGGAACAAGAGGGTAATTCTCTACGGCAGCGAGGGTACGTCCAAGATCTTTACAAGCGATCAGGATCTTATGCCAACTGACGTTGAATGTAATGAGTGTACCTGCTGCAATGATGCTGCAAGTATGCCGAAAGCAACAGTCCGTGTGCTTGACCCGATCGCACTTGATACAAAATTGGCTTGCAAGAAGCCATATCCGCCGCATTGCTGCCAGCCGTGCGAGGAAGAACCCAAACCCTGCGAACGTGTGCTTACCGTTTCGCTCGGACTTTTCTCGATAATCCAGCTTTCACGCCCCGTATCGATAATCGTTCCTGCCTATGATTACTGCATACCTTGCAAGGATTGTTCACTGACCGACACGGGTGAATCGCCGTGCGATGTTTTCGATAAGCTCGAATTCCCGTCGGAACAGTTCTTCCCACAGCCTTCATCAGATGCAACGAAATACGGCTGCTGCGATAAGCACGAAAAGAAAAAATGTGACTGTGCCGGCGATTAAAGATCTCTCTAAAGTTGATTTCTTGCAATAATTGTCTTGAACATTAAACTCAATGCAGATGATCTGCCAAACTTCGGTTTGCGCATTTTGTCTGCATTTTTGTTTTCTGTGTGAAAAATATACGAATTTAGTTGCAATCACGGCGAAAAAGTGGTATAATATAATTTGCTCATAGATAGGTATAAGGAGAGAATTTGTTTTGACCGAATATATAGAAAAAGTAAAAGAGCTTATCAGCAAAAGGAGCGAAATACCGCTTTGCTATGTACATAGCTTCGGCTGTCAGCAGAATGTCAGCGACGGGGAACGCATCTTAGGCTTACTTTCAAGCTGCGGCTACGGAATAACCTCCGAACCCGACTCGGCGCAGCTAATACTGTACAATACCTGCGCTGTTCGTGAGAACGCTGAAAACAAAGTTTATGGTATGATAGGCGAACTAAAGCATCTCAAAGAAAAAAATCCCGACTTGATAATAGGTCTGTGCGGTTGTATGGCGCAGGAATCCAAAACTGTTGAAAAGATACGCAGCACATACAAGCAGGTCGATCTTATATTCGGTACACACGCCCTTTCCGAGCTGCCGCATCTGCTGTATGACGTGCTTACAAAGCGAAAATTCGTATTCGATACGGACGAGCATTCCGAAGTTCCGCTCAATGTTTCGGCAGTTCGCAGGAACAGCTTTAAAACAGGTGTTCCGATAATGTACGGCTGCGATAATTTCTGCTCATACTGCATCGTACCGTATGTAAGGGGCAGGGAAAAGAGCCGTGACCCCGAGATCATTCTCCAGGAGATAAAAGAGCTTGCCGATAAAGGCTATAAGGAGATAATGCTGCTCGGTCAGAATGTAAATTCTTACGGAAAAGGACTTGATGAACCTATAAGCTTTTCGGAACTCCTCCGCAGGATAAACAGGATCGACGGTGATTTCAAGATAAGATTTATGTCACCGCACCCAAAGGACTGCACGCATGAGCTTATCGATACAATACTTGAATGTGACAAGGTCTGCAAGCATCTGCATCTTCCACTCCAGTCGGGCAGCGACGGGATACTCAAAAAGATGAACCGCAGATATACCGCAGAAAAGTATATGGAAACGGTCAACTATGTTCGCAGCAAGGTTCCCGATTTTTCACTTACGACCGATATAATCGTCGGATTTCCGAATGAGACCTATGAGGATTTTCTTAAAACAAAGGAGATCGTTGAAAAGGTCAAATTTGACAACATCTATTCTTTCATCTATTCAAAGCGCAGCGGTACAAAAGCCGCTGAGATGATAGACAATACGAGCGATGAGGACAAAAGCAAATGGATGACAGAACTTCTTGCAGCGCAGCGTGAAGTTTCGTCTGAAAACTACAAACGTTTTATGGGACGTGAACTGGAAGTCCTTTTTGATGCGGAAAGCAGACATGAGGGCTTTATCACGGGCAAGAGCGATGAATTTATAATCGTTGAAGCCAAAGGCGATAAGTCGCTCATCGGTCAGCGAAAAAAAGTAAAGATCACCAAGACGTATAACTGGGCAGTCAGCGGTGAGATAATATAAGCAAATACCATTTCAGGAGGTCTAAAAAATGAATGATGTAATAGAAAAAGCAAGAGAACTTGGTGTTCTCATTCAGAAAGACGAGCGCTATGCCGCTTATTATATTGCAAAGGAAGCAAACGACAAGGACGAAGAGCTTCAGAATATGATAAATGAATTTAATATGAAGCGTATGCAGCTCAATGCAGAGGTCTCAAAGGAAAACAAGAACAACGAACGCCTCGCCGAGCTTGATGACGGCATAAAGTCGCTTTACGGCACGATCATGGCAAACGAAAATATGATAAACTACAACAAGGCTAAAAATGCTATGGACAGCCTTCTCAACCAAGTCAATATGATAATTACCTATTCCGCAAACGGCGAAGACCCGCTTACCTGTTCATGCGAAGAAGTAAACATAAGCTGCGGCGGAAACTGCTCTGCCTGCGGCGGCTGTCACTGAGAAAACGCTGATCGGCCTGCTTTAACGGCAGGTCGGTCGCTTTAAAGTTTGACATCGGAAAAGAATGGAGGATTATTCTGTGGAAATTGATATGCAAAGGCTTTCGCCTATGATGAAGCAGTATTTCGCTGTAAAGGAAAAATGCAAGGGCTTCCTGCTTTTTTTCAGACTCGGCGACTTTTACGAAATGTTCTTTGACGATGCGCTTTTAGCTTCAAGAGTTCTTGAACTCACACTTACAGGACGTGACTGCGGTCTTGAAGAACGTGCGCCAATGTGCGGTATCCCTTATCACGCCTGCGAAATTTACATAAAAAAGCTTATCGATGCAGGTTACAAGGTCGCTATATGCGAACAGCTCACCGACCCGAAGGACGCAAAGGGCGGCATTGTAGAGCGTGATATCGTCAGGATAGTAACTCCCGGTACTGTCACCGAAAGCAATATGCTTGACGAGTCGAAAAACAACTATATTGCAGCGATATATGCTTTGGATAAACGCTGTGCGCTCTGCTTTGCTGATATATCCACGGGCGAAGTTCATCTTTTTGACAAGACTTCAAAAAATCTTGAAGCGGAGGTCATCAACGAACTTGTTCGCTTTGAACCCGTTGAAATTCTTTTCAATGAAAAATTTCTTGACTACAAAAATGTTCAGGAATTTATCCGCACAAAGATGAATGTTTCCGTTCAGCTCCTTGATGATGAAGAATTCGATATTTCAAGCAAAAAGGATATTGTTTTAAAGCAGTTCAACGTTGATGATCTTGACGAGATATCACTTCACGAGGGTACGCCTGAAGCAGACTGCGTATGCGGACTTTTCGGTTATATATACAACACGCAGAAAACCCTTGTCGGACGTTTCACCGAGATCAAACGCTATAACGACAACTTCTTTATGGAGCTTGATTATACTGCAAGAAGAAACCTCGAACTTACTGAAACAATGCGGAGCAAGGAAAAGAAAGGAAGCCTTTTATGGGTGCTTGACCATACCAATACTTCGATGGGAAAACGTCTTCTCAAATCCTATATCGAACAGCCGCTTGTAAAGCTTGCGATAATCACGAACCGTCTTGATGCAGTTGAACAGCTTTGCAGAAAATCCGTACTTCGCCAACAGCTTTCCGATGCGCTTTCCAAAGTCTATGACATTGAACGTCTTATGACGAGAATAATGTATAAGACAGCAACTCCGAGAGATGTAAAATCACTTTCGCTGACAGCTTTGCAGCTCCCCGAGATAAAAAAGATACTCGGTGAATTTTCGTCAAAGCTTCTTACCGAACTTAACAGCAAGATAGATACCCTCGAAGATATTTCGGGTCTTGTCGAAAGAGCTATCGTTGATGAACCTCCGATAACCGCAAAAGAGGGCGGTGTTATCAAGGACGGATTTAATGCCGAGCTTGACAATCTCCGTCACATTATCAGCGGCGGAAAAGACATCATTGATGATATCGAACAGCGTGAGCGTGACAGGACGGGAATAAAAAATCTGAAGATCGGATATAACAGAGTTTTCGGATATTATATCGAAGTCACGAAGTCCTATTATGACCTTGTTCCCGATACTTATATCAGAAAACAGACGCTTGCGAACTGCGAAAGATTTATCACGGATGAGCTTAAAAAGTATGAGAACGAAATTCTCGGTGCGAATGAAAAAGTCCTTTCGCTTGAAGCGAATATTTTTGCGGAAGTCCGTGATTTTATCGTTGAAAAGATAACCCGTGTTCAGGAAACAGCTTCTGCTGTCGCACAGCTTGATGTTCTCTGTTCGTTCGCTTATGTTTCACTGAAAAATGAATACACAAAACCCGATATTGCCATCGACGGCGTTATCGATATCGCTGACGGACGTCACCCTGTTGTAGAGCTTATGCTCAAAGATGAAATTTACGTTCCGAATGACACATACCTTGATATAAACAGCAACCGTATGCAGATAATCACAGGACCCAATATGTCGGGTAAATCGACATATATGCGTCAGGTAGCACTCATAACACTTATGGCACAAATAGGCTGCTTCGTCCCCGCAAAGAGAGCGAAGATAACTATCGTTGATAAAATTTTCACCAGAGTAGGCGCATCGGACGACCTTACGGCAGGTCAATCAACATTTATGGTCGAAATGAGCGAGGTTGCGGATATCCTTAAAAATGCCACAAAGCAGAGCCTTGTTATCCTTGATGAAGTCGGAAGAGGAACTTCGACCTTTGACGGAATAAGCATTGCAACTGCGGTCGCAGAGTATATAGCAAATCAGCGTGTACTTGGCTGCAAGACACTTTTCGCAACGCATTATCATGAGCTTATAAAACTTGAAGATCAGCTTGATGGCGTAAAGAATTACAGTGTTGCCGTTAAGAAAATCGGCGAGGATATACGTTTCCTGCGAAAGATCGTTCCCGGTGGAGTTGACGACAGCTATGGTATCGAGGTCGCAAAGCTTGCAGGACTTCCAAACAAGGTTTTGACCCGTGCGAAAGAGATACTTGCCGAAATGGAAAGAGAGAAGGCTGCCGAAAAGCAGAGAAAAGCCGATGATAATGATCTGCAGATCTCATTCGGCGCAATGAACGATGAAATTATCCTTGACAGACTGAGAAAGACCAATGCTGACGAATTCAGCGGAGAAGAAGCAAAGCAGTTCCTTAAAGAGCTTTGTTCTTCACTTTAAACGCATTAAAATGGAGATAAAATGGGAAGAATAAATCTACTTCAGAAAGAGACCTCGGAGCTTATTGCCGCAGGTGAAGTTATTGAGCGTCCAAGCTCCGTTATAAAGGAGCTTATCGAAAATTCGATAGACAGCGGTGCTGACAATATCACTGTTGAGATAAAAAACGGCGGAATTTCATATATCCGTATCACCGATAACGGCTGCGGAATGGAACCCGAAGATGTTCCGATGGCATTTCTGCGACACGCAACGAGCAAGATCAGCTCCAAGGAAGATCTTAACAGCATAAATACGCTCGGATTCCGCGGTGAAGCGCTTGCTTCGATATGCGCTGTTGCAAGAGTAGAGGTTCTGACAAAGGTTGCAGGAAGTATGTACGGGACGCACTATATCATTGAGGGTTCGGAGGAGAAACTGAACGAACAGACAGGCTGCCCCGATGGGACGACTATCATTATCCGTGATATTTTCTTCAACGTTCCCGCACGGCTTAAATTTCTGAAAAAAGATGTTGCCGAGGGAAATGCGATATCGGATATAACGAGTAAAATTGCCGTTTCCCACCCCGAGATCGCATTCAAATTCATAAGAAACAACAATCAGGATTTCATTACCCCGGGTGACGGCGACCTTTATTCTTCGATATACTCCGTTATGGGAAAAGACTTCGCAGAATCACTCATTCCCGTAAAATACAAGCTCAACGGCGTGAAGATAAAAGGCTTCACGGTAAAACCGCTCAAAGGCAGACCCAAGCGCAACTTTCAGTATTTCTTCGTGAACGGCAGATATGTAAAATCCTATACTTGCTCTTATGCGCTTGAAGAAGCTTATCAGAACTGCATAATGGAGGGAAAATTTCCTGCCTGCGTTCTGCTTATGGAAGTTTCGCCCGTGATGCTCGATGTCAATGTTCACCCTGCAAAAATCGAGGTTCGCTTCAATGATGACAGACTTATCCATGACAGCATTTATTTCTCGGTAAAAACGGCTATACACAATAATTCCGAGCCGATGAACATTGAAATAAAGCAGCCGATACCCGACTATACAAAACCGCTTCCCGAAAGCTACAATATCGGTACACAGCTTATGTTCAACACCGAGTCATCAAAGCCGACGAAACAGGCTGCACCGATACAAAATTATGCACGACCCGAACAGCCTGAGCAGCCGCTTCGCATCAATGAAGTTAACGACATTGTTGGCAGGAGAGAGAATGTTCCCGTGACGGGCGTTGCTTCAGTGTATGATCCAAGACCCACAGGCAGCTATGCCGATCTTCCTTGGACAGCACCGCCAAAGCCTGCTGCTCCCGAACCGGTACCGCAGAAAAATGTTTCGGTTCAGGTCGAATACAACGACTATAAAAATGACAGCTCTCAGACCGATATACCTTATACCGTTGAACCGCCCGAGGACATTCCCGTAAATGCTGCACCGAATATCCCCGAACACAGCGGCGGCTATAAGTACATAAATGAACAAGCACCGATCATTGAGCAGCCTAAAAAGGAGATATTCTTCCGAATAATAGGCGAAGTTTTCAAGGAATATATAATCGCCGAAGTTGACAAGGAAGTTATTTTCGTTGACAAACACGCCGCTCATGAAAGAATACTCTTTGAAAAGCTCAAATCAGGTCAGCAAAATCTTCAGAGCCAGATGATGCTTGAACCCGTTGATGTTATGCTTTCAAACGAGGAATATGACGCCCTTGTCCAGAACAAACAGACAGCCTTTGACCTTGGATTTTCATTCAAGGAAAACAGAAACACTTCCGTGAGCGTGAATGGTATTCCCGCAATGCTGGACGGCTGCGATCCTGCCGACCTTGTAATTGAGCTTGCAAGCAATTTCAGCAATAACAGAAATAATCCTCTGCCCGTTATTCTTGACGATATGTATCATACCTTTGCCTGCAAAGCGGCTATCAAGGCAAACGATGAAAACAGTCCCAAGGAGCTTGCTGAGATCGTCCGCACGTTGCTTGAAAATGAGAGCATACGCTACTGTCCGCACGGCAGACCCGTTATGTTCAAGATAACCAAATACGAGCTTGATAAGCAGTTCAGGAGAATAGTCTGATGGAAAAGAAACAGCCCTTGATAGCGGTAGTCGGTCCGACAGCTTCAGGAAAAACAGCAGTCGGCATCGCTCTTGCGAAGGAATACAACGGCGAGGTGGTCTCAGCCGATTCCATGCAGATATACAAAGGTATGGACATTACGACTGCAAAGCCCGATGAAGAAGAAATGCAGGGAATACCTCATCATCTTATAAGCGAACTGGAACCGACCTCGTCATTCAGCGTTGCGGAATATGTTAAGCTTGCCCAGCAGAAGATAGAGGACATCGCCGCAAGGGGAAAGATCCCCATACTGGTCGGCGGAACAGGACTTTACGTTTCTTCACTCATTGACAACATCAACTTTGACAACGCAATAACCGATGGGAGCGTTCGCAGAAGATTGACCGAAGAAGCCGAGCAGATCGGCAATGAAGCTATGCTTGAAAGGCTTCGTGAGATCGACCCCGAAGCTGCCGAAAAAATACCTGCCGCAAATCTTGTCAGGGTCATTCGTGCGTTGGAGGTCTATGAAGTAACAGGAATACCTTTCAGCAGGCACAAAGAGCTTAACCGTATGCAGGACAGCCTTTACAATGCCTGTATGATAGGCTTGACTTACAAGGACAGGAACGTTCTGTACGACAGGATAAATAAACGTGTCGATATTATGCTTCAAAAAGGTCTTATCGAAGAATGCCGTGCTGTTTATGAAAATGAAAAACTCGGCACTGCCTGTCAGGCAATAGGGTATAAGGAGTTGATTCCATATTTTGAGAATAAAAAAACAAAAGAGGAATGTATTGACAAAATAAAACAGTATTCACGCAATTATGCTAAACGCCAGCTCACTTGGTTTCGTCGAGATGAACGAATTCAATGGGTAGAAATCGATGAAGATACAGCATTTAGTACAATTATTGCAGAATGTAAAAAAGTAGTAGCCAAAACAGAAATTTTGTGATATAATATACTATGTGTATGAAAGGATCTTTATGCAAAATTTAAAGTTAACAATTCGTTAACCTGTGTGCATGGTTCTAAGGAGTGGATACAATGAATAAGAATATGAATTTACAAGATGTTTTTCTCAATCAGGCACGAAAAGATAAAATATATGTTACCTTTATCCTCACGAACGGGTTCCAGTTCAAAGGGATAGTAAAGGGCTTCGATAATTATACTGTCATTCTCGACTGCGACGGCAAGCAGGAGCTTGTTTTCAAGCACGCTATCTCAACGATCATTCCCAGCAAGCCGATACCGATACTCGACTCCGAGCAGTAATGCTTCATTCGGGAGTGTAGTATGGATACAATTACAGGAAAAGTTCTTGTTCTTATCCTTTCGATCTTTATGCTCGTTACGGTATTTCACCAGTTCGTCCAAGTTTTCGGAGACGATTACACGACGGAGACCGCTACGGTTTATTCATCCGCCGAAAAGGTCACGTTCAACGGCGTTTATGTCAGGAACGAGACTGTTGTAAGCGGCGGAAAAAACGGTATTCTGAGCTATCCATCGCCCGATGGAAGCAAGGTTGCCAAGGATTCAGTGGTGGCTTATGTATACAGATCTGCGAATGATATCTACATCAATCAGCAGATCGAAAAACTCAGATCTGAAGTCGAGATACTGAAAAAAGAGCAGAACCCCGGTACGACAGTCGTTGCCCAGCCTGAGTTTATTTCAAGTCTTATCGAAGAAAAATACCAGGCTATCACAACGCTCGCCGCAAGGAACGATCTTAGCTCGTTAAGCTCGGAAAGCGATAATTTCCAGATGCTTATGGGCATTTATCAGATCGTTATAGGCGATGAGACTGATTATAACGATAGGATAGAAAAGCTTGAAAAGCAGATAAAACAGCTTGAAGCCAAGCAGAACAACCCTATCGATACAATAACCGTTCCCAACTCGGGATATTTTATCAGCTATGTTGACGGATATGAGAATATCCTCTCGACGGACAAGCTTTCCTCGATAACAGCCGATGATATCAAAAAAGTCATTGAAAATGATGGCTATAATTCGGCTAAGGTCTCAAAAAAAGCCGTCGGAAAGATAGTTGATGATTATGAATGGGCTCTTGTCGGAATAGTAAATCCAAAGGATGCTTCATTCAATCCCGGAAAGGAAGTCAAGATAAAGCTTTCGTCGACCCCCGATCTTCTTACTGCGAAGATAACGGATGTTATTGAGACCGATGATCCCGAGGAATGTATGATCGTTTTATCGTGCGAAAAGCTTAATTTCAACCTCGTTCAGTACCGCACCGAAAGAGTTGAGATAATTCTCGACGACTTCAACGGTATAAAAGTTCCGAGAGAGGCTGTAAGATTTAATAAAAACAACGAAAAGGGCGTCTATGTTCTTCTTGGACAGCGAATTGCCTTTAAAAAAGTTGATGTTATATACGAATGCGATGAATATCTCCTGTCTGCAATTACCTCCGATACAAGCTATATCAGCGTTTATGAGGATATTATCCTAAGCGGTGAGATACCTGCCGAGGTAATGGAACAGGTCACAACGGCAAGCTCGGAAGAACAGTCGGAGGAAACTGCTGCTCCCGAAACGACTGCCGGTTCTGTTTCGGCGACGGAAGAAACTAACGGAGATGAAGCGGCAAATGAATAATGATGCTTGTGAAAACTACCGAAGAGCACTGTTCAACGTTCAGGAAGCAAAGGCTAAATACCGAAAAAGCGATGAGACTGTTCGCCTTATGGCTGTCACGAAAACCGTTCCTGCGGAGATCGTGAATACGGTCATTGACTGCGGTGCCGATCTTCTCGGTGAGAACAGGGTTCAGGAATATCTTGAAAAAAAGGATATCTACAAGCCTGCGGAAGTTCATTTTATCGGACATTTGCAGAGCAATAAGATAAAATACATAATCAACTCCGTTGAGTGCATACACTCGGTGGACAGCCTTGACCTTGCAAAAGAAATAAGCAAGGCTGCCGAAAAGAACGGAAAAATAATGAAAGTCCTTGCCGAAGTTAATATCGGCGGGGAAGAATCAAAATTCGGAATTTCCCCCCAAAAGCTGGACGAGCTTATCTATGGTGTGTCCGAGCTTCACGGAATAAAGCTTTGCGGTCTTATGACTATACCGCCTAAAGGAAACTCCGAAGCCTATTTTGCAAAAATGCAGGAGCTTTTCTGCGAAATGGGAAACAAAAAAGCAGAAAACGTATCAATGGATATTCTTTCTATGGGAATGTCCGCTGATTACGTTGAAGCCATTAAATATGGTTCAAATATAGTAAGAATTGGTTCCGGTATTTTTGGTGCCAGAAAATAAAGAGAGGATGTTAAATATGGGATTTCTTGATACTATCAAAGAAGCAATAGGAATGGGTGCTGAGGATGACGATCGTTCCGATGATTATGTAAATGAGCAGCCCAATAATTATGACAGAGATGACGACCCTAAGACGAACAGAGTCGTAAATATCAGTGCGACTGCACAGCTTCAGGTCATTCTTGTTAAGCCCGAAGTTTTTGCCGACACAAAGGAGATCGCTAATCATCTTAACTCCAAAAAGACTGTTGTACTCAACCTTGAATCCACAACACCTGATGTTACAAGAAGAATAATCGACTTTCTCGGCGGCGTTGCTTATGCAAATGGCGGAAACATCAAGCCTGTTGCAAACAATACATTCATCATCACACCTTACAATGTTGGTTTTGTCGGCGAAGATCTCGTAGGTGAACTTGAAAACAACGGCGTTATCATCTGATGAAGCTTTCGGGTCCATACTTTGACAGGCTTTCCGATGAGGACAGGCTGTTCGCTTCGCATACTGCGGATATCATTGACATCTGCGAAAGAAAATATATACCGAGATTTACAGCATTTCTTGACGGAAATCAGGTTGAGATAGCACGTTCTGTGCTTGGAAACATCGGCTTTGATAATTTCTGCTTTTATGGTGGATTTGATGAAGCTTCAAGGTGCATTCTCGGCGTTTTTCCGCCGTATATCGAATATGAATTGTCGGATTTTCCGATAACAGCGCTTGAAATAAGATATCGGAGCGAAAAAAAGCTTTCTCACCGTGATTTTCTCGGTTCATTTATGTCCTGCGGGATAAACAGGAATATGATCGGGGACATCATTGTAAATGACGGACTTACAGTAGCTTTTGTTTACAATACTATCGCCGATACGATACTGAGCGAAGTAAAAAAGATCGGTTCGGAGGGTGTAAAGATAAGCGTTGACCCTTCGCCCGAAATAAAGCCAAATGAAAGCTTTAAGGAGATATCGGGAACAGTTTCTTCACTTCGGGCAGACTGCGTGATAAGCCTTGCGCTGAAATTAAGCCGTGAAAAAACTGCACAGCTTATAAGAAGCGGCAATGTTATGCTCAATTCACGCCCCTGTGAATCGGTCAGCAAGGAAATGAGCTGCGGTGATGTTTTTTCCGCAAGAGGTCACGGTAAATTTATTTTTGGCAGTATAAACGGCACTACCAAGAAAGACAGAATACATATCACGATAAAGAAATATATTTAAAGGTTTGATTTTTTCAGACTAAGAGTTCTGTTCTGACAGAATTCGGAAAGGGATGGTCAAAAAGATGCTTACAGCTAAGGATATCAATAATAAGAAATTTGAACAGACAAGACCAGGCTACAAGCCCGAAGAAGTTGACGATTTTCTCCGTGAGATCGCACTCCAGATAACTCAGATGCAGAAAGACAAGGAGGAGATCGAGAAGAAGATCGAGGTTCTTGTTGAAAGCGTAAGGGAATATAAAAAGGATGAGGACGCTCTTAAGGACGCTCTTATCGGCGCACAGAAGCAGGGCAGAGCAGTCGTTCAGGAAGCGCACGAAAACGCTGACAAGATCATTGCCGAAGCTCACGTCAAGGCAGAGGAGATCATCGGAAATACAAGAGTTCAGCTCGAAAAGGAAAAGCACTGCCTCGCTAAGATGCAGCAGGAGGTTTCCGATTTCAAGCAGAATCTTCTTACAATGTATAAGGCTCACCTTGAACAGATAACATCTATCCCCGAATTTGAAGATGAGGGCGAAGAGGAAGAAGCTCCCGCTCCGACAGCAGTTGAAGAAAAGCCTGCTGAACAGCCAAAGGCAGAGCCTGCTCCCGTAAATATGGAAGCAACAAGAGTTGTTGATACTTCTTCCGCAAAGAGAGAAAGAACGAATTTCCCGTTTGAAAGCAATCAGTCGAGCGGCGAAAGCAAGTTCGGCAATCTCAAATTCGGTCAGAATAAGTGATCTATTTTGCAGCATGGTTTTAGCTGCTATATTCTACTTTTAAATAAGGAGATAAAATCAAATGGCGCAGGATTATAATTCAACTATCAATCTTCCGAAAACAGAATTCTCAATGAGAGGAAATCTTGTTCAGAAAGAACCCGCAATGCTCGAGGATTGGGCAAAAAACAAAACATATTACAAAATGATCGAGAAGAACAGCGAAAAGCCTAAGTACGTTCTTCACGATGGTCCTCCGTATGCAAACGGCGATATCCACATGGGTACTGCCCTTAATAAGGTTCTCAAGGATATTATCGTCCGCTATAAAAATATGAACGGTTACTGCTCACCGTATATCCCGGGCTGGGATACGCACGGTCTTCCTATCGAGCTTAAAGCGCTCAAAGCACTCGGCGTTGATAAGGGAGCTATTCCTCCCGTTGAGCTTCGTAAGCACTGCCACGAATATGCTCTCACACAGGTAGAAAATCAGAAGAAGCAGTTCGTAAGACTTGGCGTTTGGGGCGATTTTGACGATCCTTACCTCACACTTAAGCCCGGCTTTGAAGCTAACGAGATCGAAGTTTTCGGCGAGATGTACAAGAAAGGTTATATCTACAAGGGATTGAAGCCTGTTTACTGGTGTCCTGACTGCCAGACGGCTCTTGCAGAAGCTGAGATCGAATACGCAAACGACCCCTGCCATTCTATTTATGTAAAGTTCAAGGTATCGGATGACAAGGGCAAGTTCACAGCTATGGGACTTGATCTTGATAAGACATTCTTTGTTATCTGGACAACAACGACCTGGACACTTCCGGGCAACCTTGCTATCTGCCTTGGTCCTGATTATGAATATACAGTTGTAAAGGCAAACGGCGAGAACTACATTATGGCTGCTGAACTTGTCAAGCCGACAATGGAAGCTGCAAAGATAGAAGACTACACGACCGAAGGCTCATTCACAGGTAAAGAGCTTGAATATATGAAAGCTGCTCACCCGTTTATGGGCAGAGATTCTCTCGTTATCGTCGGTGACCACGTTACACTTGAAAGCGGTACAGGTTGCGTTCATACAGCCCCCGGCTTCGGTGTAGATGACTTTGAAGTATGCAAGAAATATCCTGAGATCGGCATTGTTGTTCCTGTTGACGCAAAGGGTATCCAGACTGCTGAGGCAGGTAAATATGCAGGTCTTTCCACAACAGATTCCAACAAGATCATCGCTAAAGATCTTGAAGAAAGCGGCGCACTTTTCGCACTTGAAAAGATCGTCCACCAGTATCCTCACTGCTGGAGATGTAAAAATCCTATCCTTTTCAGAGCAACTGAACAGTGGTTCTGCTCGGTAAAGGGCTTTAAGGATAATGCTATTGAAAACATCAGCAAGGTACAGTGGATCCCTGAATGGGGCGAAGAGCGTATCAAGGGAATGGTAAACGACAGAAGCGACTGGTGTATTTCCCGTCAGAGAACTTGGGGTGTTCCTATCCCTGTATTCTACTGCAAGGACTGCGGCAAGCCTATCGTTACCGATGAAACAATCAAGAAAACTTCCGAACTCTTCCGCAAAGAGGGTTCTGATGCTTGGTATATCCATGATGTAAAGGATCTTATTCCTGAGGGACTTAAGTGCGAATGCGGCTGTACAGAATTTGTCAAGGAAACAGATATCTTTGACGTTTGGTTCGACAGCGGCGTTACACATAAAGCTGTTATGGAAGAACGAGGATTTGATACACCTGTTGACCTTTATCTCGAGGGTGCTGACCAGTACAGAGGTTGGTTCCAATCCTCACTCCTCACATCTTCAGCTATCTACGGCAGAGCGCCTTACAAGGCTGTATGTACTCACGGCTGGGTAGTTGACGGCGAGGGCAAAACAATGCATAAATCCCTCGGAAACGGTGTTGACCCGAGCGAGATCACAGATAAATACGGTGCTGATATCCTCAGACTTTGGGTCGCTTCTTCCGATTATCACGCTGACATTCGTTTTTCAAATGAAATTCTTAAGCAGCTTACCGATACCTATAAGAAGATCCGCAACACTGCACGTTATATTCTCGGAAACCTCGGCGACAGCAATGGTTTCGATGTTAAGAAAGACATTGTTCCTATCAATGAGCTTCATGAGATAGACAAGTGGGCATTGCTCCGCCTTAATGCTCTTATCGAAAAGTGTAAGGCTGCTTACGACGCATTTGATTTCTATGTTGCAATTCACGGAATCCATAATTTCTGCGTAACAGATATGTCCAACTTCTATCTTGATATCATCAAGGACAGACTTTACTGCACAGGCGAAAAATCCGCTGACAGACGTGCTGCTCAGACAGCAATGTACTACATCATCAGCGCACTTTCCCGTCTTGTTGCTCCTGTTCTTGCTTTCACAGCAGAAGAGATCTGGAAGTATATGCCGCATTCCGAGGCAGACGATACAAACAGCGTTATGATGAATAACTTCCCGACACCAATTGACGTTCAGGTAGATGATGCATTTGTTGAGAAGTGGAACTTCATCTATCAGCTCAGAGCTGACGCTACAAAGGCTCTCGAAGTTAAACGTGCTGACAAGTTTATCGGTGCTTCACTTGAAGCAAAGGTTATTATCCATGTAAACAGTGATGCCTCACTCCATGCAAAGCTTGACAGCTATTCCGATATTCTTGCAAAGGTATTCATTGTTTCGGGCGTTGAGATCGTTGACGGCGGCAGCGGTGAATTCAAGAGCGACTTTATGGGTGACAATCTTTCTTATGATGTTGCAAAGGCTGACGGCGAAAAGTGCGAAAGATGCTGGATCTACTCCAAGTCTGTCGGCAAAAACGCTCTTTATCCTACACTTTGCGACCGCTGCGCAGAAGAAGTAGCAAAAATTTTAAAGTAAAGAAATAGTGCAGACCGAATATTTTTTCGGTCTGCACCATGGATATTTATATGTTGATCATTTCAATTGCAATAATTGTACTCCTTATCGCTGCCGACCAGTTCCTTAAATACTTTATGGTGAATACGGTCTTTGCCGAAAGTCTTTCACGGGACTTTATAAAATTCGGTGATCTTGATGTTATCGGACTTCGCTATGTTGAAAACAGGGGAGCGGCGTTCAGCAGCTTTGAGGGAGCACGCTGGTTTCTGATAATCCTCACGCTTGCACTGATAGTTCTTCTCACCGTATGGGTGATAAGGGACAAGAAAAAGAACCCATTTATGGTTTACAGTGCTGCGGCAGTTATCGCAGGAGGTATAGGAAACCTTATCGACCGTATAAGGCTTGGCTATGTTATAGATTATATCGAAGTTAGACTCTTCAATTTTGCTATATTCAATTTTGCCGATATTTGTGTTGTCCTTGGTGCTATCTGCCTTGTGATCTATGTTTGTTTTATTGAGAATAAATCGGAGAAACAACATGGATGAGCTTTTCTTTACCGTTGAAAACCTCGAAAACGGGGAACAGATGCGAATTGACAAGTGGCTGAGTGATAATTGCGCCGACCTTACCCGTTCAATGCTCCAAAAGCTTATAAAAGATGGTCAGGTCACGCTTAATGGCAAAACAGTCAGCAAAAGCTGCTCCGTAAAAAACGGGGATAATGTTTCCGTTATTGTACCCGAGCCGACCGAGCTTGATGTCACGGCAGAAAATATCCCGATAGATATAGTGTATGAGGACGATGATCTGCTTGTAGTAAATAAGCCTAAGGGAATGGTTGTTCACCCTGCGGCGGGAAATTACAGCGGAACTTTAGTCAATGCTTTGCTTTATCACTGCAAGGACAGACTTTCTTCAATCAACGGAGTTATCCGTCCGGGCATAGTTCACCGAATCGATAAGAATACAAGCGGACTTCTGATAGTCGCAAAGACAGACCGAGCGCACCTCGGACTTGCCGAACAAATAAAGGCACATACCTTTACACGAGAATATCAAGCCGTAATATGCGGACGGCTTAAAGAAAGTCACGGTATTATCGAAGCTCCGATAGGCAGACACCCTGTTGAACGCAAAAAAATGTGCGTGACAGAGAAAAACTCAAAGCCTGCCAAGACTGAATATACGGTTCTTGAAGAATATAACGGTTATTCTCTTGTAAAGCTCAAGCTCTTTACAGGACGGACACATCAGATACGAGTACATATGGCTTATATAGGTCATCCCGTGTTCGGCGATGATGTTTACGGAAAACCGTCTAAGCTCTGTGAAGGTCAATGCCTTCACGCCAAAAAAATAGGCTTTGTTCACCCTGTTGACGGAAAATATTACGAATTTGACAGTGAATTACCCGATTACTTTAAATTGGTCATCAATAAACTGAAAAAAATGTAGGTTTTTAGCCATGAAAGATTTATCCAATGTAATTTTTATTACTGACATGGACGGAACGCTGCTTCCTGCAAACAAGCGTCTCAACCAAAGGGATCTTAACGCAATTTATGATTTCCGAAAATTCGGCGGAAGATTTACAGTCGCAACGGGAAGAACTGTCCAGTCTGCATCACAGTATTTCAGCACATTGAAGCTGGATGAACCTATGATCGTACTGAACGGCGGTGCTATATATGACTGCAAAGACAAGAAATATGCATGGCAGAACTTTGTTGACCTGTCGGCGTATGAAGCAGTAAAGGATATACTTGAAAATTTCCCGAAAGTCGGTGCAGAGATAGACCTTTCCGATGAGATACTCGTTCCGCAGTACAGTATTCAGGAAGAATATCACATCGATATTTCCTACAAAGACATAACTCCACGCTCGGTTGATATAAAAGACATCTCTCCCGAGGGTTGGTGTAAGGTTCTTTTTGCTGCCGATCCGGACGAGATAGACAGACTTACCGAATATACCCAAAACAAGGGTTGGAACAGCCTGACCTTTGTACGTTCGAGCAAATATTTTTACGAGATACTGCCGAACGGCTGCTCAAAGGGTACGGCACTCAAAAAAATGCTTGAATTATATCACAGTTGCGGATATACGGTTGTTGCCTGCGGTGATTTTAACAATGATATCACGATGCTGCAGAATGCCGATATCCCGACAGCACCCGCAAATGCTTTGGACGAAGTGAAAAAGATCGCCTGCATGGTCACAAAAGCTGATTGTGACAACGGTGCGGTCGCAGAGGCGCTTTATTATGTCATGAATGTTCTTTAACGGACATTTAAATATACGGAGGTATGAATATGGATGCAACAATAAAAAAACAGCTTGAAAAAACAGCCTGCAAAGTCAGAATGGGCGTTATCGAAGGCGTTTACAACGCTAAGTCGGGTCACCCGGGTGGATCGCTCTCTATAAGCGATGTTCTTACTTATCTCTACTTTGCAAAGCTTAATGTTGACCCTAAGAACCCCAAGTGGGCTGACAGAGACCGTTTTGTTCTTTCAAAGGGTCACTGCGCTCCTGCACTTTATGCAGTTCTCGCAGAAAGAGGCTTCTTTGACAAGTCTGAGCTTAAAAAGCTCCGTCACATCGGAGCAATGCTTCAGGGTCACCCTGATATGAAGGGTACACCGGGTGTTGATATGAGCACCGGTTCGCTTGGTCAGGGCATCTCTGCTGCTGCAGGTATGGCTCTCGGCGGCAAGCTTTCGTCCGCTTCTTACAAGGTTTATACTATCCTCGGCGACGGCGAGATCGAAGAAGGTCAGGTTTGGGAAGCAGCAATGTTCTCCGCACACAATAAGCTTGATAATCTCGTTGCTATTGTTGACAACAACGGCTTGCAGATAGACGGCAAGATCACAGACGTTTGCTCACCTATGCCTATCACGGACAAGTTTGAAGCTTTCGGCTGGCACGTTATCACAATGAACGCACACGATTTTGATGATATTGAAAGAGCTTTTGATGAAGCTGAAAAGATCAACGGCAAGCCTGTTGCTATCGTTATGACAAGCGTCAAGGGCAAGGGCGTTTCGTTCATGGAAAATCAGGTCGGCTGGCACGGTACAGCTCCTAATGCTGAACAGTATGCACAGGCAATGGACGAACTCAACAAAACATTAGAAAGCTTGGAGGACTAAAAACATGGCAGATGTAATCAAAAAAGCTACCAGAGAAAGCTACGGCGAGGCTCTTGCTGCACTTGCCGATGAATATGAAGATCTTATTGTACTTGATGCTGACCTTGCTGCCGCAACAAAGACAGGCATTTTCAAGAAGGCTCACCCCGAGCGTTTCATCGACTGCGGAATTGCAGAAGCAAATATGATGGGTGTTGCTGCAGGTCTTTCCACAACGGGCAAAAAGGTTTTCGCAAGCTCTTTTGCAATGTTCGCTGCAGGCAGAGCTTATGAGATAGTTCGTAACTCTATCGGTTACCCTCACCTCAACGTAAAGATCGGCGCAACTCATGCAGGTATCTCCGTTGGTGAAGACGGTGCTACTCACCAGTGCAATGAAGATATTGCTCTTATGAGAACTATCCCGGGTATGACAATTATTTGTCCTGCCGATGATGTTGAAACAAAGGCTGCTGTAAAGGCTGCTCTCGACTTCAACGGTCCTGTATATATGCGTTTCGGACGTCTTGCTGTTGAGAATTTCAATGACAAGGATACTTACAAGTTTGAGATCGGCAAGGGCATCCAGCTCCGTGACGGCAATGATGTAACTATCATCGCAACAGGTCTTATGGTAGGCGAAGCAAAAAAAGCTGCTGATATACTTGCAGAAAAAGGTATTTCCGCAAGAGTTATCAATATGCACACCATCAAGCCCATCGACAAGGATATCATCTGCAAGGCTGCAAAGGAAACAGGCGTTATCGTAACAGCCGAGGAACACAGCGTTATCGGCGGACTGGGTTCTGCTGTTGCTGATGTTGTAACCGAATGCTGCCCCGTTCCTGTTGTAAAGGTCGGCGTAAACGATGTATTCGGTCACTCGGGTCCTGCTGTTGATCTGCTTAAGGAATTCGGACTTTGCGCTGAAAACATTGCTGAAAAGGCAGAAGCCGCTGTAAAGCTTAAAAAGTAATTTGTAATAAAATGCAATATAAACGGGTACAATTTGTATTAGAGTTAGCATAAAGCTTTCATTTGCAAACTGTATCCGTTTTTTGTCAGGGTGAATTATGGATAAAAATATAATTGACAGAGTTAATGAATTAAGAACCAAACTTGAACAGTATAATTATGAATATTATGTAATGGATAACCCATCTGTCGAGGACTACACCTACGATATGATGATGCAGGAGCTTAAAGCGCTTGAAGAAAAATATCCCGAACTTGCCGATCCGAATTCACCAACACAGCGTGTCGGCGGCGAGGCACTCAATGACTTTGAAAATGTTGAGCATAAAGTTCAGATGGGAAGCTTGCAGGATGTTTTTGACTTTGAACAGGTCAGAGCCTTTACAGAACGGTGTCAGACAGAGGTTTCCGATCCCGAGTATGTAGTTGAACCGAAAATAGACGGTCTTTCCGTTTCGCTTGAATATGAAAACGGCAGCTTTGTCCGAGGCTCGACAAGAGGTAACGGTTTCATAGGAGAAGATGTTACTGCCAATCTAAAAACGATAAAGTCGATTCCGTTAAAGCTAAAAGAACCCATTCCTTTTCTTGAAGTAAGAGGGGAAGTCTATATGTCGCTGCCGGTTTTTGATGATCTTGTCAAAACACAGGAGGATAATGGGGAAGAGCCGTTCAAGAATCCAAGAAATGCGGCGGCAGGCTCACTTCGTCAGAAAAATCCTAAGATCGCAGCTTCAAGAAAGCTTGACATATTCGTTTTCAATATTCAGCAGATAGAGGGTAAAGAGCTGACATCGCATAAACAGTCACTTGATTTTCTTAAAAGTCTTGGCTTTAAAGTAATCGCAGATTATCAAAAAGTCGAAACCTATGAACAGGTCAAGGAACGTATCAATGCAATAGGCGATATGCGAGGAAAATATTCGTTCGATATTGACGGAGTCGTTGTAAAGGTCGATGACTTTGCACAGCGAACAGCTCTCGGAGCTACCGCAAAGGTTCCGAAATGGGCGGTCGCATATAAATTTCCTCCCGAGGAAAAGAAAACCAAGCTGCTTGACATCGAAGTGAATGTCGGCAGAACGGGTGCGATAACTCCTGTGGCGATCTTTGAACCCGTTAAGCTTGCAGGAACAAGTGTCAGTAGAGCAACACTTCATAATCAGGAGTTTATCGATGAAAAGGATATCCGTATCGGTGACGAGATAATGGTTCGCAAGGCAGGGGAGATCATTCCCGAGGTTATTTCCTCCGTTTCGCATCAGGAAGGTTCTGAACCATATAAACTTCCCGATAAATGCCCCGTCTGCGGAGCTGAAACAGTTCGCTTTGCCGATGAAGCCGCACTCCGCTGCACAAACATTGACTGTCCTGCGCAGATAAAGCGAAATATTATTCATTTTGCAAGCAAGGGCGCAATGAACATTGACGGAATGGGTGATGCGGTCGTTGGAATGCTGCTCGATGCACATCTTATAAAAAATGTTGAAGATATTTACAGCTTAAATGTCAACGAACTTGAAACACTTGAACGTTTTGGCAGAAAATCTGCTGAAAATCTTATTGCAGCTATCGAAAAATCAAAAGATAATCCGCTTGACCGTGTAATTTTCGGCCTTGGAATAAGAAATATCGGCTCTGCGGCAGCAAAGCTGTTGTGTGAAAAATTCGGCAGCATAGACAAAATAATGTCTGCTACCGCTGAAGAGATCGCTGAGATCAATGGTTTCGGTGCGGTTATGTCCGAAAATGTTGAGAAAGCCTTTTCCGAGGTTCATTTCAAAGAGCTTGTAAAAACGCTTCGGGAAAAGGGTGTTAAGATGGAATACACCTCACAGAGATCAGGTGATGACCGTTTTGCAGGAATGACATTCGTTCTTACAGGAACACTTCCAACGCTTAAACGTGATGAAGCAAAGGCTATGATAGAGAACTTCGGCGGTAAGGCTTCGGGTTCGGTCTCAAAGAAAACGACATACGTTCTTGCAGGTGAAGAAGCAGGTTCTAAACTCACAAAAGCGCAGGAACTTGGCATAAAAATAATCAGTGAAGAAGAATTTCTGAAAATGCTGAAATAAACTAATAGGGACTTTGCAGTCAATGCAAAGTCCCTTAAATTATATGGAGGAATTATTAGAAATTATCACATCACAGATGTTCCGTTATCAACGGGAATGATTATCGCACAAATAATATATGCGATAGCGGCAACTCCGAATGAACAGAGTGCAAGTATTGCCCAAACGACTCTTATTACCGTGGGGTCAATACCGAAATAGTTTGCAAAACCTGCGCAGACGCCGCAAATTACCTTGTTGTCATTTGATCTTAAAAGTTTTTTCATAGCTGTTTTCTCCTTATATTATTCATTAAAATCTATGGAACAGTTTCCTGCAAGAACAGAAATATCGAGCTTGTTGTCCGAATAGGTATTTTCGCTGAGATCATGATCACAGCTGAGTTCTCCGACTTTGACTTTTGCATCAACAGTATAGTTGCCTGCATATCCATTAAGCGTTACATCGCAGTCGCCGACATCTACGTTCAGAGCATTATATCCGCTGAGATAAGTATGCTGAATGTCAATGTTTCCCGAAACAAGGTCAGCGTCCAATCCTTTTATATCGGACTCATAAAGTCTGACGCTTCCGAGCGTATTGCTGACCTTGCATGAATTCTGTATTTTAGCAGATCTGATAGTGACATCACCGCAGTCAACGGAAATATCAATATCATCACCAATAAAATCACTTATCTGAATATCTCCTGCATTGCAGCGAATTGTGATCTTTTTGCAGGTATCGGGAACAGATATATCCAAAGTTCCGCCGTCCGAATAGGACAAACCTTTTTCATCATACTTGACATTTATAGTACCGTCAGTACAGTCCACCGTCAAATAGTCCCAGTCTATTCCGTTCGGATCGATAAAATAACTTATCGGGCTGCTGTACAAATTGATCGAAGCGGCAGTACAGTCGATAACGACAGCGTCAGCTTCATCTCTGTCAAATGAGTTTGAACCGGTCATTTCGTCAGCTTCATCAGATCCCTCATAACAGTCATCATAAGTCATTGTTGTATCAGCTGAATCACAAGCAGTTGATACGTCAAAATCAGGTGATTCATTCATCGACATTATGATGCCGCCCACAACAGAAAAAACAAATCCTATCGGTAAAAATACCGCACATACTTTTGCAAGCTTGCTCATTCGATAACACCTCCCGCAAGATTCTTGACGGTTTTGGCAGTCCATTTAACTATCTTTGGAAGAAGCTTTACTGCCAAAAGAAGTCCGATAGGTACGAAGATCATTGTAAGACCTGCACAAAGGATCGCTGCGCCAATACAATACGCTGATGCCTTAATGATCGCTGCAAGTATCAGAAAAAGTGCTGCGATAATACAGCCGACCGCTCCGATAAGCAATCCAAGTGCGATACAGCCGATCGTAATTACAGCAGGTGCTATAACAAACACGATAAGCAGTATGAACAGTACAAAGCCTACGGTAGTATCAGACGAGCTTGTGTATGAGCTGTGGTTGTGGTTGCTGTCTCTTTTGTAAGAGGTATCGTAATTATTACCGCTGTTTGTGTTGGAGGAATATGCCGTTTCGGTGTTATGACTGCCGCCGTAGCTTTCCTTATATTTGTCGTAAGAGCCGAACTTTTCGTCAGTATTTTCATTTGAAGCAGACGAACTATTTGAATCAGCGTAATTATAAGCCGTGTACTGCGTGTGAGGCTGCTGAGGTGCTGTATCGGGAGCAACATCGGGTTCAACTTCTTCCGATGCTGCCGAGTTGTAGTTTGCGGAAATGCTTGCCTTATAGTTGGCAAA
Source organism: uncultured Oscillospiraceae bacterium (assembly GCA_934465295.1). Taxonomy (GTDB): domain Bacteria; phylum Bacillota; class Clostridia; order Oscillospirales; family Ruminococcaceae; genus UMGS363. The sequence continues at coordinate 108,970 of CAKSKU010000001.1, forward strand.
TGACTTGCTTTTTGAATAAGCAGACTGTTCGCAGATAATGCTCTTTGCAAGTGCAAAAGGTTTTCCAAGCTCGGAAATGACCTGCTGCTCATTCTCGGGACCTGCATCTTCAAAATATTCTTCATAGAACCGGAGTGCGTCATTACGTTCTTCCTCTGAGAGAGAAGCAAGGTGTGCCTCCAATTCGGAAAGGTATTCTTGTTTATTCATTGTTTTCACTCCTGTTGTCATCGGAATTTATCATAAGTTTATCGATTTTTTCTTTATAGATAATCCATTCGCTTTGATAGTCCTCAAGCTGTTTTAATCCCTCGTCTGTGATCTTGTAGTATCTTCTGTTTCGTCCCATATACTCCTGATCGTAGCTTTCAAGGAAGTTATTTTTCAGAAGTCTGCGAAGGACAGGGTAGAGTGTTGATTCCGACATATCCATTGCTTCGCGTATCTCCTGAGTAATTTTGTAACCGTAGGTATCTTCCTTTGAAACGACCGAGAGTACAAGAGCGTCCAGTAACGCTGCACTTACCGGAAAAGCCATATTTATGTACCTCCTTGGTGTAAAAAGAAATGTTGATCTCAAAAATCAGCTTTTTCTTAACTCTGTATATATTATATGCCGTATAATATATTATGTCAATACATATACGGCATTTTTTATTATTATTTGTATTAAATCATAAATTTCAAAGCAAATTTATGTTGATTTTGTTTAAAAAGACAGTATCAGTTCTCCATTTCTTCCGAAAGCGCAAGCCATTCGTCGGAATATTCAGCGGAAAGCAGCTTTTTCTGCTCAAATTCAGCGCATTTTTCCTGCATAAGCTGATAATCCTGACAGACCTCCGGAGAAGCCATTTCTTCCTGCAAAGCCTGCATTTCCGCTTCGAGCTTTTCGATCTCCTTTTCAAGCTCACGGATACGGTTTCGCTTTTTGGCATCTGCCGAACGCTGTTCCTTACTTCTGTAAGCCTTAACGCTCTTTTCAGCAGCTTCCTGTTTTGCTTTTTCCGCTTTCTGTGCTTCAAGCTGCTTTTCCTCAGCAAGCTGTTTTGACCGCTTTACTTCCATATACTCATCAAATCCGCCGTTAAAGCTTTCGACAGAATCGGGAGTGATCTCAAGTATTCTCGTTGCAAGTCTGTTAAGAAGATAACGGTCGTGCGATACGAAAATTATCGTTCCGTCATAATCGCAAAGTGCTTTTTCAAGAACTTCCTTTGTATCAATATCAAGGTGGTTCGTAGGCTCGTCCAGAATCAGAACATTTCCTCGTTCAAGCATCATTATAGCAAAACAAAGCTTTGCACGTTCGCCGCCGCTTATAACGCTTATCGGCTTGAAAACATTCTCTCCGACCATGCGTACAGAGCCGAGAATAGAACGTATCTCCAAGTCGCTCATTGTGCGGTAGCGTGAGTGAACCTCTTCCATAACTGTCTTATTGAAATCAAGCTGCGAATTCTCCTGATCGAAATAGGATATCTTTATGTTCTTGGTCCATTCGACCGAACCGTGAGAGCAGGGGAGTATATGCTGGATAATTTTCAGCAAAGTCGATTTTCCAATACCGTTTGAGCCGATGATGCCAAGCTTTTCTCCACGCTTGACCTCAAATGAAAGGTTGTTAACGAGTGTTTTCCTGTCATATCCGCTGCCGACCGAAACATCGATATTTTTTACCGTAAGAACATCGATCGGGGGTGCAATATCATACTCAAACTTTATCTTCGCCGACTTAGTGTTTGTTACAGGCTTCTCAATAAGCTCCATAGCTTCAAGCTTCTTTATACGGCTTTTCGCCATATTTGAAGTCGTAGCACGGACAAGGTTTCTGTCGATGAAATCCTGAAGCTTTGCAATCTCCTCCTGCTGTGCCTCGTATTCTTTCATCTGACGGATAACATCAGCTTCTTTGAGCTTTGTAAAAGCAGAGTAGTTGCCCTTGTAACGTTTGAGCCTGCCACGCTCGATCTCGCAGGTCGAAGTCGTAAGCTTGTCAAGGAAGTATCTGTCATGCGAAACGATGAGCAGTGCGCCCTTGTAATCCTTCAGATAATCTTCAAGCCACATTATTGTGTTGAAATCAAGGTGGTTCGTAGGTTCATCGAGGATAAGCAGATTAGGATTTTCAAGCAGAAGCTTTGAAAGTGCAAGACGTGTCTTTTCACCACCGCTCAGAGTTGAGATAACTCTGTCGTAGGTTTCCGTGCCGAAGCCCATACCGTTGAGGACTTTGTTTATCTTTACGTTGATAAGATATCCGTCATTCGATTCAAATATCGCAGTTTTACGGGCATATTCTTCCGATATTTCCGCAAACCTTTTTTCATCGCTGTGAGCCTCGGACGAAGCCATTGTTTTTTCAAGCTCACGCAGTTCATCCCCTATCTTTAACAGCCACGAAAAAACCGATGTCATCTCTTCAATGATAGTCGATGAGCGGTCGAGTCCCGTATTCTGCGCTAAAAATCCGATAGAAGCACTTTTGGTTACTGCAACGTGCGCAACATTAGGCTCGGGCTGTGTTTCGGGTTCTTCCTCACCTGTGATTATTCTTAAAAGCGTGGACTTTCCGCAACCGTTTACGCCGACAAGTCCGATGCGGTCGTTATCTTCAATCGTCAGCGCAACATTGTCAAGAACGGTATTTCCGTTATATATCTTGCTGACATTTTCAAGTGATAAAATCATATATGGTCTCCTGTTCAATTATCCAATATAGGGAATAACTCCAAATTTTTCCGCTGTTTGGACAGATAAATATACCGATATAATGCTGTCGCCAATATAAACTTTGCCGTAAAGCTGAACTGCTTTTGCAATTGCCCGTTACGTCGGAGCAAAAAAGCTTGTCATATTTCAAGAAAACAACATCACTATATTAAAAATCTTTTAAGATTACTCTATCACGGTTTTTCCAATTATCTAAGATGTACAAATAAACATCATCTTCATCGGAAAAATACGCAGAATTTACTTTTCGTTCAAAGTCGTATTCTCCCCAATATATTAAATGCTTTTTTGAATTTTTCAATGAGCTTCCGCACCAAAAAAATCTGTATTCATTTTCTTGGTTTGCAATAAATTCAAGTGAATTGATCTCTTGTAAGCTTTGCGGTATTTCTTTAGTTAGTTTTAGATATGTTATCGGATATCTATCAATGACACCTTCTACATGAAAAGATAAATCAAGTAAACTATCGACCAATATGATCATATAGCTGTTATAAAATTCTGACGACCTGTAAATTTCACTGTCAAGTTTATACAGATAAATTTCGTTCTTTTTCCACGGACATATTGTTGGTTTTATAATTCTGACTTTTTTAGGAGGAGGTGTTTCTGACAATAATTTTTCCCTTAACTTTTCCAATTGAACAGAACGTTTCCTTTGGTCAGCCTTACTATCCCAACGTTTTAGGTCATCACCGCTTTCGATCAGCTCTAATGCGGTTGTTTTGATCTCATCCGTTATTCGTCCATAATCAAATGTTATCGATGATAATGCAAACCAAAAATCAAATTTATCATCATCTTCTGATATCATCTCACTATTTTCTCTTATTGTTTCAGCCAATGCTTCCTTATCATTTTTTCCGCTTTTAAGTTTATTTATGTAACAGTCTTTTATTTCATCAGCAATATCATTCTGAAATATGCCGACTCCCCATGAACCCATGATACCAACTCCATTATTATCTTTTCCAAAGTGATTTTACAATAAAACTCCATTATTGATTATACCATATTCTGAAAATAAGTCAAGAAAAAAGCCGTCCGAATTTTTATCGAACGGCTTTCAGAAATCAATTATTTATATATTTGCTGCAATAACATCGCCCATTCCCGAGCAGGAAACCTTTTTCATACCCTCGGATATAATGTCACCTGTGCGGTAACCGTCTTTGAGAGCCTTGTCAACAGCCTTTTCAATAGCATCAGCTTCTTTGTCCATATCGAATGAATAGCGAAGCATCATTGCTGCTGAAAGAATAGTTGCAATAGGATTAGCAATGTTCTGACCTGCGATATCAGGAGCAGAGCCGCCGCTCGGTTCATAAAGACCGAACTTTGTATCATTAAGGCTTGCGGAAGAAAGCATACCGATAGAGCCCGTTATCATCGAAGCTTCATCGGAAAGGATATCGCCGAACATATTCTCCGTAAGAACAACGTCAAACTGTGCAGGGTCTTTAACAAGCTGCATTGCGCAGTTGTCAACGAGCATATGCTCAACCTCAACTTCGGGATAATCAGCAGCAACTTCGTTTACTATCTTTCTCCAAAGTCTTGATGAATCGAGAACGTTTGCCTTGTCAACACTTGTAACCTTTTTGCGGCGCTTCATTGCAATATCGAATGCACGGACTGCAATGCGGCGGATTTCCTTTTCGCTGTATGTGAGCGTATCGGTGGCAGTCATAACGCCGTCAACTTCCTCGGTCTTTCTTGCACCGAAGTAAAGTCCGCCTGTAAGCTCACGCATAATTACCATATCAAAGCCACGATCAGCGATCTCAGCTTTGAGTGGGCAAGCTTCTTTAAGCTCGCTGTAAAGAACAGCAGGACGAAGATTTGCGAAAAGGTTGAGCGACTTTCTTATCTTAAGAAGTCCTGCTTCGGGGCGCTTGTCAGCAGGAAGCTTATACCAAGGCGAAGTCGAGGTATTTCCTCCGATAGACCCCATAAGTACAGCATCGGAAGCCTTTGCCTTTTCAATTGTTTCATCGGTGAGCGGAACTCCGTTCACATCGATTGAACAGCCGCCCATAAGAAGCTGTTCATAATTGAAGGTATGACCAAACTTTTCCGCAACCTTGTCAAGGACTTTCATTGCTTCGGTGACGATCTCAGGACCGATTCCGTCACCCTTTATGACAGCGATATTTTTATTCATCTGTATAACTCCTTTTACTTGATCGAATTGAGCAGACCGCCCTTGTTGATGATGTTCTGGATAAACTCGGGGAACGGTTCAGCCTGATATGTTTCGCCCTTTGTGACATTTGTGATCTTGCCTGTGTCGAAGTCGATCTCAACCTTGTCACCGTTTTCGATCTTCTGTGATGCCTCTTTACATTCAAGGATAGGAAGTCCTACATTGATAGCATTTCTGTAGAAAATTCTTGCAAAAGTTGTTGCAATTACGCAGGAAACACCGCTTGCCTTAATGGAAATAGGAGCGTGTTCACGAGAAGAACCGCAGCCGAAGTTTTCATTTGCAACGATGATATCACCCTGCTTAACATTCTTTACGAAATCGGGGTCAATATCTTCCATACAATGCTGTGCAAGCTCTTTAGCATCGGGGGAGTTGAGGTATCTTGCGGGAATGATAACGTCCGTGTCAACGTTATCTCCGTATTTATGTACAAAACCTGAAGCTTTCATTCGATTCATCTCCTTATCACATTACTTCTTCTGGTGAGCTGATCTTGCCCGTGATAGCCGATGCGGCAGCAACAGCAGGCGAGGAAAGATAAACCTCGGAATCGGGGTGACCCATACGACCAACGAAGTTTCTGTTTGTTGTAGCGATAGCCTTTTCACCTGCAGCAAGGATACCCATGTGTCCGCCGAGACAAGGGCCGCAGGTCGGAGTTGAAACAGCGCAGCCTGCCTTGATGAATGTTTCCATATAGCCAAGCTTTATGCAGTCAAGATATATCTGTTGTGTTGCAGGAATAACAATGCAGCGAACATTCTTGTGAACGTGCTTGCCTTTGAGAATTTCAGCAGCCATTGCCATATCTTCAAGTCTGCCGTTTGTGCATGAGCCGATAACGGACTGGTCGATAACAACTTCGCCGACTTCATCAATTGTGCGTGTATTTTCGGGAAGATGAGGGAATGCAACTGTCGGCTTGATAGTCGAAAGGTCAATATCATATACTGCATCATATTCAGCATCGGGGTCAGCTTCATATACAGTATAAGGGCGCTTGCAGCGACCGTCCATATATTTGACAGTAACATCATCAACAGCAAAGATACCGTTCTTTGCGCCTGCTTCGATAGCCATATTTGCCATTGAAAGTCTGTCGTCCATAGAAAGGTTCTTAAGCCCATTGCCAACAAATTCCATAGACTTGTAAAGCGCACCGTCAACACCGATCATACCGATGATATGGAGAATAACGTCTTTGCCCATTACATACTTGTTGAGCTTACCTGTGAGATTGAATTTAATAGCGGAAGGAACCTTGAACCAAGCCATACCTGTTGCCATACCTGCTGCCATATCGGTCGAACCAACACCGGTAGAAAATGCACCGAGAGCGCCGTAAGTACAGGTGTGGCTGTCTGCGCCGATGATGCAGTCGCCTGCGCCAACGATACCTTTTTCGGGGAGAAGAGCGTGTTCAATGCCCATTTCGCCGACATCGTAGTAGTAGTCTATATCATATTTGGACGCAAATTCACGGCACTGCTTTGAGTTCATAGCAGATTTGATGTCCTTGTTAGGAGTGAAGTGATCCATTATCATCGTGATCTTGCTCTTATCAAAAACCTTTGTAAAGCCTGCTTTATTGAATTCATTGATAGCAACAGGGGTCGTAACATCGTTGCCGTGTACAATATCGAGCTTGCAGTTTATAAGCTGACCTGCTTTGACAGAATCAAGTCCTGCGTGGGCAGCAAGTATTTTCTGCGTCATTGTCATACCCATTATAAAAATCGTCCTTTCAATATTTGTTATTATAGTTGCATTATAACATATTTTGTGGTATAATTCAAATACATAATATGAATATCTGATATAAATTCAGGTTATGAAAATTGGGAGTTGAATTTATGATCTCTGAAAGCAATCTGAACAGATACAGACTTTTCTGTGCAGTAGCCGAATGTGAAAGTATATCAAAAGCGGCAGAGCTCAACTACATAAGCCAGCCTGCGATAAGCAAAGCTATAACAAAAATGGAAGAAAGCCTCGGAACGGTGCTTTTTAACCGAAACCATAGGGGAGTAACGCTCACAGATGAGGGGAAAGTGTTCTATGACGAGCTTAAATCGGCTTTTGACATAATCAAAGCAGGCGAAGACAAGCTCCGCAGCATAAATGAGCTTGGGATAGGTCGGCTTCGGCTCGGTGCAAGCTCTGTTCTCTGCAAAGCGATGCTTCTGCCGTATCTCAAAGGCTTCATCAACGAAAATCCGCATATAAAAATAACTATCGAGTGCCAGTCCTCGTCAAGGATACACAAAATGCTTATGGACGGAGTAATCGATGTCGGACTTATGGTAAAACCCGATAATATGACTGAGATGTCATTTATTTCACTGGGTGAGATCGAGGATATATTCGCCGCAACACCAAATTATCTTGATAATCTCGCTCTGCGCAACGAATCGGACATCTTTGAGAACGCAAACATAATGCTTCTCGACAGCGAAAATGTTTCCCGTCACCATGTTGACAAGTTTTTTAAGGAAAATAATATCGAGCCAAAGCATATTCTCGAAGTCAGCAATATGGATATGCTCATTGAATTCACCAAAATAGGTATGGGCGTTTCCTGCGTTGTAAAGCAGTTTGTTGAAAAAGAGTTAGAATGTGGTGAGCTTAGAGAAATCCCGCTTAACTCAAAGATAAACACCCGTGAAGTCGGACTTGCATTCATAAAAACTTCACGGCTCAATGCAACAATGCAAAAATTTATCGATTATGTAAACAGAGAATAATACTAAACACCAATATAATACAGAAAAAAGCTGCCGCAGGACACACAAAAGTCTTGCGGCAGTTGATTTTTACTTTATTTCAAGGATAGGTTCAGCGATAGATGCACCTGCAGGTACCATAGGAAGAACGTTGATATCCTTATCGATAAGACAGTTGATAAGAACGGGGTGACCCAGTGCAAGCGCCTTTTCGAGTGTAGGACGAACTTCTTCTTTCTTGCTGATAGTGTGAGCCTCAACACCGAGAGCTTTTCCGAGCATTTCAAAATCGGTAGCCTTTTCAAGCGTTGTCTGTGAGAACTTGTTGTTGTAGAAAAGCTTCTGCCACTGACGAACCATTCCGAGAACGGAGTTGTTGAATACAAGTTCGATAACAGGCAGATCATATTTTGCAAGCGTTGTGAGTTCATTCATATTCATATAGAAGCTTCCGTCGCCTGCGATATTGATAACGTACTTGTCAGGATTGCCGACCTTGCTTCCGATAGCAGCACCCAATCCGTAACCCATTGTGCCAAGTCCGCCCGAAGTTGCAATGCTGTTCGGCTTGGAGAAGTTGAAGAATTCAGCTGTCCACATCTGATGCTGACCAACTTCCGTTGTGATGATGGCATTTCCGTTTGTAAGTTCGCAAAGCGTTTCAAGAACATACTGAGGAAGAATATCATCAGGGTCGGAAGAAACCTGAATAAGCGGATATTCAGCTTTCCACTTTTCAATTTCAGCCATCCATTCGTGATGATCCTGCTTTTCAAGCTTTTTATTTATAAGAGAGAGAGCAAGCTTTATATCACCGACAACCTTATCGGTAATTTCAACATTCTTGTTGATCTCGGCACTGTCGATCTCAAACTGAAGTATCTTTTTGCCCTGCATAATTTCATCAAAGCTCTTGGCATTGCAGGTAACACGGTCGGAAAATCTCGAACCGACAACGATCATAAGATCACATTCGCCGACAGCAAGGGAAGATGTTTTTGTGCCGTGCATACCGAGCATACCCGTATAGCGGGGATTAGTGTTGTCAAATGCAGCCTGTCCCATAAGCGTGAGCGAAACAGGGGCATCAATGAGATCTGCAAACTTGGCAAGCTCATCAAATGCGCCCGAAAGAACAGCTCCACCGCCTGCATAGATCATCGGCTTCTTTGCTTCGGAAATTACCTTTACAGCATTTTCGATCTCTGCTTCATCAACGGAATATGTAGGCTGCAGCAGTTCTTTATGTTCAAATTCGCATTTTGCAGCAGTGATATCCTTAGGAATATCGATAAGAACAGGACCCTTTCTGCCCGAATTTGCAATATAGAATGCCTCTCTGATTGTGTCAGCAAGTTCATTTACATCCTTAACAATATAGTTGTGCTTTGTGATAGGCATTGTAATGCCCGTGATATCAACTTCCTGGAAGCTGTCAAGACCAAGGAGAGATGTTCCGACGTTTCCCGTAATAGCAACCATAGGGATACTGTCCATATACGCAGTTGCGATACCCGTAACGAGATTAGTTGCGCCCGGACCCGATGTAGCGATAACTACGCCGGTTTTGCCGGTTGTACGGGAATAGCCGTCAGCAGCGTGTGAAGCACCCTGCTCATGAGAAGTAAGAATATGCTTGATCTTGTCGCTGTAATCGTAAAGTGCGTCATAAATGTTGAGTACAGCTCCGCCGGGGTAGCCGAAAACAGTATCAACTCCCTGTTCAAGAAGACATTCAAGTATGATCTGTGAACCGTTCAATATCATTTTTAGGATCTCCCTTTCAAAAAATGAGATATCCGATCAGAGATTTTCGCCTGATACATCGTAAAAATCCTTATCAGATACAATATATCTAACATTTTACCTCAAAAATCTTTTTTTGTCAATGTATTTTTTTTAAAGTATGGTAAATCAAATGTTTTGCCTGACAATCTATGCTTGTTTCAATAAAACAATTCCTTAAAATAATTGACTTATCAGCAAAAAAATGTTATAATATTATAAAAGATTTTGTACGTTTTTAACGGTTGGTGAATATGAAAAAAACTGAAATTTCCGAAAATATAAATTCCAAAAAAGTTAGCTATAAAGTTTCTCTCGGCGGAATAGTCGCAGCTCTCTGCCTTACGCTGATGTTTCTGACGGCTGTTTTTCCGCCGCTGAATATAACGTTGCCACTGTTTGCGGGAATGTTGATATCCGTGGTCGCAATCGAGATATCGCCATCGTGGGCACTTGTAACGTATGTCGTTGTTGCGATCCTGTCATTCTTTATAACACCTGATAAGGAAGCTGCTGTATTTTTCAGTGCGCTTTTCGGATATTACCCCGTACTCAAAGACGCTGTTGACAAAATGAAAGCAAAGCTTATAGCGTGGCTGATAAAGCTTGCGATCTTTGATGGAGCAATGGTGTTGATCTATTATATTACGATCTATTTACTGGGAACGCTCGATATTTTCAAGGAATTTGGTTTCCTCGGAGATTTTATGATACCTGTTCTGTTCATTGCCATAAGTCTGATCTATGTATTGTATGATTATTGCCTAACAGTGATAAAAGAAGCGTATATCAAGTGGTTCAGACCGACCTTCCTCAGAAAATTCAAATAAAAAATGCTGCACCGATAAATTCGATGCAGCATTTTTTAATCGATCATATTGTCATTTGCCTGAGTAAGACTGTTCCAGATGTCGTTTACATTTTCTACGCACTCAAAATATTTCTGTGCAATGAGTGAAGAGGGAATACTGAGTTCCTCGGCAGCCGTACTCATATTCCTCCAGTCAGCCTTTTCGTATGAAAGAACAAGAGATAAAAGCGTTCCTGCCTTGCCTTCACCCTTAAGGAGACCGTTCTTTATCTCATCACTTATCGGGAGCTGTTCAAGCGCTTCGTCAAGGGAGATATCCATAAGCTTATCAAGCGTTGAGAACATACCGAGAAGATAACCCTCGGAACGTGAAATAGGCATATCGTGTGCAAGGACAACAAGCTCGGAAGCGAACATTGCTCGGAGGAACGAAAGCTTTACAAGCTCCTCCTGTGCGCCGTCGTCCTGCTTGAAGCTGAGAAGATATATCCACTGCTTGAGCTGACCGAGTCCAAGGATAACGAGAGCCTGCTTTACCGAACGGGCACGGTTTCTTAGTGCAAAATAAGCAGAGTTAACAAGCTTTAACAACGAGTATGTGAGCGATACATCACGGGAAATAATCTCCTCGATCTCGTCGATATCAGGCTCATCTCTTGTAACTGCGATCATGAGCAGGAAGAAGTTGCTCTGGAGATGGTTAGCCTTTTTAACGGTAGATGAAGTTTTCTGTGCAAGGTAAGAACCCTGAAAATACGAGCAGCCAAGTGCCTTTGCACGTTCATACTGTTCAGCGGTCTCAACATTATAGGCGATGACCTTTTTGCCGAACGACATACCTATCTTTACAAGGTTTTCAAGCGAGGGATCTTCACGGGCAAAGTTTATCTTGATGTAGTCGACGATATCAAGAATACCGAAAAATCTCGGCGCAAATTCAAAATCGATAACAGCGATCCTGTATCCGCTCTGTTTGAGCTTCGTTATGTAGCTGTGGGACATTGGATTTGTGATAAGCGAGTCCTCGATCTGAATTACAAGCTTGCTTGTTTCAAACATTTTAGGAATGTTCTTTTCAAGCAGACTTTGTGTAAAGGTCAGAAAAGCGACCTTGCCGCTCAAAAACTTCTCGCTGTTCATTGAAGAAAGGAAGTTCTCGATAGCGTTGGCAGCGGTTGAATCATCTGTCTGCGTTTCGGCAAAGCTGCTGTCGGCATATAATATTTCATAACCGAATGTTTTTTGGTTAGAATCCATAAGTGCTTGTCTTACAATATAAGAATCCATAGCAATACTCCTGTTTTTAGAAATTTCATCAGTTGGTACAATGCTTTATATTTATTATAATACATTTTTGTGAAAATTACAATATTATTTAAAATTATAACAATTTGTCAAAAGAATATACATATTTATTCGAGAGTGCTTTTATCATATCAATATCCTGTTCAGAGTATTTATCGTAAACAGCGCAAACATAAGCCTCTGTTTCAGAAGCTGTTCTGACAGCCGTGAGCGTATCCTCGAAAATAACGCACTTTGAGATCGGGAAATCGGCTATTTCGGCTGCTTTAAGATAAATATCAGGCTGATCCTTGCCCTTTCCGACCTCATCTGTCGTTATAAAGCCGTCAAAAAGGTCATAAACACCATTTCTTCGCAATAATGGCTCATAAAGCTCGGCAGGGGAGGCAGTCGCAAGGACTATTTTCATTCCCGAACTCTTCATTTCGTGCAAAAGTTCCGTTGCATACGGTTTAAGCGGAATATTGTCCGCATATTCGATACGGGCAAGAACGTTTATCTCTTCGATAAATCCTTCGTCGCTTACCGGAACGCCAAGCTTTCTTATAGCATCGGCAGCCTGCTCGTAAGTCAGTGAGGCAAGTTTTTCCACAAACTTATCATCTGCCGATATGCCATATTTTTCAAGTATTATCCTGTCGAGCTTTTCCCAAACTGTGTTTGAATCGGCGAGTGTGCCGTCAAGGTCAAATATCGCAGCCGAAAAATCGGATATATCAGCGTTCATCAATTCTTCTCCTTTATAAGAACGACCTTGACATTCGGGTTAAGCTCGCTCGGGACGGAAATAATGTCATAAAGCCCCAGTGATTTTATAAAAGGAGTAAGCTTTTTATATCCAAAATGGCGCACATCAAAGCTCGGGAAACGCTTTATAAGGATATTTCCGACATCGCTCAGTGCAGCACAGCCGCTTTCGTCCGAAACATCGGAAACTATCTCGGTAACTGCTCGCTTGATATTCGCAATGGAAAGATCATCCGCAGAGACCGAATCATTTTCGTGTATTTCTTCCTTTGCCGAATCGCCGATGATCTCAAGGTGCTTGAAAATATTGCAGGCGGCAATAAACGCTTTCGGTGTTTTCTTTTCGCCCATACCGATAACATTCATTCCCGATTCACGAAGCCTTACAGCCAGACGGGTAAAGTCGCTGTCACTCGAAACGATACAGAAGCCGTCCACGCTGCCCGAATAAAGAATATCCATCGCATCGATTATCATTGCCGAATCGGTCGAGCTTTTTCCTGTGGTATAGCCATACTGCTGAATTGGCGTGATAGAGTGGTTAAGAAGAATATTTTTCCAGGACGAAAGTCCCGGACGTGTCCAGTCTCCGTAAATTCGTTTGTATGTTATCGTTCCCTCGTTTGAAATTTCATCAAGTATGGCCTTGATATATTTGTCCGAAACATTGTCTGCGTCAATAAGAACTGCGTATTTTTTGTCTGACATTTTGAACCTCCGATAATAAATTTTATAGTAAAAATATTGTAGCGTTTTTATTCCGTGAAAAATGTAAAAATGAGGATCTCCTGTACTTATAGGTTATTCAGTCCGTTTGAATGTATTCTCTGTGGATAATCCTTGAATGCATAATTAAGGTCAACATCTTCATCGATTCCCTTGATCCTTCCCGTAGAGCTGTACTGCCACATTCCGTAGTGATAATCATAATTGCTTATCAGACGTTCCTCATCGCCCCAGCAAGCGACCCAGATATCGTATGCCGTGAGCTTATCTATATATGTGTTGTCCGTAAGGAATTTTGCACCGCTGTATATCATGGCAAAATATCCTGCGTTTTCAAGTTCTTCCATAAATGCGACTATGATGTTTGTTACCTCTTTGCGTGACATTGAGTTGTAAAAGCTTTCCTCAATATCAAGAACAACAGGATATTCGGGACTGTAATTTTTTATTGTTTTAAGGAAAAATTTAGCTTCCTTCTTAGCCTGAGCAACCGTTCTTGCGTATGTATAATGATAAAAGCCGTAGGGAATACCGTATTTTTCACAGCCCTTTACATTTCGTTTAAGCTTTATATCAACATCGGTCGAGCCGAACGAGCTTCTTATCATAACAAAATCAATACCGCTTGCGCTGACCTTTTTCCAGTTGATATCACCCTGCCACTTTGATACATCGATGCCTTTAAAATATTCGCTGTAAACACTTACGCTGCAAACAGCCTTTTTCCCCGATGATGTTTTCAGAATGATATTCGTTATTCCGTCAGAAACTCCCTTGACAACACCGTTTGAGTCCACAGTTGCGATCGATGTATCCTCCGAACGGAAGCTTACCTTATCGTATGCACCGAGGGGATAAAGAATATATCCGAGCGTTACCGAGCTGCCCTGACGCAGAGTAATATTATCACTTATAGGAGTTATCTTTGTTACCTTTTTATTGTTTCCGCCATAAGCATATGGGTCGGTAACAGTGATCTTGACATTTGTGGTCAATGCCTTTGACGTTTTCAGCTTGATAACAGCCGTTCCTACACCGACAACCGTAACAAGTCCGTCATCATCGACCATTGCAACGCTTGGATCTAATGATTTAAATGTAACGTAATCATCACTTTGAGCAGGGTAGAGCTTGTATACTATCTGATATGTAGTGCCAAGATCAAGCGTCGGAGTACGCTCAGACGTTATGCGTATGCGTTTGGCAGGCTTTGTTACCTTATTTCGCTCATTGCTGCCGATAACGCCTTCCTGATCTTCATCTTCGACGGCATCAAAGTTATCATCACTGTCCTCATCTTCAGGCGTATTATCATCGCTGCTGCCTGTTTCTTCGCTGTTTCCGTCAGTATCGGAAATATCGTCATCGAAAATCTCATCCATCATTGTATCTTCAGGATAATCGTCCTCGTTTTCTGCAAAAATGTTTATGGAGACCGCACTCAAAGAGATAAGGAGTGCAGTAAAAAGTGCTATTGATCTTGACATAAAATTCTTCATTTTTAAATTCCTCATTAAAAGCTTGCGTTAAAATGGTTTAAATGGTCATATATGTTTATTGTATAACAAGAGCAGTCACTTGTCAACAAAATATTTTATTTTTTTACAGGTATTTTTTGTTATGTCATTTTGCCGTCTGTTTCATATAATGAAAAAGGAAGTGATAAAACAAAAAAGAAAAGAGGAGCTGCTATGGATAAAAACTATAAAAATGAAACAAGCCTTTTCCCGGAGGATACTCCGCTGGCAATGTGCTATGTTCCGTTTCAGAAATACGGTGAGACCTACGCTGAAAATATTGCTCTTGAAAAAGGAACTGTCTTTCCTGAGCTTTATTTTCCGTTTTTAGGCGACGGAGGTGACTGCGATGAGATGTGCAGGTAATCTTTTAAAGGTCATACAGATGTATGATTTCTATCTTTATGACCTGAATTTATTCCTTGATACTCACCCGAATGACAAAAATGCTCTGGCAAAGTTCAACGAGATCAAGGAGCGCAGAAAGAAAGCCATTGAAGCATATAACGAAAAATACGGTCCGCTTACTGCACGTCAGAATAATTCCGATGAGCATTTTTATTGGACTGACGACCCGTGGCCGTGGGAAAGGAGTGCTAACTGATGTGGGCTTATGAAAAGAAACTGCAATATCCCGTCAATATCAAAAACCCCAATCCCAAGCTTGCACAGCTCATTATAACGCAATTGGGCGGTCCTGACGGCGAAACAGGTGCGGCAATGAGATATCTTTCTCAGCGTTATTCCATGCCATACAGCAAGGTCAAAGCTACCCTGACCGATATCGGCACTGAGGAGCTCGGACACATGGAGATCGTTTCCGCTATCGTTTATCAGCTTACACGAAACCTTACCCCGGCTCAGATAAAGGAAAGCGGTTTTGACAAATATTTTGTTGACCATACAACGGGAATATATCCTATCGCCGCATCGGGAACGCCTTTTTCGGCAACTACATTTCAGGCAACGGGTGATGTTATTGCCGATCTTACGGAAGACCTTGCCGCAGAGCAGAAAGCTCGTCTGACCTACGATAATATTTTGCGGCTTGCCGATGACAATGACGTAAAAGACCCGATACGTTTTTTAAGACAGCGTGAGCTTGTTCATTTCCAACGTTTCGGCGAAAGCTTAAGAATAACGCAGGATAATCTCAATTCCAAGAACTTTTACGCATTTAATCCTGCATTTGATAAGATATCAGCGAAAAAATGATCCTAATTATGCATGGCACGGGGGTGTCATGCAGTTTTTTTGCTCAAAATCATAATATTCACTTGCAATATGTCAAAAAATGCTGTAAAATATATGTATTAAAGCAAAAGCGGTGATATGTTGTGATAAAATCTTTTATAAAAGCTGCTGCGGCAGTCTTATCGGTATTTGCATTTGTCTTTGTAATATCTCTGTATGATTCCGAAAAGTTCGCAGAGCCTATCATCGGATATTCCGAAGCGGTAACTCAGATACCGCTTGACAGTATGTGGCAGGAAACCGAGCCGATACCCGAAACACAGGCGGTCACAACAGTTTCTTCCGAGACCGCACAGCAGGAAAGCTATATTCCCGACACTGTTACAGCCGAACAGCAGACACACATATCCGAAGCTCCTGCGGAAACAGCCGAACCAAACGGACTCATCAACATTAATACTGCGACTGCTGACGAATTGAAGCAGCTAAACGGTATCGGAGATGTAATTGCCGCACGGATAGTTGAATATGCCCAGACAGTCGGATTTAAAACCATAGAGGACATCAAAAATGTCAAAGGCATAGGCGACAAAAAATTTGAAAATATAAAGGATAAGATCACTGTTTGAAGCGGCGGTCTTATTTTTTTATGTCATCTGCTGTTGCAAAATACTTTGTAATGTGATATAATGAAATATAAGTTTGTTAATGATTGGGTGTTTAGCGCAATGGACGAAAACCAGGGAATAATAATAGAGGGTTCTGTCGATCAGATATTGTTTTCAAATCCGTCAAACGGATATGCTGTTGTCGGTCTTTCGACTGATGAGGGCATTATTGTTGTCACGGGCGAACTTGGAAACGTTGAGGAAGGCGAGCTTCTTTCCGTTACAGGAAAATATGTAAATCACCCACGCTATGGAACGCAGTTCAGCGCAGACGTCTGCGAAAGAAAGCTTCCCGAAACCTCGGCAGCTATACTGAAATATCTCTCATCGGGAGTAATAAAGGGCATCGGTCCGACGCTTGCAAAGAGGATAGTTGAAAAATTCGGAGACAACACTCTTGATATATTTGAAAATGATCCCGAACGCCTTAAGGAAGTAAAGGGCTTTACGCCGCAAAAAGCTGAAGAAGCAGCGATAGAGTTCAAGCGCATATACGGCATACGGACGCTTATGATCTTTCTCTCACAATATGGTATAAGCCCATCATTTGCGGTCAAGGCATGGAAAAGGTGGGGGCAGTATGCTGTTGACGTTATAAAGGAAAATCCCTATGTGCTTTGTGAGCAGGGGATAGAGCTTGATTTTGTCAAGGCAGAAAAAATTGCCGAGGAAATGAAAATACCGTCCGACAGCGAGGGCAGGGTAAAAGCAGGAATGTTCTATATCCTCACCGAAAACACATATCTCGGACACACCTGTCTGCCATATCAGCACCTTGTTGAAACGACTGCAAAATACCTTAAAGTCACCGAGGAGCTTATCAATAAGGTTCTTGATGATGAGATTGACGAAAACCGCCTTGCACTGTACACAAGCCGCCGACAGAACCGTGACTTTATTTACATATATGAATATTACAGTGCCGAAACCTACATTGCAGGCAGACTGAACGTTCTCAACTCTTTCATGAAAGATACGGAACATGATTACACTAAAATGATCGAGCTTGAAGAAAAGTCAAAAAATATCGTCTATGCTGAGCAGCAGAAAAAGGCTATATCTCTTGCGCTTTCCAAGGGCTTTATCGTCCTTACGGGCGGTCCGGGAACGGGAAAGACCACCACTCTTAAAGCGATAATTTCACTTTATGAGCAGCGTGGTATGAAGGTACAGATCGCAGCGCCAACGGGCAAAGCCGCAAAGCGCATTTCCGATCTTACAGGCTATGAAGCCAAGACCATACATCGCCTTCTCGAAGTCTCCTACGACAATTCGGGAAAGCTCAGATTTAAGCACAATGAGACCGAGCCTCTCACCTGCGATGTTATGATAATCGATGAAATGTCAATGGTGGACTGCCTGTTGTTCGAGTCGCTGCTCCGTGCGCTGAAGCTTTCATGCAGGCTTATTATGGTAGGCGACTGCGACCAGCTTCCGTCTGTGGGCGCAGGAAATCTTCTTAAGGATATGATAGACAGCGGAGTGCTGTCCGTTGTGCAGCTCAATGAGATTTTCCGCCAGGCGCAGCAAAGCTCGATCATAATGAACGCCCACAGGATAGTTAAGGGCGAAAACATCGATCTTACAAGAAATGATAATGACTTTTTCTTTATACAAAAGCTTGATTTTCAGGAGGCTGCCGAGACTGTTGTACAGCTTTGCACGGAACGTCTGCCTAAAGCGTATAACTATTCTCCGACCGATGATATTCAGGTTCTTTGTCCGTCACGAAAGGGCGTTCTCGGCGTAGTTGAGCTGAACAATGCATTACAGTTTGCTATAAATCCGCCCGAGCGAGGGAAAAACGAGATAAAAGGTATCAACTATACTTTCCGTGAGCAAGATAAGGTCATGCAGATAAAGAATAACTACGATATTATATGGAAAAAGGGCAGCGAAAACGGCTCAGGGATTTTCAACGGCGATATCGGCACTATCCTGAAAATATCCAAGCGTGAATTAAAGCTGGTGATCGATTTTGACGGCAGGATCGTTTCCTATTCCACCGAAATGCTCGATCAGCTTGAGCTTGCTTATGCCGTTACTGTACATAAAAGTCAGGGCAGCGAATTCAATGCGGTCATACTGCCGCTGCTCGGAAACTTTGAAAAGCTTTATTTCCGAAATCTTCTTTATACCGCTGTTACAAGAGCCAAAAAGATGCTTATAATCGTCGGCTCAAAGCGAACAGTCGAATTTATGATAGCAAACAACAGACGAACCATGCGTTACAGCTGCTTGCGGGAAATGCTTGACAAGGAGATGGATTTCGGTGTTTGATCTCAAAAATATCAAAGCATTTACACTTGACCTGATATTTCCCAATCGGTGTCCGTTATGCGGAGAGGTAATAAATTGGAAAAAGGAATGCTGTCAGGGCTGTTTTGAGGAGCTTCCTTACACGGGTGAAGAATTTTGCAAAGGCTGCGGCAATATAACAAGCAGATGCATATGCCACAGAAACGAAAATCTATTTTCACGGTGCTATGCAGCTTTTTATTATACAGACAGTGCCAAAGGCGGAGTGGTCTACCTTAAAAATACTAAAAATGATGTGTTTCCAAGGCTGTTTGCCGAAAAAGTCAGATCGGATATTGAGTCAGACTCATATAAATTCAAGGCTGACTGTATCGTTCCTGTTCCGATGTCCAAAACAAAGCTTCGGAAAAGGGGATTTAATCAAGCAGAAGTCCTTGCTGATGCTTTGGGGCAGCAGCTCAACATACCGATATACGGCAATGCTCTTGTAAAAGGCATATCCTTCGTAGCACAGCACAAGCTTTCCGCATCACGAAGAAAATACAATGCCTCTCACCTGTACTCGGCAGGCAAAAACATAAACCTCAACGGCAAAACGGTCATAATCGTTGATGATGTTATGACAACAGGCTCAACAATAAATTCCTGCGCCGAAATTTTGCTTGAAATGGGTGCGGAAAAGATAATCGCAGCCGTCGCTGCATCAACTATATGATCGATCTGAAAGGAATGACATACAATGGATATTGGAATCGATTTAGGAACTGCAAATGTAATTATTACAATGGGAAACAGCGGTATTGTGCTTAATGAAGCATCAATAGTTGCTTTCAACACAAAAACGGAAAAAGTAATTGCCGTAGGCTCGGAAGCATACAAAATGCTCGGAAAAGCTCCCGAACACATTCTTGTTGTTCAGCCGCTTTCCGACGGTGTTATTTCCGACCATAAAATGACAGAATATATGGTCACTGCTTTTATTGAGAAAATAACGGGGCAAAAGCTTCTTATGCCGAACATTGTAATGTGTGTTCCGTCGTCAATTACAGATGTTGAAAGCAGGGCAGTTGTAGAAGCTGCAAAGGTTGCGGGTGCAAAAAAGGTTTATCTGCTCGAAGAACCTATCGCAGCACTGCTCGGTGCAGGTGTGGACATCTCAGCACCAAATGGAAATATGGTCGTTGATATCGGCGGAGGAACAACGGATATTGCGATAATCTCCCTTAACGGAATTGTTGCCAAAGCCTCTATCAAGGTTGCAGGAAACAAATTTGACAAAGAGATCGTTAAATACATCAGCAACCGTTACCGTGTTCTTATCGGTGAAAAAACGGCAGAGATGGCAAAAATAACAGCGGCAAATGTGTTTGATCCTGACGGAAGCCGTTCGATAGTTGTAAAGGGCAGACATCTTATAAGAGGACTTCCCGAATGTATTCAGATATCCGATTATGATATATACGAAGCCATAATTGACAGCATTAATGAAATTGTCGCCAACATAAAATCCGTTTTTGAAAACACTCCTCCGGAGCTTGTCGGCGATATCTGTAAAAACGGAATTTACCTTACAGGCGGCGGCGCACTTATAAACGGACTTGACAAGCTTATTTCAAGTGAAATAAAAGTACCGTGCATCGTTGCAGACGATCCGCTTTCCTGCGTCGCAAAGGGAGCGCAGCTTTCATTCAAATATCTTGATAAGCTTCTTGACGGTTTCCAGAACGTTTCACTTTATAAATAATAATATAAAAGAAAAACTCCCGATTTCGTTTGAAATCGGGAGTTTTTGATACAATAGATCAATAAGGGATAATGCTGAGGAGAACACCTGCTGCAACAGCAGAACCGATAACACCTGCAACATTCGGACCCATAGCGTGCATAAGGAGGAAGTTCTTTGGATTCTCTTCCTGACCGACCTTTTGAGATACACGGGCAGCCATAGGAACTGCGGATACACCTGCAGAACCGATAAGAGGATTTACCTTACCCTTTGTAACAAGATACATAAGTTTACCGAAAAGAACACCGGCAGCAGTACCGATGCTGAATGCGATAACGCCAAGGATAATAACCTTAAGGAACTTAGCATTTACTATCTTGTCAGCAGTTGTTGTAGCACCAACGGAAACACCGAGGAAGATAGTAATGATATTCATAAGTTCATTCTGTGCAGTCTTGCAAAGTCTGTCGCATACGCCACTTTCCTTGATAAGGTTACCAAGCATCAGCATACCTACAAGAGGAGCTGCGGAAGGAACGAGAAGTGCGATAACGATGGTAACAGCGATAGGGAAGATGATCTTCTCTGTCTTGGAAACCTGTCTGAGCTGTGTCATAACAACAGCACGCTCTTTCTTGGTTGTAAGAGCTCTCATTATCGGAGGCTGAATGATAGGAACGAGCGCCATATAGGTATAAGCTGCAAGCGCTATCGTACCTGTATCGATATCAAATCCGCCGCTTCTGAGAAGCTTACTTGAAACGAAGATAGCGGTAGGGCCATCAGCACCGCCGATGATAGCGATAGAACCTGCTTCCTGTGGGGAGAATCCAAGCCAAGCAGCGCCCAAGAACGTGAGGAAGATACCTGCCTGAGCAGCAGCACCGAGAAGGAAGCTCTTAGGATTTGCAATAAGAGGAGCAAAGTCAGTCATACATCCGATACCGAGGAATATGAGAGGAGGATAGATCTGAAGCTTTACGCCCAGATACAGCAAGTCAAGCAAACCGCCGTTATGTAATATCTCACCGAAATCAAGCTGGCGTCCGCCGCTGATATCAAAAAGCTCAGGGTGATACATTTCTGTAAGCGGAAGGTTTGTAAGAAGCATACCAAAAGCAATAGGCAAAAGAAGAAGCGGTTCAAACTGATGCTTGATTGCAAGGTACAGGAACACGAAAGAGATCAAGATCATTATAACAGACGGCAATGTCATATTGACAATACCCGAGGTATCGATCAGTCCCTTAATGGATTGAATAAAAGTTTCCATCTTTGGTTTTTACCTTTCTATTAGAATACTCGGGTACTTTCAGCGATACCCTGTGAGCCCCAAGCACTTCTGCGCGATGTCTTGGGAAAAGCTTTTCTTACGCTTTTGATTGCAAAATTTCCTGACATTGAAGCAACGGCTGCGGCAATAACAGCAACTATCTCATCACTGATTCCATCCTCGATCTGCATTGCGGGAGCAGAAACCTGAGGAGCTTTGACTGCAACAGCTTCGGTCTTCTTGCCGCTGTCATTTTTCTTATCTTTATTGCCTTTGAAAGCATCAAAGATCTTACCCATTACCCAAACGAATGCAATAAGAATGACAAGTGCAATGAATACAACAATAAGACCTGTCAGTACAACTGCAGTTACATAAGAGCCTTCCATTTGCATAATTCCACATCTCCTTTAAAAAAAATATCTATATTATTATAACCTATTTCCTACAATAAAGCAAGTTTTTTATGGATAAAAAAATAACAAACTTTTATGCGCTTTTCTGTGAATTGTTCATTAACATTATTTCATTAGTATAGTGTTCGATTAAAAAAATATTAATCAAATGCTGTATGCTTTTTTACTATTATTTGATTGATCTGTGATATAATTATGGCGTTCTCTAAAACCCGGAACACAAGCAAGTCGTAGAAAATTTGCCGTGAGGGAGTTTTTTAGAGGTTCCCTTATATTAATTTTTGAATGGAGGCAGAACAATGACCCCTTTTTTAATATCACAGCTTGAATCTCAAATCGAATCCGCAGTACCCGATGTTTCCGACTATGTTGAGGACGGTGTTATCAAAGCATCTTTCTTTTCAAAGTTATGGTCAAACTTCGTTGAGTATCTTCCCACGCTTATAGCTGCAATTATTGTTTACATAATCTGCACTATAATCAACAAGATCATCATGAAGCTTCTTTCCAAAGGCTTGAATCGCAGCCGTATTGACTCAACGGTACATGGCTTTCTGAAATCTCTTGTAAAAGTTGTACTTTTATGCATAACAATTATAATCGTACTTACAATACTTCGTGTTCCTATGACTTCGATCATTGCCGTTGTTGGTTCAGCTGGAATCGCTATCGGTCTTGCACTTCAAAACAGTCTTTCCAATATAGCAGGCGGCGTGATCGTGCTTGTTGAAAAAAACTTTCGTGTCGGAGATTATATTTCCATTAACGGAACAGAGGGTACTGTCAAAGAAATATCGGTTTTTGCCACGAATATAGTTTCTTATGACAACAAATCAATATTTGTTCCGAACGGCATAGTTTCCAACGCAACCATAATCAACTACACAAGAGAAAAGACACGTCGTGTTGAACACGTTATGTCGATTTCTTACAACAACGACACAAAAAAAGCAATTTCGGTTATTTCCGATGTTTTAAAAAATAACAGTATGGTACTTGAAACTCCCGAGCCATTCGTAAGAATATGTGCATTCGCAGCAAGCTCCATTGACATCTCCGTCAAAGCGTGGGTAAACTCCGAGGACTATTGGACTGTTTATTTCGACCTTTTGGAAGAGATAAAAGATGCATTTGACAAAAATGACATCGTTATTCCTTACAATCAGCTTGACGTTCACATGATAAACGATGAAAGCCAACTGTAAAACTTAATCACTTTACAGCTAAATCAAAACGATAAAAAGCCGTTCCGATGAGAAAATCGGAACGGCTTAAAATATTATGCTTTGTTATCGATAAGCTGGGACATATCATACATTCCCGCTGTCTTATCGCTGATGAAAACAGCAGCGTTTACAGAGCCGACAGCAAAAACTTCTTTTGAAGAAGCATGGTGAGAAAGTGTGATGACTTCATCTCTGCCCGAGAAAATAATATCATGCTCACCAACGATCGTACCGCCTCTGATAGAGTGGATACCGATCTCATTCTTATCTCTTTTCTTGCGCTGAGAATGTCTGTCATAAACATAGTGGCAACGGTCATTGAGAGTATCATTGATGGCGTTTGCAAGCATTATAGCTGTTCCACTCGGAGCATCTATCTTCTGATTATGATGCTTTTCAACGATCTCAATATCAAACTGATCTCCGAGAATTTCAGCAGCCGTCTTTGCAAGCTTAGTCAAAAGGTTGATACCGAGTGACATATTGAATGTAAAGAAAACAGGTATCTGCTCGGAAGCTTTCTTGATCTTGGCTGTCTGTTCCTCGTTATAGCCCGTTGTGGCAATAACAATAGGAGTTCCTGTTGAAAGGCAGTAATCAAGCAGCTTATCAAGAGCCGACGGGTGGGAAAAATCGATGATAACGTCAGGCTTTTCGTTCAATTCGGCAGGGGAAGATACGATAGGGAAGTCAGCGTAGGTTTCAGTATTGATATCAATGCCTGCGATAGTTTTGCAGTCATCTCTTTCCGAAATAACAGAGCTGATGACTTTTCCCATGTGTCCGTTAGCACCGCTTATAGCAATTTTTATCATTTTTTCACTTCCTAACAGATTTACTTAACAAGTCCGACCTTCTTCATAGAGTTTGTGAGAAGATCGATCTTAGCCTGCTCCATTTTAAGAAGCGGAAGTCTGCATTCGCCGACATTCATTCCGAGAATGTTCATTGCTTCCTTTACAGGAATAGGGTTTACATCGCAGAATAGATCGTTGATAAGTTCAAGATACTTGATCTGAAGCTTTGCGGCGGAAGCAAAGTCATTTTTAAGGCAATATTCAGTCATTTCGTGTGTTTCCTTAGGGAGAACATTGGAGAGAACGCTGATAACGCCCTTGCCGCCGAGTGACATTATTGGAACGATCTGGTCATCATTTCCGCTGTAAACATCAAGCTTGTCGCCGCAAGCCTCGATAAGCTTTGCAACAGCAGAAATATTTCCGCTTGCTTCCTTTGCTGCAACGATGTTCTTGTGTTCAGCAAGCTTGATATATGTATCAAGAGCGATGTTTACGCCTGTTCTTGAAGGAACATTGTAGAGAATGATAGGGAGGTTTACGCTGTCAGCAATTGCTGTAAAGTGTGCAACCAGTCCACGCTGTGAAGTCTTATTGTAGTAAGGTGTAACAACGAGAAGTCCGTCAGCACCAAGTCTTTCAGCTTCACGGGAAAGTGCGATAGCGTAGCTTGTATCATTGCTGCCTGTTCCTGCGATAACGGGAACTCTCTTATTAACATGTTCAATGCAGCACTTGATACATTCAACGTGTTCTTCATGATTAAGGGTTGCGGATTCACCTGTTGTTCCGCAGATAATGATAGCATCTGTGCCGTTTTCAATCTGATAATCGATATTTGCACGGAGCTGCTCAAAATTAACGCTTCCGTCTGCGTTCATAGGGGTAACGATAGCAACGCCAGCACCTGTAAAAATAGTGTTTTTCATATTAGGCTCCTTTTATGGTTTAAAGGTTTATCGTATATGTAAGCCATTCGTCCGAATCGCATTTTCCGCCGATCTCATCATAGAAACGCTGTGCCGAAGTATTCCAGTTCAGACATTTCCATTCCAAGCGTGAGCAATGCTGTTCGTTACCTATCTCTTGTATTCTCTCGAACATCATCTTTCCGACACCGCATCTTCTGTATTCCCGATCAATAAAAATATCTTCGACATACAGCACACGTTTTCCCGAGAAAGCTGCTATTTTATAGAAATAATAGACCATAACGCCGATAGGTGAACCATCGCTTTCAGCAATCAATGCATTCAGACCGTTTTCTTCATTCATTAAGTCGCTGATCTGCGACTCGGTGACATTGCAGTATTTCGATAGCTTTTCAAATTCCGCAAGTTTTTTAAGATATGCGGCAATAGTCGCCGAATCCGATCCTGTTGCTTTCCTTAACGAAAGATCCATTAATCAAAATAGCCCTTTTCAGCAAGAAGTTCAGCAAGAAGAACTGCACCGCCTGCTGCACCACGGAGGGTATTGTGAGAAAGGCAAGCAAACTTATAGTCATACTGATTGTCTTCTCTGAGTCTGCCGACAGAAACAGCCATACCGTTTTCGATCATTCTGTCAAGCTTAGCCTGAGGACGGTTATCCTCTTCAAAATAGTGAAGGAACTGTTTAGGTGCGCTTGGGAGGTTGCATTCCTGCGGAACGCCCTTGAAATTCTTCCAAGCTTCAAGTATCTGCTCCTTAGTAGGCTTCTTCTTGAACTTTACAAATACAGCTGCTGTGTGACCATCGGAAACAGGTACACGGAAGCACTGTGCTGTAAAGAGAGGTTCCTTTGCGCTTTCGATGTGGTCTCCCTCGATCTTGCCCCAAAGCTTGAGAGGTTCCTGCTCAGACTTTTCTTCTTCGCCGCCGATGTAAGGGATAACATTGTCGATGATCTCTGGCATTGTTTCAAACGTCTTGCCTGCGCCTGAAATTGCCTGATATGTACATACAAGAACTCTGTCGATGCCGAATTCGTCCTTGAGAGGGTGAAGTGCAGGAACATAGCTCTGGAGTGAACAGTTGGACTTAACAGCGATAAAGCCTCTCTTTGTGCCAAGACGCTTTCTCTGTGCTGCGATGATCTCGATATGTTCAGGGTTGATCTCGGGAACTACCATAGGAACATCGGGTGTGAATCTGTGTGCGGAGTTGTTGGAAACAACAGGACATTCAGCCTTAGCGTAACGCTCTTCAAGAGCCTTGATCTCATCTTTCTTCATATCAACTGCGCAGAATACAAAGTCGACCATACCTGCGATCTTCTCAACGTCAGCAGTTGCGTCCATAACAACGAGATCCTTGATATTCTCGGGGATAGGGGAAGTCATAGCCCACTTTGCGCCGACTGCTTCCTCATATCTCTTGCCTGCGCTTCTCGGAGAAGCTGCAAGAGCAACTACATTGAACCAAGGGTGATTGGAAAGAAGCAGAGAAAATCTCTGACCTACCATACCGGTTGCGCCGATGATACCTACGTTATACTTTTTCATTCTGATTTCTCCCTTAAAAATTATTAATATAAAAATAAAAATCGGTATAAAAAACCGATTCATCATACTGAATATTGAAATAACTTCACATAAATGCGATAGCACTCCATCATTCTTAATGTATGATGACAATCATACACCTATTAAATGCATGATCAGAAAACGATCGGCCAAGATCATCATCTTCGGCGGCTGCGCCTTTCAATGCTGCATAAAGCGACTTGGCAGTCTGTCAGCATTTACTATTCTATACCGCACCTCTATCTTAAATCAAGTTTTATATTATCACCATTCTTTCTATTTGTCAATAGATTTTTCCAAAATAACATTAAATTAATATAATATCGTATAAATACATTTGACTTTATAGCTTTTTTGTGGTAAAATTTTATCAACTGCAATATATTTAATCAGATGTGAAAGGATAATTTGTATTTTATGCTGAAATCGGAATTCTATTACGATCTGCCCGAAGAGCTTATCGCACAAACGCCAATCGAACCGAGAAATCATTCAAGATTAATGAAGATCGACCGCAAAAGCGGTGAAATAGAGCATCGTCACTTCTATAATTTATGCGATTACCTCAAAAAAGGTGATCTGCTCGTTATGAATGATTCGCGTGTACTGCCGGCAAGACTTTACGGCATAAAGGAAGAAACCGGTGCCTGCGTTGAATTTCTGCTCCTTGAACAAAAAGGGGACAAGCTGTGGGAGATACTTGTTCGTCCCGGTAAAAAGGCCAAGCCGGGCGCAAGATTCAGCTTCGGTGACGGCAGACTTAAGGCTGAGATAATTGAAACAGTTGAAGGTGGAAACAGAATAGCGAAATTCGAGTGTGAAGGAAACTTCTTTACAGCGCTTGAAGAAGTCGGACAGATGCCGCTTCCTCCATACATTAAAGAAAAACTCAAAGACAAGGAACGTTACCAGACGGTTTATTCAAAGGAATTGGGCTCCGCAGCCGCTCCTACGGCAGGTCTGCACTTCACGAAGGAAATGCTTGCCGAGCTTGAAAATATGGGTGTAAAGCTTGCATACGTTACACTTCATGTTGGACTTGGAACATTCCGTCCCGTAAAGGAAGATAACGTTCTCGAACATAAAATGCACTCGGAACACTATCATCTTCCAAAGGAGACTGCCGATCTTATCAAGCAGACAAAAGCAGAGGGCGGCAGAGTCATCGCAGTAGGTACGACCTCATGCAGAACGCTTGAAAGCGTTGGAACTTTCTTTGATGATATGGACGAACATGAGGGATACACCGATATATTCATCTATCCCGGATACGAATTCAAAGTAATTGACGGACTTATAACAAATTTTCATCTTCCCGAAAGCACCCTTATTATGCTTGTATCGGCTTTTCTCGGCTATGAAAAGACGATGAACGCTTATAAGATAGCTGTTGATGAGAAATATAGATTTTTCAGCTTCGGCGATGCAATGCTCATAGTTTGACGTAAAAACAACAATGACATCTTAGTTTGGAGAAAACATTATGATCTACAAGAATAAAATAAGAAAAGCGCCGTCTGTATGCTTTCTTATGGGAATTATTTATGCAATTGTTGGAATAATATTCCTCATAGTAGGAATAACTATTTCTGTTCATAACAATAATTTTTTAAAGAATGCTCAACAAACAAATGCTGTGATCTCCCAAATTGAAAAAGAATATTATAGTGACAGCGACGGTGAACGCAAAACCAAGCACAGCGTTTGTGTCAAATACGAAATAAACGGCAGGCAATATGAAGAGCTTCTCGACTATTATTCTTCGGATATGCGCGAAGGAGATACTATTATAATAAATTATTCTCCCGATGATCCGTCGAAAATAATAACCAATATGGGGTCAAAAATTCTTGGCTTTGTCATCATTCTATTAGGCAGCATATTTGCATTGCTTGGTTTTATCCTTATTATGAAAAAGATTCATTCAGACCAAAAGAGAAATAAGTTGATACAGTCGGGTGAATGTTTGACGGGTATTATTACAAATGTCGAAAGAAACATGTATGTCACTATAAATAAAATACACCCCTATAAAGCCGAGTGTGAAGTTATTGACCCTTACAGCAATGAAAAGTTTCTTTACAGTTCAGATAACATTATGGGCAATATTTCCGCCCTTATCGGCAGGGAAGTTACGGTTTATATTGACAGCAAAAATAAAAAGAACTATTTCGTTGATATTTACGGACTGCTTGAAAGAAACAGTTCGGGTGAAAATATCTGCGATCATGAACACAGAGGATAGGAGATACTATGTACACACTTTTAAAAACAGAGGGAAAGGCTCGAAGGGGCAAATTTGAAACTGTTCACGGCACATTCCAGACACCTTGTTTTATGAATGTCGGCACGTCTGCCGCTATCAAGGGCGGTATTTCGTCCATAGATTTAAAGGGGCTGAAAACACAGGTAGAGCTTTGCAATACTTATCATCTGCATGTTCGTCCGTCTGACAGGGTAATAAAGGAAATGGGCGGTCTGCATAAGTTTATGAACTGGGACAAGCCCATACTTACCGACAGTGGCGGATTCCAGGTCTTTTCGCTCTCAAAGCTCCGCAGAATAAAGGAGGAGGGTGTTTATTTCAACTCCCACGTTGACGGAAGAAAGATATTTATGGGGCCCGAGGAGTCAATGCAGATACAGTCAAACCTTGCTTCGACTATCGCAATGGCATTCGATGAATGTGTAGAAAACCCTGCCGCTTATGAATATTCAAAAAAATCCTGCGAGCGTACAGTCCGTTGGCTTTACAGATGCAAAGACGAGATGGAAAGGCTTAACGCTTTACACGATACTATCAACAAGCACCAACTTCTTTTCGGCATCAATCAGGGCTGTACCTTCTCCGACCTCAGAATAAAGCACATGGAAGCGATCGCAAGGCTTGATATGGATGGTTATGCTATCGGCGGACTTGCAGTTGGCGAGCCTACCGATGTTATGTACAAGATAATCGAAGATGTTGAACCCGTTATGCCCAAGAATAAGATCAGATACCTTATGGGCGTTGGTACTCCGTCAAACATTATTGAAGCGGTCGCAAGGGGAGTTGACCTTTTTGACTGCGTAATGCCGAGCAGAAATGCACGTCATGCCACCATATTCACATGGAGCGGAATAATGCACGCAACAAATGCCTGCTACGAAACAGACCCTCTTCCGCTTGACCCCGAATGTGACTGCCCAACCTGCCGCAATCATTCGAGAGCATACATTCGTCACCTTTTCAAATCAAATGAACAGCTTGCAGGACGCCTTGCTGTAATTCATAACCTTTATTTCTACAACACGCTTATGGAAAAGATAAGAGACGCTCTTGACAATGGCACTTTTGCTGAATTCAGAGCAGAATATTCCGAAAAACTTTCCAAAATTCTCTAATCCAAGCATATAAATCCGTATCGAAAGGAACAACGAACCATGGAAATGAAAGACCTTTACAAAAAATACATCAAAGAGACATTTGACGAGAACGGGATAATCAAGGCACTCAATTTTGATATTCCCGAAAATTTCAATTTTGCTTATGACATAATCGATGTTATCGGTAAAAATGAACCTGAACGCAAAGCTATGGTTTGGGTAAATGATAAGGGTGAAGAGCATACCTTTACCTATAAGGATCTTTCGGTCAGATCGAATCAGTGCGCAAATATGCTTCTTGCACATGGCGTAAAAAAGGGTGATATGGTTCTTTCAGTCCTCAAAAGGCACTATCAGTTCTGGATATTGCTCCTTGCGCTCGATAAGATCGGTGCTGTGCTTATTCCTGCAACAAATCAGCTTATGAAAAAAGACTACACCTACCGTTTTGAGGCAGCAGATGTAAACTATGTTGTTGCTACCGCTGACGGTGATGTTACCGATCATATTGAGCAGGCACTTGAAGAATACAAGGATATAAAGGAGAAGTTCATTGTCAGAGGTGAACGTGACGGCTGGACTGACTTTGATGCTGAGTGCGAAAAATATCCGACTGAACTCGAAAGAATTCAGAACAATGTCAACGATAATATGCTGATATACTTCACATCGGGTACAACGGGCTATCCGAAAATGGTAGTTCACACACACTATTATTGCCTCGGACATATTGTTACAGCGAAATACTGGCATAAGCTCCACGAGGGCAGTCTGCACCTTACGATATCCGAATCGGGCTGGGCAAAATGTATGTGGGGAAAGATGTACGGTCAGCTTCTCTGCGCAGCTTGTCTGTTTGTTTATGACTTCGACCGTTTCCATGCAAATGATATTCTTCAGAAGATTCAGGATTATAAAGTCA
This sequence comes from uncultured Oscillospiraceae bacterium, assembly GCA_934465295.1. GTDB lineage: Bacteria > Bacillota > Clostridia > Oscillospirales > Ruminococcaceae > UMGS363. Next base: position 139,880 of record CAKSKU010000001.1, read on the forward strand.
CTTCGTTCTGCGCACCTCCGACAATGTACCGTATGTTCATCAAAGAGGGAATCTCAGGTTACGATCTTTCCAATCTTGAACGCACAAGCATTGCAGGCGAAGCTCTCAACCCTGAGGTATTCAACCGTTGGTACGACCTCACGGGATTAAAGGTTATGGAAGGCTACGGTCAGACCGAAACTGTTCTTGCGATAGGAAATATGTGTGAAATGGAACCAAAGCCGGGTTCAACGGGTATTCCAACGCCGCTTTTTGACATAAAAATTTATGATGATGACTGCAACGAGGTTGAAAACGGTCAGGAGGGCGAAATCGTAATTATTCCAAAGACAAAGGAAAAGATCGGTCTTTTCAAGGAATACTACAAGAACCCCGAAGCCACCGCCGATGCATGGAGAGGCGGTGTTTACCACACAAATGACCTCGCTTACAAGGATAATGACGGCTATTTCTGGTATGTCGGACGCAAGGACGATGTTATCAAGTCCTCGGGCTACAGAATCGGACCATTCGAGATCGAAAGCGTTCTTATGGAACATCCTGCTGTCCTTGAAGTTGCTGTTACAGGCGTAAAAGATGCGATCAGAGGTATGGTCGTTAAGGCAACTATCGTTCTTACCAAAGCATACAAGAACAAGGGCGATGAAAAACTTGTAAAAGAGCTTCAGGAACACGTTAAGGACCAGACTGCACCTTACAAATATCCCCGTGTTATCGAATTCGTTGACGAACTTCCCAAAACTATCAGCGGAAAGATAAGACGAGTAGAAATTCGTGAAAAAGACAATTCAAATTCATAAAAAACACAGCCTGATAAGAAAATTCTTGTCAGGCTGTTACAATTTACAAAAGCCGTTTTTGATTTTAGGTCAAAAACGGCTTTTTATACTAATTTTTAAACTGAAAGTGTACAAAAAATCAAGCAAAAGCTCGAATATATGGCTTTTGCGCCGATTTTTTGTCTACACTTTGATTAAAAATTAGTATTAATTAGTGCTGGTTTAAAATGCGTTCATCGCAGTATTCACATTCAAGAGTATCTCCGTTGCCTCTGAACGATCTCGGCAGATATGCTTCCTTGTGAGTAATACAGTTGGGGTTTGTGCATCTGATGCTGTTGTGAATATTTCCGCTGAGAAGTGTGGACGGATATTCATTCTTCAATACGGTGAGAATGAGTGCCATTCTGACATACATACCATTCTTTGCCTGCTTGAAATACATTGCACGGGGGTCATCGTCGACCGCAATATCTATCTCATCAACTCTTGGCAGTGGATGAAGAACGATAAGATCTTTGCTTGCTTTCGACATTTTTTCAGTATCAAGTCGGTAAACATTTTTCTGCCTTTCGTATTCTTCAAGGTTAGCAAAACGTTCGCGTTGGATTCGTGTCATATAGAGGATATCAAGCTTGCCTATCACTTCTTCAAGTGAATCGACCTCGGTGTACTCACAGCCGTGAGCCTTTAATATATCGATTATGTATGACGGAACTTTAAGCTCGGGAGTTGAGATAAAGACGAACCTGTTGCCCTTATAGCAGGACATTGCTTTGCAGAGGGAATGAACAGTTCTGCCGTATTTTAGGTCACCACAGAAGCCGATAGTATGATTTTCAATTGTTCCTTTTTCTCTGTACAGGGTCAGCATGTCGGTGAGAGTTTGTGTAGGGTGAAGATGTCCACCGTCGCCTGCGTTTATGATAGGGCAATCCGCTGTCAAGGCAGCAGCCTTTGCAGAGCCTTCAAGCGGGTGGCGCATTACCAAGACATCCGCATAGCCTGAAACTATTTTTGTTGTATCTTTAAGATTTTCGCCCTTTGAGACCGATGAGGTCGCAGGATTATCAAATCCGATTATCGTTCCGCCAAGACGAAGCATTGCTGTCTGGAACGACATCTGTGTTCTTGTGGATGGCTCATAAAACAGCGTTCCCATAATTTTTCCGTCACATTCATGAGCGTATTTTTCGGGTTCTTTTGCGATCTTTGCGCCGAGCGAAACAATTTCGTTCCACCATGAAACGGGCATATCGCTAAGGTCGATAAGGTTGGTAAATTTAGATGTTACCATAGTTAAAGATCCTTTCATTTATAACAATATGATTTTATCTTATTCATTCTATCACAAAACGACATTCTATTCAATACTTTTTTCAAATTTAATAAATTCGGTCATAAAATGACATAAAATAAACCGCAGAAAAAGCTCACACGATCACTTTTAACCGTGTGAGCTTTTGTAAGCATTAATTTAGAGTGCGATAGAAACCTTGCCGTCGGAATTAGCAGGAATTTCAACAGTCTTGCCGCCCGAAACAGTGATCTTGAACGGTGAAGCATTCTTTGTGAAGCTTACATCGATCGTGCCGTTGTTGTTTACAGCTGTAAGTTCAAGAACCTTGTTTGAATCTGTATCGTAGATAGTGCAGGAAGCGGACTTGCCGTTTTCGAGCTCATAAATAACGATCTCTGCATTGTTGAGATAATCGTATTCAAAGTTCTTCTCAAATGCACCGTAAGCAATGATGCTGTTAGGCTTGGCGAGGCAGGGGAGAGAAAAGTAATCAAACTTTTCATTGTAATACTTTCCGCCCTCGTACTTCTTGCCGCTGATGATATCGGTCCATACGCCAGCAGGAACATAGAACTCTGCTGTGCCCTCTTCATTGAATACGGGAGCAACGAGAACGTTATCACCGAACATATACTGTCTGTCGAGGTAGAGACAAGCAGGGTCATCTGCATAGTCAATAACCATTGCTCTCATCATCGGAACGCCGACAGTTGATGTCTTGTTAGCCTGAGCCCAGATATAAGGCATCATCTTGCCCTTGAGCTTTGTGAAGAAACGGAGAACATCAACAGATTCTTCATCGAAGAGCCAAGGCACTCTGTAAGAGGAGTTTCCGTGGAGTCTTGAATGTGAGGAGAACAGACCGAATGCTGCCCATCTCTTGTAGATATCAGGTGTTGCTGTTGCTTCAAATCCACTCATATCGTGGCTGAAATAGCCAAAGCCGGAAGCGCAGAGCGACAAGCCGCCACGGAGTGTTTCTGCCATTGAAGTGTATTCAGCAGAGCAGTCACCGCCCCAGTGAACAGGGAACTGCTGACCGCCGACTGTTGCGGAACGAGCAAAGAGGCAAGCCTTGTTTTCGCCGTAATATTCCTTAAGAACATTGAATACAGTCTTATTGTAAAGATATGTGTAATAGTTATGCATTGCGATAGGATCAGAACCATCGAAATACTTAACGTTTGTCGGGATTCTCTCACCGAAGTCGGTCTTGAAGCAGTCAACGCCCATTTCGCAGAGCTTTTTGAGCTTGCTTGCATACCACTTGCAGGCATCTGGATTTGTGAAGTCTACAATTGCCATACCGGGCTGCCACATATCACACTGGAATACGCTGCCATCGAGGTTCTTAATGAAGTAACCATTTTCCTTGCCCTCTGCAAAAAGAGCGGAACGCTGTGCAATATAGGGATTGATCCAAACGCAGATCTCAAGTCCCTTTGCTTTAAGACGCTTGAGCATTGCAGCAGGGTCGGGGAACTGGCGCTTGTCCCATTCAAAGTTACACCATTCAAATTCCTTCATCCAGAAGCAGTCAAAATGGAATACCTGAAGAGGGATATCTCTTTCAGCCATACCGTCGATAAATGAGGTAACTGTTTCTTCATCGTACTTTGTTGTGAACGAAGTTGTGAGCCAAAGTCCGAATGTATAAGCAGGAGGAAGTGCAGGCTTACCTGTGAGTGTTGTGTAGTTGGAAATAACTTCTTCGAGGTTTGCACCGCCGATAACGAAGTATTCAAGCTTTTCGCCCGGAACGGTAAAGGAAACCTTTGAAACGGTATCGGAAGCAACTTCATAAGAAACCTTATCAGAAGAATTTACAAAGATACCATATCCTCTTGAAGAGATATAGAACGGAATGGACTTATAGGACTGATCGCAGCATGTACCGCCGTCCGCATTCCATGTTTCAACGTTCTGACCATTCTTAACGAATGTTGTGAACTTTTCGCCGAAGCCGTAGATGCACTCGCCAACGGAAAGCGTAAGCTGTTCACGGAGATAAGAATTGCGCTTATCACGGGGATAAGACCAGAATGTATCATCCTGTGTAGCGTTAAGTCTGCTTGAAACCTTGAACTGGCTCTCGTTTACAACAGTTGTAGCTCTCCAAGCACCGCCTGTGAGCTTCTTATCCTTGTAATAGAACTGAACATTCCAGCTATACTTTGAAATGTGTACCTTTGTATCACCTGCAACAAGCTCAACAAAATCATCGCCGTCAACGATCTCGGGAGTAAATCCCTGATCTTCGTAAAGCTCAAACTTAGGAGCATTGTCAAGTGTACCCATATAATGGTTTACAGAGACCTTGATAACATCTTTCTGTGTGCAGGAATAGGTGATATCGAGAACAGGTCCGCCGAGGGTCATACCTCTGTTCTGGATATAGTTTGTGGTCGCAAGGACATTTATAAAGTTTTTGCCTGTCTTGATCTCATAAGCCTGTGATGCATAGTTTACATCATAGCCTTTCTGATTAAGCCAAAAGCCGTCTGCGAATTTCATAACAAAATCCTCCTCGTATGTAATTGATTACATTGTACAACATACACATAAAAATTGCAATAGGTTTTCAAAATTTTATTTTCTGTTCATATCTTTTACATTTATATAAGCATACAAGCTCTTTGCTTTGAATATTATTGAACAAAGCAGATGATGATAAAAAGGCTGTTCAAGAGCAATTTATCATTAAAATTGTTTTACCACGACAAAACAAGGAGGAAAACCTATGGAACTCAAAATCAACAGGGAGGAGTTATGTTCGTCAGAATTGATCCTGAAAACCAAGCAGGAGCAGTCGATAGAACTTGACTATGTTCTCCCCGATTATTACCCCGAGATATTCAAGATACTGAAATGCTTCACTTCACCGAAGGTAGCTTCATACAGCGTTTCGGGCAGCAAACTCACATACGAACTCTGCGTAAACATAAAAATAGCGTATAATGACGAAAATAGCTGCACCGTTCACGTTGTTGACCAGAAAATGATGTTCACAAAGTCCATAGAACTCGGAAAAACCTGCAGCGAACCTAAGGTTTGCATCAAGCCAAGTGTTGACTACATCAACTGCCGTGCGGTAAATTCACGCAGACTTGACATCAGGGGTGCTGTTTCCGTTGAAATTTGTGTCACGGACAGCAGCAGACAGGAAGTTGTCTGTGATGCTTACGGAATGGACATCGAACTTTGCAAAAAGCCGATAACTTACCCCGTGAACAAGCTTTATGCCGAAAAGCAGATAACGATAACCGATGATTTTGAGCTTGGTATCTCAAAGCCTGCCATAAACGACATACTTTACTATGATGCGTGTGTTTCCTCTACGGATAAGAAGATCATTGCCAATAAAATGGTTGCAAAAGGTGAGATCTGCATAAATATGTTCTACACCTGCGATGAAGATAAGATCGAAACGCTCATGTTCACACTGCCATTCTCGCAGATAATCGATATCGAGGGCATCGATGACAGATTTGAATGTAATATCGAAGCAGAGATAATGAACTGCGAGATAATGCCCCGTTCGGACGGTGACGGAAACACCAAGGTCGTTGACTGCTCTATTTCCATAATGATAAAATGCAATGCCTGCAGAATGGGAACGCTTGAACTTGTCTGCGACGATTACTCGACCTCTTTCAGCACCTCCGACCGGAGAGAAACCATTCACTATGACACCATGCCACAATGGATAAACGGCACATTTTCCGCAGGCTGTTCTTTCGACACGGGTGAAGACAAGGTTGAACGTGTTTACGGCGTTACTGCGAATGTAAAGAACTGCCGCTTTACAGCAAACAATGAAAGCAGTGAACTTACAGTCGACGGAACGATATGCTGCACACTTATTGCTTGTTCGGAGGACGGCAAAAATATTTTTTCTGACAAGGAAGAAAGCTTTACATACAGTTTTCCCCTCGAAAACATCTCCGATGATGCTTATATCAGTATAAACGTAATACCATCGTCCTGCTCATACAATATTTTATCCGAGGGAACAGTCGATGCAAAGGCTGAACTGAAGCTTTGCGGAAGCGTTTGCTGCACCAAAACAGCGGAATGCATCACTGACATTTATGCAGATGAAGACTCTCCGATACAAAAGGATGAAAACTGCGCCTTGAAGCTTTACTTCTGCGAAAGCGGAGAGAATATCTGGGATATCGCCAAGCGTTACCACTCCTCGGCAAGGCTCATTATGGACGAAAACGACATTGAAGATGAGGTCATCGGCAGTGATATGATGCTGATGATACCGATAATGTAAAAGAGGTGTTCCGATATGGTAAATAATGATATTTACAGCAGTATTGCCAAAAGAACAGACGGCGACATTTACATCGGTGTTGTCGGTCCTGTCAGAACAGGCAAATCAACTTTTATAAAGAAATTTATGGAATCTCTCGTTATTCCGAATATCACGAGCGAGTTCCGAAAAGAACGTGCCATTGATGAGCTGCCTCAGTCAGCCGCAGGCAAGACCATAATGACCACCGAGCCGAAATTTATTCCCGAAGAAGCTGTTGAAATAAAGCTTTCGGACAACGCTGTTTTCAACGTCCGAATGATAGACTGCGTAGGCTATATCGTTCCTGCGGCGATCGGCTACATTGAAAATGAAGCTCCGAGAATGGTTATGACGCCTTGGTTCGAGGAGGAGATACCTTTTGCGATGGCAGCCGAGATCGGAACGCAGAAGGTCATCAAGGAACACTCAACGATAGGTCTTGTTGTTACGACCGACGGCAGCATCACCGACATTCCCCGTGATGAATACTGCGATGCCGAGGAGCGTGTGATAAATGAACTCAGCGAGATCAATAAACCGTTCGTTATCGTTCTGAACTGTCTTGACCCGAAAAGCAGCAGCGCACAGCAGCTTGCGTCGGAGCTTGAAGAAAAATATTCGACGCCCGTTATCCCTGTAAACTGCCTTGAACTTGATGAGCAGGGGATAAGTGACATTTTAAGGCAGGTGCTTTACGCATTTCCCGTTAAGGAAGTCAATATCACCATGCCGAAATGGATAACTGCGCTTGACAAAGCTCACTGGCTCAAAAGCAGCGTTGTTTCCGCAATAAGAGCAGCAGCCGAAAATATCAGACACATTCGTGATATGACTAAGCTCACCGAGCGGCTTTCGGACGGAGAATATATATCGGGTTCGCAGATATCTGAAATCGATCTTGGAAAGGGAAGTGCAGGCATCAGACTTGACTTTGACGGTGAGCTTTTCTACAAGATCCTCGGTGAAGAAACGGGTATTGATATCAAAAACGACAATGACCTTATGCCGCTTCTGAAAGACCTTATCGCTATCAAAAAGAAATATGAAAAGGTCGAAAATGCCTTAAACGAGGTTGAAGCAACTGGATATGGCATCGTTATGCCCGATATCGACGATCTATCACTCGAAGAACCCGAGATCGTTAAGCAGGGTGGAAAATACGGCGTTCGTCTGAAAGCTTCCGCACCGTCTATCCACATGATGAAAGCTGATATCGTCACCGAAGTCAACCCGATAGTCGGTTCGGAAAAGCAGTCGGAGGAGCTTGTTATGTACCTTATGAATGAGTTCAACGACGACCCGACCAAGATATGGAATTCCAATATCTTCGGCAAATCCCTGCACGACCTTGTGAATGAGGGTCTTCACAACAAGCTTTACAAAATGCCCGTTGACGCTCGTCTCAAGCTTCAGGAAACGCTTGAACGCATCATCAACGAGGGCTGCGGCGGACTTATTTGCTTTATCCTTTGATTATCCTCTTGTTTTTGTCATAAAAACAGCACCCTTGCATCTGATCTGCAAGGGTGCTGTACTTTTTATTGGTTTATGATAACTTATTGCCGCATTCTGCACAGAATTTAGCGTTCGGGCTTGTTATTCTTGCGCCGCACTGGTCACAGAAACGAGGCTTGGGTTCTTCGGAAGCAGGCTTTTCTTCTTCCTTTTCCTCAGCAGCTTCTTCAGCTTCAGCAGCAGGTGCTTCTTCCGACTTTTCAGCAGGTTCAGACTTTTCTTCAACTGCTTCTGCTGTCGGTTCAGCGGTCTCGGTCTTAGGCGCAGGAGCTTCGTTTGCGGCTTCATTTATAGCAGCAACAGGTATCTCCTGTGTTCTTTCCTTAACGGCATTTTCAAGAAGTTCCTTCATCTTTTCGGCAGAACGCTGATCTCTTATGTAATTTACAAGAGCTGTCATAGCCTTTGCCGTACCTTCAATTGCATTCTTGTTTATTGCACAGTTGATCTCGTTGGTGTTGCCGTTTCTCTCGGTAACTACGATAGATGTGCTTACAAACGACTTCTTAGCCTGGAACGAAACGATGTCGTCTATCTTTATACGGTTGAATACGCCCTTATTGATGAAGTAGAAATACTCTGTTGTAAGTGCAAAGCCGTTATCTCCCGAATTGTCATGGAGGAAGATAGGAAGCTCATATCTGCCGACAGAGATATAATTCTTGCAGGCTTCATCGTACTTAGGATAGAAAAGGTTTGAGACGGTAGGAACGAGGAAGTTTGCTGTCGAGACATTGAACTCATCGATCTTCTGCTTAAGGAAGCTGATGTATGTTCTCTGCTCGTTATTTTTGAGTTCCATAATATGAGACTCGATCATATCAAGATACTTGTTCTTGACAGAATCGTCAAGTGCCATTGTTCTGAGACGAACGATAACATCAAGCGATTTCTTTGCGCTGAGAGTGCTGATATTTCCGATAATATCAGTAACTTCCTTTTCGGCAAGGGAAGAAAGGCACGCATCGACCTTGAGAATGTACTTCGTTTTGAGTTCGAGCGGACATTTGTATTCTTCGATCTTCGATTTAACAGCGAGAAGCTCTTCCTTCGGCATATTATCAACGCCGTCGATAAGCTTTTCAAGGTTATCGATATGGAGTTCCTTTATCCTGTTTTCGAGCTGCTCAATACGCTCTGCTTTCTTATCCTCATGGAAATCGCCGTTCCTGATAGTTTCGAGAGCGTAAGCTGCCTTGTCAACATCAATGGAATTTATATCTCCGATGATAGAGTCAAGCTTTTCGGTTTCAAGAGCGGACGCTCTTTCAGCAATCTTATTTACGCCTCGTTCAAAGTTTTCAAGTGTAATTTCGTTATCGGCAAGCTTGTCGGAAAGGTCAGACTTAAACTGTTCAAGCTCGCTTTCGGACATATTCTGAACGGTGTCAAGGAGCTTGTTGTATTCAGCATTCTTGATATTGTCGATACATTCATCGATCTTAGCATAATACTCATCGCTGATAGCAACATATTCACCGTTTTCGGAAATTTCTTTTCTGAGCTTTTCAAGCTGCTCGATATTCATTTCGGAAATGCCCGAGCAAAGTTCATCAAGTTCCTCACGGCGAAGCTCATCTTCACGCTCGGTAACCTTTTTAAGATAAACCGTTGTGATGGATTCATCATAAGTTCCGCCGAGGAGGACTTCCTTGAGTTCATCCAAAGCGTCCTGATTCATTGAGAAAATGTACTTGCAGCGGTCGGCAAGCTCGGAATTCTTAAGCTCTGCCTCACGGCGTTCGATCCTGTCGTAACACTTTTCCTTAAGCTCTTCGTTATAATTCTTTTCGGACGAATTAATCTTGGAACGAAGCTCATCAAGCTGCTCCTGCTCCATATTTTCAATGTTTTCGCACATAGCAGCAAGTTCTTCATCAATGAGAGTCTGCTCACGCTGTGCGACCTTGACCATATAAGGAGCGATAAGTTCATCGCTGTAACTCTTTTCACTGAGAACAGATTTAATGCTTTCGAGTTCTTCTTCCGTTGCAAAATCAACGTTTTCAAAGAGCTTTTCAACTTCGTGATGCTCATAATCAACAATAAGTCTGTCGATCTCCTCAATATATGCGCTCGTGTACTTTTCGGGGAACTTATCGCTTGAAAGCTTAAGCTTTGCATCTGTGAGCATATCAAGTGAAAATTCATCCATACCGCTGCATATAAGATCGATCTCAGCCTTGATCTTATCGTCCGCAAACTGTTCTATCTTGCGTGTATAGCTCTCAGCCATTACAGCAGGATATCTGCCCGAATTTACGCTCTGGAGGAGGGTAGATATTTCAGCCGTATCCATATCGTCAAGCTTGTCGATTTGTCTGTCAAGCTCCTCAGCGAATGCAATATCAAGATGATTGTTGATATCGGGGAGTTTAGCGTTTATAACAGATTCTGCATAGCCCGATTTGATAACGTCATTGCGCAGCTTGATAGTTTCATCAGCGTCAAGTGTAGGCAGACCGAGACAAAGCTGGTCAAGCATACTTTCCTCAACGCAGTTCATTGCCATTTTAACTTTAAGGAGGTACTTCGACTTTGTAACATCGTCAATAGTAATACCTTCAATGTGCTTTTTGAGCTGATCAAGTTCGTCTTTGTTGAGAGCGGAAAGATTGATGCAGAGCGTCTGAAGCTCAAGCTCGTTCGCAACCGCACGCTTCATAGCTTCGGGAGTGTCAAATACAGTTCCGTTAAAGCTTCTGCTGCGAAGGTCGGCGTCCTTGATATATTCGGCAAGCTCGTCAATATAGCTTCTGTCCTCAAAGCCATACTTGACATTTACCTTTTCAAGTTCGTCCTTTATTATCTCAGCCTGCTTGATACCCGAAACGAAATTGCCGTTTTCATCGAACAGCTCCGCATTTAAATAGGAATCGAAAATAACACGCTGGAGTGAAGCCTTATCCATAGGCGCAACATTCCAGAAGCTTGCAAGCTTTTCAAGGTTAGCTTCTTCCTCGGGATATCTGTAAAGCGTATATGCAAAAATGCCATAGCTTTCCGGTCTGAATGAAAGAATCTTTGAAATAAGGAACTTTTCTTCGGCAGAACCCTGCGTACCCGAGAAATCCTTCTGTTCGAGATCCTTCATAAGCGAAATGTAGTCGCTGTCCGTGCTTACGGAATAGTTGTATTCAAACAAATCAGATTTTGTAAGCGCATCGGTAAATGCGATCTTAACAGCAGCCATAGCCGAACTGTTGCCGCTGATATTTATACCGTGCGATCTTTCCGAAAGTTCTTCTTCCGAAAGGTTTATGTACTTATTGACATACTCGGAGACAAATTTATCAAGAGTGATCGTTACGCCGTTGTTTGAGAGGATTTCAACAGCAAGCTTTCTGATAAACTCCTCAGCAGAAAATTCAAATTCGGAAGCCTTGAAAACTTCATCGGCTTCGGAAAGCTCTGCTGCAACAGCGTCGAACTGTTCAAAAAGAACATCGGTTTTTAGTATTCTTGTAGTCTTGCCGTCGATTACGACCTTCTTATCAAAAAGGTCAAACGCAAGGTCATTGGTATCGGCAAAATCAGGTGCTTCATCTACGCACTTATCAAGATATTTGTCGATACACTTCTGAATGTACTCGTGATCAAGAGTGATGACCTCACCGATCTCAGCCTTGTTCCAGAAGAAAGTATTATTGATCTTTTTGAAATGAAGAACTCTGTTGGTGAGGGGAGTGACGGGAGCATATCTTTTGCCTTTTTCGCGCATATATGCTTCGCTTACAACAATGGTATCGTTCTTTCCGTTTATCATCCAATCCTCGGCATAAAAAGCATTTTCAGCAATAATATCGGTAAGATAAACATAACCGTTCTCGGCAGCGATCTCCCTTGCTCTTGTAATATTGAAAGACTGCCATTCTTCATTATCGGCAGACATTAAAAGCATATCGGAATAACGGCAGATATTAAGTCCGTTGCTCTTAGCTTCCTCGTCAGAACATCTGCATATCAATTCGTTTTTCTGGGTAGGATGACATATAAATTTAGCCTCGGAGAAACACTTGCTTTCAAGTTCATCGGCAAAAGCAAAGCATTTTTCCTTAAATACGTCATACTGATTAAATACGTCCATATTTTTGCCCCCAAATTTCAAAATTATATATTTATATCATACCAAAATTGCCTTTAAAAGTCAATAACTTATTGCAATTTTAACAATAATTCTTTTTTTAGGCAATTTATTTTATCAATTTTATCATATTAAATAAGTATCATCATAAAATCAAGCGGATAAAATTGACTTTTATACCGATTTTTCAAAAATCATTGCAAATTAGTGCCAATCCCATTGACAAAAACTTAATTTTGTTACATAATATATATGTATATATTAATAGGGGAAGGAAATTCCTGATATGAATAAAAACAAAAGGATCAACATTGCCTATATCGGAGGCGGTTCATACAATTTCGGCTGGAAGCTTTTTTCCGAACTGGCAGCCGAGGAAATATGCGCTACCGTAAAACTTTATGACAAAGATAAGCAGCTTTCGCTGACTAATGAGGTAATAGGAAATAATCTAAGGGATAACCCACGCTGCAAAAGCGATATCGTTTTTCTCGCCTGCGATACGCCGGAGGACGCTTTAAAAGGGGCAGACATCGTTCTGATGTCTATCAGCTGCGGAAACAGCGATGACGAAGCTGCATTGCACAGCATAATTGAAAAATATGGGATCATACAAACCTCAGGAGAACAGACAGGACCTATCGGTGTTATCAACGCTTTGCGCATACTTCCCGATCATATCAAATATGCAGAGCTTATAAAAAAACATTGCCCGAATGCATGGGTAATGAATTTGAGCAACCCAATGTCGGAATGTATCGACATAATGATAAAAGTTTTCCCCGAAATAAAAATATTCGGTTCGACCAACGAGCTTTTCCAAACGCTTGAATTTATCGGCGGACTTGTCGAAACTGAAAACGGCATATCCAACGTCCGCAGACGTGATATAAAATATAACCTTATGGGAATAAGCGGTTTTTCGTGGTTCGATAAAATAAGCTATAACGGCGAGGATATAATGCCGATATTCCGCAAATATGCAGAAAAGTTCTATAAAACAGGCTATGAGCTTCACCCCGGTGAATATAAGACAAACCCGTTTTCCTCAGCAAATAAGGTTAAATTTGATCTTTTCCTGCGATATGGTCTGATCCCTGCCGTAAACGACAGAACGATTGCAGAATTTTGTCCGCCTTGGTATCTCAGAAGCAAGAAAACTATTGAAAACTGGAAATTCAGCGGCTCGGCTGTAAATTACAATAAAAAGCTTTCGATAGACAGACAGGGACGCATCAAGCCGCTCATGAGCGGAAACGAATATCTTGCCGTCGGCGGCTATACCAGCGATGTTGTACTTCAGATCCGTGCGCTCATCGGCAGCGGCAATCTCATAACAAACGCCTGCCGAGCAAACAGGGGACAGATATTGAACCTTCCCGAAAATGCAGTAGTCTCCTCAAATGCACTTATAAGCAAAAACAACGTCCAGACAATAACATCGGGCGAGCTTCCCGACGAGATCGCAGCCATTGCAATAAGACATATCTCCAATCAGAATACGATCGTAAAATCTGTGCTTGAAAAGGACCTCGATATTGCTTTCAATGCGTTTCTCAACGATCCGCTTGTGTACATCGACCTTGACAGCGCAGGGGAGCTCTATAAAGAAATGCTTTCCGCCGCAGGTAAAGATCTTGTTTATTTCTGTTAAATACATAAGAGAACCCCAAACAGTACCGTTCAAATGCTGTGCTGCTTGGGGATTTTTTATTTATATTCAAAGGTGTTTATTAACTGTTCAAAGCTTTCTAAGAAGCATTTGACGTGCCAACCGTCGGTTGTGGCGTGATGGCAGGTAATCGACAGTGAAAGATAAATTTTTCCATTTTTCTCATAGAATTTTCCTGCTTCAACCGATGGAAAAAAAATAAGGTTTATTATCATAAGAATGTACAGCAAAATGCTCAAAGGATATCCACGGAACACAGGATATAGTGTAGGCATTCGGAGGCGGAAGTTCAGGACGTGAAAGAATACCATGATTGCAGCTGTACAGCTCTCTGTTTTCCAGAAAATGCTTGTAAAATGTCTTAAAATCATCATTATACTCTGTCCACATAAGTGAAAAAGTCTTATCATCATCATGAAACTCAGCATAAAGGGGAGTGAGAACATCATAATGATTATTTATGCAACCAAAAGCTATTTTAGCTTTCCGCAAACGTTTGAAGAATTGCGGATATACAAATATAAAAATTTATGCGTCTAGTCGTTTTGATGGGTATTACGATGTGTCAGCTATTGAGCCTTTAGGCAAAAATAAAATCGTAGTTTGTTTATCTCTTGGGCAGTGTATTGATTTCAAGTCAAAAAATAGGTGAGTTTACTTATATAGTAAACCTGCTTTACTGCTCCTATGGATTTATAAAATAAAAGCAGGACAATTAACTGTCCTGCTCCTGCTTGGTCGGCTTGGTCAACGCCTCGCCCATATCCTGCGCTATAAGCCTATTAATATACCCGTTAAGGCTCTCGCCGTGACTCTCGGCATAGGCTTTTATCTGCTCTCGCTGTCCTTTGAACACTTGAATTGCTAAGCGGTCATAAGCTTTAGCGTTGTATTTGTTGCTTGCTATGCTGTGTGCTTTTGATTGTGCCATAGTATCACCTCATAAATAATATATCACATTGTGCAATGCTTGTCAATAACATTGCGCAATGTTAATAGAGGGTTCATAAAAGCATTACACAATGTTATATAATAACCGTGTGCAATGTGCTATAATTAGTATAGTGAGAGAGGGGAAAGCCCCTTAGGAAAGGAAGTGAGGTAAATGGCAGTGCCTAATATGGTAGAACGCATTGAAGCTGTGGTTCGTGAGAGCGAACAGATGAAAATTGAAATCGAACAGTTAAAATCTGAAATCGAAGCGTTAAAACAAAAAGTTGCTGAGCTTGAAAAAGAACAGCAATAAAAAATGTAGTCGGCTGACCTACTAAATCCACCGACTACATAAAAGTTCCGATACTGTGAGTTACTCTCACGGCTCGCAGTATCATTATTATAACCCATAACTAAAAAAATGTCAAGGAGAAATGAAAATGAAAATTGTAAATGTACGGGTTTGTTATTCTTATATTTTAGTTTCTTACGAGCGTAAGGACGGTTGGAAGGTAAAGAAAAAATATTATGTTGCACCCAAAAGAGTATTTGAATTTATGCGTTCTCACGGTTGCGTAGTGTGCAAGAATGGTGATTATTTATACAGTTCTAATTTCGCTAAATAAAAGTTTAGCGAAATTAGAACAAAAGAAAATGAGGACAGTTTATATACCGTCCTCATTTTTCGTGTTTATATCCAAGTGTAGCAAAGTAAGCGCAGTATGGGCAAATTCATCAAAAGCGTTCGCACGTTCACGAAGCAACAGAAATTCTACAAGGTCATCAACGTCAATATTTCTGTATCTGATACGCCGTTGTCGTTCCTGCAGTTCAGCTTCGTATCTGTTACGCTGATTTATTATGTATGCACAGAACAATTCTTTTTCTGTTTTTCTCATAGTTATTTCACTTTTCGCCATTCCTTTAATCGTTCAACAAAATGTCCACAGGTTTTTCCAAATAAATAATTGAAAAAACCGTAGAAAAAATCATATACAGATTTTGCAACAATAAAAGTTACGCCATACAAAATGAAAAAAATTGCACCAATCATTCCGCAAAGCTTTGTAAACTCTGCGATAGTGAGTTCGCCGACTAAAGTTTGTAATTCAATCATCATATTTTACCTCTTTTTTTTGCCTTTTCGGCAGCCTTTTTGAAATCCAAATTTTTATTCAATTCGTGTGTACGATGCTGTACCAACTCATCAATACAGCGCAAACAAACTTGATTTTTAAAATCACCATCATCACTTAATGCTTCGCATATACGACACTTGAAAAATGTACTACTGGGTACAAAATAATCAATCATTATTATCTACCTCCTGATTTTTTTCCTCATAAAACGCCGCAGAATAAGGCGAGCGTAACCCCTCTTGCATTACGTTCCAAGCCTTTATGGCGTAATAAATGGATTTATATTCTAAAGTATCTCTAAAACATTTAGGACAATAAGCAACCCAATGTTCCATATTTTCATCACATTCAAACAAAGGCATACCAGCACATACACAACGTAAAACTTTTAACTTCATCTTAAATCACCCCCTCGAAGCCGTCCGTTCGGTTGCAGGCTGAAAGCCGACATTCGCCAAACGCTGAACCTTTTCAAACGTATCATAACATTCACGCAATTCTTTATCGTGAACAAAGAAATACAGCTTGACGAATTTCTTGCTTATCATCGTTCCTGTATCATCGAACACGGGTTTATAGATACGAACAAACGTCAGACACCCGAACAACGTATTCGGCAGGCAAAGGAATTTTGTTTGTTCTCTGATAGGCTTGGAAAGACGTGTGAACACCTGTGACGTACCAACGATTACTTTATGCTGTTTACGCTGTTGTGTGACCTCTGTGAGCATTTCTACGGGGAAATTTTTGCTCTCATTACTGGAGAACCAGTTCTGCATTTCGTCTATAAAATCTATCTCCCCTATTTCCCCGTTATTGGAAAACAGGATATCTTTCCAATGTGATATTTTTCCGTCTTGGAAATCGATTGATATATTGGACTTTATGCGAATACGGGGATATTTACGGAGATTTTCACGCAGGAACTGTATAGCTGCTATTGTCTTGCCTGTTCCCTGCTCTCCTGCGAATATGTATATACCGTGAATGTTCATTGCATCACGGTTTTTGTGAAAAAAATCGTCTGCCATTCGTCGGGGAAAATCAAAGAAAATACGAGCAAAGACGTTACGTTTACGGTACTTGGCTTTAACGGTGCGCTTCGGTATCTTATCGCCCTTGCACAGATGAACGATAATGAAAACAGACGTTACAAGCAGGATAAGCGAGACTATGACGGCTACCGTAATTCCGATAACCTTAAGAACCATTGTAAATGTATCAAACATAAAATACTCCTTTTTGAAAGTAAACTTTCAATTTAATGTGTTTTGAAATGAATATATATCGCATAGAAAATACGAAATACAGTAAGGGAAACAATGAACGCAAGAAGTGGAAAATACAAATCATAAGGCATCAGCCAACCAACAAAAGAAAAAATACTGTTCACGCCCGAATAAACCTCTTGCGGGACGTGAAATGTCGTTACAGTCGGCAGGCTATCTATAATGGAACACAGCCCGTTAGTGATACTATCAAGCAGTTTATCAATCATTGATTATCACCCCCGTTTATATAGCTTGGTATCTTGCGGAACGTAGAAAAAGCGTAAGACAAATAGACAAATGCAGCTACAATCCAACGAATAAGATTTATAGAGTCATCAAACGCTGAAAAATCAATTGTATGCTGATAATTGAACAGGTCTATTGTAATTGTCGGTGAATTTTCCGTATTGGAATAGCTGTCAATTGCATACTGCACGAAGTTCTTTATCTCAGAAATAAAAGAAAATTTTCCAAGAAGCTTAGCTTCGATGAGTGCGTAACGCTGATTATATAACTTCGGGTCAATAGTAATATCCGAACGCCGAACTTGATTTTGAACAAGGGTATTCAGCATTTCGGCAAGTGAAGAAACCTTATCACCATCTTTAAAAACAAGTGCGTTTTTCAATTCTTCAAGCGTTTTCAGCAATTCGGAATTATCAGCAATTTCACCGCTATTCTTCAATGCTTCAATAGCTGTCAAAATCTGTGATAGTAATTCATTATCATTATCACTATCAAGAGTTCCAAGCTTGGCGAGAATTGCGTTTAACAAACCCTCTAAATTGGAAAGGTCAGGATAGCTTAGTCTTAAATCTTCTAATAGTTTATCTAAAAAATCTATTAAATCATCGTCAGATAAATCATCATCGTCAAACGATGGAATTTCTTTTTCGGGAAGTTCTGTTGTTTTGTCGGAAGCATCTCCATTTTCTTTGCGCCAATCGCCCATATAGATTACTGTATATCTATCAGCACCGTTATAGCACTGCGCACTTTTAGAAAAATGTTTTTCGGTAAATTCTCCATTACCTCGAAAGTCCAATAGACGTAAAATATCATCTGCGAAAATAGATGCCGTACCGACTTCATATATGATGCCATAATCACCATAGTACTTAGCAACGGTATTATCAATATTATCCGTTCTGATGCAGACTGCACCGTACCCAGCCAGCACACTATCATCTTTTTCGATATCGTTATATTCGTAGTAATACTTTAACCAAGCTTCAGGAACATCAACACCGAGATTTTGTAGATGAAGCAAAACATCTTTTATATGTGAAACGTCACTAACGTTGTTATATCCCCATTTCAGACAATTTTTTGCATAAAGGTCTAAAAAGTCAGTCAATGAGATGTTGCCATTTCTATACGCTTGAAAATCTTCATATACATCATTTATGAAATGTGACATATTAGACGGGATATTAGTTACATTAGCCGAAACAGGTATTACTAAAACACTAATGCACATTACACAAGCAAGAAAAACAGCTAAAAGCCTTTTAAACTTCATTCACCGTCCCCCCTACCTAAAATAATACAAAGTATTGTTGATATAAGAACAACAAGAATGAGAACCGCCCCGAACACATCGGAAGAAACAAAAGACATTAAATTATTCGGGTCAATAAATACTGGTGTAATTTTCATATTACAAACACTCCCCAAAAATAAAAGAGGAGTGACTAAATTTTTCATTCAATCACTCCCCTTTCGTTAGTTAATAGGTATCAACAAATCCTTAGTGCATTGAGCCACGGAGGAAGCGTGTACCAAGCTTAATACCGCCGACAATGGCAAGGATAGGAATACCTGCATTGATGAACGGCTTAGCAGTATTGAGGACATCACCCGAATTGATTTCAGCAAGTACGATAGTACCGACACCTGCATCATCAGCAGCGAAAGAGTTCATCGCAAGTGTACCAGCCGTGATAAGTCCTGCACCTGCTGTAACGACAACCTTTTCAACCGCCTTATAAGCCTTTGAATTTTCGAGCTTATCAGCCACAGCGCAAAGCTTCATCTTTGCATTTTCGATTTTTGCGTTCATAAAAAACACTCTCCTTTAAAAAAGTTGGATTTATGTAAAGGCACTCGCCTCAACATCTTACTGAATAATCTGTTTCAAGAACCAAGCACCAAGACGAATACCAAGAACGGTTGCAAATGTAGGAGCAACTAAACAGATATAATCATAAAACATCTGATAGCTTATTCCTAAATCCATATTGATTGCATAATGCAACGAACCTATAATTTCTTCATACATACGCATAAGCAACCACCTCAACAACCGACAAAACGGTAAATCCAAGAAAGGAACTTCATAGAAGTATAAGCGAGCAGAACAGAACCGATAACGCCAATTCCATAGTTTAAAACTTCAAATTCCGTATCAAGACGGGTATCTATCAATTCAAGTCGGCTTGAAATCTCGGAGAGAGCAGTTACATCTTCCGAATATGTCAAGCTGTCACGAATTTCTACAAGAAGCTTTTCTTCATCGGTATTTATTTCGCCGTCTATCGAATTATCGAGCAAATCAATTACAGTCGACAAATCGGTATCAGAATCGATAAGCTCCTTGACCTCTTGAACAGCATTGTAAACTTCAAGAATTGTGATTACCTCTTCCATTGCTACTCCTTTTGAAATTGAAAGTTAACTTTCAAAATTTGAAATCCGCCTCATATTTCATAATACGGGTCGTTCCTTTTACGGGATATTCGTACTGATACACAGTTCCGAAATCAACATTTTTATAGTCGTAATCGGGTTCACGGCGCAAATTGCGAGAACTCCAGTAAAAACGACCGAATATTTTATCATTACCTTTGGTAATATATTTTGTGATATAATAGCTTAATGCAGTGATATTTCCGTCCACAGGAATTGCGGTACAGAAGCCGTAGTTGTCTGACCAATCGGAAAGATTATATATTATCTTTCCATTATGACATTTTCCGCTTTCCTCTAACTGCAAGTCTCCCGACATAAGAGCGTGAATATGTATTCTTCCGCTTTTGTGATATTCGGGAATTGCGATATATGAGAAGTTACGACGTTTAACGCCGTTGTTAAGCCAGTTTTTTACAGCTCGTTTAACATCTTCAACGTTATAGCTGTCAACCTTTTTGGGGTTAAATGTGAGCGTTACAAAATAGTCGAAGCTATTACAAAGGACGATATCCTGTATTTTATCCTTTGCACGTTTCAGATTATCTTCACGCACTTCAAGGTCACCGCCGACCTTTACCTTTTTACGCAAAGGCAACGGATTTTCGTTTGAACTATCATCACTTTTTGTCTGCTCATCATCGGCAGACTTCGGTTTTCTCACCGTTGGAGTATCATTGAAAATCCGTTGGTTGCAGTAAATTGTATTGGTCGAGCCGTCGGGATAAATTTTCTGTTTAACATTCCAGAGCATTGGGCGCAACCCCTTGACTACATTTTGAGGTTAATATCAAGTACCCTGAAAGCCGTTTCATCGGCTACCGCCGTGCGCCCTTACTTTTTTTCATACGGTTTGGTTTCGATTTTGTCAAAATCAAACGTGATAGATACAACAGAACCATTCTTGTCATACTGGAAATCAGCCTGCGTGCCAACGTATGTAGCGAGTTCACTCAATTCCATAGGACGACCGAGTATAAAAGGCAGACGGTCAAACTTTACTGACTGGATAGAAGTTTCTCTACCGTAGGCATTTTCACTTGTGAAAGGTTCGCTGATGTGGAACTTAATTGAATGGTATGGTTTACCCTCGAATGTTCCTTGACTTTCCTTGAAGCCCTCAAATTTTACTTTGCTCATTTGGTACACTCCTTTTATTTATTTTTTAAGGTACAATGTAGTTTCAAACTACATTTATCATTATAGCAGATGTAGGTATAAACTACAATTGGCAAAATGAATAAAAATGTAGTTTGTACCTACTACAAGATGAACAAAAAATGATATAATGTTGGTATAAACTACAAGGAGGTTTATATATGGACTATAAAAAAGCTTTTCCTAAAAGACTTACAGAAGTAAGAAAAGAAGCTGAATTGACACAAGACCAAATGGCAGTTGCAATTGATATTTCACGACCGTCATATACACAATATGAAACGGGAGTATGTTTTCCAAAGTTTGAAAACTTAATAAAAATTGCACAAACATTAAATGTCTCAATTGACTATCTGGTAGGTTTAAGCAATAAAAAAAATTAAAAAGGGAGAACAATAAAAATGTGTGAAGAAATAAGTAAAGAATTAGAAGAAGAGTCGGTTTTAATGGAAAAAATATTTAGGAAATTAAACAATGAATGTAGACAGTTATTATTAGAAAAAGCAATAGAATTGTATAATGACACAGAAAACAGGAGAGGAGTGCCAAAGGATTAAAAGAAAAAAATACCTCGGTTATATGTTGAGTATAGCCGAGGTTATTTTTTTTATTCTCTTGTTATTTTGGTTGGTAAAACGGCGAGAAGCAAAAGTTTACAAACCGTTGCACGGTCGCCCATTGACAACGAGCCTCTGCGCAGGGTGTATACGGCAGGCTACCGGCAGGCACACCCTCGGCGGCGCTTCGCTCTATCCGCCGAGGGAGAGCCTGCCGGCTATCCAGCCTACACCCTGCGCTCTCATTGTCAATGGGCTTTCCCCGTGAACGCTTTGTAAACTTTTGCGGAGAGCCCCCGACCGATTGACCGCCCCAAAATTGAACCGTTTTACACGAACTCAAAGGGGTTCAACATCTTCGGGGAGAGTTTCGGTTAGAGCAGGAACGGCGGAGACGTCTATTTTCTGTCGTATGCAATACGAAAGGCAAGAGCAAACGAAGTTGTTCAAGCTCATTCCCTGACTGTCTGCATAGGCTTTGATACGTTCCCTATCGCCTTTTTTAACGTGAATTTTCATATCATCATAGGCTTTTTGATTATATCGAGCATTCGCAGCTATGCGAGCAGGGCTATTTTTTGGCATTATATCACGACCTTTCGGAAATATTATATCATAGTCACAGTACATTGTCAAGCATAAAATGTTCCACGTAGAACAATAGGGATATTGTATATTAATGTTAACAATATCTTTACAATAGGGACATTACATATATCTATAAAGTACAATAGGGATAGTGTATAATGTATACATAAGGTTAAGCAAGGGCAACCCCCAAGAATTGAAAGTGAACTTTCAAAGTGTACGGCAAGCGGTTAGGCACACCGATAACAGCCAAACAGCAAAGGAGTGATAACAATGAAAGCAACGTGGAGAGCAAAATTTAACGCCTTATCTGCTATGAATGACGGGCATCAATTCATAACGATAAAGCGTTACAATAATACATACATTGTATATCTTTCCGACATTCTCGAAACAAAAAACGGAAAGAAAGTTCCCGAATATGAGGAAACATACAAGTATCAAGCAAACACAATAGGCGTTCTGTGCGGTTGTAAGTCAATGACATTCACCGACCTTATGAACTACAACAAGTAAGCAAATCGCCCTTGCTTACCTTATATTATAACAAGGAGTGAACACGATGTCAAGAGAAAACAGAAAAGTTAACACAATGCAGGACTTACAGATAATAATGCAAGGAATGTTCAGCAGGATAAACAAAGAGTTCTTCGACAACGAGCTTGAAAGAGTTATCATAACCTTTGAAGCAGGATTTAAAAAGGGTGCTTATGGTTGGATACACACCGTTAAGGACTGGAAGCAGGGGCAGACCGAACGCTATAATATAAACATCTCCTCGGACTATCTGAACCGAAGCAGAGAAGCCGTTATAGCAACCCTTATGCACGAAATGTGCCACCTGTACGCATTACAGAAAGGAATACAGGACACAAGCCGAAGCGGAATATACCACAACAAGAAGTTCAAGAAAATCGCAGAGGAACACGGCTTAGACGTTGCCGAAGCTGACAAGATCGGTTGGAGCATTACAACGTTGAAGCCCGAAACGGTTGAATGGCTTGAAAAGAACTGCAACTTCGCAGAAATCACGATACACAAGAAACAGCCGTTGGTTGCTGATAAAATCGCAAAGCCGAAACAGTCCACAAGGAAATATATCTGCCCCTCTTGCGGTCTGATAGTGAGGGCAACAAAAGAATGTTCAATTGCCTGCGTTGAGTGTTCGGACATTGAACACGGTGTAATTCAGAAAATGGAATTCCAAGCATAATTGAAAGTTAACTTTCAAAACTGGGCTATCGGTTTGACGGGCAGAAAGGAAAAGTATGAAATACATAGAAGATGTAGATACTGGGGAAATATTCCCCGTTGAAGATGAAACCGAGCAGGAAATTGAAATTCCTGCTTTCGTGAAAGATGATTTTCCAGAGTTGAAAGTAAATTACAGCGGTGAAGGTGGTGTGAATGATATAATAGCCGATTTATCGCACCAGTTGATAGATGAAAAAAATAACAAAACAGTATATCACAAGTTCCCTATAATGAAAATATTGTGCGCTGTAATTGTAACTGCAATTGTTGTAGTTGTCGGTGTATTCGGTGTACGCTTTGCCACAAGTGTTAATTTCGAGCCTATAACGATAGGACACACAGAAAGTTCCGTAAAGGAAGATGGACCCGAAAAGCAAGAAGAAAATACAGAAAGTGATGAAATCAATGAAGATAGTACAAGTATTTCTGAAATAATATCAATATTGCCTATGATGCTTACAGTTTCACTAACGATAATTGGAATAAAGCTTGCAGTAAAATTTATGACAAGTTCAATAAGGTAGTGAATAAATATTTTGAAAGTAAACTTTCAATTCTCTCCCCTATTGATTATTAATAACGTATTAATAAAAGTTTAGCGAAATTAGAACAAAAGAAAATGAGGACAGTTTATATACCGTCCTCATTTTTTGTATGTATATCCAAGTGTAACAAAGCAAGTGCAGTTTGGGCAAATTCATCAAAAGCGTTCGCACGTTCACGAAGTAACAGAAATTCTACAAGGTCATCAACGTCAATATTTCTGTATCTGATACGCCGTTGTCGTTCCTGCAGTTCAGCTTCGTATCTGTTGCGCTGATTTATTATGTATGCACAGAACAATTCTTTTTCTGTTTTCCGCATAACTAACCCCTTGAAGCTGTTCGTTCGGTTGCAGGCTGAAAGCCGACATTCGCCAAACGCTGAACCTTTTCAAACGTATCATAACATTCACGCAATTCTTTATCGTGAACAAAGAAATACAGCTTGACGAATTTCTTGCTTATCATCGTTCCTGTATCATCGAACACGGGTTTATAGATACGAACAAATGTCAGACACCCGAACATCGTATTCGGCAGGCAAAGGAATTTTGTTTGTTCTCTGATAGGCTTGGAAAGGTGTGTGAACAAACGAAACTGTTCATGCTCATTCCTTGACCGTCTACATAAGCTTTAATATGTTTCCTATCACCTTTTTTACTCTTCTCTCAAACCCATTTCCAACATAAATTTATGCAAATAATATAAAATTTCTAATTATTTCGTTCATAAATATACAAAAAAATAAAAATATGTTACAATTCGGATATGTACTTAACTTTTTAATAAATATGTGGTATAATTATGTTGTATAAAATCAATTCGCTTTGGCAACGCTGCTTTTTTCAGAAAGGATTTTTATAAAATGGCAAATCATTACGCTGATGATGATCAGGAATTTATTTCCGATCAGGAAGATACTGAAGATACTTCCATACACCAATCACATAATAAAAAATCTAACAGGCGCAGGAAAACAAGATCAAAGAAGAAAATGCACCCCATCAAAAAGTTTTTTGCAATAATTGGCACTACCCTGCTTTCACTTTTTCTGATAGTTGTAATTTCCGGTTCTATTATCGCTGCTGCGCTGACAGTTTATGTTCTTCAGTTTGCAGATCAGGACGCTGTTGATATTTCGCTGTCCGATCTTGATCTGGATTACACGACTTTTATTTACGGCTATGATGAAAATGATTCTCTTGTTGAACTGAAAAGCATAAGCAGAAATGCTGACCGAATTCCTGTCACGATCGATCAGATACCTCAGCACGTTCAGGATGCTTTCGTTTATATTGAGGACGAACGTTTTTATGAACACTACGGCGTTGACTGGAAACGTACTTTTGCTGCATTTGTCAATGAGATACTTCACATGTGGGGTCGTCAGGGTGCGTCAACGATCACTCAGCAGCTTGTAAAGAACGTTACAGGCGACGCAGATATCAAATGGGACAGAAAGATCAGAGAAATTTTCCGTGCTGCAACTCTTGAAAAATACTGTCCGAAGACTGATATCCTTGAGGCTTACCTTAACTATATCGGATTTGGCGGAAGCACATCGGGAATTCAGGCGGCTTCTCTCAAATACTTCGGAAAAGATGTATCCGAGCTTACGATTGCCGAAGGAGCGTGTCTTGCGGGTATTCCCAAAAACCCCGAGGTGAACAATCCTTTTGCTGTTACGGTCAATGCGGATGGTGAGACGGTTTACGGCAAAGACCTTTGTCTTGAACGTCAGAAGCTCGTACTTGCCGCTATGTACAAAAACGCTGTTATTTCCAAGCGTCAGTACGAGGAAGCACTGAACGAAAAGATCAATTTTGTTGACCCGAATGCAAAATATGAAAACGGTGAAAACAAGGTTCAGAACTGGTTCGTTGATATGGTCATCCGTGATGTTATCCTTGATTTTGAAGATCTTTACGGAATCGATTATGACGAAGCGAGCAATAAGCTTTACAACGGCGGATATGAGATATACACGACCGTTGACATAAAAATGCAGGAAGAACTTGAAGCGAAATTCCAGGACTATACAAACTTTTCGGAAAATGTACTTTTGGATCCCCCGCAGGCAGCATTTATCTGCATGGATTATCAAGGCAACATCAAAGCTGTTGTCGGCGGTATAGGCACTAAATCACGGTCGAATATCAACAACAGAGCAACAAGAGCCACACGTTCTCCGGGTTCGTGTATAAAGCCCATAACCTCGTATGGCTATGCGATCGAAAACGATCTGATAACATGGTCAACTGTTTTTGAAAACAAGCCTGTTATGGAAATTATCGATGAACAAACCGGGCTGAAGCGTTCATGGCCTTATAACTACAATTCAAAGACTTATGACTATGCAGGTTATTTCACTTTCCAAGCACTTCAGCGTTCGCTCAACACTATTCCTGCACAGCTTATACAGATGGAAACGCCGCAGGCTGTTTTCGATTTTCTTCAGAATAAATTCCAGATAACGACACTGACCGCAAGCGATGCTGACATTGCGCCGTTAGCAGTCGGTGCGCTCACAAAGGGTCTTACACTTAAAGAGCTTGTTGCCGCATATCAGGTTTTCGGCAACGGCGGTAAATACTACAAGCCGACATCATACACACAGGTTCTTGACTCCAACGGCAAGGTAGTTCTTCAGCATAAATACACACCAATTCAGGCAATAAGCAAGGAATCTGCTTATGTAATGAACAAGCTCATGCAGACGGTCATTGAAGGCCCTAACGGTACAGGTAGAGCTGCAAAGCTTGCAAATACGCCGCTTATCGGTAAAACAGGTACATCGCAGGATTGGAAAGACCTTTCTTTCGTAGGCTGTACTCCGGATTATGTCAGCGGTATATGGTATGGTTATGATATTCCTAAAGAAATACCAACAGGCACTTATTACAGCTCATCAATAGTCTGGAAAAACGTATTCGGTGATATTGCCGATGCAGGTCCGACAAAATCCTTCCCCGAATGCAGCGATGTTCAGGAGCTGTATTACTGTACAAAGACAGGAAAGCTTGCAAGCGGAACCTGCCCTACTTCAAGTGTAGGCTATTATAAGAGCACCAACATTCCCGAAATGTGTTCGGGCCATCATGACGAAGAAGAAAAAGCAGATAAAAAAAGCAGCAATAACTAACAGATTAATGGCAGGAGAACTTCTGCCATTAATTTTTGAGCAAGGAGTAACTATGAACGAATTAAAACTTGTATGTCCCTGCCATTTTGGGCTTGAAAGTGTTCTGAAATTTGAAGTGACTAAGATCGGCGGAGAAAACATCAATGTAACAGACGGAAGAGTATCATTCACAGGCGATTTTTCCACACTTGCACGGGCAAATATCTGCCTTGCATCGGCAGAAAGAGTTCTGATCGAGCTTGCTTCATTCAGAGCAGCTACTTTTGAGGAGCTTTTTCAGGGTGTAAAAGCTATCCCGTTTGAAGATTTCGTTGGAAAAGATGATGTTTTTCCCGTAAAGGGCTATTCTCTCAATTCAACGCTCCACAGTGTCCCCGACTGTCAATCTATCATAAAGAAAGCAGTTGTGGAGCGTTTGAAAAGCAAATATAATATAACATGGTTCAATGAAACGGGAAATACTTATCAGATACAGTTCAGCATACAGAATGACAATGCTGTGATCTATTTTGACACGACCGGCGCAGGACTTCATAAACGGGGTTACAGACGAAATTCCAATGCTGCACCGATCAAGGAAACTCTTGCCGCAGGCATAATCGACCTTTCGCACGTCAGAAGCAATTCCATCGTATGCGACCCATTCTGCGGAAGCGGAACGCTTATAATTGAAGCTGCTTATAAGGCTTTGAACATTGCTCCGGGACTGAAACGTCATTTTGCGGCTGAAAAATGGGATATAATTGACCCAAAGATATGGGAAAATGTCCGTGCAGACGCCCTTGACGCAATAAAGAAAGATACTGATTTCTTTGCTTACGGATATGATATTGACCCGGAGGCTGTCGCTCTTACGCAGGAAAACTGCCGAAAAGCAGGAATACAAAAGCGTGTAAAGATCGAGCAGGCAGACATCCGAAGCTATGTGAACGAGCCGAACACGATCACGATCTGTAATCCCCCATACGGCGAAAGAATGCTTGAAATAAAGGAAGCCGAGGAACTCTACAAAATAATGGGGCAGCGTTTTAAAGCCAATTCCGAAGCTCCTGCCTTTGTTATTGCACCGCACGAGCAGTTTGAGCAATTCTTCGGAAGGAAAGCCGACAAGCGCCGCAAGCTTTACAACGGAATGATAAAGTGTCAGCTTTATATGTACTTCAAATAACACAAAACGCTCCTGTTACTGAAGATCGGTAACAGGAGCGTTTATTATTTACTTATTTAACAAAATATGATTCAAAGCCTTCGCCTATGATCTCGGTAATAAGGCTGTCATAATCGGCGTGGTTTGAGCCGCTTTCGGTAATTACGGGAATTATTGCGACCTCAGTTCCGCATTGTCCCTTGATGATCTCAAAAGCGGTCTTGAATTTGCTGCTTGGGTCAAGCTCACTGAACACAATCTCATTGTTATTGTAAACAACGCTTTCGGTAAATTCAGCAGGGTCAAAGTCAATAAGAAGTGTATAGCCGCTCAATTCCTTCGGCTTGAATATCTCTGCCTTGCCATAGATGATATCAGCCGCATCAGTTCGTATGAACAATTTTGAATCATGTTCATTTGCAGCGATCTGAGCAATATTTGCAAGCTCGATAAGAGCCTTGTATCTGTTTGCATCCTTGACAGTGTCGCCAATAAGATTAAGATCGGAATTTCTGAATGCAGGGAACGTCAGTCCGCTAACAGTGATATAATCAAAGCCTGCCGATGAGACCTCGTCTGCAAGAAATCTTACCATTTCCTTTGTATCATCATCAAACGGAGAGAGCCAAGGCTTTCCTCCCTTGCTTGCGGCTGTATCGAGCCATGTTGAACCGTCAAGCGAATGGTATGAGCCATCACGGTATTCACCGTATCTGTTATTATCATCAAGAATATTCAGTTCAGCGATCATCTTTAAGCCGCTGTCCTTTATGATATATGCGATCTGCTGTATCGGCATTTTTCCAACAACGGCATTTTCATCCGACTTTGCCATTGAAGAAAGCGTACTGTAATATATTTTTCCGCCCTTGGCTTTAAGAGTTACCGATACCGCTGTATAGCCGTCCGCCTTTACTTGGTCGAGCAATGCCGAAAACTGCGATGGGTCGCCAAGAGCGTTCTCGGGAAGCATATATGCTGTAAGTCCCGCTGAATTGATCTTCTCGTCAGAATTAGAAGAAGATGTTACAGTTTCATTGGGTTCCGTTTGAACATCAGAGCTGTCCCCGTTCGTATCTGTCGGCTCGGAAGCCTCCGAGGTCACAGCAGGCGGAGTCCACGGTTCTTCCGTATTATCAGAACTCTGATTTTCTTTGTCCAGATAATTCAATATCGGCTTGCCAATGCTGTAACCAACGAAAACAAGTGCCGCAATAACTATCAATCCCAACAGAATATGAAAAGCTTTTTTAAGCCTTTTCTTTCTTTCGTAAGAGTTTGTACGGTAAACCTTTCTGCCCTTTTTCGACATTTTATCCGTCCTTTCAAATATTTTATCTGATAGTCGCTGATGCAAGTCCGTAAAAAGCCATACTTATAATGCCTATATAAATAAGCGTCAAAGGATAGCCACGAAAACAATACGGAACCGATGGGTCGTGAAGTCTGTCATAGACAATTGCTGTTATATAGATCGCAAACATAAATCCAAGACCTGTTCCGATACCTCTGAAAATATATTCCGACAGCATCGTGCAGTTCTGTGAATTAAGGAACATCGCTCCGAGGATAGCGCAGTTAAGTGCCGAGAGATGAATAAATTTCTTTATTCTAAGAAACCTTTTATAAAAAAATCTCCACAGGATAAGAAGCGTTACAATGTAAACAATACCGAGTATCGCAACATAAATAAACGGCTGATAAATATATGTCTGTTCGTTCTGAATATTTGCTCCGAGCAGGACTCTGTCAGCAAAAAAGCCTAAAAATCCCGTTACGACCGAGAAATATACAGCACATAAGCCGAACCCGAAGATATATTTTCTGTTTCTTGAAACGGAGATAAGCGTACTTGTGTCAATAGCTCTTGCAAATACAGTGTTCTCAACAAAGATCAGCACAAGCGATATTGAAATAAGCCTGAATAATTCTGACATCACAAGCCAACCTCCCTTTTTAGTTGCTGAACTTTTTCACCAAAAGCAAAACGCCGCGCAAAAAAGCCGCAAAGATACCAAGAAGAATAAATCCGCCGAACGGCTGGTAAAACGCCTTGAACAGCATTGGCAGGGTTATCACATTGCCGTTTATCTCCCCTGTTGATATTATTTCCCTGACAAGTCCGAAGATCAACACCACAATATCATAACCGATGATGCCCAATACAAGATCAAGCACCATTCTGCCTTTCTTTTCCTTCAAAAAGGCCGTATCGGAATGAAAAATGATAAACGAGTTCGTTATCAGCAGAGGAAAATATATCCCCATATTATGCAATGCCTGCGGAAACAGCGCAGAAATTATTATAGCCGTCGGAACATACACAAGTGCCCCGATAGCGATATAAATTATTACTCTGACAGTATACACGACCCTCTGCGGGATAAACGATGATAAAAGCATTGTAAAAAATGTTATCACCGAAAAGGTAAGCGCAAGGATCGCCGCATTTTTTAATGTGTTCGCAATAACTATAACGGGTGCTATCGCTGTTCCGAGTACAAGAACAAGATTATAGCGCACCACTGCGTTATAGATAACAGAACCCAAGGATTCTTTTTTCTGATCATTCATTGTTCAGACCGCTTTCATCAGTTTCTTTGACAGTTTTTGATTTTTCGGCTCTTTTCTTCTTAGCATCGGAAATTATCTTTGCAAAGGATAGCATTTTTCTGTCAAGCTCAATTCCGAACGGAGCAGCGATTATGACCGCATATACCATCGGATTCTCCGCCCCTGCATAAAACCTGAAAACAAGTGTCAAAAACCCCGTGAGAAGTCCGAGAATAAGTCTCGATGACCTTGTTTTTGGCATTGTTCGATGATCACACGAAAGAAATATCATTCCGAAGATCATCATACCGCCGCAAAGCACGGATAAAGCATATTTCATATCAAAGCCGCAGCAGATCATAGTTCCGATAACCACAACAGCAAACTGCGAACAGAAGGATATCGCTGATATTGAACGCCTCAGCATAAGGAACACTGCCGTTATAATAAACAGAATTATAAATCCTGTTCCCATTGGTCCATAAAATTTTCCAACCAAAAGATCAATGACCGAGCTTGAAGCCGCATCGTTGGACAGCGCAACACTTTTGGACATTGACTGAAACAGCGATGTGTTGAGCAGTTCATCCGATGACAGACCCAGATGCACCGTTGGGCGGGGATAACTCAGCATCTCGGTCTGAAAGCATATCGAAGTAAACAGGAAGGAAACAGCAGCCCCGTTGAATATCTCGTTTCCCCTGCCGCCAAATGCGTGTTTGCAGATTATTATTGCGAACAGGTCAGCCGTAACAACAGCATAAAACGGCACAGCAGCCGACATCATCAAGGCTATGGTCAGACCCGTTACAACGGTAGATATCTCAGCCTTCACCCGTACCCTGCCCCTCAGCTTATAGCATATCACATCGGTGAGCATACATACAGCCGTCGAAACAATAATTATCACCGCAGCCCTTAAACCGTAATAATACACCGCTATTACCGCAGGGATCATCAGAGCGATCAGCATATCCGCCGAGATAAGATTATCCGATCTTGAATTTATATTATCCATAGCAAAATCAATCTCTCAATGCTCTAACGGCTTTTTCCATATCCTTAGCACCGAAAAGATACGAACCCGCAACAAGAACGCTTGCACCGTTTTCCTTGACCTTCGGAGCAGTCTTGTCATTTATTCCGCCGTCTACCTGAATGGGAACATTCATATCACGCTTGTCCAGCTCGCCTTTCAGTTCTGCTATCTTATCCAGCGTTTCGGGAATGAAGCCTTGTCCGCCAAAACCGGGTTCAACTGTCATAACAAGTATCATATCTATCTTATCAAGATAAGGATAAAGCACCGAAACGGGCGTGTTCGGCTTAACCGAAACTCCTGCTTTCTTGCCGTAGGAATGGATAAAGTCAATGACCTCGCCGCAGTCCGAGCCTGCTTCATAATGGAAAGTAATTATATCTGCGCCCGACTCTGCAAACTGCCTGATATACTTTATAGGGTCAACGATCATAAGATGCACGTCAAGAACGATATCCGTAACCTTTGAAACTGACTTCAGCACGGGAATCCCGTAACTGATATTATTTACAAAAACACCATCCATAACATCAAAATGTATGTAGTCGCAGCCTGCTTTCTCGGCACGTTTGATGTCACGTTCAAGATTGCAGAGATCTGCACTTAAAATTGAAGCTGAAATAATCGTATCCACAATAAAACTCCTTGAAAATATAATCATTCATTTAACATTATATATCATTGTCAAAAAAAAATCAAGGTCAAATACTAAAAATATAAGCATTTGACCTTAATCTATATAAAAACGGCTGCAAAATCGGGTCTTTTAAGTCAAAGCTCCCCTGCGGATATTTTCTGCCTAACGAAAATACCACTCTGACCGTACCGTAATGCCAATGCCGTATAGTTCATTCTATGCAGCATACAGCAAAAAGCCACAGTGATGACCTGTCCGCAGGAATGCCTTAAAATCAGCTGTAAAGGAGCTTTTTTAAGTCAGTGTCGCCTGCAAATGAAGAAACATTGTACAAAACAAGTGCTTCATCATAGTCCGATACATCAATAATTTTTTTGTATGAGATCTGAATGTATCTCATATCGATCAGCGTTATCTCCGAATAATGGTCGGTAAGGAACTGAGCATAGCAGTGAGCGTAAGAATCCTTTATCACAAGCAGCTTTCCGCCCTCATTGCCTGTCTTGATATTAACGATAGGCGCATTTGTTCCGAGGAAAGATGCATATTTATCCTTTACATCAAGATAGTCACGGTAATAAATGCTGTCGCTAACCTCGGGTTCAGAGCCGAACACCTGCGTTACCTCGACAGTCATCGGCTTGTCTCCGTCGGGATCGTGGTAATAATCCATCGTATCGTCCTTGACACTTGTGTTGAGCGTTTTTGAGTAGAATGTTCCCTTAAAGCTGTCACTTGCGTGTTCAACGTCATAATATGAAAGCTCGTGCGGAACATAGCCTATCTTCTCCCCTGCCGCAGCGTAAGCATAATATGCTCCAAGTGATGTCCAGTGATGATCCGTTCTGTAATAGATATACTCGTTTTTGTGCGAATTTAACACATCATAAACATCTATCTTGGTTATATCATCGTCAAGACCGGAATAAACATAATCAATAAAGCTGCGCTGATCCAGTTCGGGATAAAAATACGAAAGCTCATCTTTGTAAAATTCAGCCGATGTCGGAACAAGCATAGTATAGACCGGAATATCATTCTCTTTGCTGAATTCGTTTATTGCTGTTATACTTTTGTCAACATCGCTGTAATCTGGTTCAGTAACCTTTTCAATGAGTCTGTCTTTGAGGACATATATCCCACCGATCTCTTTCTTTCCGGCAGCAGTTTCAATACCCGATTTAAGTTCAAGCCAGCCAACTCTTCCCGAAAAATGATCGGCAACATATTTTTCAAGCTTGTCTGTATAAGTTCTGTCGAACCACGTTTTTGCAGAGAGCTTTGGCTTTCGTTCGAGCGATTTGTTTTCGAGCTCGGAAAATGTTTCTTTTGGTTTAAATATCGTTATGAGCGCAAATATTATGAAAAATCCAAAAAATATGATACAGCTTACGATCTCAATAATATGGCTGCTCTTCTTATCTGACTTTTTTATTGTTCTCACCTCTTAGAAACGGAAATATAAGAATGGATTATAGCTTGCATCAACAAGATAAGCCGTGCAGTTCACAAGTATAATAAGCTGTGCCGCTATCGCAGCAATTTTAAGCTGCATAGGCTTCTTCTGCTGAAGCTTTTCTGTGAATTTCGTGAAAATATCCGTAGATGCAAATATGCACAAAACAAATATGACCGCATTCGATGCGAGCAGGTAAAGAGCCGTGCTGTCACCAAGCACACCGTTCGCTCCGAACATCGCACCGATAAAATTCCAAGCGTCCGTAAGAGTATTCGTATCGAACAATACCCAGCCCAGAACCACCAAAATAAAGGTATAAAGTGTACTTACAGCCTTTGGCAGCTTTGCAAGTATCTTTCCCCAACCGAGCCTTTCAATAACGATAAGAACACCGAAGTAAAATCCCCAAAGCATAAAGTTCCAGCTTGAACCATGCCATAAGCCTGTGAGCGACCATACAATGAGCAGGTTTATGATCGTCCTTGCCGAGCCTTTGCGGTTGCCGCCGAGCGGAATATAAACATACTCCCTGAACCAGCTTCCGAGCGTGATGTGCCACCTGCGCCAGAACTCGCTTATGCTTCGTGAAAGATATGGATGGTCGAAATTTATCGGGAAATTAAATCCGAGCATCTTTCCAAGTCCGATAGCCATATCGGAATATCCCGAAAAGTCAAAGTATATCTGGAATGTGAATGCCAGAATACCCAGCCATGCCGTCGCCGCAGATATCTCACCGTAGTCCATAGCCTTTACCTGCGTCCATACAAGACCGATGTTGTTCGCAAGGAGAACCTTTTTCGCAAGTCCTTTAAGGAACTTGCCTATTCCCTCACTTACCTTTGAAATGCTGATAGTTCGGCAGTCGATCTCTCTTGCAACGTCCTCATAACGAACGATAGGTCCTGCAACGATCTGCGGAAAAAGCGTAACATAAGCCGCAAAGCTGAAAAAGTTCTTTTGTACCTTGATCTTTTTCATATAAAGATCGATCGTATAAGACATACTCTGGAATGTATAGAATGAAATACCGATAGGAAGCGGAAGCTGTGGGTCGGTGATATGCAAACCGAATACGGAATTTATTGTTGTAATTATGAACGAACTGTATTTGAAAACTCCAAGCAAACTCAGATTCATTATTACGGAAATAAGCAAAAACAGCGTCTGAATGTTTCGCTTGTCATTAAATTTATTGATGAGCAGACCTGCCGTATAGTCGATAGCCGTTGAAATAAGCATTATGACCACATATTTCGGTTCGCCCCATGCATAAAAAAACAAACCTGTAAGAAGAATAAAAATATTTCTGAACTTATCAGGAAGTATGAAATACAAGATCATTGTTATCGGCAAAAAATAAAACAAGAATACCAAACTTGAAAAAACCATATTTTAATCATTCCCCTGCCTTTGTGATAAATTTGCTGTGATTTTCATAAATTCGTCCCTTGACATCATCGTGTTGATGATCTCGAGCATTGCGTTTGTCGTCATTAATTCGGGCATTCCGAGATATTTCAAAAGCTCACTTCGTTTCTCGGCAGAGTTGCTTCCTCCCGAAAGTCCAACTTCAAAAAGGTCGAGCTTTGTAACAGGCTCACGCCTGCTGTCTGCTTCAGTTGAAATAACTCCCGCCTTGCGAAAAGCTTCAAGCAATATCTGCGTATCTATGCCCTCAACGCCTATCTTGCCCTCCTTTGACGGAACAGCCTTGCGTTTTTCTTTGCCGAAAATATCGGGAATATAGACATTAGTTATTTTCCCGTCGGATATTGCACCTTTGAGAAAATTCCGTATCTTAAAGCCTGCACTGTCCGAATCGGTCAGAATAATTATTCCCTTATTTTTTGCAAAAAATCTTATTATTTCAAGTTTTTCTTTATCCTTTATAACAGAAAAACCATTGGTCGTAATAATAACTGCATCAACCACCGAGGAGAGCTTTATTTTATCATATTTTCCCTCGACTATCACAGCCTGTTCAAGATGAAGCATAAAAATTCCTTATTCCAGCGACAGCATCTGAACGATCGCTTCCTGCAAAAGCACGATGCTGTCCGTTTTTGATGATTTTATTTTATAATCGGTTTCGGTGAGTATATTTAAACACTTTCTTAAATGTGAAGTCGAGTAGAACCTTGCATCACGATAAGCGTTATTGACACGGAATTCCATATTTTTTTTATAATCAAAGTCCGAGATTATCTCGCCTGTCGATTTTCTGCTGCCGATACCAAGCTTTACACGATAAAGGTCAAGCATATTGCCCGAGATCGCATATATGATCTTTATCGGCTCTTCCTTTTCAAGTATAAGGTCGTTAAGAAGCTGAATGGAATTGTATTTGTCACGTCTTGCTATTGCACTTGCAAGCTTATATGTCGTTGCTTCAAGCTGCCTTGGAGAAACAAGGTCAATGTCAGCCTTAGTTATCTCTCCGCCATTCTTATATGCTATCAGCTTGTCTGTTTCATTAGCCGTTATCATCGAATCACAGCCGCAGAGCTTTGCAAGATAGACAGCAGTGTCCTTTGATATTGAACCTCCGCTCTTTGTAACCTTGGCAGTGACAGCCTTTGCAAGCTCCTCCGCAGTTTTCGGTTCAAATGCGCATACATCGCCCTTTTTTGAAACAGCGTCAACGAGTTTTTTATATTTCGGCGAAGGATATTTTTTTCCCTCTGTAATATCTATCGAAGTGTAGAAAAAAACAACTATCGTGGTCTCGGGAATATCGGGGATATACTTCAGAACATCGGCAAGCATATCCTTGCCGTCCTTGTTTGCTATAAGGTCACTCACAACACAGCAAACGTGTTCGGCAAATACAGGTAAAGCTTCGCAGGCTTCGTAGAATTCCTCATAGTCGAAATTTTTGCCGTCAAAAACATGATAATTATAAACATCGTCAGTTTTTACAGCCTTTGAAACAAGTGCATTTTTGTACTTTTCAACCGAAACAATGTCTTTTCCGTAAAAGCAATAAACATTTTTGAACTGAGCCGAGCGTATCACAGCTTTAAGTTCATTTTCAATAATAGTCGGCACAGCTTAACACCTCCGCTTCAAAGCCGTCATCATAAGCCTTTATAATTACATTTTCACCGTAAAAATTGTGAGTTTCCTTATTTGCGGCTGCTTCGATTTTGCTGTCAGAAAAAATCTGAACTTTGCCGCTGATATTTTCATGAAGCTTTCTTCCCGCATACTCGATAACAACATCGTATTCGCCTGCCGCAGTATCTTTTCGTCCGTCATAAGCGAAAATATTGCAGCCGTTCACATTCAGTATCAGCGTGTTGTTATCCATTATATTCAAGGTGTAATTCGGCATTGTTATGACCGCTGTTTTGGTTTCATCATAACCCTTGTGAACTGCATCGATAATCCCATATACGCTTGTCTCATATTCGCTCGGATAAATGACAGTACCAATATTATATAACTCGCTTCGTCCGGAATATGTCGAAACAGACGCCTGAGCATCAATGAGAAGTCCCATCATCTCTATTCGGTATATTCCCTTTCGGTCAAGATATCTGAATATCTCATCAGCACATAAGCCGCCTTTGTTAAGATCAATTATCGAAGCATTCTTTTTGTCGTTAATAACAATAGCCGCCGAACTGCCGCTTTTTATAAACGCAACATCAATATGATCCGATGGAACAAACCGATAAACATAAACCGCAAATACACATAAAATGCATGCAGCGGTATAAACTATCGCCGTTGTTTTTATCTTATGAAAATATACTGCCGCCGCAATAGTTACAGCCAAAGCTGCAATGATCGTCCAATATGAAAACCTGTTTGATACTGCGATGTATGTAAAATGCGCTCCGCCGAGAATTTTCACACCTGCAAGAACAAATTTGCAGCATATACTGCTTATCTTCATAAGAGGCGCAAGCAGTAAACCGACACCTCCGCTGAAAACAACTATCGTTCCGCATATAAGTATGACCGAGCATACGGGTATAAGTATCAGATTTGATGCCGGCGAAACAACCGATACCTCGTCAAAATACAGAAAGCATACCGGAAAAGAGACAGCCGAAACAACAGCCGATGTTATCAGCGAATTTGCGATCTTTCCGACCTTGCGCTTTTTCTCGATCATTTTTATCATGGCAGGTGCAACAGCTCCGACTCCAATAACACCCGTCACTGAAAGAATGAACGAAGCGTCCATGACCGCAAACGGTCTGCCGATCGTAAGCAGTATCACCGCTATCCCAAGCGAGTTCATAAGGTCAGCTCTTCGGTTGAAAAGTGAAGAGCCATATACCAAAACAAGCATAACAGCCGCACGGATAACTGAATTTGAAGCTCCCGAAAGCATCACAAATGCAAACATCGGTATAAGAACTACTACGAAGCGTGCAAACTTATTAAGCTCCGTCAGCTTCAGCGCAAACCAGAAAAGCGAACATACAATAGACAAATGCACTCCCGAAACAGCCATTATGTGACCTATGCCTGCACGGTACATCATCGTCTTGGTATCACTTTGGATACGTGATTTGTCACCGAACATGATTGCATCAACAAGCGCAATGCTTTCCGAATCAAGCTTTGTGCGCATTTTATCGTGTATAAACTCTCTGTAACGGCACATTGACCGTTTTATCGGCAGTTTGTCCGATGGGATGATGCTGATCTCGGGCTGGTCGATCGACAGAAAATATCCCTTTGACTTGTAATATTTCAAGCTGTTAAAAGAAAAGCTGTTTTTAGGCAATACAGCTGTTCCTTTGACAGTGATATCATCTCCGATATCACACATCTTGGCTTCACCGTAGCAGTAGACTTTTGTATCAATGCTTCCGTTTATTTTTCCGTCAATATAATAAAGCGACCTGTCATCATTATAGTCGGTAAAGCTCGTCAGCACTCCCGAAACGGTCACTTCCTGACCGCTGAAGGAGGTGATCTTCTGATAGCAAAGCTTGTCATAACCGACATAATAAAATGAGCCTATTGCAAAGCATATCGAGCATACAAGGCAAACAATTTTACTTTTGCCTTTGAGTATCATGATCACGACGGACAACACAATTGCCGCAGCACTCACCGCAATTACAGCCTCCGATATAAAAAATGATGCGAAAAACAGCCCAAGCAAGTATGAAAAACCCACATAAGCCATTTTTCGTATCATATAAATTACCTCCGAGTTTTAACCCATTGCAACGTCAAGCTTCTTGCCGCCGAGAATATGAAAGTGAAGATGCTTTACGCTCTGACAGCCATTTTCACCGCAGTTTGAAACTACTCTGAAACCATCCTTGTCAATACCCTGTTCTTTGGCGATCTTGGCAATAACTTCAAAGATATGTGCAACCACAGCGGAATTATCCGCTGTGATCTCTGCTGCACTTTCAATATGGGTTTTCGGAATAACGAGTATATGAACAGGTGCAAGAGGATTGATGTCCTTGAATGCAAGAACCTTGTCGTCCTCATAAACCTTAGTGCTTGGTATCTCACCTGCTGCTATTTTACAAAAGATACAATCCATAGCCGTTCTCCTTACTTTACGAACTCTGCAACTACATTTTCAAGAGCTGCAAGTGCTTCGTCAACCTTGGAAACATCACCGATACCTGCCATAGCGTTGTCAGGACGTCCGCCGCCCTTACCGCCTGTTATAGCAGCGATCTTCTGAACTATCTTGCCGGAATGAGCGCCTGCCGCAACAGCTTCCTTACCGCTTACGCAGAGCATAGAGCTGTCAGAAACAAGAACAGCAATGATATCAGGTGCTTTATCCTTGATCTGGTCGCCCATTGTGCGGAGAACGTCAGGCTTTACACCGCTGAGCTTTACAGAAGAAATGCGAACATTCTTGTATGCCTTTGCGTTATCAAGAACAGCGTCAAGCTGACCCGATGCAAGCTTGGAATTGAGTTCAGCGATCTGCTTTTCAAGATCCTTGATCTCAGTTGCAGCAGCAGCACACTTAGCTGCAAGTTCACTTGCGTTAGGTGCTTTGATCGCAGCAGCAGCCTTGTCAATAGTACCCTTATATTCATCAATGAGTGAAAGCACACCTGTACCGGTTACAGCTTCGATACGTCTTACGCCTGCTGCAACGGAGTTTTCGGAAACGATCTTGAAAAGACCGATGTTGGATGTATTCTTAACGTGTGTACCGCCGCAGAATTCAAGAGAAACTCCCGGAACATTTACAACACGGACGACCTTGCCGTACTTTTCGCCGAAAAGTGCCATAGCGCCGAGTTTCTGTGCTTCTTCAATAGGCATTTCCTTGATATCAAGTTCAATTGCGGAAAGAATGGCATTATTTACAGCATTTTCGATCTGCTGAAGTTCATCGGGTGTAACTGCGCTGAAATGAGCGAAGTCAAATCTCATTCTATCGGGCGAAACGAGCTGACCTGCCTGATGAACGTGTTCACCGAGGATATTTCTGAGTGCAGCCTGAAGAAGATGTGCAGCAGTATGGTTTCTTGCTGTGGCGTCACGAAGCTCCTTGTTTACCTTTGCAGTAACAGTTTCGCCTGTTGTAAATCCGCCGCTTGTAACTTCACAATGACATACGAACTGACCGCCCGTAAGCTTCTGTGTGTCAAGCACTTCCATAACGTTGCCGTTGGATTCGATAATACCCTTGTCGCCTACCTGTCCGCCGCTTTCAGCGTAGAAAGGTGTGGTTTCAAGAAGAACGGTAACTCTGTCACCCTCTTCGCAGATATCGGCAGCATTGCCGTCCTTGACCATAGCAAGAAGCTTTGTTGTGTATTCAAGGTCTGTATAGCCAACAAACTTTGTTGTGAACTGTGTAAGAACACTTGCCGAAGCATCGTCCCAGCCACCGTTGAGCTTTCTGTTTTCACGGGCAGTTTTCTTCTGAACAGTCATACATTCGTGGAACTTGTCCTCATCAACTGTGATGCCGTTTTCAGCGCAGATCTCCTTTGTGAGGTCAAGAGGAAATCCATAAGTATCGTGAAGCTTGAATGCTTCTTCACCGCCGAGAACCATATCTCCGCCCTTAGCCTTGATATCAGCAATGTACTGATCGAGGATCTGAGAACCGTTTTCAACAGTCTTAGCGAAAGCTTCTTCTTCCTGCTTGATGACTCTCTTGATATATTCACGCTTGGATTCAAGATCGGGATAAGCGCATACATTTTCATTGATAACAGTATCAACTACTTCATAGAGGAATGGCTTCTTTGTGCCGAGAATACGACCGTGACGTGCAGCTCTTCTGAGTAAACGTCTGAGAACGTAACCTCTTCCTTCGTTTGAAGGAAGAACACCGTCGCCTACCATAAATGTTGTGCTTCTGATATGGTCGGTAATAACACGGATAGAAACATCGTCCTTGTCATTCTGCTTGTAAATCTTACCCGTAAGCTCGGAGATCTTCTTCATAATGTTCTGAACTGTATCTACCTCAAAGAGGTTATCAACGTCCTGCATTACGCAGGCAAGTCTTTCAAGACCCATACCTGTATCGATATTCTTTGTAGCAAGCTGTGAATAGTTGCCGTGACCGTCATTGTCAAACTGTGTGAATACAAGATTCCAGATCTCGATAAGTCTGTCGCAGTCGCCTGCCTGCTCAAAGCTTTCAAACGGGCCGTACTTTTCACCTCTGTCGAAGTGAATTTCGGAGCAGGGACCGCAAGGGCCGCTTCCGTGTTCCCAGAAGTTATCAGCCTTGCCGAGCTTTACGATTCTTTCACGGGGAATACCAACTTCATTTGCCCAGATATCGCCTGCTTCATCATCCTCTTCGTAAATTGTGATCCAAAGTCTTTCAGCAGGGATCTCAAGTACCTTTGTGAGATACTCCCAAGCCCAAGCTGTTGCTTCGTGCTTGAAATAATCACCGAATGAGAAGTTGCCGAGCATTTCAAAATATGTTCCGTGACGAGCTGTCTTACCAACGTTTTCGATATCAGGTGTTCTGATACACTTCTGGCAAGTCGTTACACGATGGCAAGGGGGTTCTTCAATACCCTGAAAATACTTTTTGAGCGGTGTCATACCTGCATTGATAAGGAGGATAGAATTATCGTCCTTAGGTACGAGAGGTGCGGAATCCATACGGAGATGTCCCTTACTCTCAAAAAATTTAAGATAACTTTCACGAAGATCATTAAGTCCTGTCCACTTCATTTTTATCTACTCCAATCAATTTATATTTTGGCTGAGATCAGTCTTCTTCGTCTTCTTCAGGCATATCCCAGTTATGATAAACATTCTGAACGTCATCGTTATCCTCAAGCGCATCGAGAAGAAGATTCATCTTGCGGATAGATTCATCATCTGTGAGTGTTGTATAGGTCGCAGGAACCATTTCAACATCTGCTGAAACAAGCTTGTAACCTTTTTCAACAAGTCCGTCACGAACTGCGGAAAGATCGTTAGGCTCTGTTTCGATCTCAATTGTGCCGTCCTCCATCGAAAAGTCAGCCGCACCAAGATCAAAAACATCTTCCATTACTTTGTCCTCATCAAGCCCCTCACCGTCAGCAACGATGATGCCCTTGCTCGAGAACATAAAGGATACACAACCGGTTGTGCCAAGGTTTCCGCCGAACTTGTCAAAGTAGTGACGGATATCGCCTGCTGTTCTGTTCTTATTATCGGTAAGAGTTTCAACAATTACAGCAACGCCGTTAGGACCGTAACCCTCGTAAACATTCGCTTCATAGCTTGTCTTATCTCCGCCGCCTGCAGCTTTCTTGATAACTCTGTCGATATTGTCGTTAGGGACGTTGTTAGCCTTTGCCTTTGCAATAAGTTCACGGAGCTTGGAGTTGCTGTTGGGGTCTCCGCCGCCCTCTTTAACGCAAACGGTGATCTCACGACCGATCTTTGTGAAGACCTTAGCTCTTGCACCGTCCGTTGCTTCTTTCTTTCTCTTGATGTTGTTCCATTTGGAATGTCCTGACATAACCTTAAATCTCCTTATAAATTAAAATTTTACATTATAATATTTTTGCTGAACAAGTTTGAGTACAGCTTGTTATCGTGAGTTTTTATAGGCTCTCCGCGCGTAAAAAGTATGCGCTCGGGAGCGATATCCTTTAACCTTGTTATGAATTGCCTTGCCCTCTTCGGACTTTCGCAAAGCGCAGGGAAACAAGGATAAACAATATTCATTACAGCATCACCTATGTAAAGATCATCGCCAAATTTATAGGCAAGCGAGCCCTTTGTGTGTCCCTCTGCCGAATAAATTTTGCATTCCTTCCCGATCTCGGAAGAAATATCGGAATTTTCATCGATAAACCTGTGAACATCGAATATTTCAACAGGTTTGCATCGTTTTCTCTCTTCAAGAAAGCTCAAAGCCGCTCCCGTAAGTCCGACCGAAAAAACATTTCTGTCCGACCTGCCCGAAATGAGCTCATAATCTGCTTCGCTCATATAGATAGGAGCATCGAAAAGCTCGGAAAAATACTTGGCGTTTCCGACCGCTTCACTGTGACCGTGCGTAAGCAGTATTTTCTTTATATTGTAGTTGATAAGCCACATTTCAATGCTGTCACGGTATCTTGCTTCGCCGGTATCGATGAGAATATCACCGTCAGACGCTTTCACAACATAACAGTGAACACCATCGCAGTCGATCATATTAAGATCATCATACAGACCGTTCATTTCACACCTCCGTATTATTCCAGATATAATCAAAAAGCTCGTTTATCCTCGCATTATCGCCAAGCAGATCAAGATAACCGAAAAGAGTTTCAAGCGAAGTCGCTCTGCGGTATTCGATAGGATTTGAACTTTTGGGGACAGTGTTGGAAGTTGCGTTCCGTCCCCTTTTCATAATATCGGTCTCAGCCTCGGTAAGAAGCGGAAGTATAACATCGACCGCCTTTGACTGATAACCTGCACGAACCTTTTCGACAGCTTCTTTGTGAAGCTTGTTTACAGACATATTTGCCGTTTTGACAAGCTTTTCTCTGACAAGTCTTTCATAGACCGCATCACCGAGAAAAGCAAGCGTCAGCGGACTGTACTGATTTACTTCATGTTTTTCTATGATACATCACCCTTAGTTATCATTCCCGAATTATGGCTGAAATGAAACAGCATATCTATAAAGCTTTTGTGATAGGGAATAAATATACCCTTGTCTATCATTGCTTTTATATCGTCAATATCTGCCCATTTAGCATTTTGGACTTCCTCATATTGAAGATGAAGCTCCGACGGGTCAATATCCATATTCACCGCATACCAATCATCAAAAACTCTTCCGGTATCTATTGTGATGAAGCGTCTTAACTGTGCAGTATCAAGTTCGATGCCCAATTCTTCGTGAAC
Organism: uncultured Oscillospiraceae bacterium; assembly: GCA_934465295.1. Taxonomy (GTDB): domain Bacteria; phylum Bacillota; class Clostridia; order Oscillospirales; family Ruminococcaceae; genus UMGS363. Next base: position 183,963 of record CAKSKU010000001.1, read on the forward strand.
CTCTCTTACAGCCGCCGATAAGCCCGTATCACCCGAAACAGCACTGCCCCCGACACTTACGTCCCACATATTGCTCCAGCCCTTTTTAAAAGGCTGTCTTTGCTGAATAAGCATTTTGCCGTCTGAATTATAGATACAGATATGAACAACCATTCTATGGAATCCATCAGGAGTTTTATCTCCCCTTATCATGGTTTTCCCCGTCTTTATGCGGTTTTCATCATACAGATCGAATATTTCCATAACAGCTCACCGTTAATAAACGAAGTCGAACTCAAATCCATAGATATTTACGACATCGCCTTCATTGATACCCATTTCTTCAAGCTTGTCGATGATACCCGTGTTGCGGAGAACACGCTGGAAATACTGGAGTGAAGAATAATCGTCCATATCGACTGTGCGCATAATGTTTTCAAGCCACGGAGCTTCAACATAGTAAACAGCGTCATCGCCCCGTGTGATCTCAAACTTCTCACCCATACCCGCACGTTCGTCAAGCTCTTTCTGCGTAAGAGGTTCAGGCTCATACTCCTTTATCGGAGGAAGCGTGTCAAGCTTTGCGGCAACAGCAGCCATAAGCTCCTTTGTACCCTGCGTTGTTGCCGCAGAGATCTGATAAAATTCAAGCCCACTGCTTTCAATATAAGTCCTGAACTCCTCTATCTGCTCGGGAGAAGCCATATCGCACTTGTTTGCGGCAACTATCTGAGGTCTGTCAGCCAAGTCCTCGCTGAAATTTCGAAGTTCTCTGTTTATTATCTCAAAATCTTCCTTGGGATCACGACCCTCAACGCCCGAAACATCAACAACGTGTACAATAAGTCTGCATCGGTCAACGTGACGCAGAAATTCGTGTCCAAGTCCGACACCCTCACTTGCTCCCTCAATAAGTCCCGGGATATCAGCCATAACAAAGGATTTTCCCTCTGTTACCTTGACAACACCAAGAACAGGTGTAAGCGTGGTAAAATGATAATTTGCGATCTTTGGTTTTGCGGCAGAAACGACCGAGATAAGTGTTGATTTTCCGACATTCGGAAAACCCACAAGACCTACATCTGCAAGCAATTTAAGTTCAAGAGTCACCTCGAATTCTTCACCCACAAATCCGGGCTTTGCAAACTTCGGTATCTGTCTTGTCGGGGTAGCAAAACGTGCATTACCCTTTCCGCCTTTTCCGCCCTTGGCAATGACCTTCGGCTCATCGGTCGACATATCAGCCATTATGCGTCCCGTTGCAGCTTCACGGATAACCGTACCCTGCGGAACTTTTATTATAAGGTCAGCAGCATTTCTGCCCGTACAGTTTCCTGCGCCGCCGTTCTGACCCTTTTCAGCAACATATTTGCGTTTGTATCGGAAGTCGATAAGCGTTGATATATTTGTATCAACAACAAATACGATATCTCCGCCTTTTCCACCGTCACCGCCGTCAGGGCCGCCTGCCGCAACATATTTTTCACGGTGGAACGAAACAGCACCATCGCCGCCGTCACCTGCTTTAATATAGATCTTAGCCTTATCAACGAACATATAATACTCCGTTCTAAGGAATCATTGATTCCTACGATCAAGCGGCTCTGCCGCATTCAGACATTAAAATACATTATATTATACCACATTTTTTGAATAGTTGTCAATAATTTTTAAGATAATTTCAGCCACGATCACGTTTTCTTCTACATAAAAACAAAAAGGGATAGAATATCTATCCCTTTTTTTGAAGTCAGAATATAAAATTAGTCAACAGTATAAACGCTGACCTTCTTGCGGTCACGTCCAACTCTTTCAAACTTAACTGTTCCGTCAACCTTTGCGAAAAGTGTATTATCGGAACCCATACCAACGCCTTCACCTGGGTGAATGTGTGTACCTCTCTGACGAACAAGGATGTTGCCGGCGATTACTGCCTGACCGTCTGCTCTCTTGACACCAAGACGCTTCGATTCGGAATCACGGCCGTTCTTGGTGGAGCCCATACCCTTTTTATGTGCCATATTGATTACACCTCCGTTAATCTAAAAATAACTGTTTTGGATAAGAACTTATGCCTTGATAGCGTCGATTCTTACCTTTGTGTAAGGCTGTCTGTGACCCTGCTTCTTGTGAGAAGAGCCCTTCTTAGGCTTGTAAGTGAAAACAGTGATCTTCTTAGCCTTGCCGTTCTTAAGAACCTTAGCCTCTACTGCTGCACCGTCAACATATGGAGCACCAACTACGAGACCGCTGTCCTTACCAACTGCGATAACCTTGTCAAAGCTTACAGAATCATCAGCATTAACGTCGAGCTTTTCGATAAAGATCTCATCACCCTCGGAAACCTGATACTGCTTTCCGCCTGTTTCAATAATAGCGTACATTAAAATGGCACCTGCCTTTTCTATAAACTCGCTGTAACAATAGGCGTATGCAAAAGCATAACTTAAAAAGAGCCTAAGACATGCGGCTTTATTATTATACCATCGGACAAGTATTTTGTCAAGCTTTTTTCCGCTTTTCACAAAAAATTACTTTTTTAGCATATTTGCAGATGTATTTATACTGTTTTATATGCACTTTTAATAAGATTAATAATTATTTAATATTTCAGCAAACATATTGTAAATTATTCTTTTAAAAATATGTTAAAATATAAATGATATTCTTATTCTCGGAGGCAAAAACCAATGGCAAAAGAAAAACCTGCTAAAGAAAAGGTAATTAAAGATAAAGAAGCGGAAAAGGCTTCAAAAAAGAAAGCTCCCGCCGCACCTAATCCAATATCGAAGCTGGATAAGCAAACCAAAGTCGAGCTTCAGAACTTCCTGTTCGGAACAAGTGAAAAAAAGCTTATGGTATCGGATGATTTTCTGAACGGAATGACTGTAAAATACATATCCAAAAGAATGAAGATAATCAATGCGGCATTTTCCAATCTTCATGCGACCCGTTCAGCCGTTTTCTTCTTTAAAAATACGGCTGAAATCGAAAAATACATTGAAGACCTCATAATTCTTGAAAAATACTACCCGTTCAAGAACCCCGTCCCGAGCATATACAAGCGTAACTATCTTGCGCATAAGCCTGCGGCTATCACAGGTATGATAAACAGAGTCTGGAAGACCGCACTGCAAAAATATCCTCTCGATGAAGATACCGCTCCCGAGGATATAAGTCCCGCTGCTTTGAATTTTTACGATCAGGTGATCAATGAACTTCTCACGCAAAAGGACAGCTACTCCGAAAATGATATGGAAATGATAAATTCATTCTATATCAGAGTTCACGGAGAGCAGGCAGATGAAGAAGTTACTCCGCTCGATCCCCCCGATGATATCGCACCCGATGAAGATACGGACGCTCAAGGTGATTTCTCACTCGACCTTGACGGCGATAATTCATAATTATTTCAGTACAGCCTATGTAAAAATAAGCTGTACTTTTTTATTTTTCCAGCATTCTGTCATAGATCTCATCACGGGAGGCAAGCTGTTCCTTTGCCGCTTCAAGCGTTGAACCCGTTATGTTGTCGCCGCCTATTATACGTGCGATCTCACCTGCCCTTGACTCCTTATCAAGCACAGATACCTCTGTAAATGTTCGGTCGTCACTTGTCTTTTTTTCAATGAAAAGGTGACTGTCTGCCATTACAGCTATCTGCGAAAGGTGTGTTACGCACAAAACCTGACGACTTCGGGATATCTCACGGAGCTTTACACCTATCTTCTGCGCAGCCTTGCCGCTTACGCCCGTATCGATCTCGTCAAATATCATCGTCGGAACATCATCTTTTTCCGCCGTAACATTTTTTATTGCAAGCATTATTCGTGAAAGCTCGCCACCCGACGCTATCTTCGCTATCGGCTTCGGAGGTTCACCTGCATTGACGGATATAAGTATCTCCATCGAATCCATTCCCGAGCTTGTGAGCTTTCCGAGTGTCTGAGATATTTCAAGCTTAACATTCGGCATATCAAGGAATTTCAGCTCATTTTCTATTTTTTTTGAAAGCTGATCTGCGGCTTCACGGCGCTTCTGTGACAAGCTTTTTGCCTTTGCACTTACTTTCTTAAGAAGCTCATTCCGTTCAGTGCTTATCCTTTTTATTTCTTCCGTATTGTCAATAAGCTCGGCAGCCTCATTCTGTGCCGAAGTGTATTTCTCAATGACATCTTTAAGCTCGGGGCCATACTTTTTCTTTACAGATATCAAAGTATCTCTCCTGTTGTCAAGATATGCCAAGCGGCTCTCATCAACATCAATGCTGTCATTCAGACTTTTTATCTGATCTGCAATATCAGCCGCTTCTATTTTAAGGCTGTCAAGCCGTGACGATATCTCGTCAAGCGAGGGCATAATATCCGAATAGCGCTTTAAAGCCGTAATTATATCATTGACAACGCCGCATAATCCGTCATTGTCATCATCGCCCGAAATTTCTTCCGTCGCCGAGGATAAGGTCTTGGAAATAGCACTGCTGTTGCTGATGATATTAAATTCGTTATCTATCTTTTCGTCCTCATTTTCGTCCGTGATCTGAGCTTCCTTTATCTCGTTCGTCATTACTCTGAGCGCTTCCAGACGGGAGAGCTTATCCGATTCATTATCGGATAATTTTTTTATTCTGCGTGAAATATCCTGCAATTTGTGGAAGCTTTCACGATAATCCGCTATCTCCTCCTGAAGTCCGGCAAAATTATCAACGATATCGATATGCTTTTCGGGATACATAAGTATGCGATTGTCGTGCTGACCGTGAACATCTATCAGCGTTATGCCGATCTCTTTTAAAACGGAGACCGAGGATGTGCGTGAGTTTATGCGGACGCCGCTGCCGCCGTCAGATGATATCGTCCTTGTTATTAGCAGCTCATCGTCCGAATGGTCAATGCCGAATTCATCAAGCTTTTCATTTGTTTCAGCGGAAAGCCCCTTGAATAAAGCCGTCACCGAAGCCTTATCGCAACCCGAACGGACAATATCCTTGCTCACCCTTTTTCCGAGAACAGCATTTATTCCATTTATAAGTATAGATTTACCTGCACCCGTTTCACCGGTAAATACATTGAAATCATTAGAAAATGGTATGACTGCGTGTTCAATTACAGCAAGATTTTCAATACAAAGCTCACAAAGCATAAAAAACTTCCTCTGTTTTTACAATATCATATCACGAAGATTTTCGCAAAAGTCTGCCGCCGCCTTTTCACTCGGCATAAGCACAAAAATTGTATCATCGCCTGCTATCGTTCCAACAATACCGACATATTCCATCTTGTCAAGCGTTGCACAGGCTGCCTGTGCCATACCCGTATGGCATTTCAGCACGACCGTATTCATAGCATAAACAATATCCAGAACGGAATCTTTAAAAATAGGCGGACATTCCATAACATCCTTCAGCGGAGCAATGTATTTATACACACCGTTCGCCTCTTTTTTCAGGTTCAATTCGTTAATATCACGTGAAAGCGTCGCCTGAGTGACATTTATCCCCTGCTTTTCAAGATGTTCTTTAAGCATCTCCTGCGTTGAAATCTCATTTTTTGATATTATATCTATAATAATGTTCTGACGTTCTTTTTTTAACATAAAGCCTCCGAAAAGCTTATTTTATGGGATTCATAAGCTTGTTGTTCACTGCATCAAAGAATGAATTGCCCTTGATATCTATCAGCCTCAGCCTTTTGTTCGACCTTGATATCACAAGATGATCTTCCCTGCCGAAGCTGCATTCAAATTTGCCGTCAACGGAAAAATATATCTCATTTTCATCGCTTGAAAAATGACGTATCTCCAGCCGCCTGTCCGCTGTAAAAAGCATCGGTCTTGACGAAAGCGAATGAGGACACACAGGGGTCATCTGTATCGTTTCCATAAGCGGCTCAACGATAGGACCGCCTGCCGATAAAGCATAAGCAGTCGAACCTGTCGGCGTTGAGAAAACAACACCATCGGAACGTATCGAACTGACAACGATTCCGTCGGTCGATATCTCATAGCTGCATAGACTCGGGCATAAACGTGCAACAACAACATCATTCAGCGCAGTATAGTTGGAAATGACTGTATTCTCACGCATAAGAACAACATCGAGCATCATTCTTGATTCGATCGTATAATCATGAGTTTTGAGCCGTGAAATATTGTCGAGTTCATCTATCTCCATTGAAGCCATAAACCCAAGATGTCCCGTGTTCACACCAAGAAGCGGCTTGTCATATTCCGAAGCATAATGCGAGGCTTTGAGAATTGTTCCGTCACCGCCAATGGCGATCATGGCTTCACATTCTGCCGCAATATTATCCATACTGCCGTAATTGATAAAGCTTTCTCCCGAAAAATCCTTTTTATATTCACTGTCAGTATAAATATCAATACCCAGTTCGTGCAGCTTTAAACAAAGCTTCTGCGCAGTAGGCAGCGCATTGGGTTTTGTGAAATTAGGAAATAAAACTATATTCATCCTGTTTTAATCCTTTCTGCGAATATTTGAAAAGGCTTCATCAATGACCTTTTTTATATCTGTAATGTAAGTTTTTCCGTCATTGCAAACGATATATGCAAGGTATTCAACGTTCCCATCGCCGCCGCTTATAGGCGAAAAGTCAACAGCCTTTACAGTTAGCCCATTATGCGAAAAATAAGCTGTCAATTCATTTAATACACGCAGATGAACTTTTCTGTCCTTGACGATACCGTTTTTGCCTATATCGGATTTTCCTGCTTCAAACTGCGGCTTTATCAGAACAGCAGCAGAACTGCCCTCTTTCATAAATTCGGAAAGCTTCGGGATGATCTTTTTAAGAGAAACGAATGAAACATCAACGCTGAAAAAGCTCGGGTACGGTTCAAAATTTTCGGGAAAAAGCTCTGTGAAATTTGTCTTTTCCATATTGCATACCCTGTTGTCAGCGCACAGCTTTTCATCGAGTTGATCGTGTCCGACATCAACAGCGTAAACATATTCAGCACCGTTCTGCAGCATACAATCGGTAAAGCCGCCCGTGGACGCTCCGATATCCATACAAATCTTGCCGTTCAGATCAATACCGAACACATCGACAGCCTTTTCAAGCTTTAATCCGCCTCTGCCGACATATTTCAGGACTGCACCCTTGAAGTCAACATTATCGCCCTCATTGACCTCCGCCGACGGCTTTGAAACAGGCTTTCCGTTTATAAAAACATCGCCGTTTTTGATATGCTCCTTCGCCCTCTCACGGCTCTTGACTATTTTATTTTCAACAAGATAACAATCAATTCTCAATATTTTTCACCATATTACCGATAGTTTCCGTCATTGACTTTTTATCCATTTTAAAGCGTTCCATTGTCTGTTCCGTGCTTTCATTCGGGATAAATCCGCTCGCCGCAGCGATCTCATAAGAACCCTTGAAGCCCATCTCAGCCAGCTTTATGAGCAGATGCTCAGCAATGCCATTCTCCTTGCTGCTTTCCTCGTAAAAAATTATATGCTTGTAATTCATACAAGCAAGTGCAGCTTCATTGTCTATCGGATATATTTTTACAAGCTTTAAAATATCAAATCTGCCTGCATCGTCCGAACGGCTGATCTCCAGGACTCTATCAAACAGCCTGCCGAACGTCACAACGAGACACTCGCTGTCAAAGGAAACATGGCAGAATGTGTCCGTATCATATCTGTTGTCCGTCAAACCAAAGCTTTCATTGCCTTTAGGATAGCGCACAGCCGCAAAGCCGTCACAGTCGTAAAGAGCTGTTTTAAGACAAAGCTTCTGCTCCGAGTAATTTGACGGAGAAAAAATAACAGCATTGGGTATACCCGTAAGCATAGGAATGTCGAACATGCCCTGGTGCGTTTCGCCGTCCTCACCTATAAATCCTGCTCTGTCGACCGCAAGAACTATGTGGGTGTTGTCTATCGCAACATCGTGAATGATCTCATCATAAGCTCGCTGCAGGAAGCTCGAATATACCGCAAATACGGGTATTTTTCCGCTTTTCGCCAAACCTGCGCAGAAAGTAACAGCGTGTTCCTCGGCAATGCCTACATCAAAAAAACGCTTTGGAAAGCTTGCCGCAAAATACTGCAAGCCTGTTCCGTACTTCATTGCCGCCGTTACAGCGCATATCCTGTCATCTGCTTCGGCATATTCAGAGAGCGTTCTTCCGAAATTTTCGGAAAAGCTGTCATGGTTGGAATTATCGGGATTTTTCTTGGAGTATCCGCTGCTCGGGATGCTGTGGAACGCACCGGGGTTTTCCTCGGCAGGTCTGAACCCTTTTCCCTTGACCGTATTAACATGAATGAACACAGGCTTTTCGATCCTGCGAGCCATTTTCAGCGTTGCTTCAATTTCTTCGATGTTATGCCCGTCAATAGGTCCGAGATATACAAATCCAAGATCTTCAAACATTGTTGAATGATAAAGCACATTTTTCAGTGCGGATTTTGAAGAAAGGAGTATGTTCTTTATCGGTTCTCCGACAACAGGCGTGTTGTCAAGCGTGTGTTCGACCGCTTTTTTTATGTCAAGATAACGCTGATCTCCTCTTATCGAAGTAAGATATTTTGCAAGCGCACCAACATTCTTGGAAATGGACATATCATTATGATTGAGGATAACAATGAGGTTAGCCGAGCTTTTTCCTGCATTGTTAAGTCCCTCATAAGCAAGTCCTCCCGTGAATGCTCCGTCGCCGATAATGGCAACCGCACGGTGCTTAGTATCGCCGTCAATGCGCATAGCCTCAGCCATACCGAGAGCCGCCGAAATAGAGTTGCTGCTGTGACCGCTCACAAAAGCATCGTGTTCCGATTCGTTCGGACGGATAAAGCCCGAAATTCCTCCCTTTTTGCGGAGAGTGGAAAACTTGTCATATCTTCCCGTCAGAAGCTTGTGGGCGTAAGCCTGATGTCCGACGTCCCAGACAAGCTTATCCTTGGGAGACTCAAAAACCCTGTGAAGTGCAACCGTCAGTTCGACAGTTCCGAGGTTTGAAGCAAGATGTCCGCCGTTCTTCAGAACATTCTTAATGATACAGCGGCGAATATCCCTGCAAAGCTCCCTGCACTCCGAGTAATCAAGTTTTTTTATATCATTCGGCAGATCAAGATCGCCGAGCCTAATCTCTTTTTTACTCAAAATATCCTCCGACTTACATCTCAACAGGCATTATCAATGCAATAATGATACCGAGTATCACTCCGCCGAGAACTTCAAACGGTGTATGACCGAGATATTCCTTGAAATCCTTCTGTTTTTTCGGCTTTTTGGAAGGCTTGATACCGTAGTTTGGGATCTCTATTCCCTCTTCATCGAAATACTTGTTCATTCGGTTGAGCTGGTGAGCATGAAGTCCTGCGGCACGTCTTACTCCCATTGCGTCATACATAACTATGAGCGCAACAATAAGCATAAGAGCAAATTCGACCGACTGAGGTCCGCATATACGGAATGTTGCCACAGATGCAGAGCATACCAAAGCCGAATGTGAGCTCGGCATACCGCCCGAACCGATAAGGCGTTCCGCCTTGAACGTTTTATTCCTTATTGCATGAATGATAGTTTTTATGATCTGTGCGATACCCCACGAAATAACTGCCGCTGCAAGTGTGTAATTATAGTATATTGACAATTCAGATCCAACCTTTCATTAAAATATCTTTATTTTTTTCTGTTCATCAGATAAGCACTTAATTCCTTTAAAAAGCAGTTATCATCAAAATCCGACAATGCATCCACTGCATCATCTGTAAGCTTTTCGGCAAACCGCTGTGAGCTTTCAATACCGCAGCGCACGGCAAATGTATTCTTCTCATTTGAGGAGTCGCTTCCGACAGGCTTTCCGAGCTCCTTTTCATCACCGACAATATCAAGTATATCGTCAACTATCTGAAAAGCAAGCCCGAGAGACTCTCCGAACTTTTTCGCCGAACCGACCTTATCGGATTTTTCGGCACATATACAGCCCATCTCGCAGGCAGCCGCAATGAGCGCACTTGTTTTCATACGGTACATCTCAAGCAGGCTTTCCGAGGTCGTAAGCTCCGCCTGACAGTTCGTATCGATGACCTGTCCTCCGATCATTCCCTGTACTCCGACAGCCTTGGAAAGACAGCTTATAAGCTTCACCTTGACATTATCGGACAGCTTTTCATCGTTTGAAATTATCTCAAACGCTTTGTTCTGTAATGCGTCGCCTGCAAGCAGCGCAGTCGCTTCATCAAAAGCCTTGTGGCAGGACGGCTTTCCTCTGCGGAAATCATCGTTATCCATACACGGAAGATCGTCATGGATAAGTGAAAAAGCGTGTATCATCTCAATTGCACAGGCAGCAGGAAGAGCCTTGTCTGTATCTCCTCCGCATATCCTGCAAAACTCCATTGCAAGAACAGCACGGATGCGCTTTCCGCCTGCAGAGAGCGAGTACCACATTGCTTCGGCAACACTCTTCTGCAAACCGCAGCGGCTTATTTCCTCATATTTATATTTTTCAAGCTCCGAATTGACTTTTTTGATATTATCATCGAGCCTGACCTTGTTTTCAGCTGATATACCGCTGGTATTCGGCATAATGACTCCCCTTATAATTATTCGTTTTCAACGGTCACAAGCATTTCAGCCTTGTCAAGCTCTTTTTTGCAGCCGTCAATGAGCTTTGCGCCCTCTTTATAAAGCTTGATCGAATCATCAAGCGATATTTCCTTATCTTCAAGAGCAGATATTATCTCATCAATTCGTTTTACTGAATCCTCAAACTTCATTTTCTGTCCTTTCATTTTACAGCAGCTTCGACCTCACCGTCGCGAAGCTTTACAGTAATATTATCGCCCGTTTTAAGCTCCGAAACGGAATGGATAAGCTTTTCATCTTTATATACAAGAGAGTAGCCTCTCATCATTATCTTTGTCGGACTCAAATTATCAAGCGCAGATATTTTCGCATTGAGTGCTGCACTTTTTAATTCGAGCTGTATCTTCAAAAGCTCCTGCAAACGGCGTTTGCGTTCATCAAGCAGCTTTTTTGAATTTTCTATGCGGTTTTTAGGTTCGGCAGCAATAAGCGACTTTTCACGATTTTCAAGCTGCAACCGAAGGAAAACCGTTTTATCAATAAGCTTTTTTTCAAGTACATTCCGGGAAGCGTTCAAAAAGTTTATCAGCGAAGAAAGCTCGGGAACGGCAAGCTCTGCCGCTGCTGACGGCGTAGGAGCACGCAAATCAGCCACATAATCGGCAATAGTAGTATCAGTCTCATGTCCGACAGCGGATATCACAGGCGTTTCACAGTTAAATATCGCCCTTGCAACACTTTCACTGTTGAAAGCCATAAGGTCTTCAAGCGAACCGCCGCCTCTTCCGACGATGATAATGTCATTTTCGCCTTTGTCCGCACGTTTCAGTGCTGAACATATACTTTCGGGAGCATTTGCGCCCTGCACAAGACAGGGATAGATAACGACCTCTGCGATCGGATATCGGCGTGATATGATATTGAGCATATCCTGAAGTGCCGCCGCTTCGATCGAAGTAACGATACCTATTTTAGTCGGAAATTCGGGGAGCGGCTTTTTCAGGCTCTCGTCAAACAAGCCCTCTGCGGAAAGACGTTCCTTAAGCTGTTCAAACGCAATATAAAGTGCGCCTATACCATCGGGCTGCATATCGTTGACATAGAGCTGATACACGCCGTCACGCTCGTAGACTTGAACATTCGCCGAGATTATGACTCTCATTCCCGATGCGGGAACAAAGCGCAGCTGTGAAGCCGCACTCGCAAACATCACAGCCTTTACCGAGCTTGTGCTGTCCTTGAGCGTAAAGTACAGATGTCCCGACTTTGTATGATTTGTAAAATTTGAGATCTCGCCGCTTATCAGGATGCCTTTCAGTTGTTTATCTTCTTTAAATCTGAAAGCAATATATCTGTTAAGCTGGCTTACGGTAAGCAAACTGCTCATAAAGCGTTCTCCTTGATCGCCGCAAACACCGCTGTTCCGACAGCATTGTCGCAGGAAAGATCGGGTTCGGCAAAAAAAGCGTCAAATTTCTGCAAAAGCTTGTCACGAATAAGCTTATCGGACATTACTCCGCCTGCATAAACTATGGGAACATTTCCGCAGCTGTCAAGTGCGAATTTCGTCATCTCATATATCGTTGAATAAACGAAGCTAAGGCAGTAATTTGCGATATCTTCTTTCTTTTCACCATCATTAAGCATTTTCCGACACTTGTTTTCAAGCCCCGAAAGACAACAGTTTCCGCCTTTCAGCACAGGCTTCAGCTTGTATTTCTTATCACTCGCCGCAGCAAGCTTTTCAAGCTCTTTTCCGCACGGAAATTTCAATCCGAGCATCAAGCCTGTCCTGTCTATCGCTTGTCCCGCCTTGATATCGAGTGAAGAACCTATCTCCATTATATCAAGCACATTTTCCTTATCGGGTGTAACAAGCAGACAGTCGGTAGTTCCTCCGCTGACGTGAAAAGCGATGAATTTCTCATTCACAAGGTCAAGCTTATGCGAAGAAAACAGTGCTGCAAGTATGTGTCCTATCTGATGCGAGGTCTTATGCACGGGAATTTTATTGACCGCACCGAGTGACTCAGCCAAACCCTCTCCGCATAAAAAACACGGCATATATGAACCCTCGATATTGCGGGGACGAACGGAAACGCCTATCGCATCGGGTCTTGTCTGTCTGTTTTCAAACAGTGCCGTCACCATTTCGGGAAGCTGCTTTGTATGATGAAAAACAGCATCGCTCTGCCGAAGCCCCAGCTCGCCCTCTTTAACCGGAAGAAGCTTTTTGCACTGTACGGCTTCCATTCTTTCCGTATCGATAAAAGCTGTGGAGGTCGTGTAATTGCTGGTGTCCAGTCCGAGATATATCGGCATTATTCCTCTGCGCCTTCCTTATTTTCAATTCCCTTTGCAATAACACCAAGGACGCCGTTTATGAACTTGACATCGGGTGTATATGTGTATTTTTTTGCAAGCAGTACAGCTTCGCTTATCGCAACATTATTCGGAACTTTATCATTATAAAGCAGCTCATATATCGCAATGCGCAAAACAGCAACGCTCACCTTCGGGATTCGTGAAAACTGACGCTTTTCACTGTTCGCTGCAATTATTTTGTCGATCTCCGCCGACTTTTCATCAACAGCAGCAAAGAGCCTTTCACACTCCTCATCCATTTCAAATTCATCAACCTCGTATGCCGCATCGATTATATCATCAACGGTATCATCGGTAAAAAGCTTTTCAAAAGTCAGCAGAAAAGCAGCTTCTCTGATTTCACTTCTTTTCAAAATTTTCAGATCCTTTCATTTTATGTACAGAAAAGCAAGCCCTATATCAGATCCACTGAAAAGAGCCTGCTTTCCATATTACTTTTCATTATCGAATGAGATCCCCTCAACGATGACACTTACCTTATTAACGATAATTCCCGTCATGTTCTGGATATCATTTTTAACCTTGTTCTGGATCTTTTCAGCGACCTGCTTTACCTTGCTGCTGTATGCAACAATTACATTAACAGTTACCTCGACCGAGCCGCTTTCACCCGTGATAGCGATAGCGGAACCGTTCTTTTTATCAAAAATGCTGCTGAAATTGATCCTGCTGTTTGTGATGCCGCTCACGCCCTCAACGGACTTGACAGCCAATTCAACTATTTTGGAAACAACATCCTCCGAGATCCTGATGCTGTTTGTCTGAACGTCATTGATCTTATCCATCTGATAAACCTCCATGCCAAACTGGCTGACGATCTATCAGGATAATTTTTAAAGTCAGCCATCTGAAAATATCTATACCATTATATTATAGCAGATATTTTCAAAATGTACAACTACTTTACCTCAAAAATTCTAATATTTTCTGCGGGAATTGTAACCTCTGTTAACAAAATGTCTTTAATTTGTGCTGCCTGTGCCGCTTCAAGACCCTCTGACTTAACAACAATGTTTGCTGTGCTGTCGTTGAGATAGACCACACAGTCATTGAAGCCTTGTGCTTTGATGAGATTTTCGATCTTGCTCTCACTTTCGGAAAGCTTTGAAAGCGTGATGGATTCATTCGTGTAAGTCGCAGTTTCCTCATCGGATAGATCGCCGCCGTTGAGAATGACCGAAAGGGTTTCAACAGCTTCATCCCGACTTGTCATACGGCTCAGACGGACCTGTGCGAAATAATCGCTTGCACCCTCGGCACTTACAAAAGCAGCGTCGCCGTAATAAGCCTGATCCTCAGCAGTCGAATCGGCAGCCGCCGCATCGTTGTTCATAACATTCTGCGCAATATCATCACCCGATGAAGAAAGCGCATAGTTCATATATACCGCAATGCCGAGAATAAGCGTGAGACACGCAAGGATTATCTGTTTTTTTCCGATAATAAGGTTTAATCTTTTCATTGTTATTTGCCTCCTGTTATTTCATTTCAGCAACATATATTCTGCTGCTTGGAATTTTTAGTGCGGTCGAGACCGCTTTATACACCTTTTCGCAGACCTTAGGATCATCTCCTCCCTCGCATACGATCACGATACCGCTTACCTCGGGTATCTTCACCTTTTTTATCAACGCCTCCTTTGATGGGCCGCTGTCAATAATGACTATCTCATTTTCCGTGCTGCCCGAGCTCTGCCTGAATTCTTCGGCGTAAACATATTCCTCCGTGGAGGAAACACTGACAAGGACTCTGGCTTTGCCGACTCCTTCGATGGACATAAGCACCTCCGAAAGACGGTTTTCCGTGCATTCAATGTATGTATCCGCTGTCTGAAAATCAGCATCGGTCTCGCTGACGCTTTTTGTGTCTTTATTGCCCGAAAAATCAGCAAAAACTATCATTACCATAATTACAAGTCCGACTGAAATGAGTATCTTCGGGAAGATAGGCTTTTGCGAATACTCCTTCAGGCTTTTCAGAATTTCGTCCTTTTTCATTGTGTAAGCTCCTCGATTTTTACAAGTGTCTTTTCCCCTGTTTCACGTTTAACTATGTCAACAGCCTCAGCTCCCTGTGCTGCATTTTCAGCAGCTATTTTGACCTCATTAATAGATATGCTGCCGTTATCGGAAATATTAATACTTGTCTTGATTTCTTTTACGGAAATATCGTTTTCCAAAAGTATATCCGCCAATCTGCTGCTGATATTTCTTTCGACCGAACCCTTGAAATAATCGAGCGTATTGTCAGTGCTGCCCGAAATGTTTTCGTTTATGACATCAATGCTTTCGGCTGTATCGGACAGAGCTTTTATGCTGCCCATAAGCGGCTTTGAAAGCGTCAGAACAAAGATCAGCGCAAAGATTATCCTCATCTGCTTTGCATATTTTTCTGACGGATATATCGATTCAAAAATTTTCATCACCACCGCAAGTATTCCTGCCG
Organism: uncultured Oscillospiraceae bacterium; assembly: GCA_934465295.1. Taxonomy (GTDB): domain Bacteria; phylum Bacillota; class Clostridia; order Oscillospirales; family Ruminococcaceae; genus UMGS363. Next base: position 199,337 of record CAKSKU010000001.1, read on the forward strand.
AGATAATGACCAACTGTATTTCGTTCATCTTTTTCACCTCTTACGATACATCAAGTCCCGTCATCATCATTACCGCCGTTGAGATTATCAGCATCATTCCAAAGCATATAATAAGGCTTATTATCATCGAAAGCACCGCCGAGGAGTTGTGCAGAAGCGTTTTTATCCCTTTTATCCCGAACATACTGCTTATTATCTCAGCAATGCAGAGCGCCGCCTTTACCAGTACAACTTCGATAAGCGCAGGAACGACCGAGACAAATATCACAGCTATCCCGAAAAAGCCTACGCCGCCTCTCAATATGCCGAGACTTGCTTTCAGCGTTGTATAAGCGTCCGCAACAGCACCGCCTATAACGGGAATGCAGTTGGAAGCAAGATATTTCGCCGCCTTAACTCCAATAGTATCAGCCGACGCTCCGATTATGCTCTGCAAGGACAGCAAACCAATAAATACCGTCATAATGAAACCGAGTATGAACTTCACAGCCTTGCTTATCATATCCGTGATGCTCGTCAGATCAAACGCTTCGTTTATCGATTGGATTATACCAAGCGCCGTGCATATCGATACCAGCGGCATAAGATAATTCGCAGCAGCCGAAGCCGCAAATTCGGCAAAGACCACCATGACCGCACTGTACGCCGCCGCAGACGTTACACAGCCCGATGAAGCCATTATCCCCGAAAAAACAGGGATATACGACGTTACAAAATCACTTCCGCTGTAAAGCGTGTCCGAAGCGGTTTTCACGCATTTAACTATCGGGTCGGATATTATTCCAACTGCGATAAGAACGCATACTGTACCATAAACGCTTGAAACCGACTTGTTTTCAATACAGCTCCCGAAGTTTTCCGTCACTGAACCTGCAATTATCACTGCAAACAGCATAACAAGCAGCTTGAGCGGATAATCAAGCTTCGCCTTAACTTCTCCGAGCATATATTTTATAACATCGGCAGGACTGATGTTTTTCACGGCATCAATATTGTCAGCCGAAATGCCGTTATCCGCTATCATATCCTCAGCATCCGACGGGATATTCTCATTCAGCGAAGAAATATCGATCCCTATCTCCGAAGCAAAATCATCCTCGGCAAAAGCAGGGATAAACATAAAATATATGCAGGCAAAAATCAGCGGTATCACAACAGCGATCTTTTTCATATCCTATAACTCCTTTACGTTCCCGAAAAAGAAATAATTATCTCAACTGCCTGCTCAAAAAGCGGTATCGCAGAAACCATCAGCCCTACTCTGCCTGCAAGCTCTGCCTGCGATGAAAGAAGATTTTCTCCACTGTCCCTGCATATATCCGAAGCAAACTGCGAGATATAGCATATCCCCGTTGCCTTGAACAGAATTTTCAGATAATCCATATCCGCCTGCGAGCGTTCAAATATCGACCGTACGCTTTCGATAAGCGGTGAGATATAAATGAACATAAACGAAAGAACTATCACTGCCGCCGATATTTTGATGTAAAGCGCATATTCGTGCGAATTCTTGTCAAACAGCTTGCATATAACAGTTGAAATAATGCAGATCGATGCGATTTTAACAATATCCATAGTCTCAGAACCCGAAAACGGACTTTACCGTTTCAAATAAGGACGCTATCTCATCGATTATCACAAGCAGAACAACGATTAACCCTGCGATCGTAACGATAAGACCGTATTCCTCGCGTTCCGATTTTTTCAGGATCATATTCAGAACGGCTACGATTATTCCAACTCCTGCAATTTTAAAAATAATATCTAAATCCATTTTTCCCCTCCGAGATCAGATGAACATTATTACAATAAATGCTCCGCAAAGCACACCGAGCGAACGGTAAAGCTTTGATTTTCTGCAATTATCCTCATCGGCTGATCTTATCATTTTTTCAAGCTCAAGCTTTTCGTATTTTATGGCGTTGAGCTGACCGCTGATATCGCTTTTCCCAAGCTTTCTGCCTATATCCTTGACAAATTCCTCTTCTTCATCGCTAAGAAAGCCATACTGCCTGCACTCAACAGCTCTTTCCCAAAGCAAGCCGATATCCGAACCTATCCGAATTTCATCGCTTATATTTTTTAAGAAATCAAGCTCGGACAGACGCTTATTTTCGGCAAGACGATAAATTATCTCTCCTGCCTCAGCCGACTCAAATTCTATCATAAGCAGCAGTTCTTCAAGCATATATTCAATGTCTTTCAAAAATCTGCATTTCTGCCGAAGCTTTCCCGAAAAATATCCTCCGAGCAAGGTGCATATCGCCATTATCAGAATTATAAGCACATTTTTCATAACTCGTCCGTCCTGTATATCCTGTGTTCCGGATTTGGAAGCTTTCCAAGCATCACGATCCGATCAAAGCTTTTCCAGAATGGCAGCCTGCGCTTTATATCCTCGATCGAAGCTGCGTGTATCGAAGCACATATCCTTATTCCGCAGTTCATAGCGTGTTCCATATATCCGAATTCGTCCTGCGAACCTGCTTCGTCGAAAATGATAATATCGGGTGACATTACCCTCACCGCAGTTTCAAGTCCGTCAGACTTTGAATATCCGTCAAAAACATCTGTATTTATCCCGATGTCATTCTGCGGAACTCCCGAATAAACAGCCGCTATCTCGGAACGCTCATCGATCAGCGAAACCTTGTATCTGCTCCCGAGAAGTCGGCACAGGTCACGCAGTATCGTAGTTTTTCCGCTTGCAGGCACTCCTGCGATGAGGACATTTTTCAAGCCGCCGCAGAATATCCTGTTGTATATATCCTCGCCCGAGCCGATCACCTCACGGCTGACCCTGACGTTAAATCCGCTTATGTTTTTTATGTTTGTGATCTTTCCGTCACGAATTACAGCCGTTCCGCATAAGCCTACACGATGTCCTCCCGATAATGTAATAAATCCGCTGCAAATATCCTCCTGAAAGGAATGCACCGAATTTCGGCATATCGCATAGAAAAAGCTGTCTGTCTCCGCAGAAGTGACCTTAATGCGATCATTGTCAAACGCTTTTGTAATTCTACCATTGCTGTTAAAAAAGAACATCTCTGAGTTCCGCATTAAAACGATCGGTTTTTCACGGCGCAAGCGAATCTCTGTCACTCCGTCACCAAACGCTCCGATACTTTTCCTCAGTCTTTCGGGAAAATATTGAAGCAAGTCCTGCATATTACCATCCGTTTTCATAACGAGAGCCATACTTCCTTTCTTTTTTATTCTGATAAATGATATGCTTTTGCGGACAAGTATAGAACAAAAAAAGCTTCCGAGAAATTGATCTCGAAAGCTTTTTACTGTATTGATGATCTTTATTCTTCGACCCATATCTGCTCGGTCTCATGACCTTTCGGACGCCCCATAAGGTTTTTGAGTGCCGTTTTCGGGTCAAGACCGTTGAACAGAACATTGTAGCACTGCTCGGTTATCGGCATAACAACGCCTACGCTCTGTGAAAGCTCATAGGCTACCTTTGTGCAGGTATAACCCTCGACCGTGCCTATCTGCTTTACAGCCTCGTCAGGAGAAACACCCTGTCCGATGAGAATACCTGCACGGCGGTTTCTGCTGTGCATACTTGTGCAGGTAACGATAAGGTCGCCTATTCCGCTGAGACCTGCAAACGTATCTCTCTTGCCGCCCATTTTTACACCAAGGCGGGCAATTTCCGTTATTCCTCTTGTCATAAGCGCAGCCTTTGTATTGTCGCCAAAGCCCATTCCGTCGCAGATACCTGCACACAAAGCAATTATATTTTTAAGCGAACCGCCAAGCTCTGAACCAACAACATCGTCATTGATATAAATTCGGAGTGCAGTGTTTGACATTACCGACTGGATATAATCGGAATATTTTGAATTATCGGAAGCAACAACAACAGTTGTCGGCATACCTATGCCGACCTCCTCCGCATGCGAAGGACCTGTCAGGATAACTATTGGCGAATTAGGAAGTTCTTCGCGAAGGACTACGCTCATTCTTTTAAAGGTCTTATCCTCAAGACCCTTGCTTGTGTTGAGAATGACCGTGTTTTTTGTGATGAATGGTGCAGCCTGTTTTGCAACACTGCGCACAAAGCCTGTCGGAACACCGAAAATGACAACATCGCTGTCCGATACAGTCGAAATATCCGATGTAAGCGTAATTGAATCTTTTATTTTCACCCCGGGAAGTTTCTTTTTATTCTCGCCGTCACGCTTGATATCCTCTATCTCGCTCTCAAACGCCGACCAAACATTAACGCTGTGACCGTTTTTGTCAAGCATTACAGCAAGTGCAAGACCAAATCCGCCCATACCGAGAACTGTAAACTTTGCCATTATTTATTCCTCCGATCACTCTTTCTTTTTATTGAAGCTGAATTTATTTTCCGTACCCTCTTTAAGGCGCTTGATATTTGCACGGTGCATATATATCAGCAGCGCACTTGTGAAGGCAACCAGTATAACGTGCGTAATGCAGTTCGCCAACGGGAGCTTTTCTACGAAAAAATGGAGCAGAAACGTAAGTATAGGGTAAAATGCCGCCGCCGAAATAGACGCAACCGAAACATATCTTGTGATAAAAAGTACAAGGGCAAAAAACGGTATGATTATCACAAATGTGAGCGGATCGATCACAATAAGTATGGACGACGAAACAAGGATGCCCTTTCCACCCTTAAAGCCGTAATATATCGGGAAAATATGTCCCAGAATAGCGGAAAATCCCGATATGTAGCCGATCGATTTCTCGTCCATTATCGGAGGATACCAATCGGGCAGCTCATTCGGAAAACCGTTTCCGATAATGAGCTTGAACATAAGAATACTCAGCAAAACGGCGATTATGCCCTTTGCAAGATCGCCTATAAACGTGAAAAGTGCAGGAATTTTGCCGTAGCAGCGGAGCGTATTTGTTAGTCCCGCATTTTTGCTTCCGTGTTCACGGATATCTTCGTGCTTTAAGCAGCGAACAACTATGATCGCCGAATTGCAGCTGCCGAGAAGATATGAAATTATAACCGTCAGCAGCAGACAAATCACTAATTTTATCATTTATCTATTCCCCTATCAATCATCTTCACGGTTTCGTTCACGCACAACAAAGCGAACGGGCGTACCGTCAAGCCCAAAGGTCTGCCGTATCTGATTTTCGATATAACGCTGATATGAGAAGTGGAAAAGATCAGCCCTGTTTACGAAAATAACAAACGTCGGCGGCTTTGTGGACGGCTGAGTCATATAATAGATCTTAAGTCGTCTGCCTTTGTCGGACGGCGGCTGAACTCTCGTCGTTGCATAAGCAAGAACATCGTTGAGCATACCTGTGGATATTCTCATACTGTTCTGCATATTTACATTGTTGATAAGATCGAAAAGCTTGTCTATTCTGAGGCCTGTTTTTGCGGAAATGAACACGAACGGAACGTATGACATAAAGCTGAAATCCTCTTCAAGCTTCTTTTTAAATTCGTCCATAGTGTTAGTGTCTTTTTCGATAGCGTCCCATTTGTTTATGGCAACGATGCAGCCTTTTCCCTGCTCATGAGCATATCCTGCGACCTTTGAATCCTGCTCCGTAAAGCCGACCTCCGCATCGATAACTATTACGCATACATCGGAGCGATCGACAGCCATATATGCCCTCAGAACGCTGTAATGTTCGATCTTTTCCTGTATCTTCGACTTCTTGCGGATACCTGCCGTGTCGATGAATACATACTTTCCGTGTTCATTTTCAATAACAGTATCCGTCGCATCACGGGTCGTTCCTGCGATATCGGAAACGATAGCTCTTTCTTCGCCCGAAACACGATTGATAAGCGAGGATTTACCGACATTCGGCTTGCCTATTACTGCAACCTTGATATATTCCTCATCATATTCAACACTGTCATCCTCGGGGAAATACTCAAATACCTTATCGAGCATATCGCCCGTACCGTGACCGTGCGCAGCCGATATAGCAATTGGATCACCCAAACCAAGGTTGTAAAATTCATAAAATTCGACCGGAGGATCACCGATAGAATCGACCTTGTTTACGCAGAGAACAACAGGCTTGCCGCTTTTCTGAAGCATTTTTGCAACGTCATAATCGTTAGCTGTTACACCCGTTCTTATATCGGTCAAAAATACGATGACATCAGCCTTTTCGATAGCAAGTTCAGCCTGTCTGCGCATCTGCGAAAGGATAATATCGCTGCTGTCAGGCTCGATACCGCCTGTGTCAACGATCATAAACTCACGGTTTCTCCATTCGCATTTGGAATAAATTCTGTCTCTTGTAACGCCCGGAGTATCTTCAACGATCGATATTCTCTGTCCTACAAGCTTGTTAAAAAGCGTGGATTTTCCGACATTCGGACGTCCGACAATTGCAAGTATAGGTAATGCCAAAGCTATCATCTCCAATCAATTTATTCATACAAAATAGCGTCAAGAAGGTCAAATCCCTCATTATCCACAGGTCTCACAGAAACACCGAGAGCCTTCTCAACATCGGGGATCCTCAGATCGTCAAGGAAAATATCCGAATCACGCATAAGCATACTTTTTGATATGAGCAGCGCATCTCCGAGCTCTTTTCCCTTAAGCTGTGCAATGATATCCTGTGCTGTAATAAGTCCCGTGACTGTTATAGTTTCCCCGAAAAAGTCATTTCTTATTTTATAAACATTGCATTTTATATTGTTCCATTTCTCTTCCGCTCTTTTTACAAGCTTTGCAAGAAAATCATAAACCGCCGCTCCTGTTGCTATCGTTACGGTTCTCGGTTTTGTCGGATCGTCTGCGACCTTCATTGCGGATTCAAATTCATCTGCAAGAGAGCGCAGCATTCCTATTCCGTTCTCGTACTGACAATAATCCTCATAGTAATCAGTATCGGGTATCTCTCTTTCTGCCGTGATATAGAACTCATCCGACGGAAAAACAAGCCTTGTTCCATATTTTTTAAGAAATTCAACCTGAAAGCTCTCTATCAGATCAAGTGCCTGTCCCGCCGTCTCCTTGTTGAATTTTTCAAGCGGATAAAGTCCCTCACGAAATTTTGTAACACCGACAGGAACAACAGCCGCACTCTTTATATTCGGCATAAGATTTCCAAGGTCGGTCAGCGTTCTGCGAAGTTCTTCCCCGTCATTTATCCCGGGGCAAAGAACGATCTGACAATTCATCGCAATGCCCGCATCAGCAAACTGCTTCAGATATTTCAGCTTTTCACCTGCAAAACGATTGTGCATCATCGTGCATCGAAGCTCGGGATTGGTCGTATGAACGGAAATATTAATATTTAAACGCATATCAATTATGCGGTCGATATCTTTCTGATTAAGATTTGTAAGGGTAACATAGTTTCCCTGCAAAAATGAAAGGCGTGAGTCATCGTCCTTGAAATACAAGGTTTCACGCATATTCGGCGGCATCTGATCGATAAAGCAGAAAATGCATTTATTTGTGCAGCTTTGCTTTTTATCCATCAGAAAGGTTTCAAATTCAAGTCCGAGATCGTCATATTCGCTTTTTTCAATATGAAAAGTAAGTCTTCTTCCGCTGCGCTCGACCGTGGTGCTGACATTTATCTCAGCCGCATAATACATATAGTCAAGCACGTCACGGATCTCATGACCATTCAGCGAGATCAGTATGTCGCCTTCTTTGACCCCCGCATGAAACGCAGGCGAATCTTTAATAACGGATTGAATTTTTACAGCCATATTTCTCCTTAAAATAAAAACCGAAGAAGGATAAATCTCCCTCTTCGGTTTAGCAAGCTACTTAAGCTTCCTTAGAAATTACTTCTCTACCCTTATAGTATCCGCAATTTTTGCAAACCTTGTGCGGAGATGTAAGTTCGCCGCAGTGAGTACATCTGGAAAGTGCAGGAGCCTCCAGTTTCCAAACAGCAGAACGTCTGCTATCACGTCTTGCCTTTGATACCTTTCTCTTTGGTACTGCCATTATTCAGCACCTCCTTATCCTTTAACCTTTACAGTTACATTCATTGAAATTCAAATCCGTTCCGCATACAGGGCAAAGACCTTTGCAGTCCTCCTTGCAGAGCATCTTTGAAGGGAGCTGCAACAGAATATCCTGTATCACAAGCTCGTCCAAATCGAGCAAATCTCCCTCAGTTACGACATATTCATCATTATCCGTGTTGGTTTCACGGACAAGGATATGCTCGCAGTCAAAAGAAAAGCTCTTTTTAAACGGGATAAGACATCTGTCACAAACAGCGTCAAGAGTAAAATCAATTGTACAGCTGAGCATTACCACACCTGCACGGTTATAGACCGAACCCTTAACATTTACGGGGTCAATGAAACTATATTGTTTAATCTCTTTCAGCTTGTCGGAATCAACAGCATAATCCACAATCAGCTTTTCGCCGACAATATTATAAAGCTGCTTTAAGTTTAAAACCATAGCACACCCCAAACATAACGAATTAAATTATATCACAACATAAGTGATATGTCAATAGTTTTTGAAAATTATTTTTTTGCGAATTTAGAAACAGATTCGGGAAGATCAGCGAGTTCTGCGGAAACTGTGAATGTAACATTCACATCAGAACCTGTGAGCTTGTCGATCTTGTTAAGTACAGCACCAAGTGCTTCAAAGTCAGCGCCGCCAACCTTAAGAATGGAGTCAACGAAGATCTCCTTGATATCATAGTTGCCTGCAACAAGACCTGCAACAAGTCCGTAGAAAGCTTCAAAGGAGTAAATGCTGTTAGCGTCTGTATCAACGATCCTTACATTTGTAGGGATATCATATCTGAGCTTTTCGCTTTTGTCGATGCAAACAACATAACCGTCCGACTTCTTGGAAGCCTCGTTAATCATATCAATCAAGATCTTTGTTTTACCTGTACCTTTTTTACCAGTAATAATTTTTACCATGTGAAAACACTCCGTTCCGCCGTTAGGCTTTTATATTAATATCACGAGTGGAAATCAACGTGATTTTAAACTTGGATCAGTTGAGCTTTGCTTCAAGCTCAGCCTTCATTCCCTCATAACCGGGCTTGCCGAGAAGAGCGAACATATTCTTCTTGTAGCTTTCAACGCCGGGCTGATCGAAAGGATTAACGCCGAGCATATAACCGTCAACAGCGCAGGACTTTTCAAAGAAGTAGATCATATATCCGACATTGTATTCGGTCGTATCGTCAAGCTCAAGAACGATGTTAGGAACGCCGCCCTCTGTATGAGCAAGGATAGTTCCCTCGAGAGCCTTACGGTTTACAACAGACATATTCTGATTTGTAAGGAAGTTGAGACCGTCGAGATTTTCTTCATCGGATTCAAGGAAGAAATCCTGCTGCGGCTTCTTGATATCAACAACAGTCTCAAACATAACCCTTGAACCCTGCTGAATGAACTGACCCATTGAGTGAAGATCAGTCGAGAAGGTTGCTGCAGATGGGAAAATACCCTTGTTGTCCTTGCCTTCGCTCTCGCCATAAAGCTGCTTGAACCATTCAGTCATCATTGTGAAGCTCGGGTCATAAGAAACGAGAAGCTCAACAGACTTGTTCTTGGAATAAAGGATATTTCTGATAGCAGCATACTTGTAGCAGTCGTTGTTATCAAAATCCTTGCAGTAATCTTCCTGTGCCTGCTTTGCACCTGCCATAAGAGCATCGATGTCACAGCCTGCAACAGCGATAGGAAGAAGACCAACTGCTGTGAGAACAGAGAATCTGCCGCCTACATCATCGGGGATAACGAATGTTTCGTATCCCTCTGTATCAGCGAGTTCCTTAAGTGTTCCCTTAGCCTTATCGGTCGTGCAGAAAATTCTTTCCTTGGCACCGTCCTTGCCGTATTTCTTTTCAACAAGGTTGCGGAATACTCTGAATGCAAGTGCAGGCTCAGTCGTTGTGCCCGACTTGGAAATAACATTTACTGCAATATCCTTGCCTTCGCAGATAGAAAGTATCGTATTGAGATAGGTAGGATTGATATTGTTGCCGACAAAGTAGATGTCGGGTGTATCTTTCTTGAGGTCATTGTAAAAAGGTGTTTTGAGAAGTTCAATAGCAGCTCTTGCTCCGAGATACGAACCGCCGATTCCGATAACGATAAGAATATCGGAATTGCTCTGTATCTTCTTGGCAGCAGCCTTTATTCTCGCAAATTCTTCCTTGTCGTAATCTGTGGGGAGATTCAGCCAGCCGAGAAAATCATTTCCGAGGCCGGTTTTATCGTGAAGCGTTTTAGCAGCAAGTTCAGCCTGTGCCTTAGCAGCTTCAAGCTCGTGAGGAGCAATAAACTTTGATAAATACTTGCAATTAAGTGAAATTGGCATTTCAACATTCCTCCATATTAATTCCTAAATGCTATTTTACTATAATTTTTGCGAATTTGCAATATCTTTTTCTAACAATAAATTTTTTTTAACAAGTTTTATTCAACATATCTAAAAAGAAACCAACATTTTTAGTAACTTTAACAAAACATTAAAATTCGTTTTTTCATCTGCATTTTCAGACGCAAGGATATCCACCGAAAAAAGATACTTATTTTTGCGGTAAAATTGTATCTCGCCCACCTTATCACCCTTTCTTATCGGTGCATATATCTGTTCAGGCATGATACAGACTGATGAAATGCTGTCTGCCGCACCTTTCGGTATCACTATATTTCGTATATCTCCATAAGCGACAGGAATTTCCGTTGTAAGCGAATTTCTTACAACGACCGATGTCGGGAGCTTTTCGGGCGGATCGGGCTTTATGACGATATAATCCGAAAAAACGGATTCAAGCTTCGTTCTTGCACTTGACATCATCCTATCCTTATCATCCGAGCCTAAAATTATCACTCCGAAAGCTTTGTCGCCCCTCTTGGCGGCAGCGGCGATGCAGTGTCCCGAATTTTCCGTATAACCGACCTTGAAGCCGATGATACCCTCAAATCTTTTGACAAGCTCATTCGCATTCACAAGCTCCGCCGTATCATTCCGCACATAATCGAGCCATGTTGTGAAATACGGCGTAAGAAACTCATATTTATATAGTTCGCATATAAGCTTTGAAAGGTCGGCAGCCGTTGAAAGCTGCTTGTCATCATCATAATATCCGCAGCAGTTCGTGAACGATGTATTCTTCATTCCCAATTTAGCCGCCTTATTATTCATCGCAGCAACAAACTTCTTCTCCGAACCGGAAACAGCCTCCGCTATCACGACTGAAGCATCATTCGCATTGCCTATTATTATGCCTTTAAGAAGCTCCTCAACGGTAATGCTTTCATTCGGCATAAGCCATATCTGTGCGCCTTGCATAGAATTAGCGTACTCGGACACCTTGACAGTTGTGTCAAGTGAAAGCTCTTTACAGCTTATTTTTTCAGCCGTAAGCAGAACAGTCATAAGCTTGTTCATCGTTCCGACAGGCACGACCTTATCAGCGTTTACATCATCAATAACTATTCCCGATGTAAGTTCAAAAACTATACTGCAGTATTCTGACGGTTCTGCATAAACCGCCGCAGCACATGACACGGCAATAATAACAGAAAGAAAAATTCCTACATATTTTTTCATAAGCATCAACCTCATAAGTTTTTATACTAAACACCATTTAAAATTTGGAAAAAATCAAGCCGACAATCTTGGATATATGTGATTTCGGCGCAGATTTTTTCCTGTATTTTATTGGTGTTTAGTATTATTTACCCTATGATATTTTATGCTTATTTTAAATTTATAGACATACAAAAACAAAAGTGCCGAAAAAATCGACACTTTTGTTTAAATAATTTTTACCGAAATCATCATTCAACGATGAACTGCTTGATCTGTGCAAAGAACTTAGATGCATCATCAGTATGAGCTTCAAGAGTGATAGGCTTTGAAAGGTCAAGGCTGAAGATACCCATAATGGATTTTGCGTCAACGGCATATCTGCCGGAAATTAAGTCGACATCAAAGTCACAAAGAGAAACAATGGAAACAAATTCCTTAACATCGTTGATTGTAGCCAGCATTACAGTAGTTTTTGACATAAAAATCCCTCCAATTGTTTTTAGTTTCGCATTAAATTTTCTGTACCTAACTTTTGGTACATTTATAGAATATCAGTTTTTTATAATTTAGTCAAGAGGAATTGCAAAAAAAAAATTTATATTGTATAATAATATAGAATTCAGCGGCAAATTATATGTTCGTTGGTGAAATTTAACAACATTTTACGGAGTATTTTATGTATATTCACTTTAAAACATTCGGCTGCAAGGTAAATCTCTATGAGACGGAAAATATGAAGCAGAATTTTAGCGGCAAAGGCTTTACCGTGACCGATAATGAAAATGAGAGCGATATTTTTGTAATAAACACCTGCACAGTCACCGAGACGGGCGACAAAAAGGTTTTCAAAGAGCTTCGCAGGCTCCGCAGAGAATATCCCGATTCGGTAATTGCCGTCACAGGCTGCTATCCGCAGGCTTTTCCCAATGAAGCCGCCGATATAAAGGAAGCAGATATAGTTGTCGGAACCAAAAACAGAAACGCCATGCCCGAGATCGTGACGGAATACCTTGAAAGCCGCACAAAAAAGATCGATATCTGCGACTATACCTCCAACGATGTATTTGAAGATATGTGCAACGTCGGATATGAAAAGAACACACGAGCATTCGTTAAAATACAGGACGGCTGCAATATGTTCTGCACATACTGCATTATCCCCTATTCAAGAGGAAGATTTCGTTCAAAGCCTATTGAAAAGCTCAAAACGGAGGCTGAACAGCTTGCCGCATCGGGATATAAGGAGATCGTGTTGGTAGGGATAAATTTGTCGTTTTATGGAATTGAATATAAGCTCCGTCTTGCCGATGCAGTTGAGGCAGTTTGCGCTGTAAAAGGCATAGAACGTGTACGTCTCAGCTCGCTTGAACCCGAAATGATAAATGATGAGGATATCCGCCGTCTTGCCGCACAGCCGAAATTCTGTCCGCAGTTCCACCTTTCGCTCCAAAGCGGCTGCGATAAAACGCTTAAAGAGATGAACCGCCGATATACGACCGCCGACTATACCGAGCTTGTGCAAAAGCTCCGTGACAGCTTTGACAACTGCGCAATAACCACCGATGTAATGGTCGGATTTCCAAATGAGACAGAGGAAGATTTCGCTAAATCGGTAGAATTTGTCAAAAAAATCGGCTTTGCAAAAGTTCACGTTTTCCCATATTCGCAGCGCAAAGGCACTCCTGCCGCTGAATTTGAAAATCAGATACCGACCTCGCAAAAAAATATCCGTGCCAAGATAATGTCCGAAACCGCCGAGGAGACACGTCAAAAATTTCTTCAAAGCCAGTCAGGACTTACTTTTCCCGTACTTTTCGAGCGTGAAAAAGCTGATAAAATCCCCCACGGATACACGCCTAACTACACCTTGGTAAAAATTTTTACAAAAAATTCAGGAAAAAGTTTGCGTAATCAGATTTTTTATGTTAAAATAGAAAAGATAGAGAATGATTATTGTATAGGCGAGATCGTATCGGAACAATGATCAGCTCAAAAGGTTATCCGCAAAGCCGTATGAAGTCAGCTTTACAGCCTGCACTATCAAGGAATTCACCTGCTGCAGCTATAAAGCCGTCCCAAGGGGTAACGTGGTCACCAAATAAACAGAATTTAAGGAGCGTAAATTATGTCTGTATTTCGTATCTATGTTGAAAAGAAGCCTGAATTTGCTGTCGAAGCAAAGAATCTTCTTGCCGATGTCAAAACGGCGCTCAGACTTGATAAGCTGAGAAATATCAGAATACTCAACCGCTATGACGCAGAAGGTCTTTCCGAAGCTGACTTCAAGCTTGCCATCGGAAATGTTTTCTCTGAGCCTGCTGTTGACACTGCAAGCACAAAGCTTCCCGAGCTTGGCGAGAACGAAAGCGTATTTGCCGTTGAATATCTCCCCGGTCAGTTCGACCAGAGAGCTGACTCCTGCGAACAGTGTATCCAGATACTCACGCAGGGCGAACGCTGCAAGATCAGGAATGCAAGGATATACATCGTTGACGGCAAGCTTTCCGCAAACGAAATATCTGCGCTCAAAGCATATATCATCAACCCCGTAGAAAGCCGTGAAGCTTCTCTTGACGAGGTTTCCACACTCGTTACCGAATATGATATCCCGACAGAGGTCGCAACTCTCGAAAACTTTATCTATCTCGGCGAAGCAGAGCTTGTTGACTTTATTTCAAAGTACGGACTTGCAATGGATCTTGACGATATTAAATTCTGTCAGAAATATTTCAAGGAGACCGAAAAGCGTGACCCGACTATCACAGAGATCCGTATGATCGATACATACTGGTCCGACCACTGCCGTCACACCACTTTCTCGACAATTATCGACAAAGCTGAGATCAATGCCGATTATATCAGAAAAACATATAACGAATACCTCAATGCAAGAGAAGAGCTTGGCAGAACAAACAAGCCTATCACTCTTATGGATATTGCAACGATCGCTGCAAAGAAGCTGAAAAAAGACGGCATTCTCAAAGATCTCGATGAATCCGAAGAGATCAACGCCTGCTCCGTTCAGATCAAGGTCGATGTTGACGGCGATCTTCAGGACTGGCTTCTTATGTTCAAGAATGAAACACATAACCACCCGACAGAGATCGAACCCTTCGGCGGTGCTGCAACCTGTCTCGGCGGTGCTATCCGTGACCCGCTTTCGGGACGTTCATACGTTTATCAGGCAATGCGTGTAACAGGCGCAGCTAATCCGCTCGTTCCCGTTGAGGACACTATCCACGGCAAGCTTCCCCAGAGAAAGATCACCGTCGGCGCAGCAAACGGATACAGCTCCTACGGCAACCAGATCGGACTTGCCACAGGTCACGTTTCCGAAGTTTACCACCCGGGTTATGTTGCAAAGCGTCTTGAAATAGGCGCAGTTATCGCAGCAGCACCAAAGGATAACGTTATCCGTGAAGTTCCTGAGCCGGGCGATGTAGTTATCCTCCTCGGCGGAAGAACAGGGCGTGACGGCTGCGGCGGCGCAACAGGCTCTTCCAAGTCGCACACCGAAGCTTCGCTCGAAACCTGCGGCGCAGAAGTTCAAAAGGGTAATCCTCCCGTTGAAAGAAAGCTCCAGAGATTGTTCAGAAATCCCGAAGTCACACATATGATAAGACGCTGCAACGACTTCGGTGCAGGCGGTGTTTCCGTTGCTATCGGCGAGCTTACGGACGGTCTTATCATCGACCTTAATGCTGTTCCGAAAAAATATGACGGTCTTGACGGTACAGAACTTGCTATTTCCGAAAGCCAGGAACGTATGGCTGTTGTTGTACGCAAAACTGACGCTGATAAATTTATTGCAGAAGCAGAAAAGGAAAACCTCGAAGCAACACTCGTTGCTGTTGTTACAGAAGAACCTCGTCTTAAGATGAACTGGAACGATAAGACTATCGTTGACCTTTCAAGAGAATTTCTTAACTCGAACGGTGCAGAAAAGCACACCGATGTTGCTGTTCCGCTCCCTGTTACCTCACAGCTCAAAACCTATACTGACTGCGCAGACAGCTGGGAAGCTCTTATGACAAACCTTAACGTTTGCTCGCAGAAGGGACTTGTCGAGCGTTTCGACTCGACCATCGGCGCAGGTACAATCCTTATGCCTTACGGTGGCGCATATCAGCTCACACCGACTCAGGCAATGGCTGCAAAGATACCTGTTCTCAAGGGCGAAACAAATACTTGCTCTATCATGGGCTGGGGCTTTAACCCTTATGTAAGCGACAAGAGTCCATACCACGGCGCAATTTCCGCTGTTATCGAATCCGTTGCAAAAGTAGTTGCGGCAGGCGGCAGCTACAAGAGATGCTGGCTCACATTCCAGGAATACTTTGAAAGAACACAGAATAATCCTACACGCTGGGGCAGACCTTTCGCAGCACTCCTCGGTGCATACAAAGCACAGATCGAACTTGGCTGCGGCGCTATCGGCGGCAAGGATTCAATGTCTGGTACATTCGAGAACATCGACGTTCCAGCAACCCTCGTTTCCTTTGCAGTTTCCACAGGCGACAGCAAGTCCATCATCTCCCCTGAATTTAAAAAGGCAGGAAACAAGGTCATCCTCATCACTCCCGAATATGACGAAAACAATCTTCCTAAATTTGAAAGCATACGCAGCTGTTTTGAAAGAGTTGAAAAGCTTATTGCAGACGGCACTGCCGTTTCAGCTTGGGCAGTTGGCTTCGGCGGCGTTGCAGAAGCTGTTGCAAAGATGTCACTCGGCAACAGGATCGGTTTCCGCTTTGACAAGAAGCTTTCCGAAGATACACTCTTCTATTCCAAATATGGCTCATTCGTAATTGAACTCAACGGCGATCCGTTCACAGTTGAAAATGTTATCGGTGAAACTATCAGCGAATACAAGATCGACTGCAAGGGTTATACAGTTGATATGGCAGCACTTCAGAAGAAGTGGGAAGACAAGCTCGAACCTGTATTCCCCTGCAATATCAAGACGACCGACAAACCTGCAAAGGTATTCACCTACACAGCATCGGGAAAAGCAAAATCGAGCATTCACATTGCAAAGCCCCGTGTTCTTATCCCTGTATTCCCCGGTACAAACTGTGAATACGATACCGCAAGAGTATTTGAACGTGCAGGAGCAGTTCCCGAAGTTGTTGTTATCAAGAACCTTTCAGCAGCAGCACTTGAAGACAGCGTTGCTTATGTTGAAAAGGCAATAAAGAACTCCCAGATCATTATGATCCCGGGCGGCTTCTCAGGCGGTGACGAGCCTGACGGTTCGGGTAAGTTCATCACAGCATTCTTCCGCAACCCACGCATCAAGTACGCAGTTCACGACCTTATGGATAATCGTGACGGACTTATGCTTGGTATCTGCAACGGCTTCCAGGCTCTTATCAAGCTCGGACTTGTGCCTTTCGGACACATTGTTGATATGAAGGACGACTCCCCTACACTTACGTTCAACACGATCGGCCGTCACCAGTCAATGATGGTAAACACAAGAATAGCTTCAAACAAGTCTCCATGGCTTGCAGGCTGTGAAACCGGCGATATCCACAGAATTGCAATTTCACACGGCGAAGGACGCTTCGTTGCTTCGGAGGAGCTTATCAAGCAGCTTGCCGATAACGGACAGATAGCAACACAGTATGTTGACCTTGAAGGAAATCCCACAATGGATATCCGCTTCAATCCTAACACCTCCATTGATGCGATCGAGGGTATTACATCACCAGACGGACGTATCCTCGGTAAGATGGGACACAGCGAACGTATCGGACGTGACATATCCAAAAACGTTTCCGGCGAAAAGGATCAGAAGATCTTTGAAAGCGGCGTAGCTTACTTCGGCTAATATCCGAATAGACATAAAAAGACTGACTGTTTCAATGAACAGCCAGTCTTTTTCAATTCTTAAAATATTTAGCTTCGCTGAAATCTATCGAATGAGTTATCGGGTCATAGTTCAGATCAGCAACGTTTTCCGGATAAATAAAGTATTCATTTCCATAGCAAACAGGAACAAATTCATAAGAATTTATTATAAGCCTTTCAGCATTAGTGTAAAGTTCAGACGCTCTACTGAGACTTTCCGCTTTTGATATCTGTGAAACTGCTCCAACAGCCGCATATTCCGTGTTCTTTGTTATCAAGCTGTTATCGGGCTTAAAATAATCGAAAAATCCGCTTGCTGTGCCGTTTTCAGAATGTATCTCCACCAACGCAATATCATAAGTCCCGTCAGAAAGCTTCAACTGATATTCATTCTCCGAAACGACCTCAACGCCGCAGTAAAATTCAAGATTTTGCTGCCATTGCTCCGTAATGGTTGAAATAAGCTCCATTTCTCCGAAGCTTTCGGGAACAGTTATCTTTAATCCATCTATGGAAACGTAATTATTTGCTTTAAGCTCGCTGTTCCATAATGTCAAGGCTTTGCCCTTGTCATATAAATTAAAGCTTTCATCTGAAACAAGCTCCCGATATTTTCTTCCCGCAACAGATATTCCCGAGGGAATAATTCCGCTGCCCGATATATAATCGGAATTTTGAGACTCAACTCTGACAAATGAAGATGAAAGCGCTTCTCTTATAGATTTTGAAGCAAGATATTTGGAATTTGTGTTGAATATCAATCCATAGGTCTTGGTAGCATAGCTTTCATACTTATTTTTCGCAAAAACCTTTTTATCATATCCCGAAACAACTGTACAGTCAATATCTCCTGCCGAAAAATCAGACATATTCGTATCTGTTCCGTTTTTTATAAAGAAATTCAAGCTGTATGGGTATGTAAAATAATTCTCGAAATTTGATTTATTTCGCCGAAGGATCATATAGTTATTATCCCAATACGGATCGTAATTCCATTCTTTGAGATAAAAAGCCCCATTTGAAGCCGTAGTTTCTGCCGATAGACCGTATCTTCCCTTTGTATATTCAAAAAACGCTTTATTGCATGGCTTTGCACCTGTCAATGTCAGCTTCTCCAGGAAATCAAAGCAAGGATATTCAAGTTCTATCTGTAAAGTATTATCACTTGTCGCAGCTACACCCAGCTTTTCCTTTGAAAGACTGCCCTTTGACACCGCTTCTGCGTTTTTTATACACAAGAAATCATCTATATACGGAGAAAATAACGCCTCGCTGTCATAGATGCGCTGAAACGCAAATACAAAATCCTCAGCTTTAAGCTTTTCTGTGTAATCAGCTGCCGATTCCCAGTAAATATCATCTTTCAGTTCAAAGGTATAAACCAAGCCGTCATCGGAAATTGTATAGCTTTTCGCCGCATCGGGCTGAATACTGCCGTCCGCTTCCCTTTTTACAAGTCCGCTCATAATATTCTCGATAACCATTATCGATGATTCGTCACTTGCAAGCTGCGGATCAAGATTTTGCGGATTGCTTGCCAAATTATATTTAAAAGTATGCCCTGAACCGTCATCTTCTTCACAGCCTGTAAAAATCGTCAGAACATTCAAAATCATTACAGCTGTTATCAAGATATTCCAAAATTTTCGCTTTGCCAATTGAAAACTACTCCCTTAAACAAATTCTTCTATAATAATATCATTTTATTGAAGAATTTGCAATACTATTTTTCCAAAAGCATAAAAAAGCCGCTTGGAAATTCGATCCAAGCGGCATTATTCAGCTTAAATTGAGATTACTTAGTGCCAGCCATGCTTGCAACTTCTTCTGCGAAGTTGTCAACCTTCTTCTCAACGCCTTCGCCTCTCTCGAAACGAACATAATCAACAACCTTGATCGAGCCGCCGAGAGCCTTAGCTGCGTTATCAACATACTGCTTAACAGTCATCTTGTCATCCTTAACGAATGCCTGATCGAGGAGGCAGTTTTCAGAATAGTACTTGCCAACCTTACCTTCAGCGATCTTAGCCTTTACCTGTTCAGGCTTGGAAGCCATCTTAGGATCTTCAGCCATCTGAGCCATGATGATAGTCTTTTCGTTTTCAAGAACAGCAGCAGGTACAGATGCTTCATCGAGGTATGCAGGGTTCATAGCTGCAACCTGGAGTGCGCAGTCCTTACCAACTTCAAATACCTTATCAGCAGGAAGGTCAGTATCAAGCTTGACCATTACGCCGATGCTTCCGCCGCCGTGAACGTAAGGAACGAGTGTACCCTCAAATCTCTGGAAACGACGGATAACCATATTTTCTCTGATCTTGATGAAGAGATCCTGAAGAGTTTCTTCAACAGTCTTGTCGCCGCCGCTGATAACTGTTGCCTTGAGAGCGTCAACATCAGCAGGGTTCTTTTCGATTACAGTCTTAGCAACAGCTGCAACGAATGCCTTGAATTCATCATTGTTAGCAGCGAAGTCCGTTTCAATGTTTACTTCAACAACTGCGCCAACGTTGCCTTCAACAACAGAAGTTACGATACCTTCTGCAGCAACTCTGCCGCTCTTCTTAGCCTGTGTAGCAAGACCCTTTTCACGAAGAATGGTAACAGCCTTTTCTGTGTCGCCATCTGCTTCTTCAAGAGCTTTCTTACAATCCATCATACCAACGCCGGTAGCTTTCATAAGGTCTTTGATTTCTGCAATAGATGCCTTTGCCATTTTAATTCCTCCAAATATTTATAGTATGACCGTTTAAGGTCGGATAATCTAATTAGGGCAGACATAATTATAAAATTGTGTCTGCCCGAAAATGCGGAATAAATTATTCAGCAGCTGCTTCTTCGTCCTTTTCTTCAGCAGCAACAGCTTCCTGTGTACCCTGTCTGCCTTCGATGATAGCATCAGCCATAGCGCCTGCAATAAGCTTTACAGCTCTGATAGCGTCATCGTTACCGGGGATAACATAGTCAACATCGTCAGGATCGCAGTTTGTGTCAACGATCGCAACAACAGGAATACCGAGCTTCTTAGCTTCGGAAACAGCGATCTTTTCCTTGCGGGGGTCAACTACGAAAAGCGCACCGGGGAGCTTATCCATTGTCTTGATACCGCCGAGGAACTTTTCGAGCTTCTCGATCTCGAGTTCGAGCTTAACAACTTCCTTCTTAGGGAGAAGGTTGAATGTGCCGTCTTCCTGCATCTGGTGGAGCTGTTCAAGTCTCTTGATTCTTCTCTGAATTGTCTTGAAGTTGGTCATCATACCGCCGAGCCATCTTGCGTTTACATAGTGAACATTAGCTCTGATAGCTTCTTCCTTAACGGAATCAGCAGCCTGCTTCTTGGTTCCTACGAAAAGAACTGTGTCGCCGTTTGCAGCAACTTCACGAACAAAATTGTAAGCTTCGTCAAGCTTCTTTACAGTCTTCTGAAGATCGATAATGTAAATACCGTTTCTTTCTGTAAAGATGTAAGGTGCCATTTTAGGGTTCCATCTTCTTGTCTGGTGACCAAAGTGTACACCTGCTTCAAGAAGCTGCTTCATAGATACTACGCCCATGATTTTTTCCTCCATATTGGTTTTTGATATTATAACCTCCGCCCGACTTAGCTTAACATAAACTCGGATAAAATCCGAGCACCAACCGTTAAAAGTACGGACGTGCGAATTACTTGAATATTATATCATATTCTTTTCAAAATTACAATATCAAGCGCATTGTTTATTTGCACAAACTTTTTGCTTTTACATCGATAGTTTTTGGCGATATTGTTTCATTTGTCGAAACAAGGATAGTATCTGTACCTATTATCTCAATATCACGGCATTTTATGACTACATCATCATCCCTTCCGAAAAAGCCGAAGAAGCGTCCTCTGCCGTATATCACAAGGGATTTCACCGTAAGGCTCTCCGCATCGAATTCAATATCATCGACATAGCCGATCTTGCTGCCCGAGCGGATATTTATTACTTCCTTGTTTCGTATATCATTTAAAGTGTATTTCATTTCGCACGACCTTTCCATACTTTATATAATAGTATGGAAAGGACTGCTTGTTCTATGCTTTATTTCAGCTCGATTATTGTTACGCCGTCCTCGCCCTCACCGAAAAGTCCCGGACGAAAACTTTTTACAGATGGGTGCGATTTAAGGTGCTTCTGTATTCCAGCACGAAGAACTCCCGTTCCCTTTCCGTGGATAACAGTGATGATACCTGCGCCGGAAAGAACTGCATTGTCGATGAACATATCAAGCTCGTGAATACCCTCATCGACCGCACAACCACGAATATCAAGTTCAAGCGACGGTTTTCTCTGAAGCTTGCTCTGAATACCTGCTTTGGAAACTCTCTTGTTCTGAACAGTGACTTTAGGTTCGTTTTCGATAAGTCTTAACTTGCTGACATTGACCTTTGTTTTCATAATTCCAGCCTGAACAAAAACATTTCCGCTGCTGTCAGGGTCACTTGCAAGAATACCTGTTTTGTCTATATCAAAAATAAGAACCTTGTCACCACGCTTCAACGGACGGGGAAGCTTATATTCCTTGCGTTCACGCTGCTGAACGGGATTTGCCGTATCATACATCTTGCCCATTGCGGATTTCTGACGGGATTTTATACTTGCAAGGTCAGCTTTGTTCTGCTGTTTGCGCATATCTTCAAGCTGACTGAGAAGCTCATCAGACTGCATACGGCAGCTCTCAACGATCCGCATAGCCTGAACTCTTGCCTTTTCAAGCTCCCCTGCTTTTTTCTCATTAAGCTCGTCAAGCTCCTTTTCAAGCTGTGCAGTTTTTTCAGCCTGCTCGTTTTTAAGCTTCGTAAGCTCTTTATTCTGATTTTCAAGGTCAATTCGTGCTTTTTCAAGATTTGCAACAACTTCTTCAAAGCGCTGATTTTCCGATGAAACAAGAGATTTCGCACGGTCAATGATACTCTGCGGAACGCCGAGCTTTGACGAAATAGAAAAAGCATTCGACTTACCCGGAGAACCGATTATAAGCCGATATGTCGGCTGCATCGTTGCGGTATCAAATTCACACGAAGCATTTTCAATGCCCTTTGTTTCAATGGCAAAAAGCTTCAATTCCTGATAATGCGTTGTAACAAGAAGCTTTGCTCCCTTAGCTATCATATCTTCAATGATAGAAACAGCGAGCGCAGCACCCTCAACAGGGTCAGTACCCGAACCAAGCTCATCAAGCAATATAAGTGAACGATCATCAGCCGCTTCAAGTATCTGCACAACACTGCTCATGTGTGACGAGAATGTCGAAAGGCTCTGTTCGATGCTCTGCTGATCGCCGATATTTACAAGAATATGTTCAAATACGGAAACTCGGCTGCCGTCCGATGCGGGTATCATAAGTCCGCACATCGCCATCGCAGTGAGCAGTCCCGTTGTTTTGAGAATGACCGTCTTACCGCCCGTGTTAGGTCCTGTAACAATAAGCGCCTGATAATCCTCGCCAAGCTTTATATCGACAGGAACGACCTTATCCGATGCAATAAGCGGATGACGAGCCTTTTTCAGATCGGTAATGCCGTCATCGGAAATTGCAGGGATGCAGCCTCTCATCTTTGCGCCGAGATTAGCCTTAGCGAAATACAAATTAAGCTCCGCACAGGTTTCATAATCGGCGGAAAGCGACTCTGCACAGTAAGAGCAATCGCCCGAAAGCTCCGCAATAATGCGCTCTATCTCCTCTTTTTCACGGCTTTTGAGAATTTTGATATCATTGTTAGCTTCAACGACCGACATCGGTTCAATGAAGTATGTTGAACCCGTCGCAGATGTTGCGTGAACCAATCCCGGGACACTTCCCTTATGTTCCGCCTTTACGGGAAGAACATAACGTCCGTCACGGATAGTAACAATATTTTCCTGCAAGGATTTCTGAACCTCTGCATTGCGCACAAGCTTGTCAAGGCTCTCTCTGATCTTAACACCAGCCTGCGCTATCTTTCGTCTTATATCAGCAAGCTCATGGCTTGCCATATCGGATATCTCATCTTCGGAAAGAATTGAATTTTTTATCTTATCTTCAAGAAAATTATTGGGCGAAAGTGATGAAAACAGCTCACAAAGAGTTGTATCCTTTTCTTCAACGGATTTGTACCAATCAGAAATTATCCTTACCTGATAAAGCATCTGTCCGATGTCGATAAGCTCACGGAGCGAAAGACTTGCCCCCGATGAAGCTCTGCGAAGTGAACCTCTTATATCCTTAAATGCTGTAAAACCCGGAGTTCCGTATTTAACGGAAAGCTCAAATGCGTCTTCGGTTTTCTTCATCTCTTTTTTAACTTTTTCAAGATCAGTACACGGAGAAAGCTCCAATGCCATTTCCTTCGTGCGTGAATTGGACGCTTCGTCCGAAAGCATCTCTAAAATTTTATGTAATTCAAGTGACTTATAGTAGTTATTCATGATGTTTGACCTTTCTCAAAGGGGTTGCATATCTCATGGTAATAATTCAGCGACCTGAACGTTCTGCCGAACTGCGTATAGATGTATTTTTCCGTAACTTCGTTCACCTTTGCCAAAGCCTTGTCCGAAATGCGGAAATTGAACAGCTTATCTATCGGCGAAAGCGCAATATGCTGAAGCGTTTCAAACTCGGCGTGACTGAGCTTTACCCGATAGTAGCTTTCTTCAAGCCCTTTTTCGTGAAAATGGTATTCACAGTAAAAACGTGACTTATCGATAATAAAATACATCGGATCAGCTTCATAATCATAGCATATCCGACAGCCGATAAGCTGCGGAACAAGACCTATTTCCGTAACGAACCTAAGCTCAAAGATGCTTTTGATAAATTCGCAGCTGCGCTGATCCGTATTAAGAAAATACAGACAATTCAGCATAAGTCGCATTATATCGTGTTCATGCTTTCTGTTCGTTGCAAGCACAGCATGACGTGCAAGCTCGCCGAAATAGCAGACAAGCGAAAGCTTTTTTATATCAAGCCGCAGATTGTAAAAATCGTGCTTCACTTCGCTGCTGTCAAGATAATATTTGTCGTTGTTAATTCTGAGGCAAAACGTTGAATAGGCAAAAAGCTGCGTTGCGGCGTGATTCTTTGAAGTTATCTTCTTTGAACCCTTCGCCGAGACTTCGAGCGTTCCGTAATTCTCGGTGAGTATGCTTATATACTTGTCATTCTCACCAACGCACCTTTCAAGGACAACTATCCCATCGACCGTCAGCATTGATGCCATATTCCTTCATCTCGCTTTCATTTGTGCAGATATTGCATTATCCGAAATCTGACCGCAAAAATGCGGTTCTTCGGCGGATATGCCTGAATAACCATATTCCGCAGAATTGCCGCACCTGTAAATTCCTTTATATTTTAAATAGTCGGCAATATTGCCGCTTCTCGTAAATTCGTCCCAGAGTATATCTTTTTCATCATTCATAATACAGCCCCGCTTTCGGAAAACTACATTATGATTATACCCTTTCGGGACTTATTTATCAGAGGTATTATTTGAAAGTCCGAAGCTTCTTATCATTGCTTCGCTGTTGCGCCAATCTTCCTTGACCTTTACCCAGCACTGAAGATTAACTTTTATCTCAAAGAATTTTTCAAGATCTTCTCGTGCATACTGTCCGATCTTTTTAAGCATTGCGCCCTTTTTGCCGATCACCATTCCCTTGTGCGAATCTCTCTCACAGAAGATAACAGCTGAAATATCAAGTATATCCTCACCCGAAGAATCCGTTCTCTCGCTCATCTGCTCAACTGTAACGGCAATTCCGTGAGGGACTTCATCATGCATAAGGCGGAGTATCTTTTCACGGATAATTTCAGCCGCAAGTACACGCTCAGGCTGGTCCGTGAATGAATCATCGGGGAAATAATGCGGGCCTTCAACAGCGTATTTCTTTGTCTCCTCCCATACGATATCAATGCCGTCATTGCGCACGACGCTTATCGGGATAACGCTCTTGAAATCATACAGCACCGAAAATTCAGCTATCTTCAAAGCGACCTTTTCCTTGTCGGGAAGCAGGTCTATCTTGTTGAGTATAAGGATAACATTATCCTTTTTGCGGAAGCTGTTTATTATTCTTTTATCAATGTCATTGATAGTTTTTGAAGCGTCTGCGACCATAAGGATAAGATCAACATCGGTAACAGAATCCTTGACAGCCTTGTTCATACTCTCGCCAAGCTTGTTCTTGGCTTTCTGTACGCCCGGAGTGTCCATAAAAACATACTGTGCTTCGTTTTTCGTAACAATGCCCGTGATCCTTGTGCGTGTGGTCTGCGGCTTAGCACTTATGGCTGCTATCTTCTCCCCCACAAGTGCATTCAGAAGCGAAGATTTGCCTGCATTTGCACGTCCTACGATCGTAATAAACTCAATTTTTGTATTCATAATCCATTCCTTTTATCATTCACCGTCATTTACAAAAGTTGCATCTCTTGAAATGCCGAGCGAATCAAGAATGATCTCTTCCTTTTCGTGCATCTTTGCAGCGTCGAGCGGCGATGTCTCGTGATCGTATCCGAGAAGATGAAGCATTGAATGTACAGTGAGGAAACCAACCTCCCTTTCAAGGGAATGACCGTAAATATGTGCCTGCTTAACAGCAGTTTCCATAGAAATAACTACATCTCCGAGCAGATATGCACCTGTTTCATTATTGAGATCGTAAACGCCGTTTTCGCCCAAAGGGAACGAAAGAACATCGGTGGATTTATCCTTGTTTCTGTAAATACGGTTGAGCTTGCGTATCTCCGCATTGTCCACAAAGGAAACGCTAACCTCGGCAGCACCGGGGAATTTTTCCGTAGTCAGAACAGCCTGACAGCACTTTCTCACAAGAAGTCTGAGACCTACCGGGATCTTTACTTCACGCTGATTATTTCTTATCATTACCTTAACCTTTGCCATAAAAATCATTTCCTTTCTGTATTTCTTTCCCTTTTCTGTTCGCTTGCCCTTTCATAAGCCTTGATAATATCCTGCACAAGCTTATGACGGACAACGTCTTTTTCTGTAAAACGCATCACTGCAATATCATCAACATTTTTTAGTATTCTCATCGCATCGATAAGTCCCGATTTATTGCTGTCGGGTAAGTCTATCTGCGTAATATCACCCGTTATGACCATTTTGCTGTTGAAGCCAAGTCTTGTAAGGAACATTTTTATCTGCTCACGGGTTGTATTTTGTGCTTCGTCGAGAATTATGAATGAATCATCAAGCGTCCGTCCTCGCATATATGCAAGCGGAGCAACTTCGATAGTTCCCTTTTCCATGTGCCTTGCAAAAGTATCTGCACCAAACATATCGAACAGCGCATCATACAGCGGTCTTAAATACGGGTCGACCTTGTTCTGAAGATCACCCGGAAGGAAGCCAAGCTTCTCGCCCGCTTCAACGGCAGGTCTTGTGAGAATTATCTTGTTTACCTCGTGTGCTTTAAAAGCCTTGACCGCCATTGCCACTGCAAGATAAGTCTTACCCGTTCCCGCAGGACCAACACCCATTACGATAGTGTTTTTTTCAATAGCCTTAACATAGTTTTTCTGACCGAGCGTTTTAGCCTTAACGACCTTTCCGCCCGATGTAACGCATATACCGCCGTCTGCAAGCTTCACCGCCTGCTCCGACTCGCCCTCATCAACGAGAGAGCTTACATAGCGTATGCTTTGCTCATTTATCGTTTCGCCTTTTTTTATAAGGTCAAGCAGAGCTTTGACAGCAGCCTCCGCACGGCGCACACCGTCCTCCTCGCCGCTTATCCTTATATCCGTTCCTCGGCTGAGAACAGCAACGCCGTACTGCCGCTGGATAAAATTTATATTTTCATCGAAACTTCCAAAAAGTGCGCTTATCTCATCAACATTGCTGACCTGAATAATACGCTCTGCCATACAGTCACCTCAGATAGAATAATTTTTTCGTCATTATTTATTTTAACACAAAAAATAATAAAATAAAAGTATGAAAAATTAATATTTTAACATTTCGGAAATATTTGAACCGTTCAGAGTGCCACGACCTCGGCAAGCTCACTTACATTTTTTGCGATATAATCCGCTCCGGCATCGAGCAGCTCGGGGTAAGAGCCGTAGCCGTAAAGAACGCCTGCTGTTTTTATGCCGTTCGCCCTTGCTCCGATGACATCGAACTTTCTGTCGCCGACCATAAGTATTCTCGACGGGTCATCTGCGCCTATCTCCTTCATCGCATAGGCAATGACCTCGGATTTCTTAACGATCTTCTCATCAAATGATGCTCCTGCGATATATTCAAACATTTGCGACATATGGAGATGCTGAACTATCCTCCGTGCAAAAAGTTCAGGCTTTGAGGTCGCAATGACAGCCTTTCGTCCCGTGTTTTCGATAAACGAAAGCAGCTTATCCACCCTCTTGTAAGGCCAGCAGCGAAGTATACCTCTGCTCTCATAATATACTCTGTAATAGGATATTGCCTTTTCGGCTTCTTCCTCCGAAAAGCCGTAATAATACATAAACGAATCCTTGAGCGGCGGTCCGACAAAAACCTTGAGCGCACTCAATTCCTCCTCAATTATCCCCATTCTTTTCAAAGCATACTGAACGGACAGCGTTATTCCGTCGCCCGAGTCGATCATCGTTCCGTCAAGGTCGAAAAATATATAATCAAATTGTCCCATAGTCCTTCTCCCGAACAATCAGCGGATATTTTAATAAATATAAACAGATTATACCACAACGGAACGGATTTTTCAAGAATAATTGCAGCGAATTTGCATAATCTCCTCTATATTTTCAATTTTCAGCAAAATATGCGTTAATTCTTGCAATTCTTTATGTAAAATGGTATAATAAAATTATCGAAAATTCGTCCGATATAACTTATTGAAACGGAAGTGGTAGCTTGACATTGCAAAGACAGCATCTTAAACTTTTATATATTGCAAAAATACTGTATGAAAAAACCGACGAGGATCACCCCATCTCCATTATGGAAATAATAGAAGAGCTTGCGAAATACGGTATGCGTGCGGAGCGAAAATCAGTTTATACCGACATCGAATCGCTTAAAGACTTCGGTCTTGACATCGTTACCGAAAAGGGTCAGTGCAACCGCTACTATATCGCAAGCAGACAGTTTGAACTGCCAGAGCTGAAGCTTCTTGCCGATGCGGTATGCTCCGCAAAATTTCTTACCGAAAAGAAATCGAAGCAGCTTCTGCAAAAGATTGAATCGCTCGCAGGCGTTCACGAAGGTATGCTCATCGAACGTCAGGTGATGGTAGTTGACCGTGTGAAGTCTATGAATGAACAGATCTACATAAACGTTGACGCTATCCACAAAGCCATAAACGAGGGCAGGCAGATATCGTTCAGCTATTTCGATTACAACACAAACAAGCAAAAGGTCTACCGTGAGGGCGAAAGGTTCTGCTCTCCCTATGCGCTTACATGGAATGATGAAAAATACTATCTCGTCTCCTATTATCTGAAATACCCCGACAACTATACAAATTTCCGTGTCGACCGAATGTCGAACATAAAGATACTTGATGAACCCGTGCTCAAAGCCCCGCAGGAGCTTAACATCTCCGAATATCTCAACTCAACATTTTCAATGTTCAGCGGAGATACCGTCAAAGCTGTGCTCAAATTTGACAAAAAGCTCATAAATCCCGTTATCGACCGATTTGGCATTAATGCAGATATCGTAAATCTTGATCCCGACCATTTTAAAATAAAGGTAAATATCAAAGCAAAGCCGCCGTTTTTTGCATGGCTTTTCCAGTTTGGAAGATCGGCTTCGATAATCTCGCCCGACTCGCTAAGGGATGAATATATAAAAATGATAAAAGATGTACTTTCAAGCTTTTATGAATAAGAAAGAGGTAAATAATTATGGAAAGCAGAACAGAGCTTGCTGTTGAACGCAAAAACAAAGGCTATAACTGCGCTCAGGCTGTTGCCTGCACATACTGCGACCTTGTTGGTCTGAGTGAAGAAACGATGTATAAGATAATGGAGGGCTTCGGCTCGGGATTCGGCACGACCGAGGGAACGTGCGGAGCAATAACGGGTGCAGTTGCGCTCGCAGGTATGAAAAACAGCACCGCCGACCTTGAAAAGAACAGCTCCAAGGGTTCAACAGCCAAAATCTCCAGAGAAATAATGTCACGCTTTAAGGAAGCCGCAGGCGGAACTATCTGCCGTGTTCTCAAAGGCATTGATACAAAGATAGTTCTCCATTCCTGCAACGACTGCGTTCTTGACGCTGCAAAAATAGTAGAGGAAGTAGTTTTCCCCGAAAAATTCAGCTGATTTTTCTGTGCTGTAATAAAAGACAGGCACTAATGTATAAAATCCTTTTATCTAAAAATAATATTTACATATTTGATATGAAAGGATCACTTTATGGAACAGATAGCTTTTTTTGATACGAAGCCTTATGATAAAGAATGGTTTCTGAAATATGGTACAAACTATAAATTCAAATTCTTTGAAAGCAAGCTCACTCCTGACAGTGCCGAGCTTGCCAAAGGCTGCAAAGCTGTGATCGCATTTGTAAATGACACGATCGACAAAAACACTATCGATGTGCTTTGCAATGCCGGCGTTGAGCTTGTGGCATTGCGCTGTGCAGGCTTTAACAACGTTGACCTGAAATATGCTAAAAACAGGATAAGCGTTGTCCGTGTTCCGAACTACTCACCGTATGCCATTGCCGAACACGCAATGGCAATGCTCCTCACGCTGAACAGAAAGATACACAAAGCCTATAACCGAACGAGGGAATTCAATTTCAGCCTTAACGGACTCACGGGCTTTGACCTTTACGGCAAAACGGCAGGCATAATCGGAACGGGACAGATCGGCTGCATTTTTATGAATATATGCAAGGGCTTCGGAATGAATGTCATTGCATACGACCCATACCCCAAAAAGGATTCCGATATTAATTACGTTTCGCTTGATGACCTGCTCGGACAAAGCAGTATAATATCTCTCCATTGTCCGCTCACTCCCGAAACGAAGTTCATCATCAACGAAAAAAACATCAAAAAGATGAAAGACGGCGCATTTATCGTTAATACTTCCAGAGGAAAGCTTATAGACAGCGGCGCACTTATCTCCGCACTTAAATCCGGAAAATTAGGTGGTGCTTGTCTTGATGTTTACGAAGAAGAAACATCATTTTTCTTTGAAGATCGGTCGGGAGAAGTAATTGACGATGACGAACTTTCCGTTCTCGTTTCAATGCCCAACGTTATCATTACCTCTCACCAGGCTTTTCTCACCAAAGAAGCTTTGCAGAAAATAGCAGAGGTAACAGTTTATAATCTCGACCAATTTTTTAGTGGAAAACCGCTTGACAATATTGTCGAATATACAAAATAACCCAAAGGCGCAAGGTTCTCCCCTGCGCCTTTTTATGTCAGCCTGCCTGCTTCATCTGCTCATACATCGTGTCGGCAAAAACTGCATAGCCCTTTGTGGGATTGTTTATGAAAACGTGCGTAACTGCACCGATTATCTTTCCGTCTTGGATAATAGGACTTCCGCTCATTCCCTGCACTATTCCTCCTGCTTCACGGAGCAGACGCTCATCGGTCACTCTTATTACCATATCACGGGAGTCCTCGCTGCCCGAATGATCTATCTTTTCAATGGCTATCTCATATTTTTGAGGGCGCGTTCCGCTTATGGTGGTGTAGATATATGCCTTTCCCGTTTTTATCTCGCTGTTCAAGCCGAGTGGTATTGCTTCATTCACACCCGAAAAATCATCGAGCGTTCCGAAAAGTCCTACTGTTGTATTATCGGTAAGCGTCCCCATAGAAAAGGACGACACAAAGCCTCCCACAAGCTCTCCCGGAAAACCCGATTTTCCCTTTTTTACGCCGCTGATAGAGACCTTAATCACCTCGCCCGAATCAAGCGGCATAAGATTGCCCGTGTCTATATCGCAGACAGGGTGTCCGAGCCCGCCGAACTGTTTTGTTTCGGGGTCATAAAAGGTCATCGTTCCTATGCCTGCCGAGCTGTCACGCACCCATATACCTGCTCGGTAGCTGTCGTCTGTGCTTGATATCTGCGGACAAAGCCATGCTGTAAATTCTCTTTCATTCCGCACTGCGCTGACTTTAATCGTTTTTCCTCCGCTTGAGGAAATGATATCCTCGACATCTTCATTTGACGAGACCTGTATCCCATCGATGCTTTTGATTATATCCCCCGATCTGAGTCCGCAGCTTCCCCCGGGAGATATATAACCGTTCTCCGTTTCAAAGCCGCTTACTTCAACTACTATAACGCCGTCAGTCAGCAGCTTTATCCCGAACGGCTCTCCACATGGAATTAGAACGGGCGTTTCCACGGGGAAAATATTGACTACCTTTATCGGGATAAGTCCAAGGAGCTTCAGCTCTGCCTGCTCTGCGGCTGCACTGTCTATCTCCGTCAGGTCAGCATCCGTATTGGAGCATGGTACGGCATCGAGCATGACCGATATGTTCATCTTTCCGCCCTTCGTAATATAGTAATCATTGGGCAGAGTCCTTTCAAGGTATATTATAAATGCCGCTAAAGATAATATAACAGCAAATATGCAAAACACAACGCTTTTTATCAATTTCTGCATTTTTATTTTCCTTCCTTTTCTTTTGGAACAATGTTTGGTTTTATAAAAATGCGTTTTGCATATTCTACAAAACCAAATGCTTATTCCCGAATTTTCCGTTTTCGACTCTCGCCGAGCTGTTATTACTATTCACATTTTGAAGCTTTTTATAAATTCTAATTATATGTTATTTTAAAGCCAAGCCTGCAAAAATAATGTAAAAATAAAGAATTTTAAAAAATTCCCCTTGAATGTTCTTTAAGAGTATGTTATAATGAAAACGTTATTACAGATTTGACACGGAGGAGTTTTTACGAAAAAAATTTCCAGGATCACATTTATTTTAGCAGTAATTGCGGAAGTGGTATGCTGTCTTGTACTCAACACCCTTGGCGGTGCGGCTTTCATTATGAACGGCTATGACAAATGCGGCATTGCTCTTTTTGCAAGCACTGTTTTTCTTATTGCCGCACTTGTTTTTATAAAATTCAAGAAAACGCTCTTTCCGCTTATATTGACTGTATTCGGCTCGGCTTGCTATATTTACACGCTTGCCGTTATTGAAGCTATACCGAATACTAAGATACCAAAGGAATATACAGAAGCGCTTTCAGCCAAGCATTTTCCGACCATTGCGGTAACAGTGCTTCTTGTACTGCTGATAATTTTCAACTTTTTCAGCGAGGAAGCTGTACAAAAGCGTCTGGAGAAAAGAAATGCCAGAAAAGCTGAAAGAGAACGCAGCCTTAACGATGACGAAAAAATAATTTGACTTACTGGAGGAATAGATTTGAACGTAACTATAAAAGACGTTGCCAAAGCTGCGGGCGTTTCCGTTGCGACCGTTTCAAGGGTACTAAACAAAAGTGCCACCGTTTCCGAAGCTGCCGCAGAGCAAGTAAACAACGCCATAAAAGAGCTTGGCTACAACCCCAATTTTCTCGGAAGAAACCTCCGCAAATGCGAAACAAACGTTATCCTTGCAATACTTCCCTCAACTGAACATTCGTTTTACAATGAAATAATCAAGGGTATGCAGAGTGCTGCTTCCGAAAACGGCTATGACATACTGCTCTGCACATCGAACAGCATGCACTCCACCGAATCAAGGATGCTCGGTATGCTTTACAACAGGACTGTTGACGCTGCTGTAATGCTCGGAACGCAGCTTTCCGCAGAAGAGCTCAATGAGCTTAACGAAAAGCATTATATTGCTATCTGCTGCGAGCGTGTTGAGGGGGCAAATGTTCTTACCGTTACTGTTGACGATGAAAGCGGCGCTTATACAGCCGTAAAGAATCTTATTTCACTCGGTCACAGAAAGATCGCCATTATTTCGACTGAGGGAATGGCTCTTTCTTCAAAGGACAGAGAACACGGCTATATAAAAGCTTTGAACGAATTTGATATCCCCGTAAGGGAAGAATATATCTATCGGGGAACATACGACCCTTACAACGGCGGAAAGGCATTCGAGCAGTTTATGGCCCTCCCCGAGCCTCCGACGGCGATATTCTGCATATCCGATCTGCTTGCGGCAGGAACGATGAAAAAAGCGATATCGAGCGGCTATAAGATCGGCGAGGACATTTCCGTTTGCGGTTTCGACAATATTCAGATGTGCGAGCTTTACAATCCCGGCATCACAACAATTGAACAGCCTGCATTTGAAATAGGCAAAACTGTGATAAATGAGCTTGTGAAAAACATAAAGCAAAATCAGAAAAAGGGCAGGCACATAAAGCTGAATTATCGGCTTATTCAGCGTGAGTCTGTTCAGAAAGCAAAATAAAAAAAATACAGCTTACTTTCCAAAACAAAAAAGTAAGCTGTATTTTTTATATGCCGATATAATTTATTCGGATTTTTCATCATTGTTGTTTCTGATAACAAAGAACGCTTGTTTTACTGAGGAAACGCCCGTTACTCTTATCTTGGTATTTTCCCTGTCGATAAGCTTCATTGACTGTTTCGGGATAATGCAGTGTTCAAAGCCGAGACGCTCCGCTTCACGAATACGCTGTGGGATATTCGCCACGCTTCGTATCTCGCCGCCAAGTCCGATCTCGCCAAATGCTATCATTTTCTTGTCGAGAACGGTATCATAGAAGCCGCTGTACAACGCAAGTGCGACCGACAAGTCGCCTGCCGTTTCGTCAAGCCTAAAACCGCCGACAACATTCAAAAAAACATCGAGCGTTCCGAAGAACATTCCCGCACGTTTTTCAAGAACTGCGATTATCATTGCAAGGCGGTTATAGTCAAATCCCGTGACAGTTCTTCTCGGAGCTGAAAAGCCGCTTTTTGTGACAAGAGCCTGGACTTCGGCAAGTATCGGTCGGCTGCCCTCCATTATGCAGGCAACGCAGCAGCCCGAAACTCCCTCAGGTCTGCCCGAAAGCAGCATTGCAGACGGATTTTCGACCTCCTCAAGTCCCGAATTGCCCATTTCAAAGACGCCGATCTCATTCGTTGAGCCATAACGGTTTTTCACGGCACGGAGAAGTCGGTAGCTGAGGTGTCTTTCGCCCTCAAAATAGAGGACTGCGTCAACGATATGCTCCATTACCTTTGGACCTGCGATAGCACCGTCCTTGTTTACATGGCTGACAATAAAGATAGGAATTTCCTCTGATTTTGCCGTTCGCATAAACAGGTTCGTACACTCCCTGACCTGCGAAATGCTGCCCGATGTGCTGTTTATCTCGCTCAAAGTCATCGTTTGAATAGAGTCGATTATCGCAATTTCGGGTTTGCTCGATATTATCGTATCGGAGGCTGCACCTGCGTCATTTGTTGATAAAATGTACAGGTTTGGAGTATCAACGCCCAGTCGTGCGGCACGGAGCTTTATCTGACGGACACTTTCTTCTCCTGAAATATAAAGTATCGAATGCTCCTCGCCGAGATATTTACAAATCTGCAAAAGGAGCGTTGATTTACCTATACCCGGCTCGCCGCCGAGAAGCACAAGCGAACCCTTTACAAGACCTCCGCCGAGGACACGGTCAAGCTCGCTTATTCCCGTTGAATAGCGTATCTCATCGTCCGTTCCTATCTGCGTGAGGTCTTTTATCTGCGAAGAAAGGTCACGGCTCACCGACCCTGACGCACTTTTAAGTGAAGAACCTTTCGGTGCAGACTGCACTTCCTGCTCTTCAAGGGTATTCCATTCGCCGCAGGAGGGGCATTTACCGTTCCACTTTGAACATTCAAAGCCGCACTCCGAGCAAACATATACTATTTTGGACTTTCCTGCCATTTTATTTTCCTTTCCGAAATAAGCTTTATGACCTGCTCGGGTCAGGCTTTATTCCGTTGTAATGAATTCATTTATTCCCGAAAAAACTGTGAAAGCGACCTGCTGCTGATAGTCCTTATTCGTAAGCTTTGCAGCTTCATCGGGGTTGGAGAGAAATCCGCACTCGACCATTACGGCTGGGTTATTGCAGTAATAGCAGAGGTACAGTTCGTCCTTGCAAAGCTTTGTTTCACGCTCGTTATCGGGCTGAAGATTTGTCACGAACCTGTTTTTCATAATACCTGCAAGGCGCTCGCTTTCCTCGTTTTTATCCGAATAGAACATCTGCGCACCGCTGTATTTCGGGTCGGTAAAGGTGTTCTGATGGATAGAAACGCAAACGCAGTCGGGATATTTATTAAAGAGCGCAAGACGGTTCTCCATATCGGAGATCTTCTGATTGCGCAGACCCTCAACGCCCTTATCGTGTATAGAGATATCCTTTATGCGTGTAGCTTCGACGTTATAGCCGAACAGCCTTGCCATATCACGGACGGAGAGCAGGATATTTAGGTTTATCCCCTTTTCGGTCTTGCCGTCTGCGCTTGAACAGCCGCCGTCCATGCCGCCGTGTCCTGCATCAAGTACGATCATTTTCTGTCCCGTCAGTTCGGCTGAGGTCAGCACGGCGTTTTCCAGTTTTGATCTTGCGTACAATATCGTTCCTGTAAAAATACATACCGCTGCGAGAGCGACAGCAGCGGTAAACTTCCTTTTATGCTTTGCAGAAACCATAGTTTTTTCCTCCCAAATAGGCTTGTTTATTGCATTATATGAGAGTGAAAAAGCTAATATTACTTCATCTTTTCCATTATGCAGACGGCGTGGGCGGCTATTCCCTCTCCGCTGCCTGTGAAGCCGAGCTTTTCCTCGGTCGTGGCTTTCACGCTTATGTTTTCGATATCGGTATTGCAGGCTTTGGCTATATTCTCACGCATACTGTCGATAGATCCTGCGAGCTTTGGTGCTTGGCACAGTATAGTCGAATCGATATTTCCGACAGTGAAGCCTTTTTCTTCGGCTATGCTTATTACCTTCTCCAGAAGCTTTATGCTGTCTGCGCCTTTATATGCGCTGTCGTTATCGGGGAAAAGCTTTCCTATATCGCCGAGGGCGAGCGCACCGAGTATGGAATCCATTATTGCGTGAACGAGCACATCTGCATCGGAATGTCCGAGCAGCCCCTTTTCGTATGGGATATCCACTCCGCCGAGGATAAGCCTTCTTCCCTCGGTAAGACGGTGAACATCATAGCCGTGACCTATTCTGAACATAGTTACGAATTTCCTTTCAGAAGTATCTCCGCAACGGCGATATCTTCGGGTGTTGTTATTTTTATATTGCGATAGCTTGACTCGGTCATTGCGACCTTTGCGCCGACTGCTTCGGCAAGCTGGCAGTCATCGGTGAAATCAAGCTCGTGGCTGAGTGCAAAGTTAATTCCCTTTACATAGATATCCTTGCGGAATATCTGCGGAGTCTGCGTGATGTAAAGCTTTCTTCGGTCGGGCGTATCCGTTATAAGACCGCCGTCAACGTTCTTAATTGTGTCCTTTACGGGAACACCGAGGACTGCTCCGCCGAAAATCGAAGCGTCCCTTATGCACTGCTTTATATTTTCGGGAGAAACAAGCGGTCTTGCGCCGTCGTGGACTGCGACATATCTTGTTTCCTTGGATGCTTCTCTATATGCATTGAAAATAGACTGCTGGCGTGTTTCGCCGCCCTTCACGACGGCTTTGAGCTTTGTTACGCCGTGCTTTTCGGCAAGCTTTTTATACTCGTCGATCTCGTTTTCACGGGCTGAAACTATTATTTCCGTCACCTCATCGAGTTGTTCAAAGGCGAGCATTGAGCGGACTGCAACGGGTATACCGCCGAGTTCGAGAAGCTGTTTATTCACGCCGTTCATTCGGGAAAAGCTGCCTGCGCAGGCGATTATTGCAGACACCGTTATTTCGGACATTTTATATTGTCATTCCTTTCGGGTATATGTAAAGGTTGTTTGCTTGACAAGACATCAGAGCATTTCCCTGAAATTTCCGAGCAGGCGGAACGAACTCATCTCTTTTTTCAGGTCGTCAAGCAAAGCCGTTACCTTTGCATCAAGGCAGTTTCCGACAAAATCGAGGAAGAACATAAACTCAAAGTCGCTGCCTGCGATGCTTTTGCTCTCGATCTTTGTTAGGTTGATGCCATTTACAGAGAATTTTGTGAGCAGGCGGTTGAGTGCGCCCTTTGTATGCGGAACTGTGAGGAGGACGGACACGATATCGCAGTCACTGTTGACGGTAAGATTTTTCGAGAAGCAGATAAAGCGTGTATAGTTCGGCTGTGCATCAGCTATATTTCTGCTTAAAATTTCCAATCCAAGCAGTTCTGCGCAGCTTTCCGAGCAGATACAGGCGATAGGCTCGCTGCTGTTGGAGACGAACTCCGCCGAGAGCGCCGTATTCGCAAAATCGCAGGTTTCAAAACCGCTGTCTTTCAGGAATTTTGAACACTGGGAGAGCGCTTCGTTTTTGGAATAGACCTTATTCACGTCGGAGAGCTTTGTTCCCTTTTTTGCGGCAAGGCAATGGGTTATTTCAACTCTGACGAGCGAATTTATGAAAAACTGTCTTTTGCCCATAAGCTCATAGGTCTCGGTTATTGAGCCGATGGTGGAATTTTCGAGAGGAAGAAGTCCATACTCGCACTCGCCGCTTTCGACTGCATCAAAGACCTCCTCAAAGCTGCGGTAGAACTCCGATGGCTTATCGCCGAAAAGCTTTTTGCAGGCGATCGCCGAATATGCGCCGTCCGTTCCCTGACAGGCTATCTTCCCGGCTTTTTCTGTGGAAAATATGCTGTATTCACACTTTTTTTCGGCTGCCATTCCGATATTCTGGATGCTTTTGCTGATATCCATGATATTCTGGAACAAAACTGCTGCGCCGTCTTTGAGATCGTCGGGGGAATTTGCCCTTATATTGCTGATTATCTGCTGTTCTCTGCCGCCCTGCATAACGGGGAGGTCGTGCGTTTTCTTATACTCGCCGACCTGACGGCAGACGTCCATTCTTTCGATAAAAAGCTTCAGAATTTCGCCGTCTATTTCGTCTATCTTGTTTCTTAAAGTTGAAAGATCCATAGCATACCTCTGTAAAAAATGATATAATGTATTTATTATACTACAATTTTCATACAAATTCAAGCAGAATTTTCATTTTTGCGGGCAGAGAAAAATTTTCACGGCATTCGCCCAAAACGCAGAAAAAATTGCAAAAACAGTTGCAGAATTTCTTTGAATATGGTATAATAAATTGTTATGTTGCAGGAACACGGTTTTCTGTGTTTTATGCAGTGCCGAAAGGAACATATTTTTATGAGAATACTCGGTATCGACCCGGGATATGCGATAGTCGGCTTCGGTGTGCTTGAATATGACGGGTACAAATTCACGCCCGTTCACTTTGGTGCGATAACTACCGAGGCAAAGACCGACTTCAATATGCGGTTAAAAACGATTTATGATGATATGAACACGGTTCTTTCCACGTTCAAGCCCGAAGTAATGGCGATAGAAAAGCTTTTTTTCAACACTAACCAGAAAACGGGCATTGACGTTGCTCAGGCAAGAGGTGTTACGCTGCTTGCGGCGACGAATATGGGAATTCCGATATATGAATACACGCCTTTGCAGGTAAAGCAGTCGGTTGTTGGCTACGGACGTGCCGAAAAGCCGCAGGTCATGGAGATGACGCGGCGGATACTCGGTCTTGCGACCGTTCCGAAACCCGACGATACTGCCGATGCGCTCGCCATTGCGATATGCCACGGTCATGCGAGCGGCGGTGTGAAAATCCCTAAATATTAAGGAGAGGTCATTATGATATACAGCGTAAGAGGAAAGCTTATCCACAAGGAGCAGTCGCTTGCGGTCGTGGAATGCGGCGGCGTTGGCTATGCTTGCAGGACTACGCTCTCGACGCTTTCAAAGCTCGGGGGAACAGGTTCGGACTGCTTTCTTTACACATATATGAACGTTCGTGAGGACGCTGTTGAGCTTTTCGGCTTCGTTTCACAGCAGGAACTCAACTGCTTCAGGAT
This sequence comes from uncultured Oscillospiraceae bacterium, assembly GCA_934465295.1. Taxonomy (GTDB): domain Bacteria; phylum Bacillota; class Clostridia; order Oscillospirales; family Ruminococcaceae; genus UMGS363. The sequence goes on from CAKSKU010000001.1 coordinate 238,704, forward strand.
GCTGCTTTCCGTTTCGGGCGTGGGACCTAAGGCGGCACTTGCGATACTTTCCGACACGACTCCCGAGGGCTTTGCGCTCAATGTTGCGACGGGCGATTACAAGGCTCTCACCAAGACGAAAGGTATTGGCCCTAAGCTTGCGCAGAGGGTTGTGCTTGAACTCAAAGACAAGATCACTAACGAACAGCTCACATCGGGCGTTACGGGAATTTCCGAGATCAACACGGCTGTTTCCTCGGGCGGAAATCAGGGCGAGGCTATTTCTGCGCTCGTTGTGCTTGGATATTCTCAGGCAGAAGCCGCTTCGGTCATTGCAAAGCTCGACCCGTCAATGTCCGTTGAAGATCTCATAAAGAATGCGCTGAAAAAGATCGCAGCATCAATGTAATTTCGTAAAGGAACTGTTTTGCTATGCTTTGTTATCCCGATTACAGCAGATCAATAATAAGCGTTATCTCCTCGATAATGAATTATTACAGAGCACCGTATGAGTACCCCACCGTTCCTGCGCTCGACAAGCATTTGTCGAATTTTTACAAGAACGTTGTCCTTATCGTTCTTGACGGAATGGGTCATGATATGCTTGAACACGATCTGCCGTCGAATTCATTTTTGAGGAGCAGCTGTGTTTCAAAGCTTTCATCTGTTTTTCCGTCCACCACTGCTTCGGCAATGACGAGCTTTTACACCGGCGTTTCCCCGAATGAACACGCTTGGCTCGGCTGGTCGCTTTTCTTCAAGGAATTCTGTCGGACGATAGATGTATTCACGAACCTTGACACATACACAAAGCAGCCTGCGGCAATTTCAAGTGCAGCGGAATTCATTATGCCTTACGAAACGATATATCAGTCTATCGCAAGCTCGATAATCGGCGAGGTTCAGCCTTTCACGATATCGCAGTCAAAGGTCAGGATCGCAGAGAATGGGAACATTCACAAGACCGCTGAAAAATTTGACACGGTATGCGAGCTTATCGGAAAGATATGTGCGACAAATCAGAACACTTTCACATATGTTCAATGGTGTTCGCCCGATGATACGGCTCACCGCACGGGCTGTTACTCCGATGAAACAAAGGAAAAGCTTGCTGACATAAACCGAAAGCTTGAAGCTTTATATAAGTCCGTGACGGACACGCTGTTCATTGTGACCGCCGACCACGGAATGATAGATATTTCCGACGAGATACTTATAGACCGCATACCCGAGATAAACGAATGTCTTATTCTTCCGCCTTTTATCGAAAGCAGAGCGATGTCTTTCTTCGTAAAATCGGACAGACGGACTGATTTTGAACGTGCTTTCACCAATCTTCTCGGACAGGATTTTCTGCTTCTGAGCAGGCGTGAGGTTTTCGACAAGAAGCTTCTCGGCGGTGGAAAAACTCACAATAAAACGCTCGACTTTATCGGTGATTACTTTGCCTGTGCGATATCGGACATCGGGCTTCGCTATCGGACGATGAATGCAAAGCCTAAAATTATGAACAAGGCGAACCATGGCGGTCTTACCGAGCAGGAAATGACCGTTCCGCTCATTATCGCCGCAACGAAGCAGACCAAAGAATACAAACAGAAAAAGCTAATTTAAGGAGGTAGGATCGTGCTTGAATCAAGCGAGATGAATTTTGAGGAACGCATGGTTTCTCCTAAAAAAACAGAGAACGAAACAGACGATTTTGAAGTCACGCTCCGTCCGAAGACCCTTTCGGAATATATCGGACAGGATAAGATAAAGGAAAATCTTTCGATTTTTATAGAAGCTGCAAAAAAGCGAAGCGAACCGCTCGATCATGTTCTTTTATACGGCCCTCCGGGACTTGGCAAGACTACCCTTTCGGCTATCATTGCGCACGAAATGGGCGTAAATATCCGTGTCACCTCGGGTCCTGCGATCGAAAAGCCGGGCGATCTTGCGGCGCTGCTCACAAATTTGCAGGAAAACGATGTACTTTTCATCGATGAGATACACCGTCTTTCACGCTCGATAGAGGAAGTTCTTTATCCTGCGCTGGAGGATTATGCGCTTGATATTATTATAGGAAAAGGTCCATCGGCACGTTCGCTGCGTATAGATCTGCCGAAATTCACGCTCATCGGCGCAACAACACGAGCAGGTCAGCTCACCTCGCCGCTCCGTGACCGTTTCGGCGTTATAATGAGGCTGGAGCTTTACAGCGTTGAGCAGCTTTCCGACATTATAATGCGTTCGGCTGTAATTCTCGGCATTGCCTGTGACAAAGCAGGTGCTACCGAGCTTGCACGGCGTTCAAGAGGTACTCCCCGTATTGCGAACCGCTTCTTAAAGCGAGTGCGTGATTTTGCCGAGGTCATCGGTGACGGAAAAATCACCGAGGACATTGCCAAGATAGCTCTTGACCGACTTGAAGTAGATTCTCTCGGTCTTGATAATATGGATAAGCGTATGCTGAATATGATTATAAAAGGCTACAGCGGCGGCCCTGTCGGACTGGAAACGCTTGCTTCTGCTATCGGTGAAGAATCCGTTACGCTTGAAGACGTATGCGAGCCGTATCTGATGCAGCTCGGTTTCCTTTCACGTACACCGAGAGGACGCTGTGCGACTGCGCTTGCCTACAAGCATCTCGGGTATGAATACAAGAGCGATGCGAACGCTGATGACGATCAGCTCAGATTTGAATAATAAATATTTAAGCCGCAAAACGGCGGATCGGAGAGAATTATGGGAAGACTATTTGGTACAGACGGAGCAAGAGGAGTTGCTATAACCGAACTTACCTGCGAAATGGCTATGCAGATCGGCAGAGCCGCAGCAATGGTGCTTACTCAGAAATCACATAAAAAGGCAAAAATCCTTATCGGCAAGGACACAAGAATATCCTCCGATGTTCTTGAAGCTGCACTTGCGGCAGGTATCTGCTCTATCGGTGCGGATGCTGTTATCCTCGGAGTTGTTCCGACACCTGCCGTTGCATATCTCGTTCAGAAAAGAGAAGCTGACGCAGGGATCATGATATCCGCATCGCACAACAGCATGGAATTCAACGGCATCAAGCTTTTCTCGGGCAAGGGCTTCAAGCTTTCCGATGATATTGAAGAAGAGATCGAGGCACTTATACTTGACACTCCCGAAAAGATAAAGGAACAGATCACGGGCGGCGCAAACATCGGAAGAATTTCCTATGACAAAAACGCTGAATGGGACTACATAAGAAGTATTATGAAGACCATCGACCACAATCTCAGCGGAATAAGGGTCGCTATCGACTGTGCGAACGGTTCGGCAAGCACTACCGCAGAGAAGCTTTTCTCGGGTCTTGGCGCATCTGTTCTTATGCTCAACGACAAGCCGAACGGCACAAATATCAACGAACGCTGCGGCTCGACTTTCCTTGAACCGCTTCAGAAATTCGTTATCGAAAACAAGTGTCACGTTGGCGTTGCATTTGACGGCGATGCCGACCGCTGTCTTGCCGTTGATGAAAACGGTGCTATCCTTGACGGCGACAAGCTTATTGCTGTTTTCGCAAGAGATATGCGTGACAAGGGAACTTTGAAGAAGAACACGGCTGTTGTTACGATAATGACGAACCTTGGTTTTGCTCACTTTGCAAAGGCAGGCAACATCAACATCGTTTCGACAAAAGTCGGCGACAGATACATCATTGAACAGATGCTTGCGAACGACTACAACCTCGGCGGTGAGCAGTCGGGACATATCATTTTCAGAGATTTCTCCACTACGGGCGATGGTCAGCTGACGGCTGTTCAGCTTCTTTCCGTTCTGAAGCGCTCCGAACACAAGGCTTCCGAGCTTGGAAAGATAATGGAACGCTATCCGCAGGTGATGATAAATGTCAAGATAACTAACGACTGGAAAGAAAAGTGGAAGAACGATTCCGAGATCGAAGAGATAATCTCCGTCAATCAGAAGCTTCTCGGCACAACGGGACGTATCCTTGTCCGTGAAAGCGGAACAGAACCGCTTATCCGTGTTATGATCGAGGGCAAGCATTTTGATGTTATCAACGATATGGCTGTAAAGATCGCCGACAAGATAAAGGAACGCTGCACTTTGGCTGAATAATTGCACAGGAAAGGAACTTTTAAAATATGAGAACAGCAGAAAACTGGAAGGATTATCAGCTCATCGACTGCTCCGATTCCGAAAAGCTTGAAAAATGGGGCAATATCGTTCTTATCCGTCCCGACCCACAGATCATATGGAAAACGGGACACAAAACGCAGCTCTGGAACAGTGCGCACGGTCATTATCACCGCTCCGAAAAAGGCGGCGGACACTGGGACTTCGCTAAGAAAATTCCCGACAGCTGGCTTATTTCCTACGGTGACTTGAAATTCAACATTCGTCCGACGGGATTCAAGCACACGGGACTTTTCCCCGAGCAGGCTGTAAACTGGGACTATATGTCCGAGCTTATAAAAAATGCGGGACGGCCGATAAACGTTCTCAATCTTTTCGCTTACACGGGCGGCGCAACGCTCGCCTGTGCAAATGCAGGCGCATCGGTTTGTCATGTTGACGCTTCAAAGGGTATGGTTCAATGGGCAAGGGACAACGCTGCTTCATCGGGACTTTCCGACAAGCCTATACGCTGGATAGTTGACGACTGCGAAAAATTCGTTGCCCGTGAAATAAAGCGAGGAAGAAAATACGACGCTGTTATAATGGATCCTCCTTCTTACGGAAGGGGTCCAAATCAGGAGGTCTGGAAGCTTGAGGACTGCATTTACGATCTTGTAAAGCTCTGCACGGGAGTATTGAGCGACGATCCGCTTTTCTTCCTTCTGAACAGCTACACGACGGGACTTTCGCCGTCCGTTATGGCTTATCTTCTCGGAGAAACGGTTGCGGCGAAATTCGGCGGAAAAGTCACGGCTGATGAGATTGGTTTACCTGTAAAGGAAAGCAGCTTCACACTGCCGTGCGGCTCTACTGCGATCTGGACTAAGAATTAACGGAGGTCAAAAATGGCTGTACTTGCGCTATTTGGCGGAATTTACTTTATTATTGCAGGTATTATCGGCAAGGGAAAAGCCTTTACATCAAAAATGGGCACTCCCCTTACGGGAAAAGAATTTAAAGCTGTTAAAATAACATATATTGTTGTCGGAATACTCCTGCTTATCATCTCTGCATACAGCTTTTGGCAGCTGTATAACACATAAAAGGAGGCGAAAGCTTGGAAAATATAATTATTGCGGAAAATGTTGAGTTTTCCTACCCTGCTGACCCCGAAAGCGGCGAAGAGGCGGCTCTTATCCTCAAAGATGTTTCAATGACGATAAAAAAGGGCGAATTTGTGGCTGTTCTTGGGCATAACGGCTCGGGAAAATCGACAATTGCAAAGCATTTCAACGCTATCCTTACGCCTGTTAAGGGCAAGGTCTTCTCCAACGGGATAGATACATCGGACGAGAGCAAGCTTTTCGACATTCGCCAGCATATCGGTATGGTTTTTCAGAACCCCGACAATCAGATCGTTGCGACTATCGTTGAGGAAGATGTTGCTTTTGCGCTTGAAAATATGGGCGTTCCGCAGAAAGAGATGCGTGAGCGTGTTGATGATGCGCTCCGCTCGGTCAATATGTATGAATACAAGGATCACTCGCCGAGCCAGCTTTCGGGCGGTCAGAAGCAGCGTGTTGCCATTGCGGGCATAATTGCGATGCGCCCTGACTGCATCGTTATGGACGAGCCTACTGCGATGCTTGACCCGAACGGACGAAAGGAAGTTATGAAAACTATCAAAAAGCTGAACAAGGATTTCGGCATAACGATAGTTCTCATCACGCACTATATGGACGAGGCGGCTCTTGCTGACAGGATAATCGTTATGGACAGCGGAAATATTGTTATGGAGGGTGTTCCGAAGGATATTTTTTCGCAGGTGGAAAGGATGAAGTCGCTCGGACTTGATGTTCCTCAGGTGACAGAGCTTATGTATATGCTCGGGAAAGAGGGACTTCCTTCCGACACACATATTATAAATGCAGACGAATGTGTTGACGCACTTATGGAGCTTCTTGACAGGTAAATGACATTTTTTTTGGGGGTAAAGAGTATGGTTTTATCAATAGTTTTCACCGTGGCTTATTTTGTACTTGCTGTTATCTTTCCGCTGAGAGGCAGAAGGACTATGCCGACGGCGGCAAAGGCGGCGTTTATGCTGGGGCTTCCGATGCTCGGCATATTCGCTTTTATACAGGAAAAGCTTGTTGAAAGGAAATATTCCGCTGCATTTTCGGACATAGACATAGACGACACGGCAGGATATGAAAGCATAAGGTCGCTGATAACGCCTGCGGGTGATATTTTTCTGCCGATGTTTATCGGGCTTATCGGTGCGATCGCAGTGATCGTCGGAATGGTAAAGGTAATAAAATACCCTCTTTCCGAGGAGCTGTCCGAATACTCAAAGGAACTTACGGGTTCTCTTGCTTCTGACTATCAGAAAAAGTGTGCAGGCTACATTTCCTCTTGGGGAATAACCATAGCTGTTTGCTCGTTATTGTTCATAGCAGGATTTATCGTTTATTTTGCGCAGATAATACCGAAGCTCCCCGAGCTGCTTGAAATTGCTTTTGCGGCATGCATAGTATGCGGTTTTCTGATATTTATCGCATTGTTTGTCCCTTTTACGTTTATTTTTCTTATCGCAGGGGCAGGATATGTTCTTTCAACGGTGGCTGTAATGGCTGTCATAGCCTGTCTGCCGCAGATACTGGGAATGATAATGTGCAGCTTCGGGTTCGGTATGGCTTTCACGGCTGCGGCTGTGATATCGATATGTGCCGCAGTCCGAATGAAAAGATCGGGCGAATACACCACGGGCAAAACTGCCCTTTACATAATCGGCTCGCTTATCCCGATAGTAAACCTTTTTACCCTCACAGCAATAAAAAAACAATCGTATTGAGCCGTTCCATATCAACTTCAGAAAACATTATCCGTTTAGTGTGAAATGTATTTCATTTGAAAGGAAAGTTCTTTAATGGCAATTATCAAAACCGAAAACCTAACCTACACTTACAGCGTAGGAACTCCATTCGAGAAAACCGCTGTAAATAATGTAAACCTTGAAATTGAAGAGGGTGAGCTTGTCGGCATCATCGGACACACGGGTTCGGGCAAGTCAACACTCATTCAGCATCTTAACGGACTTATCAAGCCGACCTCAGGCAAGGTCATCATTGACGGGCAGGATATATGGAGCAAGGAAGTCAAGCTCCGTGATGTTCGCTTCAAGGTCGGACTTGTTTTCCAGTATCCCGAATATCAGATTTTTGAGGAGACTGTTTACAAGGATATCGCATTCGGACCTAAAAATATGGGACTTGATGATAAAGAGATAGAAAGACGAATTTACGAAATGACCGATCTTCTCGGACTGGGCAGGGATAATCTCAAAAAGTCGCCGTTCGAGCTTTCGGGCGGTCAGAAGCGGCGTGTTGCCATTGCAGGCGTAATGGCTATGCAGCCGAAGGTCCTCATTCTTGACGAACCGACTGCGGGACTTGACCCCAAGGGCAGAGATATCATTCTTGAACAGATAAAGGAATATCACAGAAAAACGCAGTCTACCGTTCTTCTTGTTTCACACAGTATGGAAGACGTTGCGAAGTTTGCGACAAAGATCCTCGTTATGGATCATTCAGAGGTTTTCTGCTACGACACGCCGCCGAAGGTTTTTATGCAGGCTGATGAGCTTACCAAGATAGGGCTTTCCGTTCCGCAGGTGACAAAGGTTTTCCTTGCGCTGCGTGAAAAGGGCATCGACATTCGTTCCGATGTTTACACGACCGAATTCGCTGTAAAAACTATCAAGGAATACCTTGCAGGACATAGGAGATCGTTAAATGCTTAAGGATATCACAATCGGACAGTATTTCCCGGGCAATTCCGTTATTCATCGGCTTGACCCGAGATTCAAGATAATAATAACCGCCGTTTTCATCGTTTCGCTTTTCTGTGCGGACAACTTTCTCGGACTGCTCATAAGCTGTGTTTTTATGCTTATATCGTTCCTTATCTCGAAAATTCCGCTGAAGCTTATGATGAAGAGCATAAAGCCTATCGTACCTATCATAATTTTCACGACAGTGCTTAACCTTTTCTTCCTCGACGGAGTTACGCTTTTTAAGCTTGGATTTTTAAAGGTGACCTATGAGGGCTTGCGGACATCGGTATTTATGATAATACGAATAATTGCGCTCATTATGGGTTCTTCGCTGCTGACCTATACGACATCTCCTATCACTCTCACAGATGCTATTGAAAGGCTTATGTCGCCGCTTGCGAAGATACATCTCCCCGTTCACGAGCTTGCGATGATGATGACTATTGCGCTCCGCTTTATCCCTACGCTTATTGAAGAAACGGACAAGATAATGTCTGCGCAGAAAGCCAGGGGTGCTGACATGGAGAGCGGAAATCTTATGCAGAGAGCAAAGGCTCTCACTCCGATACTCATTCCCCTTTTCGTTTCGGCTTTCCGACGTGCGGAGGAGCTTGCGCTCGCAATGGAGTGCCGCTGTTATCACGGCGGTGAGGGCAGGACACGCTTGAAGGAACTTAAATCGACTGCGGCTGACTACACTGCGCTCGGACTTTCGTTCGTATTTCTTGATGCGGTAATTATTATGATCATTATTTTCGGTTAAGTGGAGAAAGCTATGCGCAACTTAAAATGCACAATGTCATACAGAGGGACGGCTTATCACGGGTTTCAGAGCCAGAACAACGCTGTTGCAATTCAGGATATACTTGAAGAACGTCTGTCCTATCTTACTCACGGTGATGTAAAGGTCAACGGCTGTTCACGGACGGACAAGGGCGTTCATGCGAACGAATTCTGCTTCAACTTCAGGACGGAGCATCCTATCCCCTGCAATAACATTATAAGGGGGGTAAACTCGCTTCTGCCCGATGATATCGCAGTTCACACCTGCGAGGAGGTCGATGAGGATTTTCACGCACGCTACTCCTGCATCGGCAAGGAATATGTTTATCTTATGCTGAACCGACCGACCAAAGACCCTTTCACCTCCGATCTTGCGATGCATTATCCGTATAAGCTTGACACGGAGCTGCTTGACCGATGTGCGCAGAGCTTTGTCGGTACGCACGATTTCACGTCCTTCTGCGGAACTGCGAACATAAAGGAGAACTGCACAAGGACAATTGAGTATTTTTGCGTACAGAATGATGAAAGTTTTGTGAGATTTATTGTAAAAGGCGACGGTTTCCTGTATAATATGGTTAGGATAATGGTCGGAACGCTTATCTTTATAAATGAGGGCAGGATACCGCCCGACGGGATAGCTGATATCCTTGACAAAAAGGACAGAAATTACGCAGGAAAGACTGCTGCTCCCTACGGACTTTATCTGAACAGAGTTTTTTACTGATAATGGGGATATATGACTTGAAAGGACTAAAAAATGGCTGTAACTGATGTTTCCGATCTTAAAAAAAGACGGCAGAGGAAAAAATTTGGCCGCTTTTTGAAGAAATTCATCATAATTTTCATACTTGCTTTAGCGGTCGTTCTGCTTATATTCACGAAAAGCTCGTGGTACCCTAAGCTTGACGGTATTCTTACGAAGATACCCGTTGCGGACAACACGGCAGAGCTTGCGGGGGGAAATTTTCCTATTGCTATTGAGGGCGGTGCGGCATATCAGCTTGAAACTGTTGATAACGCTATCGCTGTGCTTGACGACTCGCACTATTTTGTATATGACACGAACGGAAAGAGCATTTTCACCCAGCAGCACACAATGGCGAACCCTATACTGACCGTTTCGCCGAAAAAGGCTCTTATTTACGACATCGGCGGAAACTCCTTCAGCCTTATGAGCAAATACAAGAGCATATACAAGATCGACACGGACTACCCTATCCTGCTTGCGAAGCTTAGCGACAGTGACAAGGCGGCGATCGTGACGAAGGATGACAAGTTCCTTGCGGTAATGAAAATTTTCGACGGAACGGGAAAAAATATTTTCAATTACAGTTCTATCGAACGCATTATCGATGTAACGTTCACGGGCGACAGCGGCGGCTGTTACATCACAACTATCGGCTCAAAGGACGGAGTTCTTGTTTCAAAGATACTTTATTACCGCTTTGACAAGATAGATCATGACGATGCAGGAAACCCTGTGCCGATATGGCAGACGGAATATCTTGAAACGCTTGCGGTCTCGGTAAGGCTTTTCGGAAGCGACAGGATCATTGTTTTCGGTGATAATTTAAGTGCGGTATACGACACGGAGGGGCAGCTCATCTCTACATATCAATACACCCGTGAGCTTACGGGGTTTGACTCGAACAGCAACATAGCTGCGCTCGTTTTCAACAACACCGAGCAGCGAAGCTCCGAGATCGTTACGTTTGACTGTGAGACGGGTGAAGAACACACCTTTGACACGGATTTCACCGTAAACAGCATACACGTTTATGATTCTGAGGTATATATTCACAATAACCGTGACATTATCGCATACAATATACTCGGGGAGGAAGTTTCAAATGCGGAGCTTTCGGAGGATTATGACGATTTCAGGAAGCTGGGTACGAATGTATTCCTTCTCGGATATGATACCATAAACAAAATAGATTTTAACTAAGGAACGGCAATGACTTTTATATCGGAACATTTACTTGACATAATTACGGTACTTCTTATAATTATCATCACCTTTTGGGGATATAAAAAAGGTATTCTGCAGATGGTGATATCGCTTGCGGGATTTTTCGCTGCGGCGGCGCTTGCAGGATTTGTGAGCAATGTCACTTATGAATATGTATATTTCAAGGTCGTTCAGCCGTCGGTGATGGAATATATCCAAACCGAGGCTGATAAGCTTTCCGAAGAATACTCGCAGGAAAAGCTGCTTGAAAAATTCGGGATAATTCTTCCCGACGATGAAGAAACGGATGAACAGACGGACTTGACGAATGATGAAATTAGTGGTAAACTTAACAGTATATTCAAAGAATACTGCGGAAGGATAACCGAGTCCCTGAAGGGAGTTATCCCCGATGAGATACTTGAAAGTGCTGACAGATACCTTGAAGAAAACAGGCTTGACAGGGAGACGGCACTCGGTAATACCGAGGACATAAAAAGCTCCGCTGTGACGCTCATCGAATCGGAGATCGTTCGTCCCGTTATGCTGACGACGGTCAAAAACGTGATATTCTTTATAACCTTTACGGTCATTTGCATAATCATTTCGGTGCTTTTAAGGGCTGTGAAAATTATACGGAAGATAGAGGCTATAAAAAAGCCCGACTCATTCTTCGGAGGGGTGCTTGGGTTTATATACTCTGTTCTGACAATTATGGCAATTTCGCTGCTTTGCAGCATATTTATAAAGCTGACGGCAAATGAGAACTCAGTTCTGAACACGGGTGTTATTGAAAAGACTTATATTTTCAAGCACGCTTATTCGATGAGCTTCTTTCTGCTGACGGTTTTATTCAAATAAAAGTTTGGAGGACATTAAATGCTTTGTACAAGATGTAAGAAAAGGACTGCTGTGGTATTTATTACGGCAATACAGGGCGAAGAAAATCACAATGAGGGTCTTTGCCTTGTATGCGCCAAGCAGCTTGGAATACCGCAGGTAAAAGAATATATGGAGCAGATGGGAATGACCGATCAGGACGTTGAGGAGATCTCCGACGAGCTTACGGACATCACCGAAAATGACGATGGAGGCTTCTTCAAAAAGGGCGGCACGGCTGGCTTCCCGAACTTTCTCCAGAACCTTATGGGAGGACTTCCGAAGGGCTTTGAGGCATTTGCAAAGTCTGAACCAAGCACTGAGGAGGACAACGCTTCGGGCGAAGCTGTGACCGAGGAGACCGAAAAGAAGGGCAAGAACGCCCGTCAGAGGAAAATGAAGTCGCTCAACACCTACTGCGACAATCTTTCGCAGAAGGCTGAGGAGGGCAAGCTTGACCATATTGTCGGCAGAGACAGGGAGATCGCACGAACGATACAGATACTCTCACGCCGACAGAAGAACAACCCTTGTCTTATCGGTGAGCCGGGCGTCGGCAAGACCGCTATCGCAGAGGGCATTGCGCAGAAGATCGCCGAGGGTGAAGTTCCTTTCAATCTCAGAGACAAAAAGGTTTATCTGCTCGATCTGACGGCACTCATTGCGGGAACACAGTTCAGAGGTCAGTTTGAGAGCCGTATGAAGGCGCTTATCGATGAGATAAAAAATGCGGGAAACATCATTCTGTTCGTTGACGAGATACACAATCTTGTCGGAACGGGCGGTGACAACGAGGGTTCGATGAATGCTGCGAATATCCTCAAGCCTGCGCTTTCACGAGGCGAGGTTCAGGTCATCGGTGCGACGACCTTCAAGGAATACCGCAAATACATTGAAAAGGACAGTGCGCTCGAAAGGCGTTTCCAGCCTGTTACGGTAAACGAGCCTTCCGTCAGCGAGACGGAGCAGGTTCTTCTCGGCATCAGGCAGTATTATGAGGAGCATCACAAGGTAAAGATCACGGACGAACTGCTGAAAATGTGTGCGGTTCTTTCGGAACGATACATCAACGATCGTTTTCTTCCCGACAAGGCTATCGATCTGCTTGACGAAGCCTGCGCTTGCAGAAGCATACGCAGCACGGAGCTTAGCAGGCTTGATTCGATAAAGAAGGAGCTTGAAAAGGAAGAACAGAATGTTGCCGAGATAGAAGAAGCGGCTGAACCCGATTTTGAAAAGCTTGCAAATGCAAAGGCTGAGGTCTTAAGGCTCAAAAAAGACCTTGAAGAAGCCGAAGCTGCTGCGGAAAAGGTTTATGTTACCGAGGAAGATCTTTCAAAGGTAATTGAGCTTTGGACGGGAATTCCTGCAAGCAAGGTAGTTGAGAGCGAATACAAGAAGCTTGAAAACCTTGAAAACAAGCTGCGTGAGAAGATTATCGGTCAGGACGAAGCGGTATCGCTCGTCTGCAAGGCTATAAAGCGCACGAGGGTACAGCTTTCCAAGCGCAGGAGACCTGCATCGTTCATATTTGTAGGACCCACGGGCGTCGGCAAGACCGAGCTTGTAAAGGTGCTTGCGTCCGAGCTTTTTGACGGCACAGACCCGCTTATCCGACTTGACATGACCGAATATATGGAGAAATACTCGGTATCGCGTCTTATCGGCTCGCCTCCGGGATATGTCGGCTATGACGAGGCTGGACAGCTCACGGAAAAGGTTCGCAGAAAGCCCTACTCGGTGGTTCTTTTTGACGAGATCGAAAAGGCGCACCCCGATGTAATGAACATTCTGCTCCAGATACTTGACGAGGGCAGAGTTACCGACTCTCAGGGCAGGACGGTAAATTTTGAGAACACGATCATTGTTATGACGTCCAATGCAGGCTCGACCGACAAGTCAACGGGCATCGGCTTCAACAAGACCGAGTCGGAAGTCTCGAAGGAAAAGTCGATGAAGGCACTTTCTGACTTCCTGCGTCCCGAATTTCTTAGCCGAATCGATGAGATCGTGACATTTGCGCCGCTCACAAAGGAAAACTACGAGGACATTGCTGCGCTTATGCTTGACGAGATGAAGGATCCTCTTGCAGAAAAGGGCATCACGCTCAAATACAGCAAAAAGGCTCTTACAGCTATCGCAGACAAGGCGTTCGGACAGAAGTTCGGCGCTCGTGACATCCGCCGAGTTATTCGTGAAGAGATCGAGGACAAGGTTGCGGAGCTTATCATCACAAGCACGGCGAACCCATTCAAGACGATCAAGATCGGTGAGAAAAAGGGTGAGATCGAGGTTACTGCGGAATAAAAGATTAGAGTCAGTCTTTTTGGGGCTGGCTCTTTTTTTGCGGTATTTGGTTGATAAAAATAGCCGTCCTGCATTTTTGGCTGCAGGACGGGTATGTTAATTCATTCGAGTATTTCAAAAAATTCGGGCGGATAAAGATAATCTTCCGAAGTTTCATCAATTATTCTGTACCAACCTCTTTCAATGGAGATGACATCGTAGACTTTGCCGTTTAGCAGCGCAAGAGGGTCGCTTTCGCCAATGTATTTAACCTTCATCGCACCATTATTCGCAGGTTCAACAGAATAGTTTTTTTCTGTTTCTGTGTTACTTTTATATTACCACTTCCGTAAGAATTTATTTTTGCCTTTGGCTGATATTATATCACTTTTGATGTTTGTGTCAAAAATATGATCATTAGCTTAAATATTTTCGTGTATATTCTGTCTGTTCAAATTCAATTTTGTTTCCCTTTCGGCTGATTTTAAGAACTATGGGAGCAGGAACTTCATCTTTAAGACCGGAAACACCTTTGTCGGGGTCATGGTATTGTAACCAAAGGTCATTTTTGCCCCAGCATTTCGGTAACTTTTTTGCTTTTTCAAAATCAAAGCCATTAACAGAACAATAATCTTTTATTTCCTGTTCCCAATCAATAAATAACTGACACATATCAATACCTCCTCTTTTCAAATGTTCTGAAATCCCCTTTTGAATTATATATAACGGAGATTTCCTGCTTAAAACTATCCAAAATCGAATAATCACCGTCAGAAGGCTGCATACAAAGAAAATCTGTTCCCGGGTGAGTGTGACCACTCCACTTAAATCCCTCGGAAGCCAATTTTTTAGCCTCTGCCTTATCAACATTTACGCCGCTTTTATCTCCTCTTATAACAAGTCTGTTGTTGCCTTTTGTGAACATTGCAAACTCATCACCGGTAACGGCAGTGAAAGCAGAAAGATCAGACATATTGACCTCTGATTTATTTACTAAAACTCTGCTGTCATATTCGGATAAGAAATCAAGCAGTTTCTTTTGGCGATTATTCAACTCAACACCAATTATCAAAATAGCATTGGGGTTTCCTTTCCCTGTATGCGATTGTTCAATCGGACTTTCAATATTGGATATTTTCATTAGTTCACTTCCTGCTTTCATTATACCACTTTACGAAGCATTGTCAACACTTTTCAGCGATTTATTTTCACTCTTAAACGTGCCGCCAAAATTTCTGCATAGCAAAGAAGCTCTATGGCATAAAAGCAGACTGTTGTTTTGCTTTGTTTAAAAACATAAAGCGTTTTTAATCTATCTGAAACATCTTTAATTCTTCGTCAGTCAGTTCACTGGATTTTTTATTATTCAGTTTACAATATTCGTCAAGCTTCCTTATGTTATACATTGGAGCTGATTCATCAAACGGTAAAGTAAAAACACCCATATCATCAAAATCTTTTATATAATCCAAATCATCAATTATGTTTTCTGACATTTTAGTTACCTCCATAATTTTGCTGTTTTTTTGATCAGGCAAGGCAAGCGTGTTGATTATGTATTTATATATCTGCGATCAAGTTGAGTATATCCTCACACATTTGACCCGCTTCATTCAACCCATTATCGGAAATTCCGTGCAGCTGCATATATTCTGACACGTTATCCACAAATTCTTCAACTTCATCTGTGGACATATCGGAATTAAAATCTGTACGAACGCCAACTTTTTTTAGTAGATCTATCTGCTCTTTATTAAAATCTGCGATCATTTATGCCACTTTCCTTTCGATAAGCATTGTATGTGTTTTCCAAGGAGAGGGTTAGTTTTTTCGGATCAATTTCTGCATTTGGCTGCAAAATTATATTATTTACAAGGCTCGCCTTCCAGCCAGTTTCGGCGGTATTCGTTAAGGCTCATTTCGTTTTCGCCGCCGTCATAATCGGGATAGGTGTTTTGCAAAATATCATTCCACCAATAGCAAACAGGACATTTTTCATCCGTATTGTTATTGGCAAATGTATGCTTTCCGCAAACGGGACAGTCGAAGCCGTTTTTCACTGGCTGATTTTTTAATTCAGCCATTGCAGGAAATTCCTTATCAAAAACAGCCTTCCGATCTAAGGACAGCTTATCATAATCCGTCCAAAAATTCAGGATATTTTTCTTATCGAAGCTGAATAAAAGCGATCCTATTTCATCCAAGTCATCAATTCTCCATATCCGGCTGTTTTTCGATTCCTTGTAAAAATCACTTAGCATTTTCGTCCACACCTTTCTGCAAGAGCTTTTTGTCATATATACTACTATTATTTTATCAGTAAATTCATCGGATGTCAATGGGGATTGGAGAAACTCTGCGGCATTATATTAAGCAATCCTTCAATAATTTATGTGAAGAATTTTATCGTGGACGATGATCCCGATGATACTTCCGAAATGTTCTTGTCAAGCAAAATTGTAACACTTTCCCAAAAAATCAAGCCATCCGTTTCTGCCAAGGTGTAAGACCGTTGGGTAAAGCGAAAGGGGTCTTAGGGGTGTTACCACTAAATCAATGCGATATTGTGAAGCTATGCGTAACAATATGGCTATTGAGTATAGCCTTATTGATTGAAGCAGGAAAAATAGCCCGAAATCATATACCCCAAAATAGCCCTGCCGCAGAGGTAAAGTGCAGCGGCGAATGAAGGAGGTATCGGACTATAAGTGAGGTAAACGGCAGTTCGCTTTCAATCTGCTTGATAAACGAGAGGATAATCGAACACAACAACAGATTTTTTATCGCCAATAATGTGGACGGCGAACGGGTACGGGATTACATTAGGTCCTGCATCTTCAACTATAAATAGAATATATTTTGATTGTTCAACAGGTTGGTTATTGTTCTTTATAGTATTCTATGATATAATTTCAACAAAGGAGGATAAGGTATGAACATTGGCAGAACAATATCCGAAAAAAGAAAGGCACTCCGACTTACTCAACAAGCATTAGCTGAAAAGCTGAATGTTTCTTTTCAAGCAGTTTCCAAATGGGAAAATGATACTTCCTGCCCCGACATTGAGCTTCTTCCGCATATTGCAGCTGTTCTTAACATTTCCATAGACTCTCTGCTCGGTTATACTTCGCAGTCGATAACGGATTATGACGATCGCTACAATACCGAAGGGTATTACTGGGGCTTAAAGCCGAACGACTTGTGTTATGAGATAATGCGAATTATGCCGCCCATAAAACCATATAAGGTGCTGGACATTGGTTGCGGCGAGGGAAAGGACGCTGTTTTTCTCGCAAGAAACGGTTATAATGTAACAGCCTTTGACGCTTCGGAACAAGGCTTGTCTAAAGCAAGGGAGCTTGCTGATATAAATGGTGTAAAGATTGATTTTTTCAAAGCAGATGTGAGAGATTTTAGGCTTGATACAAATTATGATATTATCTTTTCAAGCGGCGTATTTCATTATATTCCGCACGAACTGCGTGAAAGCGTTGTCAACGATCTGAAAGCACATACAACTCCGAATGGTATCAATGTTATAAATGTTTTCGTACAGAAACCCTTTATCCCTTTGCCACCCGATTCGGAAAAAGGCGAGTTTGTGGTGGATAGTTGGAAGTCGGGTGAACTGTTTATGTATTTTTACGATTGGCTGTTCCATAAAAATGAGGAGTGGATTTTTGACTGCAATAGCAGCGGTGTTCCTCACAAGCATTGTATGGATGTACTGATTGCTGAAAAAAGTATGATAAATTCATCGAAATAGCGCTCAGCGGAGAAATCTGCTATTTATCTAACAGATTACTAAAAAAAGATGACCAAAGAGAGATGATTTCTTCTTTGGTCGTTTTTCATATTCGTATACTAACAGGCTTAATGGATCGGCTCTGTATCGGCGTTAGTTGAGTTGATAATGTGTAGCCACGGGCACTTCGCTCACGATCTCTTGGGATAAGCGTGACGAATTCTTCAAAAATTTTGAAAAATACCGTGACCACATAATCCTCAGACCGCAGGAGATAAGCAATCACCCCGAAGTTATAAGACGAGACGGCTTGGAGTAATTGCGATAAACACAGTCATTGAGGCTGAACGAAAATGCAGAACAAAACAGAAATTATGGCGCAGATAGTTGCGCTTCTTTCACAGCTTATCGACAACGGTGCAGAGCCGCCAAAGGCAATATCGCCCGAACATTCCGCCGAGCCTGTTGAAATGCTCACGATAAAGGAATGCTCCGAAGCTGTCAGCGGACTTTCGGAACACACAGTCCGCCAGCTGGTGGCGCAGAAAAAGATACCCTACATAAGAACGGGTCAGGGCAAGCGTGGAAAGATACTCATAAGCAAATCGGCTTTGCTCGACTATATGAAAGGGGTGGCTTGATGACGAAATTTGAGACGATAAAGGAGCTTGTGACCGTTCCGCAGGCGGCGGAGCGCTATGGTCTGAATGTCACTCACGGCAATATGTGCCTGTGTCCTTTTCACGGCGAAAAAACGCCGTCAATGAAGCTTTACGAAAAGAATTATCACTGCTTCGGCTGTGGTGCACACGGTGATATTATCGCACTTGCGGCGAACCTCTTCGACATTCCGATGCTTGAAGCCGCAAAGCGTATCAATGCGGATTTTTCGCTCGGTCTTGATATGGAAAAGCCGATTTCAAGCCGTGAAATTACCCTTATTCAGCGCAAAAAGCAGGAAGCCGAAGACTTTGCCAAGTGGGAAAGCAATGCGTGGCTCACGCTTGCGGAATATTTCAGCGAGCTTTGTCATTGGCGGACGGAATTTGCTCCGAAATCGGAAGCGGAAGAACCCGATGCACGCTTTCTTGAAAGCTTGCAAAAGCGTGACTACATTGAACATCTTTGCAATGTTTTTATCAGCGGCACAAAGGAAGAACGCCTTGCGCTGAGAGAGGAGGTGGAGCGAATTGAGCAACGAATGTGTGAATACCGAAGAAGCCTTATCACCTGTGTGGAGGGACAAATCCGGAAAGCTGAATGAGCCGCTTTTCTGCAAGGAGTTTCTTTCGGACTATCCGCTCATTTTCTGCAATAACCGTTTTTACGATGCAGACGGTGAGGTCAGCGAAGAAACTCTTGCTTACAAAATTTACGAAGTTGTTATATCGTATTTAAAAAGCAACGTTGCCGCTGTTGTAAAGCGTTTGCTTGAAGCGATGAAGCTGTACTGCTTCTCCGAGCCGCTTGTTCCGAAAGAGGACGAGATTCATCTTCTCAACGGCGTTCTCAAAACGGACGGGACGTGGATTCCCGATACAGATGTTCTCGAAAGAATGAAAAAATATTGCTGCTTCAATTGACCAGAAGCTTATAAATGACAACCCAGCAATTGATTAAAAGTTACGGCATATAAAAAATAACCGCTATGCGAGAACATAGCGGTTAATATGGTCTTTATTGGTTGTCCGAAAGTTGACCAAAGAGGTGATAAGCTCGCCCCAAAGCACGTAAATACGTGATTTGTAAGGGCTGTGATTATCTCTTTGAGAACTGAGGAGCACGACGGGCAGCCTTTAAGCCGTACTTCTTTCTTTCCTTCATTCTTGGGTCACGAGTGAGGAATCCTGCCTTCTTGAGAACAGGACGGAGTTCTGCATCGTACTGGAGGAGTGCTCTGGAGAGGCCGTGACGGATTGCGCCTGCCTGACCTGTTACACCGCCGCCTGTTACTGTACATACGATATCGAACTTATCGGCTGTTTCTGTAAGTGTAAGGGGCTGTCTTACGAGGAGCTTGAGTGTTTCAAGTCCAAAGTAGTCATCGATATTTCTTCCGTTGATCGTAACGTTGCCGCTGCCTGCGTATACTCTTACTCTTGCAACGGAGCTTTTTCTTCTGCCTGTGCCATAAAAATAAGGCTGTTTAGATTCGTACATTTCGGCTTCCTCCTTATATTTCGATCATTTCAGGCTTCTGAGCTGCGTTCTCGTGCTCTGCACCTGCATAGGTTCTGAGTCTTGTGAGTGCTGCTCTGCCGAGTGTGTTGTTCGGAAGCATTCCGTTTACTGCAATTGTCATTGCCTTTTCAGGATTGTTCTTCATCATATCGCTGTACTTGGTTTCCTTAAGTCCGCCGATCCAGCCTGTGTGCCACTTGAAGGTCTTCTGTTCAAGCTTCTTTCCTGTGAGAACTGCCTTTGCGCAGTTGATGATGATAACGTTATCTCCGCAGTCTGCGTGAGGTGCGAAGGTAGGCTTATTCTTGCCTCTGAGAATTGATGCTGCGGCTGCTGCTACACGGCCGAGAGACTTGCCCTCTGCATCAATAACATACCACTTACGGCTGATTTCGTTAGCCTTAGGCATATAAGTTGACATAGTCATTCTCCTTTTATTTTTAGTAGATATTGCCGAACTGATATCATTCAATGCAGGCAACTCCACTTACATTCTGATACACGTCGGACACAACGTTTATTATTATACACGGCGTGCGGGCGGTTGTCAATTGTCATTTTGCCGAATTTTTAAAATATATCCCTCAATCTCTCTAAATCTCTCTGTTTTGCTCGTTTTCTCTACGGTTCTCTATTTTCATTTCATTTTTTGATTTTTGCTGAGATTTGTTGGTTTTATGCGGATTTACGGGCGATCGGACGGTTATTTTGTGCAAAAAGCGGTTTGTTTTTATGCTGTGTTTATTTATTATAGTATATTTGATCTTTTCGGTCAAGCTTTTTTCGGTAAAACTCGGCTTTTTATATTGCAAAAGATGTTATTTTGTGGTAGAATATGCTTAGAGCCGGAGTATGCTCCCCTATTGACAATGGGCTTGGCGAAAAACGATGCATTTTCTCGGTTTTTTATATTTCGGTTATGATGGGAAGCTTGCTTTGCTGTGTGGCTTGCGTTTTTACTATAAATCGGATGCAATCCCATTGATTTGACAAAATAGCCTAAAATTTACATATTTTATTGTGATAAATCAATATTGCTTTTTTCTGACAAAATGTTACAATATAAATGTACACATTTATGGAATATAATTCCGCTTGTACAGACATTATTTTAACATTGAAAGGAAGCAATTAAAATGGCAATCAGAACATCATCAACCACAGCAAGAAGCAGCTCACATTCAACACAGAGCGCACCTAAAAAATCCTCATCGGCTCAGCGTTCGGGTTCAGCATCAAGGTCAAGCGCACCAACGCAGAGCAAGCAGACATCTTCCGCACCAAAGCGTGACACATTCACACGCTCAACGCCGACAGCAAAGCAGACACCATCAAAGACATCGGCGACATCAACAGCAAAGACAAGCACGGCTTCAAAAAGTTCTCAGGCAAAGACATCGGCCGCAAAGTCGAACACGACTGCCAAAGCAAGCAGTTCAAAGACCGTTACAAAAGCCAAGTCAAACCCGACTGCAAGCAAAGCAAAACGTGATTCGTTTGAATTTTCTTCGGAGGCTGTGAAAAAGAGCGTGCAGTCAGCTAAGAGTTCAAAGTCATCGGCAAACAGCAAAGCTACAACAAAAAGCAGCACCAAAAATTCTGCTAATGCTCAGACAAAAAAGGCTGTAAAAAACAATTCGTCAAGCAAGGGTTCGACATCGGGAAATGTATCAAAAGATAAAGCAAATTCTTCACAGGAAAAAATGCTTGAAAGCATAAAAAAGGCATACGCACACACAAAAGACCCGAAACAAAGAGCAGCAATGCGCAAAACAATGAATGATATCTCTCGTGAGATATCTTCAAAAAAGACGGGAACAAAGCAAATTGATCTGTCTGTAAACAAAAGTGACAGGATCAAATGTCAAAAAGATACATGGAACGGAGGCGATGGATGGTCAGGTTGCTATTCTGAATCTATGGATGCAATGTGGCGAGTTAATCACTCAAATAAACTTAGTGCTGATGAAACACATATCCTTCAAAATGATGATGCTACAGGAAGCATTGAATGGGGGTGTGAAAAATACAAATACGCTGGAAGTATTGTTGTCAATGGAAAAGAATATACCGGTATAGTATATCCGGGTATAGACTCGAATGGAAATAAATATGAAGCCCTCAGACTTAGAGAGCTTTCCAAAAGTGATGCGGAAAAGATAATGAATAATGAATTGGAAAACGGCAGAGCATTTTGTTATAGAGTATATAATACGGAAGCTCTTGACCAAGGAGATGGACACACTCTTTTATGTACAGGCAGACTTGCTGACGGAACATATACATACAGCAATTGTGCGACCGCTCAAAAAAAATACCAGATAAACAAACCGTTGAGCGAACAGTATAATAATAAAAAATACTATGAACGCAGTGAAAATATTGAACTGATCATTGATATTACTGCATAAAACTGGGAGAAGATTTATGAGAAAAATTCTTTTGATATTACTGTTTGTGTTATCTTTATCATCATGTGCAGTGAAAAACAGTGATGCTGATAATACAGAAAACAGTGTAACAGTTTCTGAAGAAACAGTTACTTGTTCAGATGAGAGTGATTCGGAAGAATCGAGTTTACAGACAAGTAATGTTGATATCGTTACCGAAACAAGTTCAGAGGTTAGTAATTCAAGCAACTCAGATGAATTAAGTTATACAGATATAGAAGCAAATTTGAAATCTGTAAGCACAAGTGGATACGATGTAACAGTCGAGGAGCTTATGCCTATAATCAAAACCGCTAATTATGATATGTATATAATAAAATACGGTGGGGACTGGTTCAACCTAAAAGACGGACATTATGTAAATTATGGCGGTACCGATCTTTATGATATGTTTAATTCAATGTATGAAGTTTTTTCGGAGGAAAGCGGCATTGCGCAGGATTATATATCTTCGCTTAAATGTTATAGCAATGGTGATGAGTTGTTGATCTCCAAAGGAAATATGCGCAATTTTACGCAGGTAGATGAGGATATTTTTAATATTGATACAACAAAATACCAAACTGTGGACATTGACGGCGGAAGCGGGGCAAACCCGACATTTCTGCACAATGAGTTTGAAATAACCAATCGTGCTGAGACTTCTATTACATTGAAAAACACTGCATATTACAGCGAAGAAAATGATGAACCGATACAGATTTTTGAATACGACATGGTTTTTGAGGACGGAACTTGGAAATTCAATAATTTTGAACGGTGGTATTGATATGAAAAACAAAGCGGTATTATTATGCGCAGTTTGCCTTATGCTGACTGCATGCGGAAAGACGACAAATAATGTGCAGGAAAGCACTACGGAAAAAATTACAACGATCACAGAAGTCACGGAAACCGAAAAGGTTTCCGTGACTTCCGAAAGCAAGATAACGGAGATATTGACAGAAACCGAAACAATTGCCGAAACAACGTTAGACCCTGATGAAGAACTTGATTTCTGGGCGTGGTCTGATGTTGAGGATGGTTACATAATTACCGAGCCTGCCGATGCTCTTACTATTTCAAAATTATATCCGCTTATATGCAAAGCTTTTGATTATATGTCAGGTTCATATAAGGATTTTTATTTCCGTGATGAAAATGTATATGAAGCCATTGAAGAATATGCGGAACAAGAGGGAGAGAAATACAGCGAGGTATTTACATGGCATCTTATAGATCAGATACCTAAGCCCGATGAGGATGATATTGAGCGTGGGAAGTATGTATATTCACTTGGTTATCTTGACGAAGCAGGAAATGGTTATGGCGGTGACAGGGGCGTTGATCTGAGTTATGCGATAAGCGACTGGCAGATCGAAGTGATCTCCGATACGGAAGTACAGCTTATACATCAAGCATTTTACAGTTGTTATCCCGAATGGATAGAGGGAGATGAACCGACATATTTCAAAGACCACAAACTCCTCAACCAAGCAGATGACAGCGTTCACCAGCTGCGAACAGTTGATAACAGAA
Source organism: uncultured Oscillospiraceae bacterium (assembly GCA_934465295.1). Taxonomy (GTDB): domain Bacteria; phylum Bacillota; class Clostridia; order Oscillospirales; family Ruminococcaceae; genus UMGS363. Next base: position 262,406 of record CAKSKU010000001.1, read on the forward strand.
GTGAACGGCTTGAGACATATTATTACACCCTGCTTTGGGAAGATGGGCATTGGAAATTTGATAGTTTTTCGCTTTGGCAATAAGTTTACACAAAACCAGTTTATAGAGTGATGATATGAAAAACAAAGCGATATTTTTGTTATGCGCAGCTTGCCTTGCAATGACAGCCTGCGGAAAGACAATAACTAATGTGCAGGAAAGCACTACGGAAAAAATTACAACGATCACAGAAATCACGGAAACCGAAAAGGTTTCCGAAACGACAACCACAGCACCAACCGAAACAACGGTCGCTATCACAACAAAACCAACAGCCGATACGGAACTGATTGACCTATATACAAAATTTTTGACTGAAAAACTTGAAAAAGATGACTATTTCTATGCTCTCGGCAAAGATACCTTTGATATGGGGCTTTGCTCTATCATAGCATTTTGTGATATAAACTTTGATGGAACGCCTGAGTTATTTGCCGGACAGCATGATACAAGAGGGCATGGCAACTATTCTGTGTATAGTAAAAAAGGGATATTAGCAGACCATGTTTCCTGCGGTATTTGTAATATGCTCATTTCAGCGGAAGACTCATGCTATAGCAAATGGGGAATTTTAGCGGAGCAGAGTTTGCATTGGCTGAAGTTTTCGGAGGGCACCCCCGAGATTTCTGTTAATGGTGTTTTTGAAGATGAAAATTCCAAGTTTAATGTTACCGTAACTTTAAACAATAAAGAAAACAGTTACAACGATTTAACTTATACCGAAGTTGATAACATCTTTAAACAGGAATTCGGCGTTACATACACGGAATTAAAAGATTCTCCCGACAATTATGTTAAATGCAGTTTGGGACATCTTGAAGTCCCTGACCCTGAAAACTACACCGAAGAAGATATTTACGGTTGTTTGCTGGGGTTACTGCGGGAATATGAGAATCAGGAGCAGGAATGAATATAAAATTCTTGGTGCTTAAACCATCGCTATATTAAATCATATCCTCCGTGCTGATTTTGTGCGGAGGATATTTTTCAGATATACGACTGAAATTTACAAATTCTATTGCATTTCAAGGAAATATATGGTACTATTATATAGTGAGATAAGCTTTTTGAAATGGACGGAGCTTTATATTATGAAAAGGTTATATATAGGTTTGATATGCTTGGCATTATTCTGTTCAGCTTGTTCGGAAAAGGTGAATGATACTTCCCCACCCCAAACAGCAGAAGTCACAGCACAAAACGAAACAACAGCGGAAAATGCTCTGCTATCGGCTAAACTGACTGAACTTGACGGCGTTTTGATCGCAAGCTGTAATTATGGCGGCGGTGAAGATGATATTCTTGCTGCTATCGCTTACGGAGCTGCTCCGAGTGTTGATATCTGGCGTTTTACCGACAAAACAGAGGAATTGGTAATGCCATTTTGTGGAATGTTATCCGATACTTATGGAATACACAGCGAAAATGGCGTTGATTCTCTTGTGATATGCAGCTACTCTCCGGGTATGGCACACCCTGCGACTGTTCTGTCACTGATCGATGGTGAAGCTGTCGTTTTTTCCGAATACAAGGGTGATATCGACAGCGGTGATCTGCTGTGGTACTGCGATGTGAACGGTGCGGGGCTTATATGCAAAAAGGGTATTGGAATTTCTGCAGGTTCATTTAATGTTATTCCCTATTATCTTGACACCGCCGAGTGCAGATACAAACCATACGGCTTGACCGAGATCGGCATTGATGAGGCAAGAGAACTTGATAAAAATAATGTTATCCCCGATACAGACAAGGCAATTTCCGCATACAGGCGTGACAACGGGCTTATTCATATCAATTATGATGATGTGACAGAGGCAGCTTTCGGCGATGAACACATTGCAAGTCGGACATTTGTTGCCGAAAGCGGCTGTCTGCGGTCCTATGAGGATGGCGACACAAAATATGGGTTCTTTTTGCAGTCTTTGTCGGTGACTGAATAGGGTTTAGTTCGATGAATACGGGCGATTTGATGAAAACAAAATATATAATTTTAATTTTGGCAGTAATGCTATTGGGCGGTTGTTCAGCGAATCCGATCAACTATATTTCTGTAGGATATGATTCCGTTTCTGCATTAAAGGCGAAAACAGAAATTCTTTCTGCCGAGATGATAATTGATAAGGATAATAAAATCGAAGACTTTGAATGTAAATATCCCTGTGTCAATTATGCCTTTAAATGCAGCTTTAAGGAGGACGGCAAGGTTATTTCAGATTATGATGAATTGACGAAGTGGTTCTCTCAGACTTGTACGGAGGAATACGCTCAAAGAATATTTGACGAGATTGCCCTGATAAACTATAACAATGAAATTTACTATACTGCTGTTGATATGCTTTTAGATCTGTATGATTATGATTCAAGTAAGATAGTTTCATACGAAACAGACGGTGATACGGTTACTTATACCTGTGAAGCAGGCGGCTCGGACGGCGGAGGCGAATCAATGGAGCTTCTGACATACACTTTTTCACTCGTTAATGATAATGGCAATTGGAAATTTGCGGACTGTTCTTATAATGGCTTTTGCAATTACAGATTATTATGTGATACATTAACAGAAAACAACTGAGGCTTTGGCAGTATTGGGAGGAAAGATATATGAAAAACAAAGCGATATTTTTATTATGCGCAGCTTGTCTTGCAATGACAGCCTGCGGAAAGGCAACAAATAATGAGCAGGAAAGCTTGACGGAAGAAATAACAACAATTACAGAGGTAACGGAAACCGAAAGGGTTTCCGTTGCTTCCGAAAGCGAAACAACAGTTATAACAACAGAGCAAACTGAACTTTCCTCTGAAACAACATTATCGACAGAAACAAATACGAAATCTGTAAGCACAAGCGGATACGATGTAACAGTCGAGGAGCTTATGCCAATAATTGATACAGCAGATTATGATATGTTTTTGATCAAAAGCGGCGGGGAAACATTTTGTCTGAAAGATGGGCATTATGTAAATTACGGTGGTACCGATCTATATGATGCGTTAAATTCAATGTATGAAGTTTTTTCGGAGGAAAGCGGCATTGCGCAGGATTATATATCTTCGCTTAAATGTTATTGTTCTGCAAATGTGCTAAAGATTTCCCAAGTGGATATGCCAAATTATACGCCGGTAGACGAGGACATTTTTAATATTGATACAACAAAATATCAAACTGTGGACATTGATGGCGGAAGCGGAGCAAACCCGACATTTCTGCACAATGAGTTTGAAATAATCAATCGGGCAGAGACTTCTATTACATTGAAAAACACTGCATATTACAGCGAAGAAAATGATGAACCGATACAGATTTTTGAATACGACATGGTTTTTGAGGACGGAACTTGGAAATTCAATAATTTTGAACGGTGGTATTGATGTGAAAAACAAAGCGATATTTTTATTATGCGCAGCTTGTCTTGCAATGACAGCCTGCGGAAAGACTGCCGATGATGTGCAGGAAAGCATAACAGAAGAAACAACAATTTCAGAAATCACGGAAACCGAAAAGGTTTCCGTGACTTCCGAAAGCGAAATAACAGAGATATTGACAGAAACCGAAACAACTGCCGAAACAACGTTAGCTCCCGATGAAGAACTTGATTTCTGGATTCCGCCCACACCTAAAGATGGCTATATTATCACCGACCCTGCCGATCTGCTCACTTTAAAAAAACTTTATCCTCTTATTTGCATAGCACGAAGTTATATGATGGATTCAAAATTTTTTTGGTTAAATGATGAAAACGTATATGAAACCATTGAAGAATATGCGGAACAAGAGGAAGAAAAATACAGTGAGGTATTTACATGGCATCTTATAGATCAGATACCTAAGCCCGATGAGGATGATATTGAGCGTGGAAATTATGTATATTCCCTTGGATATTTGAGCGGAAGTGCTGACGAGGGTTATATATATGGAAACGACAGAGGAACAGATGCAACATATGTAGACAGCGACTGGCAGATCGAAGTGATCTCCGATACGGAAGTACAGCTTATACATCAGGCATTTTACAGTTGTTATCCCGAATGGATAGAGGGCGATGAACCGACATATTTCAAAGACCACAAGCTCCTCAACCAAGCAGATGACAGCGTTCACCAGCTGCGAACAGTTGATAACAGAAGTGAACGGCTTGAGACATATTATTACACCCTGCTTTGGGAAGATGGGCATTGGAAATTTGATAATTTTTCACTTTGGATATAAGGGTACACAAAATCAGTTAATGGTGATTATATGAAAAACAAAGCGATATTTTTACTGTGTGCGGTATGCCTTGCAATGACAGCCTGCGGAAAGGCAGTTGACAATGTGCAGGAAAGCACGAAGGAAGAAACAACGGTCACGGAAGTAACGGAAACCGAAACAGCTCCCGAAACAACGACCACAGCACCGACCGAAACAACGGTCATCACCACGACAAGACCAACCCCCGAAACGACCTTTGACGAAAATGATGAAATCCTTGTCAGGGGGCAGGAGTTTGCGGAAAGCTATGCTGAAATGTACTGGAATTATTTTGAGGGAGCAGCTTGGTTTGACAAGGATATTCAATACTATGACCTTAATGACAAAAATGAAGAAAACTATTTTGAATATGATGGGATGCCTTTTTACAAGCTTCTGATAACCGACTATACATACGATGAGCTTATAGCCTACATCAAAAGCTTTTATTCCGATGAATTATTTGAAGTATTCAAAGAACACTCTTTGATAGATGTTTTATTTACGGGCAGGGACAACTGCATTTATGTAAACGGAAATGAACCTGTTTTAATGTATCATTTGCGCAATGAACACGCTCACATTATCGGCTATACCGAAAATGATGACGGTAGTGTGACTTACAACTGCTTTGCAAAAACTACCGAGGAAGATGATGATGACCTTTATTTTTCTTTTACATTAAACACGGACGGAAAGCTTTGCGGTGATTTTGATATTTTTCTTGAAAGTGAGCTTGGACTCTTTTCGGACAAGTATTATAATGATACCCCGATGGTTTCTTGGGGGGGATGATGATGGAGCTTGATCTTGGGAGTGATTATTTGAAAAACAAAGCGGTATTTTTATTATGTGCAGCTTGTCTTGCTATGACAGCCTGCGGAAGGGCTGTTGATGATTTGCAGGAAGGCTTGACGGAAGATAGTTCGATGATTGCTGACGTTACGGAGACTGAAATGGTTTCCGCTGCTTCCGAAACTACTCAAACAGAAGTTGCTCCCGACACTTCCGTATCAGATGCTGCATTGTCACTGCCTATTGAAGATATTGCGCACGCATTTGCAGGACAGGTATTTACTGCACTTCAAAATAACAAAACCGCAGATGACCCTATCCCATACGCTCCTATAAGCACTGCACACGAGATACAGAGTTTTGACCCTGAAGCTATGGAGGCAGAGCTTCGGCTGCTTGATATTGATTTTGACGGGATCCCCGAGTTATTCACCACTTCACACGGGACTATGGGAACGGGAGGACACAGCATATACACTGCAGACGGGCAATTTTACGGCTATGGTTTATACACGATCGATTTTTCTGATTTTATGACTGACGGCAAAGCTGTTTATGCTCCGAGTGGAAGCAACAGCTCCTTTGGCTACACCAAGTTAGCTGTTGGTTTGCCGGATGTAAGCACAAACGGGGGCGGATTTTTCAATGGTTTGGAGACGCCCGTCCATATCTGCACTGACGGAAATGAGGTTGAAACGACGATATCTTCCGAAGAAGAATATAAAAAGGTTATTGAAAACAGTTTCGGTATATCTTACGACAGCTTGCATACTATTGATCTTGAACATAACAGATACATTTCGGGTCATCTCCGTGTTCCTGACCCCGAAAACTACACCGAAGAAGATATTTACGGTTGTTTGCTGGGGTTACTGCGGGAATATGAGGGGGCGGAGCTGTCTGCATTTCTTGAAGGGGCTAATCTGCGGTTTGATACGGCTATGGAAGCGCCGACCTGTCAAGCGGCAGACATTTACGGGTCTCCTGAGTAAAAAATTGTCGGTTTTTATTCCCTGTACAGGAATTGTACGGGGATTTTTTTGTGTTTTTTGCCGATGGGCTGCGCTTTGCGGCGGCTTTGCGGGATGGAATTCTGCCATTTTTTTCGTCAGCACTTGACTTTAGGACGGGTTTGGTATATAATTGAGATGAATGTTTTGATAAATTCGCATGGAAAAGCCGTTTTGTTTTTCGGCTTTACTTCGGAAAGGACGATTTTTATGAAGCATACTAAAGCAGCTGCCCTTATTTCCTGCTTTGCGATGGCTTTATCGCTTTGCTCCTGCTCGCTCCCGTTTCTTGACAAGGCTGATGAAGAAGTTCAGCCTGATGTTTCCGAGCTTTTATCGCAGATAGAGTCGCTGGAGCATGATGTTTCTTCCCTCAGGGCGGAGACTGTTCCCGACATCAAGATAAAAAACAAGGATGATTACCTCAACGGAAAGGATAATCCTGCGGTAAGCGAAGCTGTTGCCGAAAAGGAAAAGGTCATGGCTGATCTTCCTGCTACTATTATTATAAAGGACAAGGAATACAGCACGGAGCTTACCTCGCTCACTTTGAGCAATATGGATCTGAACGATGAGGACATTGCTGAGCTCAAATACATGGTAAATCTGACCGAGCTTCAGATATATCAGAACAACATCACCGATCTTTCGCCGCTCAAAGGCTTGACCGAGCTGAAAAACCTTTCGCTTTTCAAGAACAAGGTCGAAGATCTTTCGCCGCTTGCTGGACTTGTCGGTTTGGAGAGCCTTTATCTTCGCTCGAACAACATCAGCGACATCTCCCCTCTTGACGGACTGGTTCATCTGCGCGCACTTGATCTCTCCGACAACAATGTGAGTGATATTTCGCCGCTGACGAATTTGAAGCAGCTTGAACTTCTTCGTCTTAACGATAACAATATTAATAGTATAACCGCTTTGAGCGGAATGGACAGGATGATCGGTCTGCATTTGCAGAACAACGACATTTCCGACATTACTCCGCTGACGACTATGGGCGACCTCAACGAGCTTTATCTCGAAAACAACAGCATCGGTTCGATAGAGCCTCTTATGTCGCTGACTTCGCTCCAATGGCTGAAAATAAGCAACAATCCGATAACGAATATCCGTCCTGCGGCTTCGCTCATAATGCTGAAAAAGCTTTATATGCAGGGTCTTGACATTCCTGCGGCGGATATGGATTACCTTGCGGAGCAGCTCCCCGACTGCACTTTCGTTTACTAAAGCCTGTAATAAAATCTACATATTAAGGAATTAAGGAGAAAAAGAAAAATGATCATTATTCTTAAAAACAACGCATCGGCTGAATCCGTTGCAAAGCTTGACGAACTGCTCAAAGCGCAGGGTCTTGCCACCAACCACATTCAGGGTGCAACGCAGCACATCATCGGTCTTATCGGTGATACTTCGGCTATCGATATGCGCAATCTTTATGCACAGGACTGCATCGAAGAGATCAAGCGTGTACAGGAGCCTTACAAAAAGGCTAACCGCAAGTTCCACCCCGATGACACTGTTATTGAAGCAGGCGGCAGAAAGATCGGCGACGGTTCTCTTCAGGTCATCGCAGGTCCCTGCTCCGTTGAAACAGAGGAGCAGATACTTACGACTGCTCACGCTGTAAAGGAAGCAGGCGCAACAATGCTCAGAGGCGGTGCGTTCAAGCCGAGAACTTCCCCTTACTCCTTCCAGGGTCTTCGTGAAGAGGGCATCAGACTTCTTCTCAAAGCCAAGGCTGAAACAGGACTTCCTATCGTTACCGAAATTATGAGCCAGTCCGATCTTCCCCTCTTTGACGAGATCGATGTTATTCAGGTCGGCGCAAGAAATATGCAGAACTTTGAGCTTTTAAAGGCTCTCGGCAAGACAACAAAGCCTATTCTTCTTAAAAGAGGTCTTGCAAATACACTTGAAGAAACACTTATGTCCGCAGAATACATAATGTCCGAGGGCAACCCGAACGTTATCCTTTGCGAACGAGGAATCCGTACATTTGAAACAATGACAAGAAACACATTCGATGTTTCCGCAATTCCGCTTCTTAAGCAGAAGTCACATCTCCCCGTTTGCGCTGACCCTTCACACGCTACGGGTATCATCTCACTCATTGAGCCAATGGCTCTTGCTGCTGTTGTTGCAGGCACGGACGCTCTCGAGATCGAAGTTCACTGCAATCCTAAGGCTGCTCTTTCCGACGGCGGTCAGCAGCTCACACCCGATATGTTCAAGGAAACAATGAAGAAGATCAGCGGTCTTTGCGGATATCTCGGAAGAACTATCGGCTAAAAAATTTCATCGGAAAGGAGTACGTTTTCCTAAAAAATGTCGGAAAACGGCGGTTTATCAATGGAATACACAAGAATACCCGTAAAAGCTTCGATAAATTACGAAGTCATTGTCGGAAAGGATATGCTTGACGGCTGCGGCGAATACATCAGGGCTGTTACAAAGGCACAGAAATTTGCGGTGATAACCGATGATACTGTCGATGCTCTCTACGGTGAAAAAGTCGTAAAAAGCCTTGAAAAAAGCGGTTTTGAGGTATATAAGTTCGTATTTCCGCACGGCGAAGCTTCCAAATGTACGGCTACGCTGCTCAATATTTACAGCTTTTTATGCGAAAAGCACATCTCACGCACGGACGCACTTGTTGCGCTCGGCGGAGGTGTTGTCGGCGACATAACGGGCTATGCGGCTGCTACATTTCTGAGAGGTCTTGACTTCGTACAGATACCGACTACTCTGCTTGCGCAGGTGGACTCATCTGTCGGAGGAAAGACGGCTATTGACCTGCCCGAGGGAAAAAACCTCGTTGGCGCATTCAAGCAGCCTAAGCTTGTTATCTGCGACACGGCTACGCTTGACACTCTCCCAGAGGAATTTCTCATTGACGGAATGGGCGAAGTTGTAAAATACGGAATGATAAAGTCTGCTCCGCTTTTCGGGCTGCTTGAAACAAGAACGCTTGACAATATCAGAGAAATTTCCGAAAATGTCATCGAGCAGTGCGTTTCGATAAAGCGTGATGTTGTCGAAGCCGATGAATTCGACAAGGGCGAGCGCATGCTCCTCAACTTCGGTCACACGCTTGCGCACTCTATCGAGCAGTACTATAATTACACGGGTATCACTCACGGCAAGGCTGTTGCTGTCGGAATGAGAATGATAACAAGGCTTGCCGAAAAGCAGGGAATGGCTGAAAAGGGTCTTACAGACCGTCTTATCGCCTGCCTTGAACGCTACAAGCTGAATGTTGAAGTCGAGCCTACCGAGCACGAACTCGGCGGTGCTTGCCTTAACGATAAAAAGCGTGAAAGCGGCAGCATAAGCATCATTATTTGCAGCGAAGTCGGAAGATCGGCTGCTGTAAAGATGCCCGTTGAAAAATTTCTTGAATTCCTTGAAAAATAACAGGAGAATCTATGAACGTTACTATAACACCGTCGGGACTTATCGGCAGGATAAGCGCACCGTCCTCCAAAAGCTTTTCCCACAGAATGATAATCGCTGCTTCACTCGCTGACGGCGTTTCCGAAGTCAGCGCAGTGAACCCCTCCGAGGACATTGACGCCACCGTTAACGCTATGACAGCGCTCGGCGCAAGGATCGTCAATGACGGAAATGTTTACACCATAAAAGGTATCGGCGTTCCCTCTTCTTCGGCGAAGATCAACTGCCGTGAGAGTGGTTCGACGCTTCGCTTCATCATTCCCGTTGCGGCTGCACTCGGCTGCGATGCGGAATTTTCGGGCAGCGGAAAGCTCCCTACCCGACCGATAACTCCATACAAGCGTGAGCTTTCACAAAAGGGCGTGAGCTTCGTTCACACGGACGGAGTTATGCCGTTCACGATGAGCGGAAAGCTTTGCGGCGGTGATTTTCACATTGAGGGCGATGTTTCGTCACAGTTCATCACGGGACTGCTGTTCGCTCTGCCGCTTTGCGCCGAGGACAGCAGGATAATCCTCACCTCAAAGCTTGAATCGAAGCCTTATGCCGATATGACGATAGCTGCACTGAAGGTTTTCGGCGTTGAAGTTGATGAAAGCGTTTCGGACGAGGGCTTCCCCGTCTACAATATAAAGGGAAATCAGCGTTACAGGGCTGCCGACTGCGCAGTTGAGGGCGATTACTCGCAGGCGGCGTTCTATTACGTTGCAAATGCGCTCGGTTCGGAGATAGAGATAGGAAACCTCAGCGAAGCTTCCGTTCAGGGCGACAGGCAGATATGCGAAATACTTGAAAAGTCGGGTTACGGCAAGGTCGGCTGCGGCGAATATGAGCCTTTCACTGTCGATGTTTCCGATATTCCCGATCTTGTTCCGATACTGACGGTGTTCGGCTGCTTCACCAAAGATGTAAGCAGGATAGTCAACGCAAAGCGCCTTAAAATAAAGGAAAGCGACCGTCTTAAAGCGATCGCTGATGCAATAAATGCAATCGGAGGAAATGTCGTTTACGGCGATGATTTCCTTGAAATACACCCCGTCCGCTCTTTCACGGGCGGAATGATCGACGGCTGCAACGATCATCGTATCGTTATGGCTTCGGCTGTTGCTTCGACAAAGGCAGACGGAGAGATAACGATAACCGATGCGCAGGCTGTTTCAAAGAGCTACCCCGATTTCTGGCAGGATTTTAAAAAGCTTGGCGGAAAAATTTGCACTGACCTTTAACGGTAAGAAAGGACTGAAAATGATGTCATCTTTTTGGAATCACAATATAACTGTTTCGATATTCGGCGAGTCGCACGGTCCTGCGATCGGCGTTGTGATCGATAATCTTCCTCCGGGAGAACATATCGACCTTGAGGAGCTTCGTAATTTTATGGCGAGACGTGCGCCGAAAAAGGATGCAACCTCCACGCAGAGAAGTGAAAAAGACCTCCCGAACATTATGTCGGGCGTTCACAACGGCTACACAACGGGTACTCCCCTTGCGGCTTTCATAAACAATACCGACCAGCACTCGCAGGACTACGGCAACATTTCAAAGCTTGCACGTCCCGGACACGCCGACTACACGGGTGCGCTCCGCTATAAGGGCTTCAACGATGTAAGAGGCGGCGGACATTTCTCGGGCAGACTTACCGCTCCGCTCTGCTTTGCAGGTGCTGTCTGCGGTCAGATACTTGAACGCAGAGGAATTTACACGGGTACTCACATTGCACAGATACACAACATCAAGGACACGAAGTTCAATCCGCTTGAAATTTCAAGAGAGCAGATAATTGCGCTCCGCCACAAGAAATTCCCGACCATCAGCGACAAAAAGGGTCAGGCGATGTATGACGACATCGACCTTGCAAGGCGTTCGCTCGACAGTCTCGGCGGCATTGTTGAATGTGCGGTGACGAACGTTCCCGCAGGCGTTGGCTCGCCAATTTTTGAGGGGCTTGAAAACAGCATTGCGCAGATCGTTTTCGGTATTCCTGCGGTAAAGGGTATCGAATTCGGCGCAGGTTTCCAGGTCGCAACGATGCTCGGCAGTCAGAACAACGATGAATTCTATGTCAACGAGGTCGGTCACGTTCTCACAAGAACGAACAATCACGGCGGTATTCTCGGCGGTATCTCCTCGGGTATGCCTATCATTTTCCGAGTTGCATTCAAGCCCACGCCGTCCATTGCACAGCCGCAGCAGACCATCGACTACGGCAAGCTCACAAACGGAGTTATCGAGATAAAGGGCAGACACGACCCCTGCGTTGTGCCGAGAGCTGTTCCCTGCGTTGAGGCGGCTGCAAACATTGCGATACTTTCGCATATGCTCGATTACCCGAACTTCTGATAAAGGGGCGTTCTGATCTTGCAGGATTTCAAAACGGAGATTTCCACGCTCCATTCGGTAAAGATCGCAGTCTGCTATCTCCTCGACGAGATAGAAAAGCCGATCTCCGAAACGGAGCTTTACGAAATAGTGATGAAAAGCGAAGCCGTGAACTATTTCCACTACAACCAGGCTATCGACGAGCTGCTGAAAAGCGGAGCGGTAACAAAATTTGAAGAAAACGGTGAAAAATTTTTTCGGCTTGAAGAAAAGGGCAGGCAAAGTGCGGAATGTTACAACGACTATGTTCCCTATCACTTCCGCAAGCGACTGCTGAAATCGGCGTTCGCATTTTTTTCGGCGCAGAAGCGTGACAAGGAAGCAGCGATCGACATTACGGAGACCGCAACGGGTTATAACGTAAACTGCACGATAGGCGGCGGCGAGCTGGAGCTTATGCACTTTTCGATATATGCCCCCGACCGTGAACAAGCGGAGATAATAAAGGAAAAGATACACCTAAACCCCGAGCTTTTTTATACCAATGTTATCGGATTTTTGTTGGATAACAAGGAAGAAGAATTTGATGGGTAATTCGGAATGCGGAATGCGGAATTCGGAATTCGGAATTTTTGCAAAGCTAACATTTGTCGGCGATGCGAAGCCAACTAAAGTTTACGTTAATTCTGAAAGAATTTCGCTTTGTTTAAAGGGTGGCAGGGGTCAAGGGGACAGCGTCCCATTGTCGCTCTCCGCAGAGAGCGAAACTTCCTGAACTATCGCATAAAGCTTTGCATTAATAGAACAATATCTAACAGCTAAAAAGGCGCAATTCACATCAAAAAAGGTAAAACGAAATATGAGAAATCAAGTTTCGTAAACCCAAAAAATGTGAATTGCGCCATTCTTTTTTCATCAAAAATCTATCCTTGAAGCAAAAATTCACGAACAAAGTGAGTGGATTTTCGCTTCAAAACAGTATGAACGAAGATAGTTTTGTAAGAAAAAAACCAAAATTGCAGCTACGGATACCGCAAAGCATTTTCCCTAAATAAAAAACCTGTTTCCAAAGATTTGATCTATTCTTTGAAAACAGGGCTATTTTTTGGGGGAAGAAAACAACATTACAGCTTTTTCAGTCTTGCAAAGTTTGCCATTATTTTCTTTGTGCCTACCTTGTCAAAAGCGATCTCGAGCATTGCATCGTTGGACATTTTCTTGACCGAGATGATAACGCCCTCGCCGAACATATTATGCGATACCTTTTCGCCTACGCTGTAATCGGCTTCGGTTTTCTGCGCTTTTTTGAGCTGCTGATTTACTATCTGGCTCTTTAAGTCGTAGGTCGGTGCGGCTACGATGAAGCTGTCGTCCTCGCTCTCCTCGTCGTGGTTATGGACAGTGTTGTCTATTCTTTCGACATACTCGGCGGGTATTTCCTTGACGAAGCGTGAGATGGTATTCATCGATGTTGAGCCGTACATCATTCGCCTTACTGCGTGCGAGATATAGAGCTTGCGCTTTGCACGGGTTATTGCGACGTATGCAAGGCGGCGTTCCTCCTCAAGGTCTTCAACGGTGTCCATACTTCTCTTGCTCGGGAAAAGTCCTTCCTCCATGCCGACGATAAACACGGTATGGAACTCCAGTCCTTTCGCCGAATGAACGGTCATAAGGTTCACGGCATCGGTCGTGGTGTCCATTCTGTCGGCATCGGTGAAGAGGGAGATTTCTTCGAGAAATCCTGAAAGCGACGGTACGTCTTGTTCATCGGTCTTGCTGTTGATATAATTTTGGATATTGGATTTAAGTTCGGCGATATTTTCAAGCTTGGTCGTGCCTTCCTCACCGAGCGAGCGCATATAGTCGCCGTAGCCTGTGACATCGAGGACTTCATCGACAAGCTCATCGAGAGGTTCGTTCGCTGCGAAAACGGCAAGGCGTTCAAACATTGCGGCTGCCTTTTTGAGCGGAGCGACCTTTTTGCCGAGCATCGGGTACTGGTCTACGTCCTGCATAATGCTTATCGGGGAAATCCCGAGGTCGTCCGATATCTGCTCGATCATTGAGACGGTCGCATCGCCTATTCCCCGCTTCGGCTCGTTGATGATACGCTTAAAGCGGAGCATATCCATACTGTTATTTATCACGGAGAGATATGCGATCATATCACGGATCTCCTTGCGGTCATAGAAGCGCAGACCGCCGATGACACGGTACGGAATGCCCTTAAGGGTAAATTCACGTTCGAGTGCGTTCGACTGGGCGTTTGTGCGGTATAAAACGGCGAAGTCACGGAACTCCCTGCCGTCCTTGTTCTGCTCAGTGATCGTATCTGCGACAAAGCTTGCCTCGCCGTGTTCGTCCATAGCTTTGTAGAGGGTTATTTTATCGCCATCGCCGACATCTGTCCAGAGATTTTTGTCGTTGCGGCTGCTGTTATGTGCGATAACGGCGTTTGCGGCACTGAGGATATTCTGCGTTGAGCGGTAGTTCTGTTCAAGTCTTATCACGGCTGCACCGCTGAACTGCTCCTCGAATTTAAGGATATTTTCGATAGTTGCGCCGCGGAATTTATAGATAGACTGGTCATCGTCGCCGACAACGCAGATATTTCCGAATTTTTCCGAGAGAAGCGTTACAAGGCGGAGCTGTGCATAGTTCGTGTCCTGATACTCGTCCACCATTATGTAGCGGTAGAGGTTGCTGTAATGGTCGAGGACGTCGCTGCATTCGGTGAAAAGACGAACGGTAAGGCAGATTATATCGTCAAAATCGACTGCGTTCGCTGCGACAAGCTTTTTCTGATAGGCTGTGTAGAGCTTTGAGATGCCTATTTTATAATAGTCTCCGCCGGTCTGCTCTGCGTAAAGCTCGGGTGTGAGGAGGTCGTCCTTTGCGTGGGAGATTGCGGTAATGACAGCCTTCGGGTTAAATATCTTATCGGACATATCGAGGGGTTCATAGCAGAATTTGAGCAGACGGAGGCTGTCGTCGCTGTCATAGATGACGAAGTCGTGACCGTAGCCGATGCGCTCTATCTCACGTCTTAAAATTCTCACGCAGACGGAGTGGAAGGTTGCGGCGGTGATGTTAGCGGCGTTCTCGCCGAGCATTGTTTCAAGTCGCTCCTTAAGCTCGCCTGCGGCTTTATTCGTAAAAGTGATAGCCATTATCTTCCACGGGTCAACGGGGTTCACGGCAGCAATTTCCCTAAGGCGCAGGACAGTCTCCTCGTCCTTTTCGCCGTTATAGGATTCGAGGAAGGTCACATCGTCCTCGTTTGCCGAAGCAGGCACGTTCGTATCGTTATAAGCCGAGCCGAAATTGACCATATTCGCAATTCTGTTAACAAGCACTGAAGTTTTTCCGCTTCCTGCGCCTGCTAAGATAAGGACAGGTCCTTCGGTCGTGAAAACGGCTTTTTTCTGCATATCGTTAAGCCTTACGAAATATTTCTCCAATGCTTTTTTTCTTGCGCTGATAAAATCATCTTTGACTGACATTTGAATCCTCCGAATATTGGGAACAGAAAAATTTTCCCTGATAGTAAGTTATAAAATTATTATATCACAACCTTATCACAAACGGAAGTAATTTCTTCACTATTTTACATATTGATAATATTTTTAAAACAGTTTTTTTACGTTTAGGAAATTTCTTCTATCGATAAAAAGCTGCACAGGCTCATATTTCCGTATGCCAAATATACAGTTCTTCAATATGATAACTTTGTGAAAACTGCACAAAAAAGTTTACAAAAGATTTTTGGTAAATTTATATATTTTTGTAGACAAATTACTTGCAGTGTTGTATAATATAGATAATTCAAGACGAAAAAGAGGTGACTTTATACATATTTTAAACAGAACAGCGTATATTCCGACGATTCTGTTTGAATCCGCCGTAAAAATTGCATAAAACGGCTCAGAAATCAGATTTTTAGGAAAGCTCAGGCTTTTCAGACTAAAAAATAAAAAGGAGTGCTTTTAAATGGCAAACAGATTTATCCTCAATGAAACTTCTTATCACGGTGCAGGCGCTATAAACGCTATCGCTGACGAAGCTAAGGGCAGAGGCTTCAAAAAAGCTCTCGTATGCTCCGACCCTGACCTTATCAAGTTCGGCGTTACAAAGAAAGTAACCGATGTTCTTGACAACGCAGGTCTTGCATACACACTTTATTCCGAGATCAAGCCTAATCCGACCATTGAAAACGTTCAGTCGGGCGTTGCCGCTTTCAAGGCTGCCGAGGCAGATTACCTCATCGCTATCGGCGGCGGTTCTTCGATGGACACAGCAAAGGCTATCGGCATTATCATCGCAAACCCCGAATTTGCTGATGTTGTAAGCCTTGAGGGCGTTGCTGACACGAAGAACAAGTCTGTTCCTATCCTTGCAGTTCCTACAACAGCAGGCACGGCAGCAGAGGTCACTATCAACTACGTTATCACAGATGCCGCAAAGAACAGAAAGATGGTTTGCGTTGACCCACACGACATTCCTGTCGTTGCATTCGTTGACCCTGATATGATGTCCTCGATGCCAAAGGGACTTACCGCCGCAACAGGTATGGATGCACTCACACACGCTATCGAAGGCTACATCACCAAGGGCGCTTGGGAGCTTTCCGATATGTTCCACCTCAAAGCAATCGAGATCATTTCCAGAAGCCTCAGAGGTGCTGTTGCGAACACCAAGGAAGGCAGGACTGATATGGCTCTCGGTCAGTATGTTGCAGGCATGGGCTTCTCGAACGTAGGTCTTGGCATCGTTCACTCAATGGCTCACCCACTCGGTGCGCTTTATGACACACCGCACGGCGTTGCAAACGCTATCATTCTCCCGACAGTTATGGAATACAATGCTCCCGCAACGGGCGAAAAGTACCGTGAGATCGCAAGAGCAATGGGCGTAAAGGGCGTTGATGAAATGTCGCAGGTGGAATACAGAAAGGCAGCTATCGATGCAGTTAAGCAGCTTTCCAAGGACGTTGGAATTCCTGCCGACCTTAAGGACATCGTTAAACCTGAGGATATCCCGTTCCTTGCACAGTCGGCTTACGATGATGCTTGCCGTCCGGGCAACCCAAGAGATACTTCCGTTGAAGAGATCAGCGAGCTTTACAAGTCGCTTCTTTGATAAAGTTACATAACCTCCGCAGTCCGAGCGCATTTTGTGTTCGGACTGCTCATTCTTTTTTTAGTGAGAAAATAAATGAAATTCAGATTTACTGTTGATATTGACAATGTTGATTATGCGCAAATAATAAGAGCGATCCTGCCTTATGTCAACAAGGCAGATATTCCACTGCCGTCTGCGGTGCTTGATGCAGCGGAGGCTCCCGGAGTGCTTGAAAACTTTCTTCGCTTCATTCCGCAGGAGGAGCAGGACAGGCTCGTACTTTCGCTTTTCGAGAAAAACAGCGGCAAGCTGACCGAAGCAGCTGTACGCTTTGCGGACAAGCACGGTGTTGATGCAAAAATTTCGGGGTTGAGGCTTGAAGAAAAGCTGTAAAGTGTTTATACATTACACGCTCTGTTATGACGCAGATACGTCGTTTTTCAAAGGATACAAAATAGCAAAGTAAGTCAACTGTAAAGCTCATTGCTTTACAGCTTTATGGAGATGATCTTATGAACGAAACAATAAAAACGCTTACAACAAGAAGAAGTGTGCGTTCCTACAAGGACACGCCCGTCCCCGATGATGTTCTGAAAGAGATACTGCTCGCAGGTGAATATGCACCGAGCGGAATGCACAAGATGCCTGCCGTTATGGTCGTTGTCACGGACAAAGAAACCATTGCAAAGCTTTCAAAGCTCAACGCACAGATAATGGGTAAGGACGTTGATCCTTTCTACGGTGCGCCGACGGTAGTAATTGTTTTCTCGGACACTTCCTCGCACACATATCTCGAGGACGGAACGCTCGTTATGGGAAATCTTATGAATGCTGCGGCTTCACTCGGAGTTTCGTCCTGCTGGATACACCGTGCAAAGGAGATGTTCCGAACCGACGAGGGCAAGGAATTTATGAAAAAATGGGGTCTTGACGACCGCTATGTCGGCATCGGCAACTGCATTTTAGGCTATGCGAACGGTGACATCCCCTCGCCTGTTGCAAGGAAAGACGGATATGTTATTTTTGACTAAGATATGAAAAACCGCCGTTCACTTTTTTTGTGGGCGGCTTTAGTTTTAAAATGCTTTTGTAATGCACAACTTATTCATACTGTGTTGAAGCAAAAATCCACTCACTTTGTTCGTGGATTTTCGCTTCAAGGATAGATTGTTTTAGGAAAAAAGAATGGCGCAATTCACATTTTTAGGTTTACAAACTGATTTCTCATAGTTTGTTTTACCCTTTATTATGTGAATTGCGCCTTTTTTAGCTGTTATTATTTACGCTATTGCAACTGATTTTATGCTGTTAGTTTAGGGAGTTTCGCTCTCTGCGGAGAGCGATGAGGGACGCTGTCCCCTCAACCCCTGCAAGCCTTTGAATCAAGTCTAAATTCTTTACAGAATTACCTAAACTTTTGGTTGGCTTCGCATCACTCAAACCAAGTTAGGCTATGCAAATAATTCCGAATTCCGAATTCATAATTCCGAATTAATTTATCAGCCAAGTTCCAACATTCTATCGATGCAAACCGATGCACGTTTGATCTGCTTCTCGGGCATATTTATCTCGAGTCCGCCCTTTCCTATAAGGCAATTATAGACATCGACAAGTGTTGTTGACTTCATATTCGGGCAGATAAGATGCTTTGAGAGCGGATAGAAGCTCTTATCGGGGCAGACATACTGGAGATGCTCGGCTATGGAAATTTCCGTTCCGATGATGAACTCCTTTGCATCCGAATTTTTGGCAAAGTTCACGATGCCCGAGGTCGAGCCTATGTAATCGGCGTGGCTGCATACTGACGGCTGACATTCGGGGTGGACGAGGACGAGTGCATTCGGGTGCTTTTCCTTAGCTGCGATGACCTGCTTTTCGCTGACTGCGGCGTGGACGGGGCAGCCTCCCTGAATGAGTTTGAAATTCTTTTCGGGGAGCTGATCTCTGACGAATGCACCGAGGTTACAGTCGGGTATAAAGAGGATATTCTTTGCATCGAGCTTTTTGCAAATTTCGACGGCGGAGCTTGAAGTTACGCAGACATCGGCATATTCTTTGAGTGCTGCGGTGGTATTGATATAGGCAACTACTGTATAATCGGGGTACATTGCTTTAAGCTGGACGAGCTCCTCTGCGGAGATCTGTTCAGCCATTGGGCAGCCTGCTTCGGGGCAGGAGAGTATTACCTTTTTATTTGGTGAAAGAATTTTACAGGTCTCTGCCATAAAATGGACACCGCACATAATGAGGGTGTCGTTCTTATCCTCTGCGGCAAGCTGTGAGAGCTTGAACGAGTCGCCCGTATAGTCGGCAATCTCCTGGATCTCCTCCGCCTGATAGCTATGGGCGAGAATAGTTATGCCCTTTTCCTTCTTTATTTTCAAAATCTCCTGCTGGATATCCTTTACCATAAGTTTCCTTTCCAAGCTTTACAAAAAATGAAAGCCTTAATCTTTATTTTCATCATCGGACGAATTCTCGGTGTCTTTATTTGTCTCGTCCGCACCTGATTTTTTATTGAATTTGAACATTGCCGAGAGCGGTTTATGCATCATATTCTTTTTCTCCGCATTGACGGGGACAGCATCTGCGTAATAATCGGAGGTTTTCGTTGAAAGTCCTCTTCTTTCGAGCAGATAATTGACAAAATCACGGACGAGCGAATAGATAACTGCGAAGATCGGCACGCCGAGTATCATTCCTGCGAAGCCGAACAGACCGCCGCCGACGAAGATGGCAAACATTACCCAGAATGCGGAAAGTCCTGTTGAGTCGCCGAGTATCTTCGGGCCGAGGATATTTCCGTCGAACTGCTGGAGGATAAAAATGAAAATGACGAACGGAATGACCTGTCTCGGAGCGGCGAAAAGGAGCAGAAATGCGCTCGGGATAGCACCGATGAACGGACCGAAGAACGGGATAACGTTTGTAACGCCTACAACGACGCTGATAAGGGCAACGAAATCCATTTTCATTATCGACATACAAATAAAGGTAAGGATACCGATGATAGTTGAGTCGATGATCTTGCCCGAGATGAAGCCGCCGAGCATTTTATTCGTGCGTGCAGCGATGCCGTAGACAGCTTTTTTGCCGCCTTCGGGCAGGACAGCCGCAACAAATTTACGCATCTGTGCGATGAAATTTTCCTTGCTGAAAAGGAGATAGATCGCAACGATAAAGCCGATGATAAAGTCACTAAGACCGCCGATAAAGCCGAGTGCGCCGTCCTTGAGCTTGACAGCAATCTCACCGAGCCTGGGGACAAGTTCATTGATAAAATCGGTCAGCTTTGGCTGAAGATCGTTGAACTGAGTCTGGACAAAGCTGTAAATATCGGGATAATCCTCGACAAATTTGTATATCCAGCTCTCAAAATTATTCAGATAAGTATTGAAATTCCGTGCAAGACCGATGACGCTTTCAACTACCTGCGGCAGAAGCACGGCAACTATCGCAATAAGCACTGCAAGAAGCGAAAGCAGACCAAATGCGACACTAAGCGAACGGACGAGCTTTCTGTGAGGTTTATTCCGCTCGAAGCATTTTGAAAAGACACGTTCAAAGAACATCATCAGCGGATTGACGATATATGCGATAACGACGCCCCATGTAACCGGTGCGATCACATCTGCAAATGAGGAAAGCACACCGCTTATAACGCTGAACTTCTGGACGATGACGACGAGAAGCAGGCATATTGCGAATGTTATGACTGTATAAAACGCAACTGTTGTGTACTTTTGATTAAATTCTATCTTCATATTTACGTCCTCTTGTATTGAGCGGCTATGATAATTTTGCTACTATTATAGCACTTTTTTTTCAGTTTGTAAAGATTTAACGGCGAAATATTTAAAAATTTTTTGGGAAGAATAAATTCGACAGGAGGTTTTGATATGGTTTACGATATAATTGTAGTCGGGAGCGGAGCTGCGGGGCTTTCCGCTGCTGTTTATGCGGGACGTGCGCAGCTCAGCTTTGCTGTTATTGACAAGATAAGCGGAAGCATCGGGCAGATATCGGGCAGCAGTCGGGTGGACAACTATCTCGGGCTGTACGGCGAGAGCGGTTTTGAGCTTGGGATGAAGTTCCGACGCCATGCAGAGAAATTCGGGGCAAAATTTATCGAGGGCGAGGTCGTGAAGGTCGTTTCCAAGGGTGTTTTTTATCAGGTCACGCTGCAAAGCGGAGAAGCTTTACAGGCAAAGACTGTCGTATATGCGGCAGGTACGAAGCCTGTCAAGCCTGACATAGAGGGACTTGAACGTTTTTCGGGCAAGGGTGTCTCCTACTGTGCGGTTTGCGACGGTGCTTTTTACAAGGACAAGGTCGTCACGGTCATAGGCGGCGGTGACAGTGCGCTCGGAGATGCGCTTTTCCTTGCTCCGATCGCGGCTGAGGTTTATGTTATCCACCGCAGGAGCGAACTGAGGGCGAACAAAACGCTCTGCCGACGGGCTGAAGAAGCAGAAAATATACACTTTATCCTCAATGCGCAGGTCAGGAAGATCGTTGGCGGTGAGAGGGTTAACACCGTTCGTTACGCAGTAGGCTGTAAAGAAGAAAGCCTTAACACAAATGGAGTATTCATAGCGGTGGGTTCAAGACCTGCGACCGATCCTTTGAGGGGTCTGGTCGAGCTGAACGAGGGTGGATATGTCATTGCTGGTGAGGACTGCGTGACCTCGGCAGAGGGAATTTTTGCGGCAGGTGATGTTCGCACCAAGCCGATGAAGCAGCTTATCACGGCGGCGGCAGACGGGGCGAACAGTGTTCACAGTGCGGAGAAGTTTTTGAGAATTCGGAATGCGGAATGCGGAATTCGGAATTAGGCTTTGCTTTTTCGTAATAAAAAACCTGTTTTCATTGTTGGACTTTGAAAACAGGTTATTTTTCACAAAAATATTTACCACAAAAAATCACTTATGCAATCGGGACGGGAAATCCGTCCCCTATGGAAGGGTTGCCTTAAATGTCCTAAACATTTTGTATGCATCGGGCGGATATGGAATCCGCCCCTACGATTTGCGGTAACTTGCGGAGCAAAAATAATTCCGAATTCCGAATTCCTAATTCCGAATTATTTAGAGAGCGCTCTCTGTCCGATATCCTTGCGGTAGTGTGCGCCTGCAAAGGTTATCTTCTTTACACCCTCGTAGGACTTATCGAGTGCAGCTTGGAGGGTCTCGCCTGTTGCTGTTACGCCTATGACACGTCCGCCGTTGGTGTAGAACTTACCGTCCTCAAACTTTGTGCCTGCGTGGTAAACGAAAACGCCGTCGACCTGACCCTTTTCGTCCATACCGTGCATTTCGATGCCCTTTTTATAGCTCTGCGGATAGCCGCCGCTTGCCATAATCACGCAGGAACAGCACTCGTTTTTCCACTTGATATTGAGGTCGGAGAGCTTTTCGTTATAGACAGCCTCGAAGATATCGCAGAGGTCTGTATCGAGGAGCGGAAGAACGACCTGTGTTTCGGGGTCGCCGAAGCGGCAGTTGTATTCGATGACCTTTACGCCCTTTGGTGTTGCCATAAGTCCGAAATAGAGGCAGCCTTTGAACTTTCTGCCCTCGGCGTTCATTGCGTTCATTGTCGGGAGGAAGATATTTTCCATACATTCCTTTGCAACGGCTTCGGTATAGAACGGGTTCGGAGCGATAGTTCCCATTCCGCCTGTGTTAAGTCCCTTATCACCGTCGAGCGCACGCTTATGATCCATTGAGGAGATCATCGGAATGACTGTCTTGCCGTCTGTGAACGAGAGTACGGAAATTTCTGGACCTGTGAGGAACTCCTCGATAACGACAGTTGAACTGCTTTCGCCGAACTGCTTTCCGTCGATCATCGATTTAACGGCTTCAACAGCTTCTTGCTCGTTCTGTGCGATTATTACGCCCTTTCCGAGTGCAAGTCCGTCAGCCTTGATGACTGCGGGATAGCTGTTCTGCTCTTTGAGGTAAGCAATAGCGGATGCGCTGTCTGTAAAGGTTTCATACTTTGCAGTAGGAATATTGTATTTTTTCATAAGGTCTTTGGAGAAGACCTTGCTGCCCTCGATGATAGCGGCAGCCTTGTTCGGTCCGAATGTCATAAAGCCCTCTGCATTGAGCGCGTCTACCATTCCGAGAACGAGCGGATCGTCGGGAGCAACGACTACCATATCGACTTTGAGCTGCTTTGCAAGTGCGACAACTCCGTCAATATCGGTCGCACCGACGTTGAAGCACTCGGCATAGCGTGAGATACCGCCGTTGCCGGGGGTACAGTAGAGCTTTTCTACACGCTTGCTCTCTGCAAGCTTCATTATAATGGCGTGTTCACGGCCGCCGCCGCCAACTACTAATATTTTCATTTTTATCAGTCCTTTTTATAAAATGGTGAGCTTATTCACCTTGCAGTCAATTAGTTCAGAACGACTGTATTCACAAGCGCATCAAAATCCGCAAGAAGCGTATCATCTGTTTCGGCATCAACAACAGTAAGGGTAAAAACGACCTGCTTTCCACCCTTTATCAGCTGATACTGAACCATATTGGTCTTGCTTCCGCCAACATCACCGGAAATTACAAGTTTGAGAGCATTTTCGCCGTTGACAGTCACGCTCTCCCAGCTGTCGCATTTATATCCCTCAACAGCATCGAAACTATCAGCCATAAGCGGTCCTACAGCTTCCGCATCCATATCCATTTCAACGCCAAGATCGGTTGAAACAACGTTCACATTTGCACTTTTGGAAACATCGGAATACATATACATAACATCGCAAAGCTCGTTATAATCCTCTGCGGTAAGGTCAATTCCATTGTCAAGGCTTTCTGCGGCTTCGGCAGCGAGCTGCTTGTATTCGCTGAAATCTACCCATTTTGAGGTATCTACCGAGACAGTGTAAAAATCACCGCTGAAAGTGGTGAGCTGTGCTGTGTCGTCAGCTGTTTCTTCGGTTTCGGAAACAGCCTCAGCTTCGGTCTCGGCTTCGGTTGTTTCGGCTTCGGTCTCTGCTTCTGTTTCGGTTGAAGCCTGTGAAGTCGTTTCCTCGGTCTGTTCAATGGCAGTTGTTGAAGCTTCCGTTTCGCTTGTACTGCCGCTGTCCGAATTTCCGCAGCTAGTGAGCATAAGCAGAGCTGCGGCGAACGCTGTTACGGTCATAAATTTTTTGTTCATTGATTGTATACCCCTTTTATTTAATTCGGAATTCGGAATGCGGAATTCGGAATTATTTTTTGTTCCGAAAGATATTCCGAAGTCTGAAAATAATGCGTTTTTAACGGAACGGGAGACCCGTCCACTACGTTTTTTTTCTGCGATTTTCACGCAATATGCATAATTAATTCCGAATTCCGAATTCATAATTCCGAATTTGAAATCAGTGGTGGAAAAGGCGGATTCCCGTAAATGCCATTGCTATATTGTACTTGTTGCAGGTATCGATAACGTTGTCGTCACGGATAGAGCCGCCGGGCTGTGCAATATATTCCACGCCGCTCTTGTGCGCTCTTTCGATGTTATCACCGAATGGGAAGAATGCGTCCGAACCAAGGCAAACGCCTGTGTTCTTATCGAGCCATGCTCTCTTTTCCTCTGCGGTGAACACCTCGGGCTTTGTCTTGAAGATGTTCTGCCAAGCACCGTCTGCGAGGACGTCCATATACTCATCGTGGGACATATAAACATCGATAGCATTGTCACGGTCTGCACGGCGGATACCGTCGATGAAGTCAAGTCCGAGCACCTTCGGGGACTGACGGAGCCACCAGTTGTCGGCTTTCTGACCTGCAAGGCGTGTGCAGTGGATTCTCGACTGCTGACCTGCGCCGATGCCGACAGCCTGACCGTCCTTAACGTAGCATACGGAGTTGGACTGTGTATATTTGAGGACGATGAGCGAGATAAGGAGGTCGCGCTTCTTTTCGTCGGGAATATCCTTATTGCTCGTTACGATGTTTTCAAGGAGAGCGTTGTCGATAGGAAGCTCGTTTCTGCCCTGCTCGAATGTTACGCCGAACACCTGCTTTGTTTCGATAGGTGCAGGCTTGTAGTTTTCATCGATCTTTATGATATTGTATGTGCCTTTTCTCTTAGATCTAAGGATTTCGAGAGCTTCGTCCGTATAGCCGGGAGCGATAACGCCGTCGGAAACCTCACGCTGTATCATTTTTGCCGTGCAGACATCGCAGACATCGGAAAGTGCGATAAAGTCGCCGTAGGAGGACATTCTGTCAGCGCCTCTTGCTCTTGCATAAGCGCAGGCAAGCGGAGAAAGCTCGCCGAGGTCGTCTACCCAGTAAATTTTCTTGAGCGTATCGGAAAGAGGAAGTCCTACTGCTGCGCCTGCTGGTGAAACGTGCTTGAAGGAAGTCGCTGCGCAGAGACCCGTTGCCTTTTTAAGCTCACGGACAAGCTGCCAGCCGTTGAAAGCATCGAGGAGGTTGATATAGCCGGGCTTGCCGTTGAGGACTTCGATAGGAAGGTCGGAGCCGTCCTGCATAAAAATTCTCGATGGCTTCTGATTGGGGTTGCATCCGTATTTAAGCTGCATTTCGTTCATAATTCGTATTCCTTTCAAATTTTATCAGCCGTTTTTGTTGACGATCCTTGTGTCGGACTCGCCCGTTGCAAGTTCAATATAGCGAACGAAGAGCGAAACCTTATTGTCAGCGTTGAGTGAATCCCACACCATATCCGTGAAAGCGTCAATGTCAAGGTCGGTCATATCGACAAGCTTGGGTTCGCCCTCAAAGCTTGGGAGCGGTGAGCCGTCACCCATATATGTATGGATAAAGTGACCTGTGCCGTTGAGCGGCTTTTCGTAGGAGAAGGTGAAGCGCTCACGGCAGTCGGGGTTGCCGTCTGCTGATTTGAGGATAGACATTGAATAATCTCCGCATTTGTTGCAGACAATTCCCGAAATTCTCGGTGTGAAGTTCGGAGCGTCGTCCTCATACTCTCTTGTGCGGAGGGATTCCTCGAATGTTTTTCCCTCTTTCATAAGGTCATAGATAGTGTCGGTCTGGTCGCCGTTCGTTACGATAGTCATACCGTCAAGGACACGAACGGGAGAATAGATGATAAGGTGCGGATCGACCATTTTTGACGGGTCGAAAGCTTCGGTACGGATACCGTCAGCGGTCGGGAGAAAAACTCTGTTGCGGCTGTTTTCGCTTCTGCCCATAATAAAGTACGCAATTACAGCGTGTTTACCGTCAGCGGACTTGCCGATGATGATTCCTCGTCCGGGGTAAGCGTTTGCTTTAAGCTCGTTTTCGATAGAAAGTTTTTTCATTTCGTACCTCCAAATTTAATCAAAATATCCAAGATAACAGGTCACTTTATATTTAAGTTCAACGCTGCCGAAATCGTTCATTTTTTTGAAAAGCTGACGAAGCTCCCAGACGTAGCCGTCATAGCCGATATCATCGGGTCTGAGGGCGTAGGAGCGTGAGAGCGTGTTGCCGACAAAGCCGTCCTCATCGTAGGGAACGCTGAATTCAAGCTCTTTGTATTCGACCTCGGCGAAGTATTCGTTCCGCAGAAAAGCATCGCCCTCATTGTCCGAGCGCTTGCCGGCGTGACCTTTATAGCCGCAGTAGATACGGCTTATCTCGTCACGCTCACGGATAAGGTCGTCAGCCACCTTTGAGTTGAAGATAACTGCGACCCTGCCGTTCGGCGCAAGTATGCGCTTGCACTCGGCTTTGAACTTTTCCTCGTCAAACCAGTGGAAGGCTGTTGCGGCGGTCACAAGATTGACCGAGCCGTCGGGAATTCCCGTATTTTCGGCAGGAGCTTTTATCACCTGCGCTGTCGGGACGTTTCTGTACAGCTTTTTCAGCATATCGTCATTAGGCTCGACTGCGATGACCTTTTCCGCTTTCGGAATGAGCAGCTTTGTGAATTTTCCCGTGCCAGCTCCAATGTCTGCAACTGTTTTTGCGTTTGTTTCCGCAAAAAGCCAATCAACAAGCTCGGTCGGGTAGGACGGGCGGTATCTGTCGTAATCGTCAGCTTTGCCCGAAAATTTTTCCTCATTCATTGACGTATGCCTTTCCGTCTTTAATGGTTATTTTATCCTGACAGAAGAGCGAAACGGCTTTCGGGAGGAGCTTCCACTCGACATTTTCCATTATTCTGCGCTGGAGAATTTCGGGCGTATCGTCATTTTCGACATTGACCGTTCCCTGCAGGATAATTGCGCCTGCATCAGCCTTTTCGTTGACGAAGTGGATAGTTGCACCGCTGACCTTTACGCCGTATTCGAGTGCTTTTTCGTGAACTTTAAGTCCGTAGAAGCCCTCTCCGCAGAATGACGGGATAAGTGCGGGGTGGACATTTATTATCTTATAGGCATATTTTTTCGTCACGCACTCGTCAAGAATAGTCATAAAGCCTGCAAGCACAACGAGGTCGGCTTTTTCGCTGTCGAGCGCTTCAAGCAGAGCCTTGCTGTAGGAAACGCTGTCGGGATATTCCTTTCGTGCGATCACCTTTGTCGGGATATCAGCCTTTTTGGCACGTTCAAGTGCGTAGGCATCGGGTTTTGAGGAGATAACGCAGGTGATCTTTCCGCCCTTTATCTCTCCTCTTTTCTCCGAGTCGATGAGTGCCTGCAAATTCGTTCCGCCGCCCGAAACGAGGACAACTATATTTTTCACGGCGCACCTCTTTCTTTATAAAATATTCGGAATCGGGAAAAAACCAATTCCGAATATCGTTTATTTTGCAAATTTATGCGATGATAACGCCGTCGTCGCCGTTTACAAGCTCACCGAGAACATAAGCGTCCTCGCCTGCTGCCCTGATAGCTGCGATAGCCTTGTCAACATCGTTCTTATCAACAACGACTGTCATACCAACGCCCATATTGAATGTGTTGAACATATCTCTTTCGGGAATTTTGCCGACAGACTGTATAACGTTGAAGATAGGAAGAACCTGAACAGCGTTTCTTTCGATCTTAACGGAAATTCCGTTCGGGAGGGAACGTGGGATATTCTCATAGAAGCCGCCGCCCGTGATGTGGCTGATAGCCTTGACATTAACGGTGTCGAGGAGCTTCATTACAGCCTTTACATAAATTTTTGTAGGCGTAAGGAGGCATTCGCCGAGAGTTGTTCCAAGCTCGCTGTAATGACGGGCAAGGTTCTGCTCGTTTACTGTGAATACCTTTCTTACGAGGGAGAAACCGTTGGAGTGAACGCCGCTCGACTTGATGCCGATCATAACGTCCCCTGCTTTCTGTGTGTCGGGCTTTAAGATCTTGTCCTTGTCAACAACGCCCACGGAGAAACCTGCGAGGTCGTACTCGTCAACGGGATAGAAACCCGGCATTTCAGCAGTTTCGCCGCCGATGAGCGCACATTCGGACTGAACGCAGCCCTCTGCAACGCCCGAAACGATATCGGCTACCTTTTCGGGAACGTTCTTGCCGACAGCGATATAATCGAGGAAGAACTGTGGCTTTGCGCCGCAGCAGATAACATCATTCACGCACATTGCAACGCAGTCGATGCCGACAGTGTTGTGCTTATCCATAAGGAATGCGATCTTGAGCTTTGTTCCAACGCCGTCTGTGCCCGAAACGAGAACAGGCTTGCTGATGCCTGTCATGTCAAGCTCGAAAAGACCGCCGAAGCCGCCGATGCCCGAGAGAACGCCGCTTGTCATCGTTCTTGCAACGTGAGCCTTCATTAGCTCTACTGCTTTGTAGCCTGCGGTAACGTCAACGCCTGCTTCTTTGTAGCTTTCAGAAAAACTTTTCATTTTTTACTCCTTTTTTGAAAAACGCAGATCAAACACGTTCCCCACCGTTTCGGTCGCACGCTATGGCACTGATTCGGAACGATCTTCAGATCGGCATTATTATTTTGTATGAATTTTGAACTCAAATTTGTCCTTTGGCATTTCGGTGGGAACTTCAACGGGATATTCGCCCGTGAAGCAGCCGTTGCAGAAGCCGCAGCCTGCATCCTCGGCAACCTTATTAAGGTTCTCAACGCTCAGATAGCCGAGCGAATCTGCACCTATCTCCTTTGCTATCTCATCTATCGACATTCTGCAGGCGATGAGATTTTCACGGCTGTCGATGTCCGTGCCGAAATAGCAGGGGTTCCTGAACGGCGGACAGGAGATCCTCATGTGTATCTCCTTTGCGCCCGCTTCACGGATAAGGTTGACGATACGCTTCGAGGTCGTGCCTCTTACGATGCTGTCGTCAACGAGGATAACACGCTTGTCCCTGACGGTCTCCTTAATGACATTGAGCTTTATCTTGACGGAATTTGTGCGCTCCGTCTGGGTCGGCTGGATAAAGGTTCTGCCGACATAGCGGTTTTTGATAAATCCTACTCCGTAGGGGATCCCCGATGCGTTGGCAAGTCCGAGTGCTGCATCAAGTCCGCTGTCGGGTACGCCGATAACTACATCAGCATCGACAGGGTGTTCCTGCCATAAGAATTCGCCTGCACGGAGTCTTGCTTTATGTACGCTGACACCGTTTATCACGGAATCGGGACGGGCGAAATATACATATTCAAATACGCACATATGAGATGGTCTGCCGCAGTGTCTTCTGTCCGAACGGATACCGTCACGGTCGATGACTACAAGCTCGCCAGGGTCTATCTCACGGACGAACTCTGCACCTACGCTGTCGAATGCGCAGCTTTCAGACGATACGAGCCAGCCGCCGTCAGCTGTTCTGCCGAGGCAAAGCGGACGGAAGCCGTCGGGATCTCTTGCTGCGATAAGCTTTGTCGGGGACATAACGAGGATAGAGTATGCACCTCTCAATTTGCACATTGCATTGGAAACGGCAACCTCGATAGACGGGCAGCTCAGTCTTTCCTCTGTGATCGCATAAGAGATGACCTCTGTATCGTTAGTGGTGTGGAAGATCGCACCTCGCATTTCGTAGGTTTCACGGAGTTCTCTTGCGTTTACAAGATTTCCGTTATGGGCAAGAGCCATAGGGCCTTTGACGTGGCGCACAACGAGCGGCTGTGCGTTGCTTCGGTTGGAGCTGCCCGTGGTGGAATAGCGGACATGACCGATAGCGGCTGTTCCGCTGCCGAGCGATTCAAGTATATCCTTTGTAAAAACATCACGGACAAGTCCGAGGTCTTTATGATAACTGAAAACGCCGTCATCATTCAAAACTATTCCGCAGGACTCCTGACCTCTGTGCTGGAGTGCATACAGACCCATATAGGTCTGCATTGCGGCATCGGTGCTGTTCGGGGTATAAACGCCGAAAACGCCGCACTCCTCATGAATACTATCAAACATAGGAAATCATTCCTTTCCGTTCCAGCAGTATGTGCAGAGCTTGCAGCCGTCAAGTCCGATCGCCTTTATCGTTCCGTCAAGTGACTGGAATTCGAGCGAGGTGAGCTTTAAGCGGCGGCATATCTCTTCACGGAGAATTTTGCCTCTTTCGGTGTTTGTGTCACTGTATTCGTCGATATAATTAAGTCCGTCAGCGCCCTCCTGCTCATCGATTATCTGTCTTGCGATGAGTTCAAGCTCGGAGGTGCTGCGTGAGAAGTTCAGGTACTTGCAGCCGAACATTATCGGAGGGCAAGCCGAACGCATATGAACTTCCTTTGCGCCGTTTGCATAGAGGAATTCGACCGTTTCACGCATCTGTGTTCCTCTTACGATGCTGTCGTCAACAAAGAGGAGCTTTTTGCCCTCGATAAGCTCGTGTACAGGGATAAGCTTCATCTTTGCGACTTTATTTCTCATAGACTGGCTGGTCGGCATAAAGCTTCTCGGCCAAGTCGGGGTATATTTTATAAACGGACGTGCGAACGGTATGCCGCTGCGGTTTGCATAACCGATAGCGTGAGGAATTCCCGAGTCGGGAACGCCGCAGACATAGTCAACATCGGGCAGGCAGCCTTTTTCGATGTCGTGTTCAGCCATGATCTCGCCGTTTCTCGTTCTCATCGTTTCGACGGTCACGCCCTCATAAACAGAGTTCGGATATCCGTAATAAGTCCAGAGGAACGAGCATATCTTCATATCCTTTCCGCCGCCGTAAAGCACTTCGCATTTATCCGAGGTGAGCTTTACTATCTCGCCGGGGAGAAGTTCACGATAAGTCTCATAGCCGAGCTTCTGGAATGCGAACGATTCGAGGGAAAGGCAGAAGCCGTCGCTTCTCTTACCTATAATAATAGGAAGTCTGCCGAGCTTGTCCCTTGCGGCGATGATGCCGTCGCTCGTCATGAGCATAAGGGACATTGAACCTTCGATCTTTTCCTGCGCATATCTGATGCCGTCAACGATCGAGCTTTTCTGTGCGATAAGTGCGCCGATGAGCGAGCTGGAATTTACGTTTCCGCTGCTCATTACTTCAAAGCTTTCCGAGCAGCTGTTAAGTATCTCGTCGCAAAGTGCGGCGCTGTTTTTGATGATGCCGACTGTGCAGACAGCGTACAGACCGAGCTTTGAACGAACGAGGATAGGCTGCGGATCGGAGTCGCTGATGCAGCCGATGCAGATATTTCCCCTCATTCCCTCGATATCGCTCTCAAACTTCGTTCTGAAAGGTGAATTTTCGATCGAATGGATACTTCTCTGAAAACCGAGTTCGGGAGAATATGCGGTCATACCGCCTCTGCGAGTGCCAAGGTGGGAGTGATAGTCAGTGCCGAAGAAAACGTCGCTTATGCAGTCGTTGTGTGAAACTGCTCCGAAAAAACCGCCCATTGCTTATTCTCCGAAAATACGCTTCATCATTTCCTGATAAGCTTCCTCTACGCCGCCCATATCACGGCGGAATCTGTCCTTATCGAGCTTTTCATGGGTCTTGCTGTCCCAGAAACGGCAGGTATCGGGAGAAATTTCGTCAGCGAGGATAATTTTGCCGTGGAATCTGCCGAATTCGATCTTGAAGTCGATGAGGTCGATGCCGATATTCTTGAAGAAGCCGAGCATAAACTCATTTACCTTGAAAGCATACTTTGTGATGTCGTCGATCTCCTCCTGTGTTGCAAGTCCAAGACCGAGAGCATAGTAATCATTGATGAACGGGTCGCCGAGGTCGTCGTTCTTGTAGGAGAATTCGAGTGTTGGTCTTTTGAGAGGAGTACCCTCTGCGATACCAAGCTTCTTGGAGAAGCTGCCTGCTGCAACGTTACGAACGATAACTTCGAGCGGAACGATCTCAACGTGCTTAACGAGTGTTTCACGGTCGGAAAGCTCTTCAACAAGGTGAGTAGGAACGCCTGCAGCTTCGAGCTGCTTGAACATAAAGTTTGTCATCTTGTTGTTGACAACGCCCTTGCCTCTGATAGTACCTTTCTTTTCGCCGTTGAAAGCGGTCGCATCGTCCTTGTAGTCAACGATAACGTAGTCGGGATCGTTTGTTGCGAATACTTTCTTTGCCTTGCCCTCATAGAGTTGTTCTGCCTTTACAATGTTTTCCATAATTTATTCCTCCATTAATTTATTACAAAATTATAAGCTGTTAAGTTCAGCCTGAAGCTTTGCATCCTTAGCCTTTACGCCCTCGAGCATATCGGTCTTAGCCTTTTCAAGCTTTTCGGCAAGCGCATCGTCCGAGAGAGCGAGCATCTGGACTGCAAGGATAGCGGCATTTTTTGCGCCGTCGATAGCAACGGTGGCAACTGGAATCCCGCTCGGCATCATGACCGTAGCAAGGAGTGCGTCCATACCGTCGAGGACAGCGGACTTGCAGGGAATACCGATAACAGGGATAGTCGTGTGACCTGCAACAACGCCTGCGAGGTGAGCAGCCATACCTGCGGCGCAGATAATTACGCCGAAGCCGTTTGCTTTTGCGTTTGAAGCAAACTCGCTTGCGAGCTGTGGGGAGCGGTGAGCGGACATAACGTGACATTCATAGGGAACGCCATAAGCCTTCAGCTCATCGATCGCTTTTTTGACAACGGGCAGATCGCTGTCGCTGCCCATAATGATAGCAACCTTTTTCATAAAAAACCTCCTGCAAAGCTATGCGAAAAATGTTTAGGGTCTTCAAAAAAATATAAAAAGCTGCGAAACGATAATTTCACAGCATTTTTGGCGTATAGTTACAGTAATATTATGAGAAAACGAGGGTTTGCGCACAATGAGAGGGATGAAAAAAACTCAAACACGGCAAGATCCCCCTTTATATTTAATCAACTACTATTATTTTACTTTATTTTGATGACTATTTCAAGTCCTAATCGAAAATATTTTAAATTTTATATAAATTACAAAATACATCTTGCAATTTCGCAATTGATATGTTATAATGACGAATATAGGAAAGCCCTATTTCCTAATACTTATGGGAGGTGTCATACTATGGCATACAAAATTTCAGATGAATGCATCATGTGCGGAGCTTGTGCAGACGGTTGTCCCGTTGGCGCTATCACAGAGGGTGACGGCAAGTACGTTATCGACGCTGATAAGTGCATCGACTGCGGAGCTTGTGCAGGTACTTGTCCTGTTGGCGCTCCTGCTGAAGCATAATTTAATTTAAACAAAAACAGCGCTGTCGGTTTCGGCAGCGCTGTTTCTTTTTATGAGAATTTATAAAATACGGAACAACTCTATCAAAAGCTGTCCCCTTTTCATCAAAATTCCGAAACAGCCATAATAATTCCGCATTCCGAATTCCTAATTCCGAATTAAAAAAATCGCTCTTGCCGATCACTCGACAAGAGCGATTTTTACTTACGAATCAAACGTAATGTTAAAGGAATGAATAAATTATTCATTGATACCTGTAACAACGCCTGAACCTACTGTTCTACCACCTTCACGGATAGCGAAACGGAGGCCTTCTTCGATAGCGATAGGAGTGATAAGCTCAACATCCATTGTTACGTTATCGCCAGGCATGCACATTTCCTTATCAGCAGGAAGTGTGATTACGCCGGTAACGTCAGTTGTTCTGAAGTAGAACTGAGGTCTGTAATTATTGAAGAAAGGAGTATGACGGCCGCCTTCTTCTTTCTTAAGAACGTAAACCTGTCCCTTGAACTTTGTGTGGGGGTGAATTGAGCCCGGCTTACAAAGAACCTGGCCTCTTTCGATCTCGTTTCTCTGAATACCACGGAGAAGAGCACCGATGTTATCGCCTGCCTCAGCATAGTCAAGGATCTTTCTGAACATTTCGATACCTGTTACAACTGTCTTAGCTCTTTCAGTTGTAAGACCGATGATCTCAACTTCGTCACCTGTCTTGAGCTGACCTCTTTCAACTCTACCTGTAGCAACAGTACCACGACCTGTGATCGTGAATACGTCTTCGACAGGCATAAGGAAAGGAAGGTCTGCCTTACGGTCAGGTGTAGGAATATAAGAGTCAACAGCATCCATGAGTTCAAGGATAGGAGCGTAAGCAGGATCGCTGAGGTCATCAGGAGCCATAAGAGCCTGGTAAGCAGAACCCTTGATGATAGGTGTATCATCTCCGGGGAATTCGTACTTGTCAAGTGTTTCACGGATATCCATTTCAACGAGTTCGAGAAGCTCAGGATCGTCAACCTGGTCGCACTTGTTCATGAATACAACGATGTAAGGAACGCCAACCTGACGAGCAAGAAGGAGATGCTCCTTAGTCTGAGCCATAGGACCATCAGTAGCAGCAACTACAAGGATAGCGCCGTCCATCTGAGCAGCACCAGTGATCATGTTCTTAACATAGTCAGCATGGCCCGGGCAGTCAACGTGAGCATAGTGACGGTTCTTTGTCTCATACTCAACGTGAGCTGTGTTGATCGTGATACCTCTCTCTCTCTCTTCCGGAGCAGAGTCGATGTTTGCGTAGTCCTTCTTCTCTGCAAGACCTTCGAGAGCGAGTGTCTTAGTGATAGCAGCTGTAAGAGTTGTCTTACCGTGGTCAACGTGACCGATAGTACCAATATTTACGTGGGGCTTAGTACGTTCAAAATGTGCCTTTGCCATTGGAATTTCCTCCTTAGATAATATATAATGGGATTTATTATAATACTATAATAACAGATTTGAAGCGAAAATGCAAGCTTTTTTATAAATTTTACTAAAAAACTTATTCAGCCTTGCCTCTTGCGTTCATGATCTTTTCAGCAACGTTCTTAGGAACTTCTACATAGCTGTGCGGTTCCATTGTGTACTGACCGCGACCCTGTGTCTTGGAACGAAGGTCGTTGGAGTAACCGAACATTTCAGAAAGCGGAACGAGAGCATCAACCTGAGCTGTTCCGTTGTTGATCTCCTGACCGAGGATCTGTCCTCTTCTGGAGTTGAGGTCACCGATAACAGTTCCCATAAAGTCCTCGGGAACGATAGCGGATACCTTCATGATAGGTTCGAGAATGCATGGGTTAGCCTTCTTCATAGCTTCCTTGAACGCCATAGAACCTGCGATCGAGAATGCCATTTCAGAGGAGTCGACTTCATGGTAAGAACCATCGTAAAGAGTAACCTTTACGTCAACTACCGGGTAACCTGCGAGGATACCGGACTTCATAGCGCCCTGGATACCCTTGTCAACAGCAGGGATGTATTCCTTAGGAATAGCGCCGCCGACAACTGCATTGATGAACTCGTAACCCTTACCGGATTCGTTAGGTTCAAGCTTGATCTTAACGTGACCGTACTGACCCTTACCACCGGACTGACGAGCGTACTTGTGATCAACATCAGCAAGAGTCTTGACAGTTTCCTTGTAAGCAACCTGAGGTGCACCTACGTTAGCTTCAACCTTGAATTCTCTGAGAAGACGGTCAACTATGATATCAAGGTGAAGCTCACCCATACCTGCAATGATCGTCTGTCCTGTTTCTTCATCTGTCCATGTCTTGAAGGTCGGGTCTTCTTCAGCAAGCTTTGAAAGACCGATACCCATCTTTTCCTGACCTGCCTTAGTCTTAGGCTCGATAGCGAGCTGGATAACAGGCTCAGGGAATTCCATGGATTCGAGAATGATCGGGTGCTTAGGATCGCAAAGTGTATCACCTGTTGTTGTATTCTTAAGACCAACGCAGGCAGCGATATCACCTGCATAACAGGTATCGATATCCTTTCTGTGGTTAGAATGCATCTGGAGGATACGTCCCATTCTTTCGCTGTTGTCCTTTGTAGCATTGAGGACAGTTGCACCTGCATCTACCTTACCGGAGTAAACACGGAAGTAGCAGAGCTTACCAACGAACGGGTCAGTTGCGATCTTGAATGCGAGAGCTGCAAATGGCTCTTCGTCAGAGGAAGGTCTTTCCTCTTCCTCACCTGTATCGGGGTTTACGCCCTTGATGTGAGGGATATCGAGCGGAGAAGGCATATAGTCAACGATAGCGTCGAGGAGCTTCTGTACGCCCTTATTTCTGTAAGAAGTACCGCAAACAACGGGAACCATTGTATTTGCGATAGTACCCTTACGGATACATTTCTTGATCTCATCAATGGTAATTTCCTCACCGCCGAGGTATTTTTCCATGATCTCATCATCCTGCTCAGCAACAGCCTCGAGCATAGCTTCGTGGTATTTCTGAGCCTTTTCAACCATATCGGCAGGGATATCTTCAACTCTGATATCCTTTCCGAGGTCGTCATAGTAAACGTAAGCCTTCATTTCAACAAGGTCAACAAGTCCCTTGAAGTCGTCCTCAGCACCGATAGGGAGCTGGATCGGAACAGCATTACACTTAAGACGGTCGTGCATCATATCTACAACGTGGTAGAAGTTTGCACCCATGATATCCATCTTGTTTACATATACCATTCTCGGTACCTGATATTTATTTGCCTGTCTCCAAACTGTTTCTGTCTGGGGCTCAACGCCGCCCTTTGCACAGAGAACCGTTACAGAACCGTCGAGTACACGAAGTGAACGTTCAACTTCAACTGTAAAGTCAACGTGGCCGGGGGTGTCGATAATATTGATTCTATGACCTGCCCAGTGTGCAGTTGTAGCAGCGGAAGTAATTGTGATACCTCTCTCCTGCTCCTGTGCCATCCAGTCCATTGTTGCAGCACCGTCGTGAGTTTCACCGATCTTATGGTTTACACCTGTATAGAAAAGGATACGCTCGGTTGTGGTGGTTTTACCTGCGTCAATGTGGGCCATTATACCAATATTTCTTGTATCTTCAAGTGAACAATCTCTTGGCATAAATTAAACCTCCATAAATTGCAGCATTAAGCCGTCTTACCAACGGTAATGTGCAAATGCCTTGTTAGCTTCAGCCATCTTATGAGTATCTTCGCGCTTCTTGCAAGCACCGCCGGTACCGTTGATAGCGTCCATGATCTCAGCTGCAAGTCTTTCCTTCATGGTTCTTTCGCTTCTTGCTCTGGAATAGGTCGTGAGCCATCTGAGTCCGAGAGTCTGACGTCTTTCGGGACGTACCTCCATAGGAACCTGATATGTTGCACCACCTACACGGCGAGCCTTTACTTCGAGGAGAGGCATGATGTTTTCGAGAGCTTCATTGAATGCTTCGAGAGCGTCCTTGCCTGTCTTCTCTGCTACGATGTCGAATGCACCGTAAACGATCTTCTGAGCAACACCCTTCTTACCGTCAAGCATAATGTTGTTGATAAGACGTGTTACGATCTCAGAATTGTAAACCGGATCACACAAAACTTCACGCTTTGCGATTTTACCTCTTCTTGGCACAGTTCTTCCCTCCTTCATAGAAATGATATCATAGGTACTCGTTTCATTCCACAATCTCTGCGATGACACGCACGTCCAATGCAGAGGTATTCATATATATTAAAATGAATACTCCACATTCAATATGTGGTTTCATTGAGTCATACTTCCAATGATATGCCAATTGTTTTAAGATTTTGTATTCTGCGCTATTACTTAGCTGCGCCTGCCTTAGGCTTCTTTGCGCCGTACTTGGAACGAGCCTGATTTCTCTTAGCTACGCCCTGAGCGTCAAGTGTGCCTCTGATGATGTGGTAACGTACACCAGGGAGATCCTTTACACGTCCGCCTCTGATAAGAACAACGGAGTGTTCCTGGAGGTTATGACCGATACCCGGAATGTAAGCAGTAACTTCTGTACCGTTTGTGAGCTTTACTCTGGCGATCTTTCTCATAGCAGAGTTAGGCTTCTTAGGTGTAGCAGTTCTTACAGCTGTGCATACGCCTCTCTTCTGAGGTGCGCTCTGATCGATCTGGATCTTCTTCTTGGAGTTGTAACCCTTCTGAAGAGCAGGAGCTGTGGATTTCTTTTCGGAAACCTCTCTTCCCTTACGAACCAACTGGTTAAATGTAGGCATAATCTATCTCCTTTCCCAAAAATTACTGTTTATATGCACGTCCGGGCGCAATTACCCATAAAGACAGCATCAAACAATTAATAATTATATACACAAAGCGCCGATTTGTCAAGCATTTTCGCCAATTTTTTCTCAAAAATTTTTGCAGCATCAACATTATATGCGCTTTTCGTCATATTTATACAAAATGCAGAAATTCCGCCCTTATTTTTATGTGAAATATGAAATTTATGGCACTAAATCGGTAAACCGATGCCAATGCAACGGAAAAGAGAGCAAACTTTGATAATTGACAATTGATAATTGATAATTGATAATTTTGTCGGAAACAAATTGCGGAATAGCACTTGACATTTTTTATGCCTTATAATATAAATCTTATAATATAAATATAACATGAGCATACCGATAGACGGTCGCTCCCAAGATTGTGTTAAAGAATAACCGCCAAAGGGCGGTTATTTCTTTTTGCTATCAAGCAGTATCTTAATGATATCGCAAATAAGTATTCCTAAAGTAAGTACTTCAATAATACTCATAAGCAGCGATCCCGTTAGGAAAGTTGACAGTTAACAGTTAATAGTTAACAATTGGCGTTTTTTAATTGTCAATTATCAACTATCAATTATCAATTAAAATTACAGACCTGTTTTCAGGGAATTACTCCACTGAAAACAGGTCTGTTCGTTTATTTAAACATCTTATGCCGCAGAACGGGAAACCCGTTCCTTACAAATTTTTCGGATAATTTGCCGTTTATAAACAGGCAAATACAGAACCCGCCCCAAGATCAAAAAAGCTGTTAACTATTGACTGTTAACTATCAACTATCAACTATCAACTATTAACTATTAACTATTAACTGTAAACTGCAAATTGTCAATTATCAATTCTCAATTATCAATTAAAAAAATTTCTCCTCCCTCTTGACAAATGCCGAAAAGTGTGTTATAACTGTATTACAGCAAGTAGTACAGTTAATACAGATAGAGGGTGATATAATGTTTGCAATTGACCTCAGGGAGCGCACTCCTATTTATGAGCAGCTCTACAAAAGAATAACCGAGCTTATCATAAAGGGCGAGCTTAAACAGGACGATAAGCTCCCGAGCGTCCGTGAGCTTGCGAAGGAGCTTGGCGTTAATCCGAATACGGTCGCAAAAGCGTTCCAGATGCTCGAACGTGACAAGGTGATCTACTCCTTGCAGGGCAGAGGAAGCTTCGTTGCCGCCGTCCAAACCGACAGCATCAAGGAGCGA
The DNA here is from genome assembly GCA_934465295.1 of uncultured Oscillospiraceae bacterium. Taxonomy (GTDB): domain Bacteria; phylum Bacillota; class Clostridia; order Oscillospirales; family Ruminococcaceae; genus UMGS363. The sequence continues at coordinate 301,873 of CAKSKU010000001.1, forward strand.
ACGCTCACAGCTTTTGATGCGGCTGTTGCCGAGGCTCTGAAGGCAGGACTGACCGCTGACGAACTTATCTTACGCATAAAAAATTATGACGAAAAAGGACTTGACAAAAATGAAACGCAAAAACAGGAAAAATAAACATTCCGCTTTTCCTGCCGTTGTATGTACGGTGTTCCTTGCCGCAGCGGTGCTTTCGGGAAATGCCGTTTACCGCAGACAGCAAATTATTGCAAATGTCAGCACAAATGAAACCGCCGATGCATCTGACCCGATGCTTGTATTGGTGAACAGAACGCATATTATCTCGAACGAATACAGCGGCGAGCTTGTCGAACTCGACTGCGGAAAAAGCGTCGATTCACGGATCTATCCCGACCTCCAAGCGATGTTTGACGAAATGAGGAACGAGGGCATTTATCCGATAGTGAACGAGGGCTTCCGCACAAGGAAAGATCAGGAGCAGATGATGACAGATCAGATAAACGCTTATCTTGACGAGGGTTACAGCCGCAGAAAAGCGGAAAAGCTTGCGGAGAAGATAGTTGCTCCCGTGGGTTCGAGCGAACACGAGCTTGGCATTGCCGTTGACATCATCGCCGATAAAGCTAAGTCGGATAACGAAACGATCTATGACTGGCTTGCGGAAAATGCGTATAAATACGGCTTTATCCTCCGCTATCCACCGAATAAGACCGAGATAACGGGCATCGATTATGAGCCTTGGCATTACCGATATGTCGGCAAAAAGGCGGCAGCGGAAATTTATGAACAGGGCATTTGCCTTGAAGAATACCTTGAAAATAACACGAAAGGAACAGATATATGATTAAATTAAAGGGTGCAGTTAAGAAATTTGACGGCTTTGATGCACTTGACGGCGTTGACCTTGAAATAGGCAGCGGCGCAGCATTCGGGCTGTTAGGCTCGAACGGCGCAGGAAAATCCACCGTCCTGCGGCTTCTCTCGGGCATATACGAAGCGGACGGCGGAACGGTCGAGATAGACGGCGAAAGCGTCTTCGACAACGCCGATGTCAAGCGCAGAGTTTTCTTCATCAATGATGAAACGGTGCAGTACAACGGAATGTCGCTCGCCGATATGCGGCGGTATTTCAGCGGATTTTACCCGAATTTCTCGAACGAGCTTTTCGATAAGCTGAACGATACCATAAAGCTCCCCGAGAAAAAGCCGATGGACAAATTTTCAAAGGGAATGAAGCGTCAGGCTATCGTTATCACGGGGCTTGCCTGCCAAACGGACTATCTTTTCCTCGATGAAGCCTTTGACGGACTTGACCCGACTATGCGAAACATCGTAAAGCGTATGCTCGTTGATGAAATGCTCGACCGTGGACTTACGACCGTCATTTCCTCGCATAATCTGAAGGAAATAAACGAAATTTGCGACAGTGCGGCGCTTATGCACAGAGGAAAGGTGCTTTTCTGCCGTGACCTTGACAGTTTAAAGGGCGAAGTCCACAAAATTCAGGCTGCTTTCGACAAAAATTATACGGCGGAGGATTTCCCCGAGCTTAAAGTGCTGCATTTTGAGCAGAACGGCAGCCTTACATATATGATCGCAAAGGGAAGCGCCGAAACGGTCGAAGAAGCCGTGCGCAAAAAGTCGCCGCTCGTCTTTGATATGATACCGCTCACGCTTGAAGAAATTTTTATCTATGAAATGGAGGAAAAGGGTTATGACTGGAAAGGCATCGACTGCACAAACATCGGCTGAATATGAGCCGTCCGTTCATAACGGCTTGTGGAATATACGGAACTGCACGAAGCTGACCGTGATAATTTTCATTCTGCATCTTATCGCTGCACCGTCCGTTCTGATATCGGCGTTATACAATATCACAAATCATATTTCCGACACGCCGAGCGACAGCTCTTTGGTAATTGCGATGTGCGCAACGGGTGTTGCGGGCGCACTCGGAATTCTCATCGCATTTATGAATTTCGGCAGTCTTTATAACAAGAACAAAGCCGATATGTACCTCTCCGCACCGCTTTCGATGAAACAGAGATTTTTCTCCGACTATATCTCGGGGCTGGCTTCGTACATTATCCCGTTCATCGCAGCGCAGATACCGACGCTCATTCTCTTTGCGGTCGGACACTTCGGCTTTGACGGAAAGGAGATCATGCTCTACTATTCGGGAAATGACGGACCGGTCGAGTATACAACTACCTGCGATCTGTTCGGCTTGATCTTCCCGATGTACTGTCGGATAGCTGTCGGCGGAATACTTGCAATGATAATGCTTTTCACGCTGACAGTCCTTATACTGACCTGCTGCGGAGCGCTCTTTGACGGCATTGTTCATACCGTGCTTATAAATGCATTTGCAGGTCTGTCGATCGCACTTTCCTGCCATACTATTTATAATGCATATTTTGCGATAGATCTGAACAGATTCTTTTATCCGCTGATCTCGTGGACGTCGCCTGCGGGAGCTGTTGTGATGCTGTTTATGGGACTCGGCACCGACGCTGAAACAAAGCTTTTTGATTATGTCTGTATCCCACTCTGGGAATGGGCGCTTGGCGTTATCGTGAATATTGCCGTGAATTTTGCGCTGGCTTATCATTTCTACCGCAAGCGCAGAGCCGAGCAGATCACAAAGCCTGTCGTTTTCCGCCCGATATACAGCCTGATGGCAGTGCTTATGCTTATAACTGTTTTTGCGGTGGCTTTCAACGATGCGTTCGTGAACGGCTTCAGCAATCGCAGCTACGTTCTCACGGTCTTTTTCGTATCTTTCCTTATATATATGCTCTTTGAGATAATTTCCAACAGAGGAATGAAAAAGCTGTGGAAAGGCGCACTGCGGTATGTCATAACGTCTGTGGCGTATATCGGCTGTATGATGCTTATGATCTCGACAAGATTTTTCGGCGCAGAATATTATGTTCCGTCCGCCGATAATGTGGAGAAGATATATCTTGCTTACGGCGGAGCTTACAATGATAATATCATCACGAACTTCACATATTACAGCGGCGACGGCTCGGACGGTCGTGTTTTTACCATTGAGGACAGGGACAACATTGATAATATCCTTGCCGCACAGCGCATATCCTCCTCGATCAGAAAAAATGCAGTGGAAAACGGCGGTTCGACAGGCTGGTACGACTGGCTCAGTGAAAGCGATGTGCCGTATGATGTCGATGATTTCTCGGTATGCTGCGTACTCAAAGACGGCAGAAGAGTTTCCAGGATCTACTCAGTTATAAATGCGGAAGCGGCAAAGCACCTTATGGCTGTCGATGTTTCACCCGAATACAAAGTGCAGGCGGCACAGAACCTTAAAAACAGATTTATGCCATACAACGAACTCTATGAAGAACGTGTTAAAAACGAAAAGACTTGGGGATCACTCGGCGGCGTTGAGAATGTTTCTATCGATATGTATCTGTTCACGCCCTACAACCTTTCTACGGGATATGTTGAGCCGGGTACAAAGAAAATAAAAATGAGCGAAAGCCTTTACAATGATCTTCGTGACGCTGTTGCCGCAGACAGAGCGAACCTCACGGCTGACCAGTATTACAGACCCTGCTCCGACAGGAAATATTCCATTACCATAGGCGGAATTATATTCGGGCTTGAGGTCGATGGAAGCTGGACTGAGACGATGAGGGTCCTCGCCGCTTACAACTGCTTTGAAAGTCTTAACGATGAGATGGACGAAATACTTGACGAGAGCAATATAAACATGGAGCGCAGGATAAAGATCAGCAGAAACACCTTCACTTCGGAATGCGGATATTCGGACGTTTTATACAGCGAAAAGCAGGGCGTTTCGACCAAAGAGTACTGGTCAGGCGTAAACAGCGGTGACAGCAGCAGATATGTTATACATTACTCTGAAGACCTGCGCAAGCTTTTTGAAGTCATGCAGTTCAGATATGTCACCGATGAAATGATATACAGCATCAGCATCAACGATAATTCGTACCCCATCCCACCCGAGTATTCGGACGTAGCCGAGAGGGTATTCGCATCCGCCGAAAACCCGAACGACTACCCCGAAAAAACGGAGTTTTTGATAGTTAACAGTTAACAGTTTAGAATTGATAATTGACAATTTTGGGGCTGGAGGGTTTGACGTTTTAATATAGCAGTCACTATCAGAATATTATGGTTAAGAATGACCGCCCGAGGTTGATTGCTTGGGCGGTCATTCTTTTATAATTGATAATTTTCCCGCATTTTGTTTCCGACAAAAATTATCAATTATCAACTGTCAATTATCAATTAACTGTGTTGCGGCACCGATGTTAGTGCGGATATTGCTGAAATTGTGAATACATACTGCAATGAAAACTAAGGTCGGAGACTGTGCTGATACGCTTTTTGCAGCAGTGCCGTTTTATTTTAGGGCGATAAGAAACGGACATACCGCACAAAAAAACCGTTGACTTTTTGCGAGAAAAATTGTATAATAAAGCTGATAAAATTTACACTTATACAAGTAAAGGTGGTCAAAAAATGAACAAAAAAGAGCTTGCCGAGATAAAGAAAAATTTCGGCGAACACAGCGGTTTTTTCACGCTCAACCGTGTGCTTACCGCTTACATAGATACGCAGAAAAACGTTCGATGTCAGACGAACGAGCTTTACTCGCTCACCCCTGAGGAGATCGGTGCGGTGCTTATGGAGTCGCTTTCAAAGGTATTCAAGGGCAGTCTCGGAAAGGGTCTGCTTGAGTATCCCTTTCCCCGTGAGCAGTATGACGAGGGCGGTTCGCAGAGAATTTTATGGGAGGCTGTCAAGACCAAGCTTGCCGATGAGGCTGCCTGCGCTGCGCTTCTGGAAAAAATTATAAATAATCTTGCTTATGAGCCTGCATATACTATCATCATCGGACACTGTTCATACAGCATAATGTCGAGGGACAAGAATGACGACGATCTCGGCACGGCTGCGGACGAATACAACTTCATCGTCTGTGCAGTCTGCCCTGCCGTTACGAATGATGACGGGCTTATGTTTGACGGCGACTCGAACTCCATTTCAAAGAAGCCGAACACCGAGCTTGTCATTGCAAGAGAGCCTACCGACGGCTTTTTCTACCCCGTTTTCAGCGACAGAGCACCTGATGTGAACAGCGTTATGTACTTCACGAAAACACCGAGGAAGCCAAATGTTTCGTTCGTCAATGACGTTCTCGGCTGTGAGTTCAGAATGAGCGCAAACGGCGAGAAAAAGACGTTCCAGCAGGTCATGCACGATGTCTGCGGCGATGAACTCAACTACACCGTCATCACGCAGGTGAATGAAAAGCTCCGTGAGTTCGTTCAGGAGGCGAAAAACGACACAGAGCTGCCCGTTGTTGACGGAAACAGGCTTTACAACATCCTCTCCGACTCGGGCGTGAGCGATGAAAAGCTGGAGGGGATGAAAACCATTTTCGAGAACAAGGTAAGCGGCGGTGCTTTGACTGCGACGAACCTCGTTGAGCCGAAAACGAAGCTTTCCACCCCCGAGATAACCGTCAGCATCAGCAAGGACGCTACCGACAAGGTAAGGACAGCCACGATGGACGGCAGACGATGCCTTATCATCGACCTCGACGACCCTGCGATCGAGATAAACGGGCTTGCAACACGCATAAAGGGAAATTCAATATAAAAAGGAATGATTGATATGGTAACAACAGTAACAACTGAAAATTTTGAGCAGGAGGTTCTTAAGTCGGACAAGCCTGTGCTTGTTGACTTCTGGGCATCATGGTGCGGACCGTGTATGATGATGTCCCCTATCGTCGATGAGCTTGCCGAGGAGGAAACGGGCGTAAAGTTCTGCAAAGTGAACGTTGATGAAGAAATGCCGCTTGCAGCAAAATTCGGGATTGAAAGTATTCCGTCACTGCTGTTTTTCGAGAACGGCAATTTCAAGGATAAGATCGTCGGTGCTGTTCCCAAGGCACAGCTTAAACAGTTTATCGGAAAGTAAGCTTGGAGAAAATTCGGAATGCGGAATTCGGAATTCGGAATTAATTGCATCGCTCAACTTTGTTTGGGTGTTGCGAAGCCAACTAAAGTTTAGGTCAAGCCTTTTCAAAGGCTTGCAGGGGTCAAGGGGGCAGAGCCACCTTGTCGCTCTCCGCAGAGAGCGAAATTCCCTAAACTACGGCTAAAGGCTTTGTTGCAATAACGAAATCAGTAACAAATCAAAAGGCGCAATTCACAAAAATAATGGGGAACGAAATATGTTAAACATAGTTTCATAAAGCCATAACAGTGAATTGCGCCAATTCTTTTTTCTTCTAACAAACTATCCTCGGCATGAAATGCGCAGAGCGAAGCGATAAGCATTTCATGCCGACATCGTTTGAACGGCGGTGGGATATGAACAGAAGGTCGGATTTTTGCGGTTTCACGTTCATATTGCATCGCTGTTCATACTGCGGTTTTATCATTCATACTGCGTTGAAGCTTCAAATCCACTCACTTCGTTCGTGAATTTTTGCTTCAAGGATAGATTTTTGAGGAAAACAGAATGGCGCAATTCACATTTTATGGTTCACAGAACTGATTTTTCATTTTCTGTTTTACCTTTTTTGTGTGAATTGCGCCTTTTTTAGCTGTTAGTAATTTCGCTATTGCAACAATGCATTAGCTGTTAGTTTAGGGAGTTTCGCTTCTGCGGAAGCGACCAAGGGCTTTGCCCTCTGGACACCCACCACCTTTGAAAAGGTGGACGAAACTTTTGCTTGGCTTCGCATCACTGAACAAATGTCAGCTATGCAGATAATTCCGAATTCCGCATTCCGAATTCCGAATTAACCCAGTATCATGCTGTCGTTGATAGTCGAAGCGCCGCCGTCTTCTTCAAACTTTTTGAGGAGGTCATCTACGGTGAGCTTTTTCTTTTCCTCGCCGCTTGCCTCAAATATAATTCTGCCGTTATTCATCATAACGATCTTATTTCCGTGGATTATTGCATCGTGCATATTATGGGTTACCATAAGTGTAGTGAGCTTATTCTCCGAGATGATCTTATCCGAAAGTTCAAGGACCTTTGCGGCTGTTTTCGGGTCAAGTGCGGCTGTATGCTCATCGAGGAGAAGAACCTGCGGCTTTTTGAGCGTTGCCATAAGCAATGTGAGTGCCTGACGCTGACCGCCTGAGAGGAGTCCGACCTTTGAGGTCATTCTGTCCTCGAGTCCGAGGTCGAGCATTTTGAGAAGCTCGTGATATTCTTCACGTTCCTGCTTTGTTATGCCCCATCTGAGCGAGCGGCTCTGTCCTCTTCTTGCGGCGAGGGCGAGGTTTTCCTGGATTTCCATTGTTGCTGTTGTACCCGTCATAGGGTCCTGGAAGACACGTCCGAGGTACTTTGCTCTTTTATGCTCACAGAGTCCTGTTACGTCAATTCCGCCGATCTTTATTGATCCCGAATCGACAGGCCAGACACCTGCTACGGCGTTGAGAGTTGTGGACTTACCCGAGCCGTTGCCGCCGATGACTGTGCAGAAGTCGCCTTCCTCGAGTTTGAGCGTAACGCCGTTGAGTGCTTTCTTTTCGTTTATAGTTCCTGCGTTGAATGTCTTTTTAATGCAGTTTATCTCAAGCATTTTCCGAACCGCCTTTCTCATTTACGCTTCCTGCGGAATTTTTAGCAGCCGCACGGAATGAATTCTTTGACGCTTTTTTGATATACGGAACGGCGAGGAATACTGCAACGACGATCGCCGAGAAAAGCTTTGTGTTCTGTGTGGAAAGTCCGAGCCAGAGTACGATCTGGATAACGATGAAGTAGATGATAGCACCGACTGCTGTGAAGGCAAGTCTGCCGCTGAAATTGAGGTGCTTGCCGAGGATAAGCTCGCCGAAAACTTCACCGATGATAACGGCTGCAAGTCCGATAACGATAGCACCTCTGCCCATATTGACGTCGGCGTTGCCCTGATACTGTGCAAGGAGTCCGCCTGCAAGTCCGACAAGACCGTTAGAGAGGATAAGTGCGATAACTGTGGATTTTTTCGTGTTGATGCCCTGCGCACGAGCCATATTTGAATTACAGCCCGTTGCACGGATAGTAAAGCCGTACTCCGTTCCGAAGAACCAGTAGAGTATCGCAATAAGGAGTGCAACAGCGACAATGCCTTTGAGAATTGTCATCGGGATAAAGCGGAGCGACATAAAGAGTGGGTACTTGTCAACATTTATAGCTGTGTTCGCCTGACCCATGATATCGAGGTTGATAGAGTAAAGCGCAAGCTGTGTAAGGATACCTGCGAGGATACCGGGGATTCCGAGCAGTGTATTGAGCAGTCCCGTTACAAGTCCCGCAAGGCAGCCTGCGAGAAATGCGCAGACGATCGCAAGCGGTACGGGACAGCCGTTTACAATAAGCACGACTGCTACTGCGCCGCCCGTTCCGAGGCTTCCGTCAACGGTAAGATCGGCGAAATCGAGGATCTTGTAGGTTATGTAAACGCCTATTGCAAGGATACCCCAGATGAGTCCCTGTGCGACCGAACCCGGAAGTGCGTTTACGAGCGTCATAATGTTCATAGAGTAAATTCCTTTCAAAATTGTTGTAAAGCTTCTGCGAGATCTCTTCGCAGAAACCGTTAAGTTTTAATTAAACTTAATTTGGAAACGGAGCAAGCGTTCCGTTTCCGCATTAAGCTTAACTAAGCTGCTTAATCTAAGCTGCTTAACTAAACTGCTTATTCAGCAGAGATTGCAACATAATCCTCAGGGATAGTGATTCCGAGAGTGTCGCAGATCTCCTTGTTGTATTCCTTGACAACGTTTGGAGCGTAACGAATTTCCATTTCGCCGGGGTTCTTGCCTTCGGTGAGAATTTCGTAAGCCATTTCACCTGTTGCTGTACCGAGGTCATAGTAGCTGATGGAGAGAGTTGCAACGCCGCAGCCCTTGCAGATGCCTTCTTCGCCTGCGATTACGGGAATACCTGCAGGAACGCAGATGTTCTTGATGATCTCGGTGTTGGAAGCCATTGTGTTATCGGTAGGAACGTAGAGAACGTCACATTCGCCGATAGCTGTGTTTGTGATGGACTGGATCTCGTTGCTGTCGGCAGCGGAATATTCCTTGTAAGCGATGCCGTCGGCTGTGAGAGCTTCGCCGAACTTCTGAGCCTGGAACTTGGAGTTAGCCTCGGAAGAGCAGTAGAGGATACCTACCTGCTTAACATCGGGGAAGAGTTCCTTAAGCATCTTTTCCTGCTCGTCGATAGGAGCAAGGTCGGCTGTACCCGAGATATTTGTGCCTGTTGTGCCTGTCCAGTCGGAGATGTCGAGTGCTGTGCCGTAGTCTGTTACGGAAGTGCCGAGAACAGGGATGGAGTTTGTTGCAGCAGCGGCAGCCTGGAGTGCAGGTGTAGCGTTTGCAAGGATAAGGTCATAGCCGTTGGAAACGAAGCCCTGACAAATTGTGGAGCAGTTTGTGCTTTCGCCCTGAGCGTTCTGCTCATAGAAAACAACATTGCCTTCGCCGAGAAGTTCGGTGAGCTTGTCCTTGAAGCCCTGAGTAGCAGCGTCAAGAGCAACGTGTTCAACGAGCTGGCAGATACCAACGTTGTAAACCTTGCTTCCGTCAGCAGCGGTATTGTCGGCAGCAGAGCCGCCGTTGTCGGTTGTTGTGTTTCCGCATCCTGCGAAAGCCATTGCAGCGGTAACGCAAGCGAGTGCGCAAGCTGCGATCTTCTTGATAGATTTCATAAACATTCCCCTTTTTATAAAAAAAGTATAAATATAAGTATAAGTCAATGTACTGTAAAATCAAGGATTTTAGTTCTGTGCATCGTTAAATCCGACTGCGCTTTAAATCCTTAAAGTACATGACCTATATAATTATATCACCTTAACCTTAAAATGTCAACACTTATTTTTTTAACACATAGTTTAAAAATAATCTCATAAAAAGACGGCACTGCCGCCAAAAGCGCATCAGCACCGTTTTGATTTTAATTTTCACCGCAGTATGTATTTGCGATCTCAGCAATATCCGCACTCACATCTGTATCTTCTTCCCAAAAACTTAACTGCGGAATAAAGTAATACCGTGTAAGATTTTCGTTTTCCCATTCTTCTTTTTCTGCCTTCCAACCGAAATAATACATAGGCGGAACGCCGTCAAGAGCCGCATAATCTTCAATATGATCGTCGGCGTATTTTTCACCGTTTATGAACATTTCTCCCTCGTATATATCCGTTATGCCGTCATAGTCCTGTGTGCAGTAAAAGATGACCTTTTCCATTTCAAGACCGTTATCGGTGAATTTCATCAAGCCATAGCTTTTCTCCTGGTGGCTTGACTCAAATCGGGTATTGCTTTCACCGATCCTTTCATAGCTGTATGTGCTTCCCCACCAATAAGTCTTGCCGTCCTCAACATATTTTAACAGACCGTCGCCCCAATCATAAGTGTTAATATATTCAAGCTTATCCCCATCAAAACGATAGCAGTCACGAATTCTGTTCCAGCGATCAACAAGAAACTCGGGAGTTCCGTCACCCTGAAGGTCTATCAGTATCGCACCGGTGGCATCGTCCTTCCTCCACGACATATCACTCATTATGATATCGTAGAAGTTCTCCGCATCATTATTGACAAAACTTGGCTTTTCAGCCTTGACAGAGATCTCAGAAGCTGCTTCTGTTTCGGAGGTTTCGGGTTCGCTGTCTTTTTCGGTCAATGCTTCCGTATCCGCAATTGTTTCCGAAATCTGCGAAACCTCATCTGTGACAGTCTGTTCACCGCAGGATACCAATATCACCAGTGATGCAACTATTACCGTCAATATTTTTACTTTTCTCACGTCATTTACACCTTTCATATTTTGGATAATATTTCTCATAAGCAGTGCTGTAAACCCATTATACCACACAGTTACAAAATTTACAAGAAAAATTCAGGCTATTATGAAATTGTATATTTTGCACAATAAATATGTGATTGTATGTTAGTCTCCGCCTGATATAGAATTAAGAAAAAGGTTAGGGGGGATTTTTGTGGAAAATCAGTTTTACAAGCTTCCGCAGGGTATTTTTTCGGAAAGATACTGTGGGATATCGAGTGACGGCAAGCTTTTATACGCACTTATGCTTGACCGAATGAAGCTTTCGGAGATGAACGGCTGGTGCGACGGACATGGCAGGGTGTACATAATTTTCACCCGTGATGAGGCGTGTCGGGTGCTTGGCTTCGGCAAGGACAAGGCGGCACGTGTTTACTCGGAGCTTGAAGCGGCAGGCTTGATCGAGCAGAAAAAGCAGTATCTTGCCCGTCCGACCTTGATATATGTGAATGAGATATCGGGGCGTGGGGGCGGTTCTTCTGATGTCGTGGGTGACGGTGTTCAGTCGGCGGAAAAGTCGGCTTCAAATGCAGGCAAAAGCAAGGTTCAGGCTGACGGCAAAGCGGCTTCTATCAAGACTTATCATAATCAGAACGAAAATAGTCAGCTTGAAAATATCAAGACCTATCCGAATCAGACGGGCGTGAATGATGTGACGGGAATTTCGGACAGCACAAATTTAAAGGAGCATTTGGACGAGGTTCTTGAGCTTGATACGCTGAAAGCACGTTATCCGCTTTCGGCAGGCTCTTTGGAGGAGATCCGTGACATCATTGCGGAGGTGATAGCTCTGCGCAGGAGGGTGACCTTTGAGGGCAAGGTCGTTCCCGAGAAGACTGCGGCGGAACGTTTCCGCAAGCTTACATCGGAAAACATCTGCATGGTACTTGATGCGCTTTCGCAGACGGAATCGGACATTCGCCGCATTGACGCATACATTGCGACTGCGCTCTACGGTTCGACCTTCACTGTTATGAGCAGGAATGAGGTTGGGTGGAAGGCTTTGGGGTAATGCGGAATAAATTTAAATGCGTAATTATTGGTTTTTTACAGGCAGATCGTCATGTACGGTGGGATGCATATTATATCATCTTTAAAGCTTAGGTTTCTTGGGTGGATCACATAACATTCGCCTATCCTTGCCTTGTATTTCTCCTTAAAGCGTTTGAGCGATTCAATAGAATACTTCCTGCCCGACTTGACCTCTATCGGGAACATCTTGTATTTCAGCTTGCTGTTGTTGGATATCAGAAAATCTATCTCGATATCGTTGCGGTGCTTCTCGCTGTTGTACTGTGTATAGAAGTACAGCTTATGTCCGTTTGCCGTCAACATCTGAGCTATGACATTCTCATAGAGCATACCCTCGTTCATATTCAGCTTGTCTCCAAGTATCTGCTTATAGACCTCATCTTCAAGCAGTTCGTTCTCATCAAAAGCATGGCTGACGAGCAGCCCTGTGTCACCAAGGTAACACTTTACATAAGCTCTGTTCTCATTTATCGAAAGTCCGACATTAGGGTCATTACATAGGAAACACTCATTTGATATCATTGAATCGGAAAGCCAAAAGAAAGTTTCTTCATACTGGTCAGCCTTACTTCCTGCCGAAACATCATTGAATACCACACGTTTTTCATGCTGAGAAAGCAAACTGGGTATCTGATCGAATATGGTGAGGACTTTGCTCCTGTATCTTGTATCTATTTTCATAATATCACTGCGGTAAAGAGCGAGGATATCACGCTTTTCTATATCTGCTTTGTCGAAGTCCTTTCTGCTTTCAAGAAAAGCGATAACACTTTGCGGCATACCGCCCACAAGCATATACTGCTTGAACAGAAGCATTGCTTTATAGTGCAGTTCGGTTTCAAGGGGAACTCTGTCGGCAAAGCACTTTCTGATGTAGCCGATGATCTGCTCCTCGCCCAGAGCATGGCAGAACTCCTCAAAATCGAGGGGGTACATACTGAGGTGACGTTCTTCCGATGGTATAACGATATCCTTGACATTCTCTTTTATTGAGATGAGAGAACCTGTTTCGATATAATCGTATCTGCCGTCAGCAACAAGGTATTTGATACACTCTCTTGCTTTCGGATACATCTGTACTTCATCAAAAATGATAAGTGAATCACGTTCGTACAGCTTGACACCGTAGTATGCGGAAAGCAGCATGAAGAACGTATCAAGATCATTCATATGCTTCACGAAATAATCTTTTACATCGTCGGGACATTTGGCGAAGTCGATAAGGATATAGCTTTTATACTCATTTCTGCCGAACTCCTCACATATCGTTGACTTGCCGATACGCCTTGCACCCTCGATAAGAAAGGCTTTTTTGCCGTTCAGCTCTTTTTTCAGTGTCAGCAGCTTATCGTAAATTTTACGTTTAAGTATCATAACAACGCTCCATTTCCGCAATGCGCAGGTTTCGGTTTAGGCAAAATTGCCCGAGTACGCAGGTTTAAAATATACTCTAAATGCCATTATGCGCAGGTTTACAATAATTATACTTCATAAAAGCCAAAAAGTCAATCAATATATTCGGAAAATTCCCTCGTTGATTCACGGTAAAGTCCTGTTTTCATTCAGAAAAGTCTTCGTGACAAATTCGCAGAACAGAAATAATTCCGAATTTCGCATTCCGAATTTAAAAAAATTCCCGCAATTTCAAGGCAATCCGCCGCTGAAACAGGCGTATATGGATTCCGCTCCTACGAAGTTTGCAAAAATTGCGGAGCAAAAATAATTCCGAATTCCGCATTCCGAATTCCGAATTAAAAAAATCCCTCTTTTGGCTATTGATTTTTGCACTTTGACGTGTTATAATATATTATAAGTATTTTTATTGAAGGAATTATTACATAATGAGTTATGCAGATAATGTTTTTATAGATAACGTCAGGGACATACTCGAAAACGGAACTTGGGACACTGAAATGGACGTTCGCCCGAAGTGGGCTGACGGCACTCCTGCGCACACGGTAAGCCGTTTCTGCGTTGTGAACCGTTACGATCTTTCAAAGGAGTTCCCTATCATCACTCTGCGCCGCACTTATCTCAAAACTGCGGTAAAGGAACTGCTCTGGATATGGCAGAAAAAGTCGAACAATATTGCCGATCTCGGTGCGCACATCTGGGACAGCTGGGCTGATGAGAACGGTTCTATCGGCAAGGCTTACGGTTATCAGCTCGGGGTGAAGCATCACTATCCCGAGGGGGATTTCGACCAGGTCGACCGTGTGCTTTACGATCTGAAGCACAACCCGTCGAGCAGGCGCATCATCACGAATCTTTACAATCATCACGATCTTTCGGAAATGGGACTTTACCCTTGCGCTTACAGTATGACGTTCAACGTTTCGGGCGGAAAGCTCAATGCTTTGCTCAATCAGCGTTCGCAGGATATGCTCACGGCGAACAACTGGAACGTTTGCCAATACGCTGTGCTTGTTCACATGTTTGCGCAGGTATGCGGCTTGGAAGTTGGCGAGCTTGTTCACGTTATTGCGAACGCTCACATTTACGACAGGCACGTTCCTATTATAAAAGAAATTATCAAGAATGAGCCTTACGATGCTCCGAAATTCGTCATTGACAGGAGCATTGATGATTTTTACAAATTCACGCCCGACAGCTTTTCACTGGAGGGTTACAGATATCACGACGCTGACTTCAAGATCGAAGTTGCGATATAAGGGGGCAGAAAAATGCTTACTGCGATAGTTGCCGCTGATGCTGACTACGGCATTGGAAAGAACGGCGATCTGCTTTTTCACATTCCCGAGGATATGAAATTTTTCCGAAGCACAACGCTTCACCACGCTGTTATAATGGGCAGAAAGACGCTTGAATCACTGCCGAACGGAAAGCCTTTCAAGGACAGACGGAACATTGTTTTATCGAGAGATGAGAGCTTTGCGCCCGAGGGAGTTGAGGTCGTTCACAGTGTAGATGAGGCTGTAAAGCTTGCCGAGGGTGAGGACGAGGTTTTCGTATGCGGCGGCGGTGAGATATACCGTCAGCTTCTCCCCTACTGTCAAAAGGTGCTTATCACGAAGATAGACGCTCATGCAGGTGCGGAGGTTTTCTTCCCCGATCTTGATGCGCTCCCCGAATGGCGGCTTACCAAATGTTCGGAGGAACATGAACATGACGGAGTTAAGTTCAGGTTTTGCACATACAAGAAAATTAATTCGGAATTATGAATTCGGAATTCGGAATTAATTTTTACAGCGAATATTTTTGTTGTTTGCGTTTGAAAATTTTATCACAGGTTTGGGCGACCGTAGGCTATGTATTCATATAGTTTGCAAATAAAACGTACGGTAAACCTATCCCATACGGTTTAAACAATAAATACGGAAAAGATAAATAATTCCGAATTCCGAATTCCGAATTCCGAATTAATTATCCCCTGTCTTTATACGATTCAAGTATGAAAAGAGGATCTTATGGACGAAAAACTGGAACAGTTCAAGCAATGGATAATCGAGGCTGACAAGATAGTTTTCTTCGGCGGTGCGGGCGTTTCTACCGAGAGCGGTATCCCCGATTTCCGCAGTGTTGACGGTCTTTACAACCAAAAATACAAATATCCGCCCGAAACGATATTAAGCAGGTCGTTTTATGTGAATCATCTTGCGGATTTTTACGAATTTTACCGTGAAAAGATGCTTTGTCTTGATGCGAAGCCGAATTCTGCGCACTATGCGCTCGCAAAGCTTGAACAGATGGGCAAGCTGACGGCTGTTGTTACGCAGAACATTGACGGCTTGCACTATGCGGCAGGCAGCAAGGTGGTTTATGAGCTTCACGGCTCAATTCACCGCAACTATTGTCTGCGATGCGGCACAAATCACCCTGCGGAATACATAAAGAGCGTTGACGGTCCTCCGCCCTGCTTAAAATGCGGCGGTCTGGTGAAGCCCGATGTTGTGCTTTACGAAGAGGGCTTGAATCAGGCGACTGTGAACGGTGCGATAAAGGCTATTTCCGAGGCTGATATGCTTATCATCGGCGGAACTTCGCTGACGGTATATCCTGCGAGCGGACTTATCGATTATTACAAGGGAAACAGGCTCGTTCTCATAAACAAAACGCCTACGCCGAAGGACAGTGCTGCCGACCTGCTTATCCAGGACAGCATCTGCAAGGCTTTCAGCGTTGTTGACGAGCTTTAAGCTGACTAACTAAGTTGATAAACTTTGATGACGGATTTCACGACATTTTAAAGGGGGATAATTATGAAAAAATATGCGGCGGCTGTAATGCTTTCGGCTTTGCTTCTCACTGCCTGCGGAACGGACACGGGCGGCACTGAACAGTCACAGACCGTATCTGCCTCCGAGGAAACGCCCCTGACAGCAGAAACGGAAGAAACCACTTCAAGCGTTTCCCGAACCAAGGAGGAGGAAGAGGAATACTCCCGAATGATGGGAACGGCGAACTGCGTTGTCGGAAATAATCCCGTATCGGTCGAGGGAGACCCTACGCTTGGATATTACACGACTGCGGCACGGACTGAAGCGGTCACAAGCATTGCCGAAGTTAAAAGCGATGAGGCTTATGCTGCCGATCAGACCTCGCTTATCGGGACTTGGTATGTGATAAACAATGATTTGGGCGACATTGCTTACACCTTTGAAAAGGACGGTACTGTCAGCTTTTCAAATGCGGAAGAAAACGAGGTCGGGACTTATACTATAAAGAATGGTCTGCTTGAAGTTACGCTCAATGACGGAGACGAAAGCTACACAAACTCGCTTGCGGCTATAATTGACGGCGGCGATCTTGTGCTTGACATTATCGGTCTTAACACGGAGCTTATACGGGACGAATATGTCCCTTACACGGCGGATATTTCCATATACGAATACTGCAAGGAGCAGGCTCCGAGCGGCTATCCGACATTTCTCTCAAAGGAGCGTTCCGTTTTGGCGGAGCAAGCCGATATTCTCGGTGAATGGGAAGTTTTCGAGGACGGTGAATACACGGGAAACTGTATTTTTACTGAGGACGGCATCACACACAACGGTGAAAGTATGCCTGCTGTATTCAAAGACGGAAAGCCTGTTTCATTGAGCGGTGGTGCTTCACCTTCCGCTGAGACAGTTGTTTATTTATGCGGTGAAAGATTATACGATTTCAGCAGCCGCTATCCGATGATATTTGAAAGAGCCGAATAATTTGAAAGGATAATATAAAATGAATTTACCACAGTTTATTACAGATGAGATAATCGAACGTGCGCTGCGTGAGGACATCAACTATGTTGACGCTGCGACCGATTATCTTCTTGACGATGATGATGTTTCGACTGCACGTTTCGTTGCAAAGGCAAGCGGAATCCTCTGCGGAATCGACATTGCTGTCCGTGTGTTTGAGATGCTTGACAAGGACGTTAAGGTTCAGATCAACATCAAGGACGGCGGCAAGGTCGAAAAGGGCGATGTTATCGCTGTTGTGACGGGCAGGACAAAGGCTATACTCAAAGCAGAGAGGACTTCGCTCAACATTTTGCAGCATATGTCGGGAATCGCTACCGAAACTGCGAAATATGCTGAATGCTGTAAGGGTACCCGTGCGCACGTTACCGAAACGAGAAAGACGCTCCCGGGACTTCGTGCAATTGAAAAGTACGCTGTAACGGTCGGCGGCGGCAAGAATCACCGCTACAATCTCTCCGACGGTGCGATGCTCAAGGACAATCACATTGACGCTTACGGCAGCATCACAAAGGCTGTTGAGGCTCTCCGCAGCAAGATGGGTCACATGATAAAAATCGAAGTTGAAGTGCGCAACGAGGAAGAGCTTCGTGAGGCTCTTTCCTGCAATGCAGATGTTATCATGCTCGACAATATGACCTGCGAACAGATGAAAAAGTGCGTTGAAATTGCGGACGGCAAGGCTGTACTCGAAGCTTCGGGAAATGTTACGCTCGACAATATGGCTGAGGTTGCGGCTACGGGTGTTGACATTGTATCGGTCGGTGCGCTCACCCACTCGGTAAAGGCGTTCGACATTTCGCTCAGGATCGATAAGAAATAAGGCTTTTAAAATGAAAAAAAGAATGACTATACTTTATGATGTCGGCGGAAAGCTTTACATCAATCTTACAAACAAATGCCCTTGCAACTGCACGTTCTGTATCCGCCACAACGGTGACGGAGCTTACGGCAGCGACAGCTTATGGCTTGAACACGAACCCTCTTTGGACGAGGTAAAGGCGGCTTTCTCCAAGGTGGATATGTCGAAGTACAAAGAAGTTGTTTTCTGCGGCTACGGCGAGCCTATGGAGAGGGTGAACGAGGTAATTGCGGTCGGTGAATTCGTCAAGGCGAATTACGGCGACGTTACAGTCCGTCTCAACACGAACGGGCTTGGCGACAAAATTCACGGTGTTCCGACGGCGAAGCTTTTGCAGGGTGCTGTTGACATTGTTTCGATATCGCTCAACTCCTACTGCAAGGAGAAATACAACGAAGTTACACGCCCGAAGTGGGACGATGCTTTCGATGCGATGCTTTCGTTTGCGGCTGACTGCAAGTCGTATCTTCCGCAGGTGGTTTTCACGGTCGTTGATGTTATCCCTCCCGAGGACATAAGCCGTGCAAAGGCTCTTGCGATGAGCATCGGCATACCGCTCCGTGTGCGTGAATACGAAAACTGAACAGTGATATCCGTTCGGGCGGTTCGCACTGTATTTTGCGGTAAAACTTTGCTTGCCAAACAGAAATAATTTTATAAAGGAATGATATAAATGTCTAAAAGCAGTGCTGAAATGACTAAATTCAAGGGTGTGGACGCTGTTGAGCTTTGGTTCGGCGGTTATCACGCTTTCGTTATGCCTACGCTCGGTTCAAACGTTATGCGTTTCCGTGACGAGGAAAAGGGAATGGAAATTTTCCGTTACTCGGACGATATGACCATTGCCGAATTCATGCAGTCGCCTGAGATATGGGGACTTCCTACGCTTTATCTTCCAAACCGTCATGACAGGGGCGTTCTCCGCACTTCGGACAACGTTTACTATCTCCCCGAGAACGAAACACGCTTCAAGAATCATCTTCACGGTTTTCTCCACAAGCGTGCTCACAAGGTAAAGGAAATGGGTGCGGACGAAAACCACGCATTCGTTACTACAACTTACAAATATGATGAGAGCGATTATTTCTTCAACTGCTTCCCCGTCAAGTTCACGGCTGAAATTACTATCGACCTTTCGGCAAAGGGACTTACGCACACTATCACGCTGAAAAACTGCTCCAAGGTCATGATGCCTGTTTCGATCGCAACGCACACGACTATCAACGCTCCGTTCGTTGACGGTGCAAAGCAGGAGGACATCACGCTCCAAGTTCCCGCAGTTAAGAAGCTCCAGTTCAACAAGAAGCGTTGGCTCCCGAACGGCAGACAGCTTGCGCTCACCGACTATGATCTTGAATATGTGAACGGCACGAAATGCCCTGTTCTCACGGACATCTGCAACGATATGTACACCGCAGGCACGATAAAGCTTGACGGCGAGGATTTCTACGGCTGTGTAATGACGGACAAGGCAAGCGGCAAGCGCCTTTGCTACGAAGTTGATGATGAATACAAGTTCTGGATAGTATGGAATCATGAGGGCTTTATGGGTTACTTCTGCCCCGAGCCTATGACTGCGCAGGTCAATGCGGCTAATCTTGACTTGCCGTTTGAAAAGACGGGTTACTTTGAGCTTGAACCAAAGGAAAGCTACACTGTTTCGCAGAGATTTTTCACAAAGTAAATTTTACAAAAGTTTCGCCGCAGGTCTGTTTCGGACTTGCGGCGAAATTTTTTATATGCACAAAATTGCTGTCAACTTCTCACTGTTCACTGTCAGCTGTCAACTACCAACTATTAACTATTAACTATTAACTGTTCATATTGTGTCGGAGTGAAATGCTTATCGCTTCGCTCTGCGCATTTCACTCCGAGGATAGTTTGTTTGGGGAAACAGAATGGCGCAATTCACATTTTTTAGGTTTACGGAACGAATTTCTCACGTTCTGTTTCACCTTTTTGGGTGTGAATTGCGCCTTTTTGATTTTATAGTGATTACGCTGTTGCGACAGACTTTTTACTGTCAGTTTAGGGAGTTTCGCTTCTGCGGAAGCGACAAGGTGGCTCTGCCCCCTTGACCCCTGCAAGCCTTTGAAAAGGCTTGACCTAAACTTTAGTTTTTTACTTTGTCTGTTATTTTATATGTATCTTACAGCTTAACGATAACGCCTGTAAGTCCCGGAACAGAACCGATAGCGTTTGCTTCGTCTGTATCGATATGCATTGCTTTTGCATATGAATCGGAAACTCTGCATACTACGTCGCCGAGGATAGCTTTTCTTTCTGGTGTTTCTACCTTTACCCAGACTACGTCCTTATCCTTTACGCCGAGTTCTTCTGCGTCTGCTTTTGTGAGGTGGATATGTCTTTTTGCAACGATAACGCCCTCTTTGAGTTCAACCTCGCCGCAGGGTCCTACGAGCTTGCAAGCACCCGAGCCTGCTGTATCTCCGCTCTCTCTGATAGGTGCTGCGATGCCGATAGAACGTGCGTCCGTTGCGGAAAGCTCTACCTGATCTGCCTTTCTGCACGGTCCGAGGATAGAAACGTTTGCGAGGGACTTCTTGGGTCCTACGACTTCTACACGCTCTTCACAAGCGTACTGACCCGGCTGTGAAAGGTCCTTTTTCTTTGTGAGGGTATGACCCTTGCCGAAGAGAACTTCGAGGGTCTCCTCTGTAACGTGGACGTGACGGGCCGATGTTTCAACGATAAATTCCTGTGACATATTAAATTGCCTCCAAAACGATAATTTTTTTAAGGTTGCGCCGAAATATTCGTTAAGGTGAACCTTTGTCCATTAAAAAGTATAGCACTTCTGCAAAAAATGTCAAGTTATTTTGCGCATTCTGCTTTAAATTGCATAAATCATATATATTTTGGAATAACACCGCAGGAAAAATGCTATCACTCTGTCCGAACCGTACATTTAACAAGCTCCGTATCGGTAAATCCGCCGTTTTTGCCCGATCTCAGGATAAGCAGGCGGAGATTTTTCAGCTTTTCTATGCCTTTGAGCGAGACGATGTTTTCAGCCGATATTTCAAGCACGGAGAGATTTTCGAGCTTTGCGAGGGAGTCAAAGTCTATTTTGCGGTCTGCGCCGAGGCGGAGCTTTACGGTGTTTGTTTCGATGTCGAAGCTTCTATTATCGATACGGATGGGTTCGGAATAGGTGGGTTCATAGCTTATCGGCTCGTCCGAAAAAGTGCCGAGGGACACGAGGTCGTTTTCCGCAGAGCTGTCCGGATCATACTTGCCGATGACCTCAAAATCCTTGACATACTGCTCTGTCAGGTCGTTCATCAAACTGCGGAGCGTTGGGAAAAGGTCTTCACGGGAACACTCGCCGCTTTCAAAGGAATAATACCTGCCTATGGTCTGGTCGATGGAGAATTTTATCCTGCCGTTCTGCTCATCAAGGCTTACGGGCTTCTGCCAGCCTATTTCCGTGCAGCGGAAGGTAAGCTGCGGTTGGTAACGGTAATCTTTATCTATAAAGGTCGGTTCGAGGATATAGCTTTTGGCGGGGAAGTTTTTATCATTGCGAAAGACTGTGAAAAGGATAAGCTGTCTGCCGTTTTTGTCCTTTAAATGCCAAAGCTTTCTGTCCGTTTCGCCGAAGAAGATACGGTCGTTTCTTGTGCCTGTTATATTTGCCCGATACAGTCTGTCATAGGACATATAGAAAATCTTTCCGAAGCCGTTTTTGTCGAAGCTGATAAGCTCGGGGTCGCCGCAGAAGTCGAGGTCTATGACAACGGGGTGCTCATATTCCTTTTCTTTAGCAAGCTCAATAAATCTTTCGCTGACGGTATCATCGGTATATTCTATTTTAATATCGGTATGCCTTGTTCCGTCATAGCCGTAGAGCGCAAGGGTAAGTGCTTTATTGTATCTCGGGGTGGAAATCTTCGGCGAATCGTTCTCATCAATAAAGTAATCGGCGTATTCCTTGACCGACATTGGAAAGTGTATCGATTTGACGTGCATCAACGCTCCCTGATCGATGAAGGTCACTCCCTCGGGGATAACAAGTTCAAGCGAACTGCACCCCGAAAAGGCAAAATATCCGAGGCTTCTGAGCGTTGACGGAAGCTCTGCTTTTTCCAGAGCATAGCAATTGAGGAATGTTCCCCACTCCAGCTTTGTCAGTCCTTCGGGCAGGCGGGCTTCAACACACCGGCTGCCTGCAAAGGCGTGGTCTCCGACAAATTTAACGCTGTCGGGCAGCCATATCTTTTCTGCGCCCGCTCCCCGAAATGCGTCCTCGCCGATATATTCGAGTCCATCGGGGAAGTTTATCTTTTTGAGCTTTCCGCAGCTTGTAAAGGCACGCCGTTCTATCCTTTTTAGCGAGCTTGGCAGGACGACCTCGGCGATGGAATATTCATCTTCAAATGCACAAGCGCCTATTACCTCAACGCCCTCGGGTACAATGACTTTTGTATCGCTGCCGTAATAGCCCGTTATCGTACAGACGCCGTTTTTTACGGTATAGCCGAAGCAGGACGGTATCTCCGCTTTTTTCTCATCGGCAAACACAGGGAAAGAAACTGCCGCCGTCATAATAAGCGCAAGCATAACACACAGTAACTTTTTCATAGCTCTCCCCTTTTCACTCATACTGCATATAATAGACGATCTTCAGCTCGGGCATATTTTCTCTTAGCCATTTTATCTGGGCTTCCGATACTGACCTGTTATCGTAATTGTATATGAGAAAATATTTAAGGCTTTTCATACCCTTTAAAATTTTGAAGAAATCATCGGGTTCGTCTTCCGCCCATAAAAAGCTTATTGCTTTTACGCCGTCCATTTCGGAAAGGAAATCATAGCTTTCCATTTTGTCATCTATATGAAGCATTTCGATATTATCCATTTTTGCAAGTGCAGATATGTCTTTTACCGACATGATCGACAATTCTTTCAGGGAGCTGAATTTCGTTAAGGTCTCGGCGTTTTCAAGCCTGAAGGCTACATCAAGTGATGTCACATCGGGCAGTTCCGATAAGCCCTTTAGTACTTCTTCACTGTATGCATAAAATGAGGGACTTAGCTTGAAATAATTTGAGCCGCCGATACTGACATTCATCTCCTCATTGTATTCCTCCGCTGTGCCGAGCGGCTTTGAGGAACGCTTTTTTATCGGGTCAAGCTCGACAAGGTAATTCTCCTCATCGGTATGCTCTCCTGCTATCTTTGTAAAGTCGATGACATCGCACAGCTCATATCCGCTCATAGCGTCACGGATATATTTTTCGGCATCTATCGGACGCCGGTCGGTCTCGTCGATATAGAAGTGACCGTTCAGCGAGCCAAATTCGATGTTCTCATTTTCGCTGTCTCCAAAATTTGTGAACATTCCTATCCAGTCACATTCTATCTGACTGTCAAGCGGAGTAAGCAGATATATCGAGCTGTAATCGCCGTAATCGCCGAATGACTCGGAAAGATAAATATCACGGTCGTTTTCCTTATCATAAAGGTGATAGAGCTTTTGAAAACTTCCGTCTATCCAGATCCAGTTATCGTTCTCAAAGTCAAAAAGTGTGGCATTTTCAATGCTTGTGTACATACCCTCGGACATTTCAAAGCATTCGGCTATTCCGTCAAAATCGATATCGATGCGTATTCTGCCGTTAAAATTGGTATCGGTATGCGGTCGGAGAAGTCTTTCCGCTCTTTCGGCTGTTGTTTCGTTCAGAAAAACTATGTCATAATCATAAAGCGACTGCATAGGCTCAAACGCATAGACACGGCAGTCATCATTGACAAAATATCCGCCGACTTCTTTTATGCTGTGGGGAAGCGAAATTTCGGTGATATCCGTGCTTCGGAAAGCCTCTGCGCCTATCTTTTCAACGCCCTCGTCAATATCCGCTTCGATAAGTCCGCTGTCGTAAAAAGCCAGCTCGCCTATCTCGGCAACATTGGAGGGCAATTTTACATAGAGCAGCTTTTTGCAGCCCCTGAACGCTTTTTTTCCGATGCTTTCAAGCGTTGACGGGAAGCTGACCGAGCGCAGACCCTTTCCTGCAAAGGCAAATTCGCCTATTTTCTCCGTACCCTCGGGGACAATGTATTCTTCGCCGCATTCAAGGGCATACACGAGAGTTTTTCCGTCCGCAGTGAAAAGCGTTCCGTCCTTTACGGTGAAATTTCCGTTCTCAGCCGTTTCGATGCACACCGGTTCGGGCAGTTCTGCAAGCTCGGATATATCGATAGCTTCCGCTGTGGACGGGAGGACGATTTTCCGAAGCTTATATGCCTCCTCAAAGCAGGAGATCTCTGTCACTCCCTCGGGAAATACAAGCTCCTCAACGGGTGTGCTCCGAAAAAGCTTGCTGTACATCCCGACAACGGGCTGACCGTCTATCTCGGTCGGTATTGTGACGGTCTTTTCGCTCCCGATATATGCTTGCAGGTAAACTCCGCTGTCTGTGAGCCTGTATCTGAACATTTCAGCCGCTTCGGACTGCGAAGCCACCGTTTCCTCGGGCGAGGTCTGCGTTTCGGACGTTGTTTCGGCGGTCTCGGCTGTGCCGCTTTCCCCGTTCGTACAGGAACACATTGCGAGCGCAAGTGCGAATATCAATACTGCCGCACGTTTTTTCATAATGTCATTACCCCTTTTATATAAAAATTGCTGTTAAGCAAGTCCCGAACAATAATAATCAACGCTGCCATATTACTGTTCTGAATTTTGATCAAACTCGCAGTCTGTCAGAATTTGTTTCAAATTATTCAGTTCTTCTTCCCAAAATTTACACGACAACGATACATTTTGCAGCTGTCTGCAATTCTCCAATACAGATATATTGTAAATATTCTGATTGCCCAAATAAAAAGAAAAGCTTTGTAGATTTAAAAGTCCTGATATAAAATCTAAGTTGTCAATATCAGCATATATTTCAAGATCAGTCAGTTTTGTACAGCTTGAAATACTCTCAATATTTTTGGTTTTATGTATGGGATAATAATTGAATTTTTCTAAAGATGTTAAATTTTCCATAAACCGTAAATCTACATCATAATTATCTATCATAACCATTGTCAATGACTTTAGTCCTGTAATTTCTCCTATTGGAGTGAAGTCGGCGCAGGAAAAATGTGAAAAACTGATCTCTTCAAGCTCTGCAAGATCAGCAAGCCATTGCAGATCGTCTATTTCCGATTGTGAACAGGAAAACGATGTTATTGACACGTTTGGCGAAATATCTTCAAGAGTGTCACAAAAGAAGTGTTCAAGTGTTAATGATCTTAAATTTGTCATTCCGTTTAAAAACGACAGATCGGTATATGCACCGTTAATATACAGCTCTTCAATACTGTCAAGCTTTGAAAGTACTTCAAGATCAAATGGTTCACATTCGTATGAATAAAGATCAATGCTTAATTTTTTTAATTCCTTAAATTTTGTCAGCTTTTCCAAATTATCGTTGGTCAGATCTGCACCATACAGAATTAATTCTTCTGTATTTATGTCAAATTCCCGATCGGCAATAATTATAGTTTCAATATTCGTCTCCGCTGTCTGCGTTTCAGTCTCAACCTCCGACGCCGTTTTGCTAACCACTGTCTCCAACGGCGGCGTTTGCTCCTTATCATCGGCTCGGCAAGCCGACAGGCAGACCAAAACAACAAAAGCCGCTGAAAGGCTTAAAAATGTTCTTTTCATAATGTTTTCTTCCTTGATGTATTTTATTTTGATCTGTTTGCATGTCCAAAAAAATTTTTGCCCGACCAAGGTATTCGGCATTTCCTTAAAATAATTATAAATCCGTTTGGAAAGATTTTCAACAACAAAACGGTTACAATGTGAATACAAATCGGAAATGCTTTTTGGGGCAAAAAATTATCCGCAGCTCCCTGATCGGAAACTGCGGATATATGGGGTTTCAGGAGAGTGTTATCACTGATATTTCCACCGGTCGGAGGAGAGCTGCATATCAGCCATGTGCTTATAGATGCCGTTGGCTTTTCTGAGTTCTTCGGGTGTACCCTGCTCTGCAACTTTTCCGTCCTTGAGAACGACTATTTTATCAACGCCGTCAACGGTTCTCATTCTGTGTGCGATGATAAGAACGGTCTTGTTGCGGATAAGCTTTGAAATGGATTCCTGAATAAGCGATTCGTTATCGACATCAAGTGAAGCTGTGGCTTCGTCCATAAGAATGATAGGCGCATCTTTGAGGAACGCTCTTGCGATGGAGATACGCTGTCTTTCGCCGCCCGAAAGCTCCGAGCCGTTCTCGCCGATCATACTGTTCCACTTTTCGGGCATTTTCTCAACGAAATCCTCG
This sequence comes from uncultured Oscillospiraceae bacterium, assembly GCA_934465295.1. GTDB lineage: Bacteria > Bacillota > Clostridia > Oscillospirales > Ruminococcaceae > UMGS363. The sequence continues at coordinate 328,116 of CAKSKU010000001.1, forward strand.
CAGTGTGCAAGCCTTGCGGCAGCCATTACTTCTTCATCGGTTGCGTCCTTTTTGCCTATTCGGATATTCTCCATAACGGTATTGTTAAAGAGCGTTACGTCCTGAAAAACGATAGAATAGAGTGAAAGGAGTTTTTCGGGGTCTATCTTTGAGACGTTCATTCCGCCGACCGTGATAGTTCCCTTGTCGTTGTCCCAGAACCTTGCGGCGAGTCTTGAAACTGTGGTCTTGCCGCCGCCCGACGGTCCTATAAGAGCGGTAACTTCGCCCTGCTTTGCGGTGAAGCTTACATCGGAAAGAACCTGCTCACCGTCTTTATAGGAAAATGCAACGTGGTCGAACTTGATATCGTAACCCTTATTGTCGAGGGTCTCGCTGCCCGTCTGTTCTTCGTGAGAAAGTATCTCGTCCATACGTCTGCAGTTTGCATCGAGGCTGATTATTGCGGCAACGTTCTGGAGTGCGATCTGGAACGGTTCGTACATTCTTGTTACAACGAGGAGGAACATAAAGAGTGTGAGAACGCTTATTTCGCCCTTGATAAGGAGTGCGCTGCCGACAACTGCAACTGTGCCTATACCGAGTTTGAGTATCATCTGTGCGGAGCATACAAAAGCGGCGTTTGCAAATTCTGCGACGATAGCGTGATTTTCAACGGCTTTTATCTTCCTGTTAAGTCCCTCCATATAGGTGTCGGTCATATTGTAGGAACGAAGGTCACGGAGAGTTTCAAGTCCCTCCTGTATTCCGTCAAGACATTCAACACGGTACTTCATCGTCTTATCGTGAACCTTTGACATTACGGTTTTTGAGCTTATAACGATGATGAACGCAACGGGCATTACCCATACTGCGGCGAGAGCCATTCTCCAATCGAAGAAGAAAAGGCTCACAACAACAATAGCTGCGGAAACGATCGAACCGACAAGCTCGGGTATCCAGTGCGAAGAGCCTGTTTCGATAAGGGAGCAGTCGCTCATTATCGTATTCGTAAGGTCGGCGAGGTCTTTTTTACCGAAGAAAGAGAGCGGTATCTTGCGGAGCTTTTCGGCGAGGGTTCTTCTTCTGACACCGCTTTCGATATAGGTCGAAAGGAATGTCGATCTGTACTGGAATACCGCCGTCAATGCGATAAGTATGAGAACTGTGATTATTGCAATGATAAAGAAACCGAACTTTTCTCTCGGTAAGTCGCCGTCAAGCAGATAGGACGAGAGCATATAGAGAAGTCCCACCGGGAGCATAAGCACGAGGTCAGCCAATGTAACGGCAACGAAAGCCTTTATCATACCCTTTGCGCCATTATCGGAAAGCGCATATTTATGTTTTAGTTTTTCTGTGAGATTCATATTTTACACGCCTGCCTTTCCAACCTGCCAGTTGACGGATTTGTTGTATTCGTTCCACATACGGCTGTAAATTCCATTCTTGGCAACAAGCTCGCTGTGCCTGCCGCTCTCTGCGATCTTTCCGTCCGAGAGGACATAGATGCAGTCGGCGTTCGTAATGGTCGATAGTCTGTGGGCGATCATTATAACCGTCTTATCCTTTGAAAGCTTTTCAAAAGCCTGCTGAACAAGGCGTTCGTTATCGGGGTCGGCAAATGCTGTTGCTTCGTCAAGGATAAGCACGGGGGCGTTTTTGAGGAATGCTCTTGCAATGGAAAGACGCTGGCACTCGCCGCCCGAAACGTAGATACCCTTTGAACCTATCATAGTATTAACGCCGTCGGGGAATTTTTCGATGATATCCATACACTGAGCGTCACGGAGAGCCTGCATCACCTCTTCATCGGTGGCATCGGGTCTGCCCATACGGACGTTATCCATAATGCTCATTTTAAGCAGCTTGCTGTCCTGGAAAACATAGGAAACGTAATTCATAAGCTCGTCCGAGGGGATATTGCGGACATCTGCGCCGCCGATCCTGACAGCTCCCCTCTTTACGTCCCAGAAACGGGCAATAAGCGAGGCGAGGGTGGTCTTGCCGCCGCCCGACGGACCTACAAGTGCGATATGTTCACCTGCTTTTACAGAGAGGTTTACACCGTCAATGGCATTGACATCGGAATTTTCGTATGCAAAGATAACATTGTCAAGGGTGATAGATGGATCCTGCGGCTTTTCGTTCTTTTTCGATTCGGAAAGCGGTTCTGTTCCGAGAATTTCATACATTCTGTTGAGTGCATCGTCAACTATCATCTGCGATTCGCCTGCGTAAGCGACTTTCATAAGCGTTACTGTAAGTACGGAGGTTATCAGCACATAGAAGAACAGATTGAGGATAAAATCGTTCGTTACGCCGTGCGAAGTGAGCTTGAATGCGGCGATAATGAGTGCTGCGAAGATTCCGTTTGCGGCTGTTGTGAACGCAACCATAGGCAGGAGCATATTCTTTGTATAGCCGAGCGTCCATTTTTCGTATTCGTCAATTGCAGCCTTGAAGCGCTTGAACGTAAAGACAGTCTGACCGAACGTTTTTACAACAGGGATACCGCGGACATATTCAACTGCTTCGGCGGACATTGTTTCAAGGGCGTTCTGATACTGCTTCATATCCTCTGCCATTTTACGTCCCATCATAAGCGTTCCCATAAGCGCAAATGCGATAACGGCAGGGATAAGGCTGATAAGTCCGAGCCTCCAGTCGAACGCCATCATCATTACAAGAAGTCCGATAGGCGTTGCGAATGAAACGGCTTTATCGGGAAGATTGTGCGCAAGGAATGTTTCGGTAGCCGAGCTTGAATCGGTGACTATCTTGCGTATTTTGCCCGTGCCCTCAGCTTCGATATAACCGAGCGGAAGCTTCATTATATGCTTCATCATATCGATACGCATATTTGCCTGAACACGGAACGCAGCCTTATGCGAACACATAAGAGCGGCGATGTAGAACACCATTCCGAGCAGGGCAAAGCCGACAGCCTGCCGGCCGTAGCGGCTGATATTGACGGCTTCTGAGAAGTTCGGGCGAACCTCCAGCACCTCTTTGATGATGCGCCAGATATCGTAGAACGGTATCAAGGCGATCCAAGCGCTGATGACTGCAAGCACGATTGCGGCATAAGAAAAATACTTATTGCTGCCCGCATAGTGCATCAGCACCAAAAACGAATTTCTCTTTTTTCCTTTCACAAAAAGAACCTCCTTTATTTTCTATAAGTTAGCATTAGCTAACTATTGGCTATTTTAAAAGCAGTACATAATACTGCTTAAAAATCTGTACCGAGGACTTTTGCCCAGCCTGCGAAGCTGAATTCCCGTATGCTTTTCATAAAGTCTGCCGCTTCTTCGTACGGAAGCTTGTGGGACACGACTTCGTAAACATACTGCCAGCCCGTTCGGCAAACGACATGGACGAAAAAGTCGCTCACGTTACTCCCGTCCTTTGCAAACTGATCGACGAACTCTCTGTAGAAATTCTCCTCTATCTCGGCGAGCTTGTCGAAATAATGCTCATACTCCGTGCCTGAGGAATTACAGAAGATGAGGTAAAACGCATCGAAATTATCATAGATATATTTCAGCACAAGCTCAGTTCCCGCATCGCCAATATTCGCTGCGGCTTTGGCGTTTTTGCACTCCGAAGCGCCGCTTATGCTGCCGAGATACATCTGCATAAGTCCGTCTGCGGCAGGCTTTACGACTGCGGCAAAAAGTCCTGATTTATCGCCGAAGCGTGTATATATCGAGTTTGTACTGACGCCGCTGTCTGCGGATATCCTGCGCAGATTGGCGTTTTGAAAGCCATATCTGAGAAATTCTTTTTTTGCGCTTTCGATAAGTGCTTCGGTAACGCCTGCGGTTTCCTGTCTCATAATGCACCTCGCTCTTTTAATAACTTTGTTATTATAACACGGTTATTTTATATTGTCAAGAGGGGGTTGATAATTTTTTCTTTTAAAAAAGGGGATTTTTTTTAATTCGGAATTCGGAATGCGGAATACGGAATTCGGAATTAATTTAATGCGTAATTCGTAAAGCGTAATGCGTAATGCGTAATTATTTTTGCTTGGAATTACTGTAATGGACGGATTGCTTGTCCTTTTTTACTCTTTGGTTACTTTGGGGTGGAGAGGGCTGTTTTCTGCGGTTAGATATGGCTATTTTGGAGTTTCCTCAACTCGGAATATTGTGATTTCAAATGTACCAAAATTTCAATTATAAATTGTCAATTGAAAACTGTTAGCTATTAACTATTAACTGTTAACTGTCAATTGTCAATTGTCAATTGTTATGTTCGCTTGGGCTTACAAATGTTGCTTTTAGGGATTTGATATGGTATAATATAGACAGCATTTCCCGATAAATTTTAAGGGTGGTCTTGATGAAAAAATATATTCCCGAAAAGATGATAAAGCAGAGCAGATTCAGTGACTTTTACAGCGAATGGAGCGAACGTGACAGGCTTCGTTTATGCAAAAAAATGTCCGAGCTTATTGCTGAGAACTCCGATTATACTGACGATAAAAATTACGGGCATTTATGCAATCTTATCACGGCACTGGCGATGGTGCTTGTGCTTGAGGGGGGCGGCATGGCACGCAGCGAAGCCGAAAAAGCGGTTGGCGATGCGATGTACACGTTTCTTCAGCCTACAAAGGCTTCGATGGAAAAGCTTGCAGGTCACGGCTGGTTCGTTAAGATGCTGAAGCTGACGATGCCGATAAAATTCGCTCACACACTCGGCTTCGGCTGGGACGTGGAGTTTCCGAAATGCCCGAGCGGCCGCTTCACGATGATAACGCACAAGTGCATTTATCAACAGCTTTTCACGAAGTACGGTATGCCCGAAATGACGGCGGTTTTCTGCGAGGTGGACGACCTTATGTACAGCAGCCTGCCCCGTGCGGAGTTCATTTACACCGAGCAGATCGGACGTGGGGGAAGTATGTGCGATTACACCTTTAAAAAGAGGTAACTATGGTTTACACGATGGATTATTCATCTCCGCTCGGCGAGATCCTGCTTGCGGCGGACGATATCGGGCTGACGGGAGCTTGGTTTTACGGGCAGAAATATTTTGCTCACGATCTGCCCGAAGAAAGCACTGAGGGTACAGTACCTGCGCTAATTCGGACGAAGGAGTGGCTCGATATTTATTTCGGCGGAGATGAGCCGGATTTTGCACCGCCGCTCCACATTATCGGCTCGGATTTTCAGCGTGAGGTATGGGATATACTTTTGAAAATACCCTACGGCGAGACTGTTACCTACGGTGAGATCGCCCGTGAGCTTGCGGAGAAAAAAGGCTGTGCGAAAATGTCTGCACAGGCGGTCGGCGGCGCTGTCGGACACAACAATATCCCGATCATCATACCCTGTCACCGTGTTGTCGGGGCGAGCGGAAATCTCACGGGCTATGCGGGCGGGATTGACAGGAAGGTCGCTTTGCTCACTCTTGAAAAGGCTGATATGAGCTGTTTTTTCGTGCCGGAAATGGGAACGGCACTTTGAATTTTTTATAGTTTAAGGCTTTGGCGGAGAATTTTCTCCGTCTCAGCCTGTCGAAAAAGTATATTATTGAAAAAAGCTGCACAAAATTAAAGTTTACGTTAATTCTGAAAGAATTTCGCTTTGTTCAAAGGGTGGTGGGTGTCCAGAGGGCAAA
>CAKSKU010000002.1 GCA_934465295.1 uncultured Oscillospiraceae bacterium
GAAACGTTTTGCGAATAAAATTCCTGCATTATATTTTTTTGTGAGAAAGTGTCACCTATCATTGACAATTGAACACAATTATCAATTCAAAAAGCTGTTATCTGTTGACTTTATAATAAAAGTGTTGTATAATTATACTGATAAATTATTTTTGGAGGAATGTGTAATGTATCCGCTGAAATTAAAGCCTGCTTTTAAGGATTACCTTTGGGGCGGCACAAAACTTCGTGATGTTTACGGCAAGGACTGTGATTTTGACAAGGTTGCCGAAAGCTGGGAGCTTTCCTGTCACAAGGACGGCAACTCGGTCATTGACAACGGCGAAGCAAAGGGAATGACGCTTGCTGACTATATTGAAAAAGAGGGCAAGCAGATCCTCGGCAGGAACTGCGAACGCTTTGAAAACTTCCCCGTTCTTATAAAGCTCATCGATGCAAAGGACAACCTCTCGGTTCAGGTCCACCCCGACAATGAATACGCTATGCGTGTTGAGGGCGAATACGGCAAGACCGAAATGTGGTACATCGTTGACTGTGACGAGGGCGCAGAGCTTATTTACGGCTTCAAAAGAAACGTTACAAAGGAAGAATTTGCAGAACGCATCAGGAACAACACTCTGCTCGAAATAACCAACTCCGTTCCCGTTAAAAAAGGCGATGTTTTCTTTATCCGCTCGGGAACTCTCCACGCTATCGGCAAGGGTATCCTCATTGCTGAAATTCAGCAGAACTCCAACACTACATACCGTGTTTACGACTACGGAAGAGTCGGCGCAGACGGCAAGACAAGACCTCTTCACATTGAAAAGGCTCTTGATGTGACAAATCTTTGCCCTGCCGAGCCTTATCCGGCAACCGAAGCTGTCACCGAAAACGGCTGCACAAAGAAGCTTCTTTCCAAGTGTGAATATTTCACCGTTTATAAGATAGATATTGAAAATTCCGCTGAATTCAATGCTGACGAAACATCGTTTGAATCTATCCTCGTTCTCGAGGGTGATGTAACGCTCAAGTCGGCTGACGGCGATATCACACTCAAAAAGGGTGAAACGGCATTCCTCCCCGCAGGACTTGGCAAATACACCATCGAAGGCAAATCTCAGGCAATTCTTACAAGGATAGACTAAAGGAGAACTGAAAAATGAAATACTTTATAGGCATCGACCTCGGCGGAACAAATATCAAAGCAGGCGTCGTAAACGAAAATTACGAGATCATCGCAAAGGCTACGACCAAGACCAATTGCCCACGTCCTGCAAAGGAGATCGCAGACGATATGGCTAAGGTCAGCATCGAAGCTGCACAGAATGCAGGAATTTCCATTGATGATGTAGAATGGATAGGCATCGGCACTCCCGGCATCGCCGACAACATCAACGGAACTATCCCCTACTCCAACAACCTCGGTTTCAGCAACGTTCCTATAAGAAAGTACATTCAGGAACATATCAACAAGCCTGTTTACGTTGCAAATGACGCAAACGCTGCCGCTTACGGCGAATTCGTTGCAGGTGCGGCAAAGGGCGCTACCGATGCAGTCTGCATAACCCTCGGAACGGGTGTTGGCGCAGGCGTTATCATCGACGGCAAGATCTTCACAGGCAGAAACCTCGCAGGAACAGAGATCGGACACATGGTCATCTCCGTTGACGGCCCTCAGTGTACATGCGGACGAAAGGGCTGCTTTGAAGTTTACTCCTCCGCAACGGGTCTTATCAATATGACAAAGGCTGCTATCGCAGAAAACACATCGAGCATTCTCGCAGAATATGAAAAGCAGGACGGCAAGGTTTCCGCCCGTCACGCTTTCAACGCAATGCGTGCAGGCGATGCAGCAGGCAAGGCTGTCGTTGACAAGTACATAAAGTACCTCGCAGCAGGTATCACAAACGTTATCAACATCTTCCAGCCTGACATTCTCTGCATCGGCGGCGGTGTCTGCAACGAGGGTGATCCTCTCCTCGTTCCGATGAAGGAACTCGTTAAAAAGGAAGTTTACACAAGAATGCTCGACTGCAACACCGAGATAACCGTTGCAAAGCTCGGAAACGATGCAGGCATCATCGGTGCTGCTTTCCTCGGCAATTCATGATATGAGCAAATTTGATTTTTTCGCATCGGATATAAAGGACGCCGATTCCTTTATGAAAGATCAGCTCCGCTACAAGGACTTAAAGCGGAGCGAGCTTGCCGATATGCCCGAAAATGAGATAGTCGGTGCAGTTACGGCTTGGATCGAAGCAAGCTTTAAGGAGGACTGGTCGGATATGGGCGAAAAGCTCAACAGCCTGCCAACGCCCTGCCTTAACATCTACTGCGCAGAGATAACCTTAAAGCAGGTCATAAACAGCGGCTTCTCCGAAGCGGTTTTCAACCTCTCGAACGATTTTCTCGGCATCGCAGCGAACGGTTTCCGTGCTGTCGGCTATGAAAAGCTTGCGGAGATCGTCGATTCGGCGGTCAAAGTCGGTGCGGACAAGCGTCCCTCGGGACGAAGCTTTGTCGATTTTCTCGAATTCAGCGAGAATGTAAGCTTTTCCTCGCAGGATAAGGACTTTCGCCGATGCTTTGAACAGACGAAATTCGACCGACTGGCGAAACAGTATATTTTGAATTACAGCAAATATTTCGGAAACGCATAACGCTTCCGACCGAAAGGAAGTATATAAAAATGGGTTGCAACAATGAATGCAATGACTGCAAAAATTTTTTCTGTGAAGGCACGGACAAAGCTCCTCAGCGTTCACTTTTCAATGCACTCGGATTCACAAAGGAAGAAATGGAGCGTCCGCTCGTTGGTATCGTTTCTTCCTACAATGAAATAGTACCGGGTCATATGAACATCGACAAGATCGTCGAAGCCGTTAAAATGGGCGTTGCAATGGCAGGCGGCACACCTGTCGTTTTCCCTGCTATCGCAGTTTGCGACGGCATCGCAATGGGTCACGAGGGTATGAAGTACTCCCTTGTAACAAGAGGACTTATCGCAGATTCGACCGAATGTATGGCTCTTGCTCATCACTTTGACGCTCTCGTTATGATACCGAACTGCGACAAGAACGTCCCCGGACTTCTTATGGCAGCAGCAAGAATAAACGTGCCTACTATCTTTGTTTCGGGAGGCCCGATGCTCGCAGGTCACGTTAAGGGCAGCAAGACATCACTTTCAAGTATGTTTGAAGCTGTCGGCGCATACACCGCAGGCAAGATCACCGAAGAAGAATTTGAAGAATATGAAAACAAAGCTTGCCCGACCTGCGGAAGCTGCTCGGGTATGTACACCGCAAACTCTATGAACTGCCTTACCGAAGCACTCGGTATGGGTCTTAAGGGCAACGGCACTATCCCTGCTGTTTACTCCGCAAGACTTCGCCTTGCAAAGCAGGCAGGTATGCAGGTAATGGAGCTTTACAGAAAGAATATCCGTCCGCTCGACATTATGACCGAAAAGGCTTTCCACAACGCTGTAACTGTTGATATGGCTCTCGGCTGCTCGACAAACAGTATGCTCCACCTCCCTGCAATAGCACACGAATGTGGAGTTAAGCTTGACCTTGATATTGCAAACGGCATCAGCGCAAAGACACCTAACCTTTGCCACCTTGCACCTGCAGGTCACGCTTATATGGAAGACCTTAACGAAGCAGGCGGCGTTTACGCTGTTATGAACGAACTCAGCAAAAAGGGACTTCTTGCAACTGACATTATGACCGTTACGGGCAAGACTGTCGGCGAGAACATTGCAGGCTGCGTAAACAAGGACACAAACATCATTCGTCCTATCGACGATCCATACAGCACAACGGGCGGCATCGCTGTTCTTAAGGGCAACCTTGCACTTGACGGCTGCGTTGTAAAGAGAAGTGCAGTTGTTCCCGAAATGCTCACCCACACGGGTCCTGCAAAGGTTTATGACTGCGAAGAGGATGCACAGGCTGCTATCCTCGGCGGCAAGATCGTTGAGGGCGACGTTGTAGTTATCCGCTACGAAGGTCCAAAGGGCGGCCCCGGAATGAGAGAAATGCTCAATCCTACCTCCGCAATTCAGGGTATGGGACTTGGTTCTTCCGTTGCTCTTATCACAGACGGACGTTTCAGCGGCGCATCGAGAGGCGCATCGATCGGTCACGTTTCCCCCGAAGCTGCTGAGGGCGGCATAATCGGTATCGTTGAGAACGGCGATTCCATTACTATCGATATCCCGAACTGCACACTTACGCTCAATGTTCCGCAGGAAGAGATCGACAGACGTATGGCTTCATTCAAGCCAAAGACCAAGGAGCTTAAGGGCTACTTAAAGCGTTACGCAAAGAATGTTTCTTCCGCTGCGAAGGGTGCTATCCTTGACTAAGGGTAACTGCCGATGAGCAAACATTCAACAGCCAAAATTATCAGCATTATCTTCTGTGCGCTGACAGTCGCAGCACTTGTGGTTCTCATAGTTATCAAGTCTGCGACAAGCGGACAGATGAAAACCATTGATAAAGCGTATTCATCGTTCACCCACGGCATTTATAAGGAGTACCGGCAATGCTTCGGCGAAAAATCGATCTCTGAAAAGGAGTTTGATTCTCTCCGTGAGCAGTATATCGCCGAGTGGGGTGAGGATTTCACCGTTTCCGCAGATTTTGTTTCAAGGGAAAAGACGGAAATCGGCTATAATGTCAATGTAAAGGTCACTGTCTACAACGACAAAGACCACGAGACCTCGCAAAAGACACTGTTTATGACGAAAGACAAAGGAAAGTGGCTTATAATCAATGCGTGATCTTCTAAATTCGGAATTCGGAATGCGGAATTCGGAATTATTTGCAAAGCTCAACTTTGTTCGGCGTTGCGAAGCCAACCAGCTGGTCAAGCTGAGCACAGCTTGCGAGGGGTCAAGGGGGCGAGGAGCCACCCTTGTTGCTCTCCGCAGAGAGCGAAACTCCTTAAACTTTAGCTAAAGGCATTGCCGCAATAGAAAAATTACTAACAGCTATAAAGGCGCAATTCACACGAAATAGGTAAAACGAAATATGATAAGTTCAGTTTCGTAAAACCCCAAAATGTGAATTGCGCCATTCTATTTTCCTAAAGCAAACTATCCTCGGAGTGAAATGCGCAGAGCAAAAGCGATAAGCATTTCACTCCGACATCATTTGAACAGCGATGAAATATGGATATAAAACCACCAAAAGCCGTAGGGTCGGATTCAATATCCGACCGTTTGCACGCACAACGGGATAAAATATAAACTACGGCCTCAAAACGAACTATCTGTCAGATATCCCACCGCCGTTCATATTGCGTTGAAGCTTCAAATCCACTTACTTGCGTTCGTGGATTTTCGATTCAAGGATAGATTTTTGAGGAAAACAGAAAGGCGCAATTCACATTATTGATTTTACAGACTTTATTTTTCACAGTTCGTTTTACCATTATTCGTGTGAATTGCGCCTTTTTTACTGTTAAATATTTTTCTATTACGGCAATACATTTGCTGTTAGTTTAGAGAGTTTCGCTTCTGCGGAAGCGACAAGGTGGCGCTGCCCCCTTGACCCCCGCCACCCTTTGAAAAGCGTGGACGTAAACTTTAGTTTTGGGCATTACTTCAAATACTTCTTAAGATATTTACCCGTATAAGACTTTGCACACTTTGCGATCTCCTCGGGAGTGCCGCATTTTACGAGCGTTCCGCCGCCTACGCCGCCCTCGGGACCGAGGTCGATGATATAGTCGGCTGTTTTTATCACATCGAGGTTATGCTCTATGACCAGTACGGTATTTCCGCCCTCGGTAAGTCTTTGCAGGACTTCGATAAGCTTGTGGACATCGGCGGTGTGAAGTCCCGTTGTCGGTTCATCGAGGATATAGAACGTTCTGCCCGTTGCACGCTTGGAAAGCTCAGTCGCAAGCTTTACTCTCTGCGCTTCGCCGCCCGAGAGCGTTGTTGAGGACTGACCTATTTTGATATAGCCAAGTCCGACTTCCTGCAGAGTTTTGAGCTTCCGTGCGATCTTCGGGATATTTGCGAAGAACTCAACGCCCTCATCGACCGTCATTTCGAGAACGTCATATATATTTTTGCCCTTGTAGTAAACGTCAAGTGTTTCACGGTTGTATCGCTTGCCCTTGCAGACCTCGCACGGCACGAAAACATCGGGCAGGAAGTGCATTTCTATCTTTATGATGCCGTCGCCCTCGCAGGCTTCGCATCTGCCGCCCTTGGTGTTGAACGAGAATCTTCCCGGACCGTAGCCTTTCATTTTTGCATCGTTCGTTCCTGCGAAAAGCTCACGGATATCGTTGAAAACGCCTGTATATGTTGCAGGGTTGGAACGGGGTGTTCTGCCTATCGGCGACTGGTCGATAGCGATGACCTTATCGAGGTTTTCCAGTCCCTCCATTCGGTCGAATTTGCCCGCTCTGATCTTTGCACGGTTCAATTTTGCGGCGAGGTGCTTATAGATTATCCCGTTGACAAGCGAGGATTTTCCACTTCCCGAAACGCCCGTTACGCAGGTGAAAATTCCGAGCGGAACTTCAACATCGATATGCTTAAGGTTATTTTCAGCCGCACCGAAAATGCGCAGAAACTCTCCGCTGCCCTTTTTACGCTCGGTCGGGACGGGAATGAACCGCTTTCCGCTGAGGTACTGACCCGTTATGGAACGTTCGCACTTTTCGATGTCCTCAACTGTTCCGGCTGCGACTATCTCTCCACCGTGAACGCCTGCATAAGGGCCTACATCGACAATATAATCCGCACTTCGCATCGTGTCCTCGTCGTGTTCGACTACAATAACGGTATTTCCCGAGTCACGCAGTCTTTTCAGCGTTGCTATGAGCTTGTCATTATCACGCTGATGAAGTCCTATTGACGGCTCATCGAGAATATAAAGCACTCCGACAAGTGACGAGCCTATCTGCGTTGCAAGACGGATTCGCTGGCTTTCGCCGCCCGAAAGCGTTGCCGCCGAGCGTGAAAGCGTGAGGTATTCAAGTCCGACGCTTTTCAGAAAGCCAAGTCGGCTGTTTATTTCCTTTATGATGCGCTCGCCGATAAGACGCTGTGTTTCGGTGAGTTCAAGGTTTGAGAAAAAGTCAAATGCGGCGTTTACGGACATATCGGTAAGCTCGGAGATGTTCTTTCCGCCTACGGTTACTGCAAGGCTCTCAGGTTTAAGCCTGTTGCCGTGACAGTCGGGGCAAAGCACCTCGCTCATACAGTCCTCTATCTCGGAGCGGCTGTACTCGGAGCTGGTTTCATTATAGCGACGCTGGAGGTTGTTCAGTATGCCCTCGAACGGCTGATAGTATGTTCCGCCGCCGTAGACGTTTGAACGGACGATCTTCAGCTTTTTTTCGCCCGTGCCGTAGAGAAAGGCGTTGACAGCCTCTTTCGGCAGATCTTTCACGGGCGTATCGAGCGAAACGCCGTATTCATCGGCAATTGCGGAGTAGTACATCATTGCGATAGAATCATCGCTGAGGGTGTTCCAGCCCATTGCCTTTATTGCGCCCTGCTTTATCGAAAGCTCCTTGTTCGGGATAACGAGGTCGGGGTCTATCCTGCGGAAAACGCCAAGACCCGTACACTTCGGGCAAGCGCCGAACGGGTTGTTGAACGAGAACATTCTCGGTGTAAGCTCCTCAATGGAAATATTATGCTCGGGGCAGGCGTAATTCTGCGAAAAAAGCATTTCCTTTCCGCCGATAACGTCTGCGATGACGATTCCGCCCGAAATTGCCGAGGCGGTCTCAACGCTGTCGGTAAGGCGTGAGGTTATCCCCTCTTTTATGACAAGTCGGTCAACGACTATCTCAATGTTGTGCTTCTTGTTTTTTTCGAGCTTTATCTCCTCGCTTAGATCGTAGATGATGCCGTCACAGCGCACACGGACATAGCCCGACTTTTTCGCACGTTCAAGCTCCTTTGTATGCTCGCCCTTTCGCCCTCTTATGACGGGGGCAAGTATCTGGAGCTTCGTTCCCTCGGGGAGTGCTGTTATCGTGTCGGCGATCTGGTCAACGGTCTGCTGTTTTATCTCCCTGCCGCAGACGGGGCAATGCGGAACACCTATCCGTGCATACAGAAGTCGGAGATAATCGTAAATTTCGGTGACAGTTCCGACCGTTGAACGTGGGTTGTTCGAGGTGCTTTTCTGGTCTATCGAAATTGCGGGCGAAAGTCCCTCAATGCTGTCAACATCGGGCTTTTCCATCTGTCCGAGGAACATTCGGGCATAGGACGAAAGGCTCTCCATATAGCGGCGCTGTCCGTCCGCATATATCGTATCGAACGCAAGCGAGGATTTGCCGCTGCCCGAAAGTCCCGTCATAACGATAAGCTTGTCACGCGGAATTTCAAGGTCAACGTTTTTAAGGTTATGCTCCCTTGCGCCTTTGATGATTATTTTGTCGGTTGGCATTTTCTTTTTCCTCTTTCATATTCGGGTAAAGCTTACCCGTTCTTCCTTTATTTTATCGGGTGTCGGATAACCGTTTTCCGCTTTTCGGGGACGGTCTTGTTCGGGTCGGAAATATATATTTCGTGATGAAGACGAGCCTCGGTCAGGTCGTTTTCATAGCCGTTTTCCTTTATAAAGTCGTCCATAAGTGCGACCGAACGAGGTTCATCGTCATAAGCTCCGATGTGCATTATCTGAACGCAAAGCCCCTCGTCAACGGTGAGAAATTCAGCCGCCGAGCAGTCGGTTTTTTTCTTCCTTGAAGCTTCTTCGACCGCCCATTTGAAATCTTCCTCCGTCACAAAATCGGGCAGGCGGATAACGGATATCCAACTGAACTTTCCTTTGTCGGAATAGTCGATATCGCTGTTGTTGCCCTGCCGCCAAAAGCCTTCGAGCGGCGGAACGACATACTCGAAAAATCCGTCTATTTTGTGCGAGCCTTTATAGCTCATTTTTATTGTATATGCAACGGAGTAAAGCACCCCGACTGCTTTTTTGTATGCCCCGTCCGCTTCGTTCGGGTCGCCCTCGCCTCGGACAGCGATATAGTTCATTTTGGGAACGGTGACAATTTCGGGGCGGCTTTTCGGCATATAAAATTCTTTGTATTCTTTCTTGAAATCAAAAGCCATTATGTCACTTCTTTCCTTTAAGCTCATTTATCCTGTCACGCAGATAAGCGGCGTGTTCAAATTCAAGCAGCTTTGCGGCGTTCTTCATCTCGACAGTGAGCTTCTCGATAAGAGCCTGCTTTTCTGCGGCTGACATCTGCTTCTGTTTCTGCTTTGAGGTCTTGCTGTCCGTTTCGCTCTTGGACGAAATTTTGATAACGTCACGAACGTCCTTGATGATAGTTTTCGGCTTGATGCCGTGCTTTTCGTTGTATTCGAGCTGAATCTTGCGGCGGCGTTCGGTCTCGTTTATTGCGCTTTCCATTGAGCGTGTTACGCTGTCGGCGTACATTATTACCTGACCGTGCGAATTTCGTGCGGCTCTTCCTATCGTCTGGATAAGCGAGCTTTCCGAACGCAGGAAGCCTTCCTTATCGGCATCAAGGATCGCAACAAGCGAGACCTCGGGTATATCAAGACCCTCACGCAGGAGGTTAATTCCGACAAGGACATCAAATTCGCCAAGTCGCAGGTCACGGATTATCTCCATTCGCTCGATAGTGTCGATATCATAGTGCATATAGCGGACTTTTACGCCCATTTTATCGAGGTAAGCTGTGAGGTCTTCCGCCATTTTTTTCGTCAGGGTCGTGACAAGAACACGCTCGCCCTTTGCTGTGCGCTCGTTTATTTCAAGCAGGAGGTCTTCGATCTGACCCTGAACGGGCTTGACGATGATCTCGGGGTCGACAAGTCCCGTCGGACGGATCACCTGTTCAACTATCTGCTCGGACTTTTCACGCTCGAACGGTCCGGGTGTCGCCGAAACGAATATCGCCTGACCTATCTTGTCGTAGAATTCGTCAAAGGTGAGCGGACGGTTATCGAAAGCTGACGGAAGTCGGAAACCGTATTCAACGAGGGTGTTTTTCCGTCCGCGGTCGCCTGCGCTCATTGAACGTATCTGCGGAAGCGAAACGTGGCTCTCGTCCACGAAAAGCAGGAAGTCCTTCGGGAAGTGGTCGAGCAATGTATAAGGTATGCTGCCCGGCTCACGTCCTGCGAGGATACGGGAATAGTTCTCGATGCCCTTGCAAAAGCCGATCTCCTCGAGCATTTCTATATCATAGCGTGTGCGCTGTTCGATCCGCTGTGCTTCGATGAGCTTATCGTTGTCCTTGAAATACTTGATGCGCTCCTCAAGCTCACGCTCTATCTCCCCGATCGCACCGCTCATCTTTTCCCTTGAAATTACATAGTGGGAAGCAGGGTAAATTGCGGCGTGTGAGATAGTCGAGGTGACGTTTCCCGTGAGAGGGTTGAACTCGGAGATACGGTCAACTTCGTCACCGAAAAATTCCACTCGGATAGCCGTATCGGTCGCACCTGCGGGGAAGATCTCAACGGTATCTCCCCTTACACGGAACTTGTTTCGGGTGAAGCTTAGGTCGTTGCGCTCATACTGGATAGAAACGAGCTTTGCAAGCAGTTCCTCCCTTGACATCTGCGCACCCTGACGTACAGAAACGACCATCGTTCGGTAATCAATAGGCGAACCGAGGGTGTAGATGCAGGAGACCGAAGCAACGATTATAACGTCCCTGCGCTCGGCGAGGGCGAAGGTTGCACTGTGGCGAAGTCGGTCTATTTCGTCATTTATTGCGGAGTCCTTTTCGATATAGCTGTCGGTCGAGGGTATATACGCCTCAGGCTGGTAATAATCATAGTAGGAAACGAAGTATTCGACCGCATTTTCGGGAAAAAACTCCTTGAACTCGGAGCAAAGCTGTGCGGCGAGGGTTTTATTATGTGCAAAAACGAGTGCAGGACGGTTGAGCTGTGCGATAACGTTCGCCATTGTGAAGGTCTTGCCCGAACCCGTTACGCCGAGCAGAGTTTGTTCCTTATAGCCGTTTTTTACGCCCTCAACAAGCTCGCTGATAGCTTTCGGCTGGTCGCCTGCGGGCGTATAATCGGAATGAAGCTTAAAATCCATAGCGTTTTCCTTTCATTGCAGTTTTCGTCACATACTCGGCAGCATACCGCTCTTTCGCATCGAAACTGCGCCGTCTCTGCCGACGATGATATGGTCGAGCAGGCGCACTCCAAAGGTCGAGAGGAACGACATTATCCGCCTTGTTGTCAGAACATCGGTATCGGACGGCTCACACGAGCCTTTCGGGTGATTGTGCGCAATCGCAACGAGCGAAGCACCCGAACGCAGGACTATCTCTGCCAGTCTGCGCATATCAACAGGCGCAGAGGAAGGTCCTCCCTTGCAGACGATGCTGTTTCGGACGAGGTGGAGGTCGTCGTCGAATGCGGCAACGTAGAAGCACTCCTTTGCATCGCCCGGGAAACAGCCCTTGAACAGCTCGCAAAGCTTATCCGTATTGTCAAAAACGCTGTGTTCGATGCGTGACATATTGTAAGCCCTCATCGAGAGCGGTATCATTTTTATAAGCACGGCGGAGTTGAGCGAAATTCTTCCGATAGCGACAAGGTCGTCCACCGAAGCGTCAAAAACGCCGCATAAGCCGCCGAAGCGGTCTATAAGATTATGTGCAATTTCGTTTGTATCGATTCTCGGGCAGGAATAAAACAGCACCATTTCAAGTATCTGATGCTCGCTGAAGCCCTCGAACCCGTTTTTGAGGAACATTTCCTTCATACGCTGTCTGTGTCCTGCGTGGACGTTCGGTATGCTGTTTCTATCTTCCATAATGTTCCTCCTGCATAAATTCATCAAAACAAATGTTTCTTATATTATACACCATTGTTTTATATTTTTCAAGGGGATATTAAAATTTTTTTTGGAAAAAAGAGAAAAGCCAACCGTCCGCTCGTCTGAACGCCCGATTGGCTTTGCAATTATCAGTGGTCAGCTTTAAAGGCTTATCGAATCTATTTTCCAAGATCCGTTATCCATTTTTACGTTGATCGTCATTTCACTTTCTGCGCCGAAATCGTCATACTTTGCGGCAGCCGTGAAGCTGTCCTCCGACGAGTCCGTTATCTCAACAACGGGTTCGCCGTCCTCCATTATCCATTGAAAGCCGCAGCCCTTTGCCGTAACATAGCCGTAAAGCTCACCGTCAATGTCGATGTAATAAGGCCCATCGCCGCCGAGAATTCCCGAATATCTGCTTTCGATAAAGCTGTCGGTGAGATAGCTTCGCATATATTCGTCAAGGTCGGCTGTGTCGGTGAACTGTGCGCTGACCTTTGCAAACTGTCTGCCGTCAACATCGATGGCGTTTTCATCGTCCCTCGGGATATTTCCTCCGCCGATCTGATCGATATAGTTGAGCGCCCCCAAAAGCTGACGTGCCGCAGAAACAAGTTCATCATCCTCAATTATCTCATCATCTGTCGGTGCTTCGGGTTCATCGGGAGTGTTTTCCGAAACGTCCGCCTGCTCCGCTGCTTCGCTGTTTTGGGTCGTCTCGGCTTCACTTATCGCAGCGGTCGTTGTTTCGCCCGAAGTCTCGGCAGGCTTGTCATTCACCGCCGAGCAGGAAGTAAGTATAAGGCAGACTGCGCCTATCATTGCAAGAAATTTTTTCATAAATTATCGTCCTCTCTTTATGTCATCAGATCACTTATGCCGATCAAAGTTCGGCATAAAGTATTATACATTGTCATTTTTTTATTGTCAAGCAAAAATTTCTCACTTGCAAAAAACAGCGGTCAAATACATCGGACAGGCACGGTGTTTTTATTCATGAATATCCCAAGTCATAACCTCGTCCTTCACGGTAAATTCCGAAGTGCCGCTCTCCTTGTCGTAAGCGATACAGCTGTGGAGATACTCACTGCCGTTCCATACGATGTAGTTGTTCTCGTCAAGATAATTTAAATCCGCACTTTCGGGAACACCGCCGCTAAGATAGAACTCAGCCTCCTGCTCGGCGGAAACGCCGTATTCAATGCACTTATAATCGCAGAAGCCGTGAAGCTTTTCATTCGGCTCGGAGTAAGCAATGCGGAGATGTTTGCTTCCCCAGAAAAGGTCTGCGCCGTAATCGATAGGGTAGGAGATAGCCTGATCCCAGAAAAGCTGCCTGCTGTCGCCATAGTCTATGATCTGCGGCTTCATATAGCACTCATATCCGCAGAGGACTTCAAAGAGCATATCGTCCTCGCTCACGGTGTAAGGACCGAGCGAAGCTTCGGGTGCGGAAAGCTTTAAAAGCTCTCCGAGTGCAAGCTGATATTCTCCGGTGTCCTCAATATAATAAACGGAGAAAAGTGAAGCCGCATCATAAAAATTCGTCTGATTTCCGAGTCCGTCATCATAATATTCTTCAAGCTTCTTGTTGAGATATTCCACCATGCAAAGATAGTATTCGTCCTTGCCGTCAAGATCAAAATCGTCCTTTACATAGGAGATCACGGGCGAAGCATTGTCGAACGAGTAGCCGAAATAGCTCTCGGCATATTCGACAGCATTTTTGTATATGTACTCTATGCTTTGTTTCTCTTCATCATAATAGCTTTCAGGATATGGATCGGCAAATTTGAACATATCGTCACGGCGTGAAGCCATAATTGCATCAATATCGCATACCTCGGGTGCGCCCTTTATGACCTCGGGAGATGTGATATTGTTCGGCGTTACCTGATGGAAAAGCTCGTATGCAATACTTTCGGTCGTTTCCTCGGTCTCACTTTCGGAGCTTTCCTCGCTGACGGCCGTTTCCGTGCTTTCGGCTGTTGTTTCCTCGGGTTCGGTCACTGTGGTCTCCTCCGAAGCTGTAACTGTTTCGGAAGAAGCCTCCGTGACAGCTTCACTTTCGCCGTTTCCGCAGGCAGAGAGCGCAATTGCTGCAAACGCAAGCATAAAAGCGGTTATTTTTCTTATGTTTTTCATAGTTTTATCCCCTTTTGAAATACGTAATATATAACATATATCGGCATAATTCTCCAAAACTTTAGCTTTCGGCAAGGACGGCTAAAATTTCGTCCCAAGAGAAAACCCTCACAATATTTTCGTGCGAAATATCCCGATTATAAGGCGCATCGAAAAGCAGTACCTTTATCCCGTTTTCGGCAAGATAAAGCGCAGTGTCGCCCTTGTCCTCGATCATAATATCGGCTGAAATTCGCCTGCAAAAACCAAGCTTCTGCGGCGGCGTACCGACTTCGGAGCAGTAGAAGATATCGTTGAAGCAAAAGCCGTTTTTGCCGATCCATTTTTGAAATAAGCGCCTGCTCAATGCACCGAGTGGCGTTCGCTGTGTGGAGAATTTCCGAGCCGTTATAACGTAAAGCTCATTTTCGCCCGAGCAAAGCTTTCCGCAGACCCCGACAGCGTTCTCACGGGGAGAGAGCCGACTGCAATAATCGTAAAAATGCCGCAAGCCGAACAGAAATTCACGCCGCTTGCTCTCGCCGAATATCTCCGCAGTCGTGTAGCCGCTCGGGTCGGTCGGTTTGTGTCCGAAAAAACGCTCACCGTAAACAAAATTGAACCCCGACATATCCGTGAGTACGCCGTCAGCGTCCGTTGCTATCACCATTGTGCTTATCCCTCATTTCCGAAACTGCACGAAACAGCTTTTCCGTAATTTCTTCCGAGCTTCTGCCCTTCGGGTCGATCGGCTCTCCGAATTCTATCGTCAGCGAATATTTTTTCAGCTTTTCAACATCAAAAAGCCGAGGTGAATTTCTGTAAACGGGAAAAATCCTTCCCGAACCGCCGATGTAAACGGGAACTGCCTTTACGCCCGATTTTTTCGAGAGCAAAGCCGCACCCTTTTTGAATTTTCCGAGCCGTCCCGACCTCGTTCGTGTACCCTCGGGGTGAATGAGCAGAAAACGCTTTTCTCCCGTCAGAACTTCGAGCGCACGTTCAAGCGCAGGCGCAAAATCTCCCTTTCGCTCAATTGGTATGCCGCCCGTGATGCGGAAAACACGCTTCGGAACGGGCTTCTCCAGATGCTCCGCCGCAATGAGCGCACAAACCTCATCAAGCTTTGCCGTTTTGCCGAGCGCAGTCCATACCCACATACAGTCGAGGTCGCTTTCGTGATTGGGACAGAGAATGTATTTTTCATTCGGGTGAAGCCGTTCAAGTCCCGTCACCTTGAAGCTGTAAAGCGAATGTGACAGCTTTGCAAATGCCGCAAAAAGCCTGCGGTCGCCAGATGTGCGTTCCATAGGATAAACGCCGTAGTCCGTGCGCTTTTCCGAGGGCTTTTCCATAGCCGCAAGCTTCCTCGCCGTGCGGTTGATGTAGATGTCCTTGGGCGTGAAAGCAAAGCCGTCCTGCATCGCAAGTGCCGTAAGCTCCATTGCGGAAAAGCTGTCGCCGCCAAGCTCGAAAAAATCGTCCTCCGCACCGACACGCTCAATGCCGAGGACTTTTGCCGCATAGGTGCAAAGCTTGCGTTCCGCATCGTTTTTCGGCGCAGTGTATTCACGTTCGCTCGGTGCAAAAACCACCTCGGGCAGAGCCTTTCTGTCCGTCTTTCCGCTCGCTGTCAGCGGCATTTTCGCAAGGTGCGCAAAGCAGTTCGGTATCATATATGCAGGCAGTCGTTCCGACAAAAAGCGTCGAAGCTCCCGTTCATCGGCATAAGCTCCCGTGTAAAAAGCCGCAAGATATTTTTCGCCCCTGCCGTCCGTTCTGCACACGACCGCCGCATTCGTTATTCCGCCGAATGAGCAGAGCGCATTTTCAATTTCACCAAGCTCAATGCGCAGTCCCCTAAGCTTTATCTGAAAGTCCTTTCTGCCGAGAAATCCGATGCTCCCATCAGTGCGCATAATGCCCATATCGCCCGTGCGGTACATCGTTTCGCCGATAAAAAACGGGTCGGGGAGAAACCTTTCAGCCGTGAGCTTTTCCTCGCCGAGATAGCCTTTTCCCACGCCGCTTCCCGAAATAAATATCTCACCGCCAATGCCGACGGGAACAGGCTTCATTTTCTCGTCAAGAATATATATCCTCGTGTTTGCGACAGGCTTTCCGATTGTCATATCCGCTTCGTCAGCCGCCGCAAACGCTGACCATACCGTTGTTTCGGCAGGACCGTAAATGTTGTAAAGCTTCGCATTCGTCAGCTTTTTCAGCTTTGTGCAGAGCGATGGCGGAAACTCCTCACCGCCGAGGATTATAACTTTCAGCTTGGAAAGATAGCCAAGGTAGCTTTCGTCAAAAAGGTAGCTGCGCATTTTGGTCGGTGTTGTCTGAATGACCTGCGCACCGCTCTCCTCAATGAGCCTGCCGAGTGACCTCTGCGAAGCCGCCTGCTCATCATCGGCGAGGTATATCGTTATCCCGTTCAGGAGCGGCAGAATACTTTCCGTCACGAAAATATCGAAAACAATGTCCGTTACCGAAACGATGCTTCGGATATCTTCGCCGAGGATTCCGCCGACAACGTTGAACCGATTTGCCGAGCAGTAGTTCATAACGTTTCTGTGCGATATCAGTGTACCTTTCGGCTTTCCTGTCGAACCCGAGGTGAAGATAACATAGCAGATATCTTCGGGCGAAGCCTTCACGGGCGCAGTGTCGGAAACGTAGGAATAGTCAAAGCTTTCAAGCTGTATTTCCTCGGGAATATCAACGTCCGCACCGCAGACCAGCGCAAGCTTCGCACCAACATTTTTCAGCATAAACCGAATACGCTCGGCAGGATATTCGGGCGAAACGGGCATATACGCCCCGCCCGTTTTCATCACCGCAAGCATCGCAATTATAAGGTACGGACTTCTTACCGAAATTATCGGAACGATGTCACCGTGCGAAATTCCCTTGTCACGCAGAAAAGCCGCCAGCGCACCCGACATTTCATCAAGCTGACCGTAAGTATAGCTTTCGCCCCTGAAAACAAGAGCTGTCCTGTCGGGCGTTTTCGCCGCAAGCTCGGAAAAAGCTTCGTGTACGCACTTATCCGAAGCGAAGCCGACGCCCGTTTCGTTGAAGCGTTTTATCAGCATATCGAATTCATCATCGGGAAGAACGGAGATCTCACCGATGTTTTTTCCCGAAACGACCTGCTTTAGAATATGTATAAAACGCTGTGCAAGCAGTTCAACTTCGTCACTCTGCGGAAAAACAGCCGTGCGGTGATCTATCGTCAGTGTGAACGAGCCAAGACTGTCACGGTCATCAATGTGAACGGAAAGCGGCACTTCGAGCCAACCGTTCCCGAACCATTCCGTTTTCGCAGGGATATCCGTCCGTGAGTTCTGAAAGCTGAAAGCCGCATCAAAAAGCCGTCCCGAACCGCCCGATTTTTCCTTTATCCCGTGAAGAATTTCCCCGAGCGAAACATCTCTGTGTCGGAAAATATCCCTATGCCCGTTCGATATATTTTTGAAAAGCTCATCTGTATGATCGCCGATATCGACCGTCAGCGGAAGAGTCGAGATGAACATTCCTGCCGTGCTTTTCTCCATTGCGCCGCTCCTGCCGAGGACGGGAACGCCGATAGTTACCGAGTTTCTGCCGCTGTTTATCTTCGACAGATATATCATCAGTGCGGCTTCAAAAACCACCGCTTCGGAAACATCATTTTCCTTGCAGAAGCTTTTCACCGCCGCCGAAATATCGTGCGGAATTATCGTCGTAAATCTCTCCGCCGAAGCGTCCGTTTCCTCTCTGCGATAGGTTCTGACGGGAGTGGGCGAAGCTCCGTCTGTGTATTTTTCCACCCAGAAACGCAGATCGTCACTCTGTTTTTCAAATGCCTTTCCGCTGTTCCTGCGCTCGGCGGCAGACTTGAAGCTTTGCACATCGGTATCAGCATTTTCACCCCTTGAAAGCTGACCGTAAATTTCATAAACATCGTGCGCAAGAACGCTGTAAGTCCAAGCGTCTGCGATGAGATGGCTCGCACAAAGCATTATTCCCGTTCTTTCGGGCAGGGCGAAGACCGTCATTCGGAACATCTCACCGCCACCCGAAAAGGGCAGCCTTGCCTGTGACTGACAGTAGGAACGGAGCGCATTTTCGTCCGCAAATTCGGCAAAAGCGATATTCTCGCCGCCCTCGGACGAGACATACTGCACCGTCCTGCCGTTTTCCGTACAAAAACGCAGACGAAGCGCCTCCTGCCGCCTTATCACAAGCCTTGCCGCCCGAAAAAGCAGCTTCGGTTCAAGCTTTTCCTCGAATATGACCGCTCCGCACAGAACGGATATCGCCGTGCCGCTGTAAAAACGCTGCATATCGTCAATATTCCGCTGTGCAGGCGTAAGACCGAATTTTTCCATTGCACACACTCCAAATAATATAAAATCCACAAACATTATAACATTTTTTTTGCCAAAAAGCAAATTGTTTTTATCCCGTTCATTATATATATATTGAAAAATCAAACTCTGTTTTGCTATAATTATTGTACAAAATAACAAAAATGAGGTGTCCAAAATGACCGATAAGGAAATGAAGGTCGAACGTTACCGTGAGGAAAACAAGACCGCCGAAAAGGGTAAGGTGGTTTTCGCAGGCTCTTCGCTCATGGAAATGTTCCCGATAAATAAGCTCCTCAAAGAGCATAACGATGATACAGTTATCTATAACCGAGGAGTGGGCGGATTTCTCTCCGATGAACTGCTGAATGTCATCGATGTCTGCGCAGTTGACCTTGCGCCGTCAAAGCTGTTTATAAACATCGGCACGAATGATCTAAGCTGGTCGAGCATCCCGATAAGCGACCTTATGGCAAACTATGACAGGATAATCACAACTGTCGAAAAAGCCGTTCCGAACGTGAAAATTTACCTTATGGCGTACTATCCCGTCAACTTTGAAGCCGCTTCGGAGGAGATGAAGGAGTGCCTTAAAATTCGCACGAACGAAAAGATAACCGCTGCCAATGCCGAGGTGAAAAAGCTTGCCGAAAAGCACGGTCAGCGTTACATCGACATCAACAAAAACCTCAAGGACGAAAAGGGCAGACTTAGAGCCGAGTTCACGATCGAGGGTATGCACATTAACGAAAACGGCTACCGTGCGATCTATGACGATATTATGAAATATGTAAAGGAATAAAAGCTATGAAAAGATTTATCTCAATAGTGTGCGCTGTCAGCATCGCATTCTCAATGACCGCCTGTGCGGCGAAAAACGATGTTGCTATCCAGTCCGAAGCTGCAACAACAGCTTCTTCGGCAAAGGCGGAAAAGCTCACGCTCTCAAACCCCGATGCGACCAAGGAGGCAGTCAAGCTTTTCGATTATATCAACAGCATCTACGGTAAAAATATCCTCTCGGGACAGCAGGAATCAACGTGGATGGGCAGCGACCAGTATGAGTTCGACTATATCGAAAAAAATACGGGCAAGCTCCCTGCAATACGCGGACTTGACTATATGAACGACGACTTTGACGGCGTGAACAAGCGTGCAAAGGCTTGGCATGACAAGGGCGGCATCGTCACAATATGCTGGCACTGCGGCAGTGATTTCAGCGGAAGCTGGAGCGAGTCGATGAAAACCGAGATAAAGGACTGGGACAAGGCTCTTACCAAAGGCACTCCCGAGTATGAAAAGCTCATAAAAGGTATGGATAAGGGTGCAGAGGCGCTGAAAAAGCTCAAAGAGCAGAATATCCCCGTGCTTTGGAGACCTTTCCACGAATTTGACGGTGCATGGTTCTGGTGGGGCAAGGGCGGCTCGGAGAACTTCAAAAAGCTCTGGCAGCTGATGTACGACCGCTATACGAATTACTGGGAGCTCGACAACCTTATCTGGGTGCTTGGCTATTCAAGCAACGGAAAGGACTACGACAAGTGGTATCCGGGCGATGAGTATGTCGATATCGCAGGTGCAGATTCCTACAACGACGGCGCAAATGAAAAGCTCTACGAAAAGACTGTAAAGGTAGTGGGCGAAAAACGTCCCGTTGCTTTCCATGAGTGCGGAAAAATACCGACCGTTGACGAGCTTAAAAAGGCAAACGCAAAATGGGTATGGTTCATGACATGGCACACCGAATACATCACCGACCACAACGACACAAAAACGCTCAAAGATATTTACAACTCGGATTACGTTATTACCTTGGACGAACTGCCAAAGCTTTGATTAATGCATAATGCGTAATTCGGAATTAGATAAAAGCTGTGCATCTTTTGCAAAAAAAGAACCTGTTTTCATAGAGAATTTCTTTGAAAACAGGTTCTTGATTTTTTTCAACAATGCGGGTGTTTCTCTGTAAAATAATTACATAAATACACAGCTTAGTCTTCTTCCTTGTCCACTCTGCCGATAATGAACTTTGTCTTGTCAATGGGATAGGGAGCGGCTATGCGCATATACTGTCCGACCGAAACGACCGTGCCGATAGTCTCCGTATCTCCCGTCGGAACAATGACATCATCGCCAATTGCGATCGTCGGGTCTTCGGTCCTGTAACTGTAAGCACGCAGAGCATGAGGGAACACTACTCCGCAGAGGGTGTAAATGTCAGTATCTGTACGAGCCGTCTCAGCTTCGATGCGCTGTTCTTCCTCTTGACGACGGCGTTCCCGTTCCTGCCGCTCACGTTCCCGTTGGCTTTTTTCACGGCGGCGTACATCATAGGCTTTCTCATACTCCTCCTGCGTCTCAAAATCATTTACATCAAGACCAAGGGTATCATCATCCCTGTACCATTCACGCCAATCGTATTTTCCCTTAGCTTCTTCCAGAGCTTCCCCGTATTCTTCCTCGGTCTCATAGTCCTCGGGGTCAAGCCCGTATTCACTGCCGTCCTCGCAGAAGTCACGCCACTCTGTTCGGGCTTCTTGGAGAGCCTCGTTATATTCGTACTCCGTTTCGTAATCCTTCGGGTCGATACAAACATCCGAGCCGTCCTCACAATAATCACGCCAACTGTATTTTTCCTTTGCTTCTTCTAAAGCTTCCTCGTATTCGTATTCGGTTTCGTAATCATTTGGGTCAATGTCAAACTCAGAACCGTCCTCGCAATAGTCACGCCAAGAGGTATCAGCGATATCATCGTCATCAAAAAAAGAATTGCCCATGTAATTCGGCGAACGATTGTAAGTCGGTCTGTCCGTTTTTTCGCATTCTTCAATAATTTTGTGTGCTATCCACTGTTCGCCGAGATCTTCCTTGCCGTCACGGTTGAAGTCAAACAATCCGCCAAATGGATTATTCCGAAGGTTCTTTCCGCCTCCGGTGAAAAAGCCCATACAGAACACTTCCTTCCAAATTTTTTATGCAGGTTTTGCCGCCGACTTCACAGTCTTAATAAACAATGATAACTTTGATCTCAGGCATATTTTCTTCAAGCCATTTCAGCTGACCGTCTGTTATCGGCATATCGCAGTAGTTGTCTGCGATAAGATATTTTAGGCTTTTCATTCCCTTTAACAGCTTGAAAAAATCATCGGGTTCTTCCGTGGTATAGTAAAATTCTATCGCCTTTACACCGTCCATTTCGTACAGAAAATCATAGCTGTCAAGCTTGGTAACATAAAGCTTTTCAACGCTGTCCATTTCCGCAAGCGCAGACGGGTCTTTGATATAACTGCCGATGCTCAGTTCCTTTATATTTTTGAATTTCGTTATAGGCTCTGCGCTGTCAATATCAACGTAAACGCTAAGTGAAGTCAAGTTCGGGAGCTTAAGAAATTCGTCCATATCTTCCGCAGCGTGTGGATATGCATAAGACTCATATTTGAAGTAACTCATTCCGCCGATCTCAAAATAATCTTCAGCCTTGTATTCATCATAGGTTTTTAGCGGCTTGGACGAGCGTTTTTCTATCGGGTCAAGCTTTATTTGGAATTTTTCCGAGCTGTCCTGACCCTCTGCAAGCTTGTTGAAGTCAATGACCTCTGCCAACTCATATCCGCTCATTGCATCATTGATATACTTGTCAAGATCGCTGAAAGGATCGTCGCTTTCTACCATATAAAAATGACCGTTGAGCGAACCCACTTTAAGCTCGCCGCCGTAATTGGTCAGATTGCCTATCGATTCATTATAAATACGTTCCTTAAGCGGTTCAAGACGCTGTAAGCCACGATAGAAGATTTGACTGCCCTCGCCTATATCCCAGACGGTATAAAAATCACAGTCGTTATCCTTGTCATAATAATGATAAAGCCTGCCGTCAAAATCCGATACAAAGTGCCAGCTGTAATTTTCGGAAAGAGTATATAACAATGTCCCGTTTATGTCAAAGTCAAAACATTCGGGAACGCCGTCAAAATTTATGTCGAGCAGAAATCTTCCGTCATTGTATTCGGGAATTTCGGGAAGAACACGCTCCGCAGTTTCCGCAGTCGGCTTGTTAAGGTAGGTGACATCATATGTCATTATCGATTTTATCGGTTCATAAGCCGTAATTTTGCAGTCACTGTCAATGAAAAGCTCTCCGACTTCCTCAATGCTCTGCGGAAGTAAAATTTTGCTGATATCCGTCCTGCTGAAAGCCGCATCGCCGATGCTTTTCAGACCCTCGTTAAGCTTTACCTCGGCAAGACCGCTGTTCATAAATGCCGAGCTTTCAATCGTCGTTACGCTTGACGGTATCTCTGTTTTAAGCAGGTTTTCACAGTCCTCAAATGCCCTCTGCCCGATAGTTTTAAGCGTTGACGGGAAGCTGACCGAGCGGAGTTTTTTGTGCGAAAATGCAAACTTGCCGATCTCTTCCGTACCCTCGGGAACAGCGTAATCATCACCGCAGTCAAAAGCAAAAACAAGCGTCTTTCCGTCTGCAGAGAACAGCGCACCATTGCTTGCAATGAAATGTCCACCCTCGGCAACTTCGATATCGTCAAGTTCGGGCAAATAAGCCAGTTCAAGCGTGTCTATCTTATCCGCAGTAGAGGGAAGAACCAGCTTTTTCAGATGATATGCACCTTTGATGCATTTTACCTGCGTCATACCCTCGGGGATTATCAGTTCTTCAACTCTCGAACCTCGGAAAGCATTGTCCGAGACCTTGTAGACCTTCGTTCCGTCAATTTCGGTCGGAATAGTGACAACGATCTGCCCACCGATATATCCGGTTATGTAAACTCCATACTCGTTGACCGTGTATTTGAACTGCTCGGAAACAGGCTTTTCGTCTGCTGCCGATGTTTCGGATAAGCTCTGCACCTCGGACGAAATGTCGGTAGCTTCACCTGCCCCATTTGCCCCGTTCGTGCAGGAGCAGAATAAAAATATCAAAGCAAATACCGCCGCAATAAAACTTTTTTTCATAATGCAACCCCACTTAAAAAATTCGGAATTATGAATTCGGAATTCGGAATTTTTGGCACACTTTAGTCGTATTGAATACCGAATATAACCTTATATTTATTATAAATATTTCATCAGCATTTTTCAATAACAGAATGGTTACAAATTGTTTCAATTTGAACTTTTTAAACAACCATTATCCGAAAAAAAGACCTGTTTCATAGGCAGATACTTTGAAACAGGTCGTGTTTGCAGTTCAAAAAAATTATCAATTGTCAATTGTCAATTGTCAATTATCAATTATCAACGGTTACAAATTGTTTCAATTTGAACTTTTCAGCTAAACAAAATCCTAAAAAAACCTGTTTCATAGGTCGATACTTTGAAACAGGTCGTGTTTGCAGTTCAAAAAAAATTATCAATTGTCAATTATCAATTATCCATTATCAATTATCCATTATCAATTGTCCATTATCAATTGTCAATTGTCAATTGTCAATTGTCAATTAAATTACCGCCGCAAACTGAAACCCGAGAATTCCCACAGCGCAGACAATGCTTCCTGCGAGGTTGAGTCCCGTCGGGCGAGTGGTTTTCCTGAACATATCTATGATAAGGATCGCAATAAGTATCATCGGCGGAATGAACGCATCGTTCGTAAGGCTCACGGCAATGACTGCGTTTTCGAGCATAAGTCCGAGAGCGTTCGGTATCTTTGCGAGTGCGACTATTGCAGTCTCCTTCGGCTTGTTTTTCACGAGCGAAACGATGCCTGCCTTCGGGAAAAGAACTATCGCAAGCAGGATAAGCGCAGCAAAAAGCGCCATATCAGGCGAGATGCAGCCCTCCTTGTTTATCCATGTGACAGCGATGCCGTAGCCGTAACGTGAGAGGAGATAAAGTATGAGCGGAATGACGATCTTGCCGTAGTTCATCGTCTTTTTGCCCGACTTTGCGATAAGTATAAGACCGGCGACCGTTACTGCGATGCAGATTATTTTCAGCGCAGAGAAAGCCGCTTTTCCGAGTGCGATATCGGTGAAATACGACATAAATACGACTATTCCGAGCCAAGCTTTAAGCTCAAACGCTGACATATCGACAAGTATCTTCGCCGACATCTGAAATTCGAGCAGCTTTGAGATGAAAAGCAGGATTATGAACACAAACGAGAGCGGCGTGAGCTGAAAAGTCCTGTCCGAAAACGGCAGCGTAAAGAGCATAAAGAACGCCGTTGCCGCCGCCATAATGAATGTCATCTGACTGCCGTTCATTCCCGCTTTGGTGACGGCGTATTTGTCGTTGAGCGACGTGATAGTGTAGCACAGAACTACAAGGAGCATAAGTACCATAGTTTGATTTTCCCCCAAAATAATTTTAAACTGATTTTTTATTATAACATATATTTCTTCAAAAAGATAGGGCAAATATATAAATTTATTTGACCAAGCTTCGGAAATCGTTCAGAAACCTCTCCGCTTCCTTTGAAAAGACCTGATATTTCTTCCAGACGAGGTACATCTGATCATATTTCGGCGGATAAAACGGGCGGAAACAGAGCTCGCTGCCTGCGCAGTTGATAAGCTTATCGAGCGTAACCGCACAGCCGATGCCCTCTTCGACCAGCATTGAGCCATTGAAGATGAGATTCGTGGTCGCCGAAACGATGATCTTTTCCTTGGGCAGTCCGAGCCATTGCGAAAGATCGGTGCTGTTCATAAACTGCCTTGAAACGATGAGCGGACGGTCGGCGAGCATTTCTGTCGTGACGTACTCCCCTGCCGCAAGGTCGCTGTCCTTTCGCATAAGCACGCCCCATGTGTCACGGACGGGAAATTTTATATACTCAAAGGCAGTGTAATCGGCAGGCTCAAAAAGTATGCCGAAGTCGATAAGCCCCTTATTCAGCTTGTCGATAACGTCTATCGAGTCGCAGCTTATGTTATGGAAAGTGACCTGCGGATGCTCGTTCCGTATCTTTTTTACGATGCCTGCAACAAGCCGAAAAGCGTCCGTTTCGCCTGCGCCGATGTAGATATCGCCCGTCAGTTCATCATTCGAGGAGTTCATTTCCGTTTCGGTTTTTTCCACAAGGTCGATGATCTCCTCGGCACGTTTGCGCAGGAGCATACCGTCCGTTGTGAGCTTTATATCGTGATTTCCTCGCTTGAAAAGCTGTTTGCCGAGTTCTTCTTCAAGCTGATGAAGCTGACGTGAAAGGGTCGGCTGGGTGATGTGAAGATCTTCTGCGGCTTTGGTTATATTTTCTTCCCTTGCGACGGTCAGAAAGTAGCGGAGAACTCTTATTTCCATAAAAACACCTTTTTAATGCTTAATTCATAATGCGTAATTTCGGGATCTATAAATCAGATACCCTGCTCTAAAATCTTGTAGACAAGTTCCATATCGATATTTTCACGGACATTTTTTGCAAGGATATCGAACTGCATTTCCTTGTAGGCTTTGCGGTCGGTCTTTCCGCCGCAGTAGGTCAGACCTTTGCGCTCAAACAGAGTTTTCACAATGCACTCGGAAACCTCTGCGCTGTCGAAAATGCCGTGGATATAACAGCCGTAAACGCTGCCGCTTTGTGCGCCGAGGTCGGTATTTTCGCAGGATAGAAGCGGCGTTTCCCCGGAAACGGTCCTGCCGTTGTGAATTTCGTAGCCGTAAAATTCCGCTCCCGATAGGTCGGAGAAAACTCCGCTGACATCGGCAAAGCTGCCCTCTGTACGGCTGCGTGTTTTCTCGCTCGAAAATTCTGTTCTGAGCTTTAAAAGTCCCATTCCGCTTATCGAGCCGCCGCCCTCCGCACCAACGGAGTCAGTGACAGTTTCGCCAAGCATCTGATAGCCGCCGCATATCCCGAACACGGGAACGCCGCTTGAAGCGCATTTTTTCACGGCAGCTTCAATGCCGCTCTCACGCAGCCATTTCATATCGTAAACAGTGCTTTTCGTTCCGGGAACGATTATCATATCCGCATCGGAAAGCTCCTGCGGCTTTGTGACATAGCGCACGGAAACGCCGTCATACTGCGAGAACACGTCAAAATCGGTGAAGTTCGATATCCTCGGGAGGCGTATAACGGCGATGTTGACTAAGCCTTTTTCGCCGTTTTGGAGCTTTTCCGAAAGGCTGTCCTCGTCCTCAATATCGCAGTGTATGTACGGCACAACGCCGACAACAGGCTTGTTCCCACGCTCTTCAAGCATTTTTACACCGTCCGCAAAAATGCTTTTATCACCTCGGAATTTGTTCACGATAAGACCCTTTACAATGTCACGCTCGTCCTCGTCAAGAAGCATAAGCGTCCCGAGAAGCTGTGCGAAAACTCCGCCTCGGTCGATATCCCCCGTGAGCAGAACGGGCGCATTCGCAAGCTTCGCCATACCCATATTTACAATATCGTCACTCTTTAAATTTATCTCGGCAGGGCTGCCTGCGCCCTCGATAACGATGATGTCGTGCTGTGCCGCAAGCTCGTTGTAGGCCTTCATAATGTCGGGGATAAGGTCTTTTTTATGTCGGAAATAATCGACCGCCTTCATATTTCCCATGACCTCGCCGTTGACGATGACCTGCGAACCTACATCGGTAGTCGGCTTCAAAAGTATCGGATTCATCAGCACGGACGGCTCAATTCCTGCCGCCTCCGCCTGCATTGCCTGCGCTCTGCCCATTTCCAGCCCGTCCGAGGTTATGTAAGAATTGAGTGCCATATTCTGCGACTTGAACGGTGCAGCGGAGTAGCCGTCCTGCTTAAAAATTCTGCAAAGGGCGGCGGCGATGAAGCTTTTTCCCGAGTTCGACATCGTTCCCTGTATCATTATTGCCTTAGCTTTTTTAGCCATTCAAGCACCTCTCAATCGCACCTACAAGTGCTGAATTTTCTTCGTGCGTACGCACCGCTGTGCGGAAATAGCCCTGCTCCAAGCCGTCAAAATTCGCACAATTTCTTATAAGAATTTTCTCCTTCAAAATCATCTCGTCAAGCGGAAGCTCTGTATAAAAAAGAATGAAATTTGCTTCGGACGGATAAACTTTAAAGCCGAAATTCCGCAGCTTTTCCGTCAGAAAATCACGTTCGTTTTTTATAAGCTCAAGCGTTTTTTCAAGATAATTTTTCTCGTCAAGTGCCGCTGCCCCTGCCGTCTGCGCAGGTGCGGAAACGCTCCAGAACTGCCCGTTTCTGCGGACTTTTTCGGCAAGCTTTGCATCTCCGAAAAGAGCATAGCCGAGCCGCAGTCCTGCCATTGCATAAATTTTCGTGAACGCTTTTAGAACTACGACATTCGGGTTCAAAAACTGCTCTGCGTGAGCGGCATTTTCCGTGAAATCGATAAAACATTCGTCGCAGAGAAAAACGATATCGTTCGCTTTGCACCTTTCGCAAATTCGGCGCAGAATCTCACCGTCTACCGTTTGTCCCGTTGGGTTGTTCGGGTTGCATAAAATGAGCATTTGAACGCTTTCGTCAAGCATTTCAAGAATATTATCATCAAGTGCGAAGCCGTTTTTCTCCGAAAGATAATATACCGAAATTTCAGAGCCGTTCTGCGTGAGTGCCTTTGAATATTCGCTGAAGGACGGCGCACATACAACGGCTTTTTTGGGTTTCACGGCTTGAACGATACGAAAAATAAGGTCAGCCGCACCGTTTCCGCAGACGATATTTTCGGGGGCAAAATTTTCACGCTCGGAAAGCTTTTTCACAAGGCTTCGGCAAAAAGGATCGGGGTATTTTTCCCATTCGGATATGCTTTTTTGAAGCGCATTTTTAACGCTTTCGGGCATACCGAGCGGATTGAGATTTGCCGAAAGATCGTACAATATCTCACGCTCAAAAACGTCGCCGCCGTGTTCATTTTTCATCATAGCAGACCTCCGAAAAATGCCGCTCTGAGTGCCGCACCGACGATAAGCACTATGACCGATGTGCAGTACATAAGCCTGTTTGCACGGCGTATATCCTCGCTTTCGGGAGGGCGGATATCATCACCTATGAACTCTTTTTTATGCAGCTCGCCGAAATAGTAAGCGTCACCTGCAAGTCGGATATCGAGCGCACCTGCGCAGACCGATTCCGTTTGTGCGGAGTTCGGACTGGCGTGTTTTCTGCGGTCACGCTTCCATATACGGGCGGCGTTTTTCCCGTCCGCACCGAGCAGATACGCCGAAAGTATCATCACGAGCGCAGTCAGCCTTGACGGGATAAAGTTCAGCACATCATCAAGCTTTGCGGCAAAGCGTCCGATGTCGATGTATTTTTCATTCGTATAGCCGATCATCGAATCCATTGTGTTTGCGGCTTTGTAGAAGAATCCGAGTGGTGCGCCGCCGAGTGCGATGTACATTATCGGTGCGGTCACGCCGTCCGAGGTGTTTTCTGCGACCGTTTCGACAGCCGCTTTGACGATGCCCGTTTCGTCCAGAACATCGGTGTCTCTGCCGACTATCATCGACACGGCCTGACGGGCTTTTTCGATATCCTTTTCCTCGACCGCATAACAGACTTTCATGCTTTCTTTCTGCAAGCACCGAGCTGCAACGAGCTGCCAGCACATCACGCTTTCTGCCGCCAAGCCGAGGAAAATATTAATTTTATAGCAAAGAAAAAGCACCGCAAGCGGTATCAGGGTCGACACGATAAGCACGGTCAGCGCAAGAAAAACGCCGCCCTTGCGCAGACTTTTGAACCTGCTGCGGACGAACTTTTCCAGCTTTGCGATAAGCGTTCCGATAGCTCTTATCGGGTGCGGAAAATTATATGGGTCGCCGACAAAAATGTCGATGACAAAGCCGACAAGCATCGGCAGAGCGCAGATAAAACCTTTCATTTTTCGTTAAATTCTTTCCGTAATAATTATTTTTTCGCCGTCAAACTCGGTCACAAAACCGTGGGCGTTCGGCACTTGAAAATCGTAGTAGCCGCCCTTTGGAAAAGCGTATTTTTCAAGAACGGACATTATCGTTCCGCCGTGTACAACGAGGGCAAGCACTGTTTTTTTGTCAGATCCTGCAACGGCTTTTTCAAATTCCGCAATGCACCTTTTCTTAAAGTCGGACGGCGTTTCACCGTTCGGAAAAGCCGCTGTTCCGTTGCTGTCTATCCATTTCTGATAGTCGGAATTTCCCGTCAGTTCACGGTAGTTTTTCCCCTCAAAATCGCCGAAATCACACTCACGGAAATCATTGCAGACGGTGATTTTTTTATCGGGATAGATAAGCTTGGCGGTTTGCAGACAGCGTTTCATCGGGCTTGCGAGAACTTCATCGCAGTCGGGATATTTTATGCTTTCAAGCTCGCTGATGCCCTCGTCGCAAAGCGGCTCGTCCGTCCTGCCGATGTACCTTTTTTCAAGGTTTCCTGCGGTCTTGCCGTGGCGAATAAAGATGATCTTCACGCTTTGTTCTCCCCTTTTATTGTGGTCGGGATACCGCAGGCAAGTCGAATCACTTCGCTTGAATTTCGTGCGATAAGACAACCCGAACGTCCCGTTTCTTCACGCCGGATTCGGTCGCTTTTTTCAAGGGGGATAATGCCTGCGCCTATCTCATTTATTATAACGATTGCGTTCGGGTTTTCTTTGCAAAGCCGTTCGGTAAAGCCCCGGACATCGGCATTTTCTTCAAGCAGACGCTTTACAATGAGCTGATAATCTGCAATGCATTTCGCCGAAAAAACAGCTTCAAGCGGACAATTTCCGCCGTTCAAAATTTCCTCGTCCGTGAAGCCGAAACGCTCTTTTACGTAATCTTTTTTACCGCTGAACGCTCCGCCCGTTATCATTATCATAACAACACCTCCAGCTTTTCTCCGAGGACTGCACCAACAAGCAGTGCAATTTCACATACCTGCAGAAACCAGCCTGCGAGGTCGCCCGTTATTCCTCCGAAGCTTTTGTATGATGATACTCTGTAATAAACGAATGTCAGCACTGCGCCGAGCAATGCACAGCCGCCGACAGCAAGCCTTGCGCCGAGCATTACCCCGACAGATAAAACCGCAACGGCAACAAGCACAGCGACGGTCACATTTTTATGCGCAGGCTTGGCGAAGCTTTGGAGCGCACCGTCCTTTTTTGCGCCTTTGAACGTCACGGCGGCAAGTCCGCTCAACGCCCTCGAAAGCACGAAACCAACGGCAATAACGACAGCCGAGGCGGTGCTTTTCACCTCGGACAGCAATGCTGTTTGCAGGATAAGATATGCGCAGACCTTCATCACGGCGAACGAGCCGATATGCGGATCGCTCATAATTTTCAGCTTGGTCTCCCTGTCGGCGCAGGAGGCTTGTGCGTCCGTCACATCGCAGAAGCCGTCAAGGTGTATGCCGCCCGTGATGAGCAGCGGAATGAGTGCCGAGACCGCTCCGCAGAGGAACGAGCCAACGCCGAGCAGACCGCAGATATATCTCCACAAAAAGAATAGTCCGCCCGAAACTGCGCCGATGAGCGGAAAGAAGCAGAGCGCATAGCGGCGGTTCTCCTCTTTCCATTCGACCTGCGGCATCGGTATGCGTGAGTACATCAGAAATGCGCTCGCAAGCGACTTCAAAACTGTCATTTTATCGTTCCTTTCAGCGGCACGGGAACGCCGTAAACGCACTCGAAAACAAGGTCGGAAAGCTCTGCGGTACGGCGGTTTATCTCGCCCATTGCCCTTATATATTCGGCTGTTCCCTCGGCGTAGGAAATGCCGTCGCTGCCGACCTCGTTCGTGACGATGACGAGCAGCTTTGTTCGGCTTCTGAGCTGCTTTATCCCATCAATAATTATATCGGCAGGATAGGTCATTCCTTCGCCGCAGAACATTTCATTTGCGCAGAGATTTCCCGTACATTCGAGCAGGACTCCGCAGCCTTCGGGGACGTCCACGCCGTCGATATCCGTATATTTTTCTATCGTTTCAAAGCCTTTTCCCGAGCGCATTTTTCGATGGCGTTCAATTGCGGCAAAGGCTTCATCGCCGTAGGGCTGCATCGTTGCGATGTATATCTTTTCACCCGAAAAGCCATCGAAAAGAGACTCGGCAAAGTGCGATTTCCCACATTTTGAGCCGCCCGTTACAAGGACTGTCATTTCAGTTCCACATACCTTTCCATTCCCATTTCGTCAAAGCGGTGAGCGCTGTTATAAACGCTGAGCGCACCGTCAAGCAGCGGCAGGAGCATAATTCCGCCCGTTCCCTCGCCAAGGCGCATTTCAGCCGTTATAAGCGGCTTCAAACCGAGCTTTTCAAGCAGCATTTTGCCTGATCTTTCGCCCGAAACGTGGCTTGCGAGCATATAATCCTTCGCAAACGGGCAAATTTCGCAGGCGAGAAGTGCTGCGACTGCCGATATCACGCCGTCAATGACGATAGGAACGTGATAGACCGCTCCCCCGAGAAAAATTCCCGTCATTCCTGCGATATCATAGCCGCCAAGCTTTGCAAGCAGCTCAACAGGCTTGGTCTTGTCGGGTCTGTTTACGGCAATTGCACGTTCAACAGCGGAAATTTTTCGTTCAAGTCCTGCGCTGTCCAGTCCTGCGCCTCTGCCCGTGACTTCCTTTGGCGGCAGGTCAAGCAGAACTGACGCCAAAGCTGCGGAGGTGGTGGTGTTCCCTATCCCCATTTCGCCCGTGACAATGATATCCGCCCTGCTGTCACGGACGATATCCATTCCGACGGCGATAGCTTTTTCGGCTTGCCCGATCGTCATTGCTGCGCCCTCGGCAATATTTTTCGTGCCATAGGAAATTTTCCTTTTCAGAAGCTTTTCGCTTTCAACATCGCGATCAATGCCGATATCGACCGCAGTAACGCTTGCATTATAGAGCCTTGCAAGGGCGTTGATATTCGACCTGCCCTCGGCTATCTCCTTTGCGCAGAGTGCCGTCACGGAGCTGTCCGACTGGGAAACGCCCTCTTTTACAACGCCGTTGTCGGCGCACATAACGACTGCCTGACGGCTGTTTATTTTAACGTTCGGAGTGCCTTGGACGGCGGCAATCTTCTCCACCGCTCCTTCGAGCAGACCCAAGCTGCCGAGCGGCTTTGCAACGCTGTTCCAATGCTCCCTTGCTGCCTTTGCGGAAGCTTTATCCGCAGGAGCTATATTTTTTATCCTGTTCATTTTTCCTCCGAAAAGAGTAAAATTCATAAATTTTATTATAACATTTTTCCTCTCTGATTTCAATATTTTACAGTAAAAAAACAACGCTCCTCTGTCAAAAAAATGACAAGGGAGCATTTTATGATTATTTTATTTTGCGGCGGCTTCAAGCTGTTTTGCGTTTTCCGGCGAAGCTTCGACACTCTTTTTCTTGTTCCAAGCACCGCTTCTGTAAAAGGCTATCGACATTATCATCGAGACTGTCCAGCCGATAGGCCAAGCAAGCCAGATTCCGACTGTTCCGAAAAGTCCCGACAAAACCTTTGCGAGAACTACACGGAGGATAAGGTCGGTGAAGGTTGCAGCCATAAACTTCTTCATCATGCCTGCACCTCTTAAAATTCCGTCTGCGGTGAGCTTTGCCGAAACGAGGAAGTAGAAAGGCGAAAGTATGCGGAGTATCTCAACGCCGACCGTCATTGCCAAGCCGTCGGGGCTGTCGAGGAAGATATAGACGAGGTATTTTCCTGCGAAAAGGTAAGCTGCGACAAGCGGTATGCAGAGCAGCCATACAAGCTTCAAACCTGCATTGAAGCCCTCCTTAACTCTTTCAAGCTTGCCTGCGCCGAGGTTCTGTGCGGTGAAGTTCGAGATGCCGTTGCCAAGCGTTGTGAACGAGGTTATGACGAGGTTATTTAGCTTTATCGAAGCGGAGTAGCCTGCCATTACGGCTGCGCCGAAGCTGTTGATTATGCTTTGGATAATGATGTTGCCGATCGAGATAAAGCTCTGCTGTAAGATACTCGGAACGGCGATAATTGCGATCTTTCCGCAAAGCTCCCACGAGAAAGCTTTCGGCTTCACATCGTCAGCGACCTTTATTCCTGCAAGTCTGCGGAATACTACTATCACTGCGAGTATGCAGCTTATACTCTGACAGAGGAATGTTGCCCATGCAACGCCTGCGACGCCCATATTGAACGCCGTTACGAAAAGTATATCAACGCCGATGTTGGATACCGACGAGCAAGCGAGGAAGATGAACGGCGTTTTTGAATCGCCGAGTGCGGAGAAGATACCCGTTGCGATATTGTAATAGAACACGAACGGCAGTCCGAGAATGTATATTTTAAGGTAGAGCGCCGAATCTGCGAGGACTTCTTCAGGCGTGTTTATAAGGCGAAGCAGGTCATTGCAGAATATTGCGCCGACCGCCATAAGCAATGCGCACAGAACGCCGCCTGCGATGAGCGTTGTATAGACTGCGGTTTTCAGTTCGCCGTGTTTTCCTGCACCGAAAAGCTCCGAAACGACAACGGAGCAGCCGATATTGCAGCCGAATGCAAATGCGATGAAGATAAGCGTTATCTCGTAGCTGTTGCCGACTGCGGCGAGTGCGTTTTCACTGACGAATTTACCTGCAACAAAGCTGTCGGCGATGTTGTAAAGCTGCTGAAAAATTATGCTTCCGAAAAGCGGCAGACAGAATTTCCACAGCACAGTTGATGACTTTCCGACGGTAAGGTCTTTGTTCATAAACTTGTTCCCTCTTTCAACTTCAAGCATAGTGCTGACTTTTTGTTCTTTTATAAGTATAGTACATTTACAAGTATGTGTAAAATGTATAATTGATATTTGTAACATATCATTTTTATATGGATATAAGGTCAGAATTTTTTCAAAATCCTCTTGACAATAGCATAAAGAAATGATATATTGTATATAACGTATATATACAATATTAGGTGCAGCACAGTATGAACATTCTTATCAGCAATTCTTCGGGAGAGCCTATTTATGAGCAGATAGCCTCGCAGATAAAGGCTATGATACTCAAAGGAGAGCTTTCGGCAGGGGACGCTCTGCCGTCGATGCGGCTTCTTGCAGGGCAGCTCCGCATAAGCGTTATCACAACAAAACGTGCCTATGAGGAGCTTGAACGTGACGGCTTCATCGAGTCCTACACGGGCAAGGGAAGCTTCGTCAGGGCGCAGAATGCCGAGCTTATCAGGGAGGAGACCCTGCGCACTATCGAGGAGCTTATGGGTCAGATTTGCGAAAAGGCACGGCTTTGCGATGTTTCGCTCGAAGAACTCAAAGACACCCTTGAAATCATTTATAAGGAGTAAGGGAGAACAGCTATGTGTGACTATGAAAATGCAATTGAAATAAACAGTCTGACCAAGCACTACGACGGCTTCACGCTCGATAATGTGAGCCTCGCCGTTCCCCGTGGGAGCATAATGGGCTTTGTCGGACAGAACGGTGCAGGCAAGACAACGACTATCCGTGCGCTCCTCGGCATAAACCGTCCCGATTCGGGCAGCATAAAGCTTTTCGGGCAGTCTCCCGACAAGAACGAAGCAGCGATAAAAAGCCGAATTGCGGTCGTTTTTGACGAACTCCCCTTTCATGAATGTCTGAATGCTCTGCAGCTTGACAGGATCATGGGGGAGCTTTATCCGAAGTGGGACAGCGGCGTTTTTTCAGCGTATCTTGAACGCTTTTCGCTGCCGAGGAAGAAAAAATTCTCGCAGCTTTCAAAGGGAATGAAGATGAAGCTCCAGATAGCGGCGGCTCTTTCGCACGGTGCGGAGCTGCTTGTTATGGACGAAGCGACCTCGGGACTTGACCCTGTTGTGCGAAGTGAAATGCTCGATGTTTTCCTTGAATTTATCGCAGACGAAGGACACAGCATTTTAATGTCCTCGCACATCACGAGCGACCTTGAACGCATTGCCGACAGCATCACGTTCATTCACGGCGGAAAGATACTTTTATCCGACCAAAAGGACGTTATCCTTGACGATCACCGCATCATAAAGTGCGGTGCTGACGAATTGAGCTGCATTGACAGCGATGATATTATAAGCATACGCAGGTCGGAGTTCGGCTGCGAAGTGATGGTGAAAAATTTCTCCCGAAACGGTCGCAAATACAGCAATATGATAGCCGACAGGGCTGCGCTTGACGAGATACTTTTATTCGCCGTCAAGGGTATGAACGGCAGGGAGTGGCAGATATGAACATAGTAAAAGCAGTGATGCGCAAAGACCTTTCCGTGAGCAGAAAAACGGTCGCTATCAACGCCGCAGTGTATATTCTTATACTTGCGCTGGTGTTTCTTTACCGCTTTGCGTATATTTACGGAAACCTTGCCGACCCGAGCGTTTTTGAAAACGGTGAAGAAGACCGGCTCCTTAACATCACATATATGGATATGCTTCTTCCTCCGCTGCTTTCGCTCGTTTTCTCAATGACGGCTTCGTGGTACATACTTTCCTCGCTCGAAAGCGACTTCCGCAGCGGCTGGTTCAGCGTAGTTTTTGCATCGGGCGGAAGCGGTCACGGTATCTGCACGGCGAAGCATATTGAATCGGTGCTTGCAATGCTTCTGAGTATGGCTGTGAATTTCGCTGTAAGCACGGTTTATTACAGCTTTTTCCCGAGAGGATATTCGGCGGAATTTGTGCTTCTTGGAACGCTCGTTATCCCATTTTGCATCTGTGTGTTCATTTTTCTTTCGGTAACTCTTACATACGCTCTGAAAAAAGCAGATGTTGTTCTGACGCTTATCCTTGGATTTGCGGCTGTTTATGCGATGCTTTTTATGCCTAAGATAATGGAAGTGCTTGAAACTTCCTCGGTCAACAGTCTTGAAGCGATAGAAAGCTTTGCAAATACCGTTTCAGAGAATATTTCGCTGATGATCGCTGTATCGGCTGCCGCTTTTGTCATTGTCGGAGCGGTCACATATTTTGTCGGAGCGGTGCTTCTGAAAAGGAGGGAAAAGCTGTGTGGGGCTTGATATACAAGGACATTGTGACGAATAAAAAGCAGTTTATCCTTTTTGCGGTATGCTCGGCTGTGCTTTTTTCGATAATGGTCGCAGCGCTTTTTATTGCAGACGATTTTGGAGAGTACACAGAATCTGCGCAGGCTGTTTCGCTCATGGCTGTGACCTGCGCATTTCTGCCGTGGCTCGACCTGCCGACTGCGCTTATAAAAAATGACGAGGGCAGGCATTGGGGCGGCTTTGTTTCCGCTTCGCCCGTTTCGGCAAAGGGACAGGTGGCTTCAAAATATGTTCTTGGCTTTGCAGTTCTTGTTGTTATCGTAAATATACTGTATTTTCTTTTGCAGATATGCGATATCATACTTTATTATTCCGCAGGGGTCACGGCAATGAGCGGCACGATAAGCTTTGCTTTGATGCTTGCGTTTGCGGTGATGCTTTTATGGGCGGTCGAGATACCCTTCACGGTCTATTTCGGGAGCAAAACGGGCGGTGCGGTAAAATTTCTGCTCTTCCTTGCAGTCGTGCTTGGGTTTATCGTCTACGGACTTTACGGCAGGACAAGGCTTTCTTTTGACGGTTTATGGGCGCTGTTTTTCTCGGAGGATATAAAAATTTACGCTTTCACGATAGGTTCTGAGCTGTTCTGTGCGGCGGCGTATTTGCTCTCCTATCCGCTCTCCTGCCGACTTTATCCGAAAGGAGCTGAAAACAATGGATAAAAAGCTGACGATAAAGCGCATTGTCATTTTCACGCTTCTTGCAATAGTACTGTCGGCGGTATGGGGGATAATTTTCCTATATCTTCCCGAGGGACCCACTATGTATGACGACCCCGAGAATGCGACTCCGATGAGCCAATTTGCAGGCTGGGGTATGATGGGTCCTGCCATAGCGACTTTCCTCACCCGTCTTATCACAAAAGAGGGAATGTCGGGTTCGATGCTCAAATTCAACATAAAGGGCAATGTGAAATACTATGTTCTCCCGTATGCGGCACTGCTCTGCGTGAGCTTTATAAACGCTCTTTTTATGCCGATTGCGGCAGGCGAAAGTTTTTACTTCGGGAACGATATGAGGGAATTTCTGCTACTGATTTTGAATACTGCGGTCTCCTGCGCAATGCTCTGCGGCTTATATTTCGGCGAGGAATACGGTTGGCGAGGCTATCTTTACCCGAAGCTGGAGGAGCTTTTCGGCACGGGAAAGGCTCTCGTTCTCACGGGGATAATATGGGGCGTATGGCACACTCCATGGCTTTTAAAGGGTCATAATTTCGGGACGGATATTCCCCTTTTCCCCGTGAGCAATATTCTTCTGATGTGCGTTTTATGCGTTTTTGTTACGCCCGTTTTTGTGTTTTTCTCTAAGAAAACGAACTCCGTCTGGCCTGCGGTTCTTGCGCACGGATTTGTGAACAACTTCGTTTCCTATGCTTCGCTCATGTTTATTGACGGTGAAAAGACGTCGCTCACGGCAATGCAGATATCATCGGTATTTTTCATAGGGTATGGTGTTGTCGGTGCATTTTTCTTTATTGTTATGGTACGGCAAGGAAGGAAGATATCGGTTTGATCTCATTTTCCATAGCTGTTCATACTGTGTTGAAGCTTCAAATTCACTCACTTACGTTCGTGGATTTGAAGCTTCAAGGATAGTTTGTTTTAGGAAAATAGAATGGCGCAATTCACATTTTTTAGGTTTACGAAACTGAATTTATCATATTTCGTTTTACCTTTTTTGATGTGAATTGCGCCTTTTTTGGCTGTTAGATTTTTTTCTGTTGCGGCAATGCCTTTAGTCATAGTTTAGGGTGTTTCGCTCTCTGCGGAGAGCGACCAAGGGCTTTGCCCTCTGGACACCCACCACCCTTTAAACAAAGCGAAATTCTTTCAGAATTAACGTAAACTTTAGTTGGCTTCGCATCGCTGCACTTTGTTTTTTATTCCTCAATATAGACCTTTGCCATTACCTGTGGTGTTGTTGGCATATCACGGAAGTCTGTTTCTACTCCTGCGATCTCGTCGATAACGTCAAGTCCTTCTACTACCTTTCCGAATGCTGCATAGTCGCCGTCAAGGTGCGGTGCGTCCTGATGCATAATAAAGAACTGTGAGCTTGCGCTGTCCTTCATCATTGAACGTGCCATTGAGATAACGCCTCTTGTATGCTTAAGGTCATTCTTCACGCCGTTTGATGCGAACTCGCCCTTGATCTTATCCTTTGAGCCGCCCATTCCCGTACCCTCGGGGTCGCCGCCCTGGATCATAAAGTCGGGGATAACTCTGTGGAATGTAAGACCGTCATAAAA
Source organism: uncultured Oscillospiraceae bacterium (assembly GCA_934465295.1). Taxonomy (GTDB): domain Bacteria; phylum Bacillota; class Clostridia; order Oscillospirales; family Ruminococcaceae; genus UMGS363. Next base: position 38,431 of record CAKSKU010000002.1, read on the forward strand.
GCCCTCTTTTACGAGCTTTTCAAAGTTTGCGACTGTGATAGGTGCTTTATCGGGATAAAGTTCTATCTTCATCTTTTTGCCGTTTTCCATTTCGATTACTACCATTTTATTTTCCTCCAAAATTATTTACTGTTTACATATTCAACGAATCTGTTGAAGCCTGCGATGCCCTTTTCGTCACGCTTGTAAACGCCTGCGTGTTCAAGAACCTTCGCAAACACCTTGCCTATCTCCTGCTTGATGATATCATCGACATTTTCGGGCGTGATATCATATTTCGGAGCGAACTCCTCTGCCCAGTCGGCGTGTTTTTCAAGGACGGGATCCTCACGGACTGCGCTCACGCCCTTATTGATAAGCGTGTCTGCGAGCTTTTCCATTTCGCCTTTAAGACGTGCGGGAAGAACGGCAAGTCCCATTACTTCGATAAGACCGATATTCTCCTTTTTGATATGGTGAAGCTCTGCGTGTGGGTGGTAAACACCGAGCGGACACTCGTCCGTTGTGATATTGTTGCGGAGAACGAGGTCAAGCTCAAAGTCGTTGCCCCTCTTTCTTGCAATAGGCGTGATAGTATTGTGCGAAACTCCGTCCGTTTCGGCAAAGATGAACGAAGCTTCGTCGGTATAGCCTCTCCAAGCGGTGAGGATCTTATCGCCAAGCTCTACAAGGCGCTCATAATCACGGCAGGAAATTCGTATAACGGACATCGGCCACTTTACTCTGCCTGCCTTGACGTCCTCAAAGCCCTTGAAGTGAAGCTCTTCCTCGATAGGTGCTTTCTCCATTGCAAAGGTGTAATGTCCGCCCTGAAAATGCTCGTGAGTAAGTATTGAGCCGCCGACTATCGGAAGATCGGCGTTCGAGCCTACAAAATAGTGTGGGAACTGCTCAACGAAGTCAAAAAGCTTCGCAAAAGCGTCACGGTCTATCTTCATCGGCGTATGCATACAATTGAGGACGATGCAATGCTCATTATAGTAAACGTAAGGCGAATACTGGAGTGCCCAGCGGTCGCCGTTTATCTTTATCGGGATAATGCGGTGGTTTTCACGGGCTGGGTGATTTACTCTGCCTGCGTAGCCGACATTTTCCTCGCAGAGCTGGCACTTCGGGTATGAGCTTTGCTTTGCATTGAGTGCGGCAGCGATAGCTTTCGGGTCTTTTTCGGGCTTGGAAAGGTTGATGGTAACATCGAGTGTGCCGTACTCGGTCTCGGTCGTCCATTTTACGTCCTTTTTGATGCGGTAGCGGCGGATATAGTCGGTATCGCAGCTGAATTTATAGTAAAAATCGGTCGCAGCCTGCGGTGACTTCTCACGGTAAGTTCTGCGGAACTTCTCAATAACTTCGGACGGACGGGGCGTAAGACAGCCCATTATCTCGGTATCGAAAAGGTCACGGTAAACGATGCTGTCCTCGATGATGCCCTTTTCAACGGCGTAATCAAGGATATCCGCAAGTACAGGTTCAAGCTCAACATCGCAGTAATTCTCATCGGGTGGGTCATACTCGTCCAGACCGAGCTTGTGGATAAGCATATTTGCTGTGTAGATCCTGTCCTCGGCTGTGATAAGGTTATTTTCAAGTCCGTAGCATATCAGCTTGCGGACGGCTGTATGTATATTATCTGACATAGCGCAGTCCTCCATTGACGGAAATAGTTATTTATATTTTACCATAATCCGTGTTCAAATGCAACAATTTTTATAAATTTTTTACTATTTGATAGCAGATTCAAGCATCAGCCTGCCGCTCTCGGAAAGAATACCATTGTTATAAGCAGTTTCGATATCCCAAAAAACTTTTTCCCACGAAGAACGATCATAGCCGTATAAAAGCACTTTATCATCATACGGCGACATTCTGACAGCATAAAATCCGCCGTATATCCCGTAAAATGCGGTTATCTTTACCTCATCTGCGGTGTAAGTTCTGCTGTCATCGGAGATAAATTCCGCATAATCCTCTTTCAGCCATTCTACCGAATATTCGTTGATATCATCTACCGAATAGGACGGCATTTCCGCTTTCACGGCTGTCATCTCCGATGTTACTTTGTCATAGTCAAAGTCAACGAGAACTTCATTCGCATAACCGGTCTCATCTTCAAAATAGGTATGATTATTCCTGATATTTGAATTATTCGTTAAAACAAAATGACCGTCCGAATATGTATAAATTGTACCATAATCTATAAATCCGCTGCTGACACAATAATATTTTCCGCCGATAAGCGAAACATTCGAATATTCTCCAAGATCTTCGTAAAACATCTCAATGTTTTTATCCGTATCCATTCTGATTATTTCTTCCTTATCACACGGAATGCCATCAACGGGGATATACATAACTTTTTCGGGGTCAAATATCATAAGACCGCCTGCCGACTGCCAGCCGAACACGGATATAAAACAGTCCTGCTTATATACACTGCCTCTGAAAGCATAAAGACAAAGAGCTTTCCCATCACGGACAGTCCATATTATCGTATGGTCCTCCGCACCGCAGCTTCCCGAACCGCCTATAACGAGCTGTTTGTTGCAGCCGTAATCTATAAACTCCGTATAATAAAGACTGCAGTTATGGTCGAGCAATTCTGTATTTCCGTCATTGCCGATAAAAATAAGAAAGCTGTAGACTGCCGAAAAGCTATCGCTCGGATCATCGGTGTTTATATAATTGCTGTACGGCATATCAATAAGCAGGAATGTTTCGTCCCTGCCGTCGCCGTCATAGTCCTCGGTATAGCTTTCAAGCAGTTTCGGTATAATAACGCCGTTTTCATCGAAATATTCGGGATAACTTTCTTTGTAAAGGTCACTATATTTCTGCGACTGCGCATATTCTTCCGTGGTTTTGAGGAATTCTATCGCCTTTTCGCTCGTTTCGTCCTCCTGCTTTGAGCCTTTGTAATATTCGATAAAAGCAAAGTCGGTAAAGGTCATATCCTCCGCTTTTACCGATATTTTTTCGGGAACATTCTCCGTCACGTTCATTTCCGATGTTTCGGTTGTTTCCGCAGTTGTCAAAGCGGTAGTTTCGCTCGTTTCAGCCGTTGTTTCCGATGAAGTGACAGAAGAAACTGTCACCGTCACGCTCTCCGTTTCCGAAACGTTGCTTTCGCCGTCATTTGCGGCAGTGCAGGCTGTCATTGCCGCACACATCAGAGCCACTGCCGAAATAAAGATCTTTTTGTTCATAATTATCTATCCTTTCATAATAAGTAAATATATTTTACCACAATTCAAATGCAGCATTTCCATATTCATTTCGCATTATTTATCGCAGATTCAAGCATCAGCCTGCCGCTCTCGGACAGAATACCATTATTATAGGCAGTTTCGATATTCCAAAAAACTGTTTTCTCCGAAGAACGGTCATAGCCGTATAAAAGCACTTTATCATCATAGGGCGACATTCTGACAGCGTTAAAGCCGCCGTATATCCCGTAAAATGCGGTTATCTCCACCTCATCTGCGGTGTAAGTCCTGCTGTCATCGGAGATAAATCCCGCATAGTCTTCTTTCAGCCATTCTGTCGAATATTCGTTGATATCATCGACCGAATAGGATGGCATTTCCGTTTTCACGACTGTCATCTCCGATGTTACCTTGTCATAGTCAAAGTCGGTGAAAACCGCATTGGTATAAACCGAACGAAAATCCTCTTCATATAAATGGTTGTCCCTGATATTTGAATTATTCGTTAAAACAAAATGCCCGTCCGAATATGTGTAAATAATTCCCGTGTCCATAAATCCTATCTCAGCGCAGTAATATTTTCCGCCGATAAGTGAAACGTTCCACTGATCGCCATATTCCTCATCATAAAGCATCTCAATGGTTTTATCGGTATCCATTCTGATGATCTCTTCCTTATCGCAGGGAACGCCGTCAACGGGGATATACATGACCTTTTCGGGGTCAAAAATCATAACTCCGCCCGATGACTGCCAGCCGAATGAGGACACAAAGCAGTCCTGCTTATACAAGCTTCCTCTTAAACCGAAGATCGAAGCCGCTTTCCCGTCACGGACAGTCCATATATCCATACGGCTTTCCACACCGCAGCTTCCCGAGCCGCCTATCACAAGCTGCTTATTATACCCGTAATCGAGCAGCTGCGGCGTATAGATACCGCAGTTATAGTCGGCAAGCTCCGCATTTCCGTCGCTGCCGATAAAGATAAGGAAGCTGTAAACCTCCGAGAATTGCGTGTTCGGGTCATCATAACTGTACGGCATATCAATGAGCAGGAAGGTTTCGTCCCTGCCATCGCCGTCATAGTCCTCGGTATAGCTTTCGTGCAGCTTCGGAACAAGAACGCCGTTTTCATCGAAATATTCGGGATATTCCTCCTTGAAATAAGAGCTGTACTCCTGCGAATGTGCATATTCCTCCGTTGTTCTGAGAAATTCTATCGCCTTTTCGCTCGTTTCGTCCTCCTGCTTTGAGCCTTTGTAATATTCGATAAAAGCAAAGTCGGTAAAGGTCAAGTCCTCCGCTTTTACCGATATTTTTTCGGGAGCTTTCTCCGTTTCAGCCGTTTCCGAAGCCGTCAAAGCTGTATTTTCGTCCGTTTCAGCCGCTGTTGAGACCGTTGTTTCGGTCGTTTCCGATGTTGTTTCCACCGAAACCGCCGCTGTCACGCTCTCCGTTTCCAAAGCGTTGTTTTCGCCGTCAGCTGCGGCTGTGCAGGCTGTCATTGCCGCACACAAAACTGCCATTGCCGATAAAAATGTCTTTTTTTCCATATTTGTCTTTCCTTTCATAATAAAATGTCTGCTTTTTACCCAAATTATGTCCCATTTTATTCCCTTGATTTTGCAAAGCCGTCAATTGACAACTTTATACTGCGGCGGTATAATTTAATCGTATGATCAACGGCTTTTTTCAATATAAAATGCGCCTTTCTGCACCGATATTTATTATAGTATATCAGACCGAGCCGCCGAGGAAGTAGCCGAGATACTTTTTTACATCTTCCTTTGAGCATTTGTCAAGGTTTGCGAAGGCATACTCCATCACAAGCATGAGCGTATTGCTGTGGTGCGAAGCGAGTATCTCCTTCGGGACGGGGATATCCGAACGTGTGCCGCTCTCGAGCATCTCACGGATCTTATTTCCCATAAAAAATCTAAGGCTCGTGAACATATACCCCGTTTCATTGTTGAAGCTGACTATCTTCTGAACGAGCGGAAGATTTGCCGAGCCGAGGTCATACACTCTGTCGGCGAAGAGGTAGAGCGCATCGACCTTTCTGCCGCTGTCGCTCAATGATTTGAACTCTTCAAAGCCTATCGCCTGCGCAAGCTTTATCCAACAGCAGGTCAGCAGGTCGTATTTATCATCGAAATAGTTGTAGAATGTCGCCCTCGGGTAGCTGCTGTGCTGGCATATCTCATTGACCGAAACGCTCTCGAACGACTTTTCGGAAAGCAGCGAGAACATACTTCCCGTAAAGGCTGCGATCGTGCGGACTGCTCCTCTTGAAAGCTTCTGCGTAAGATCATATTTCATATAGTTCAGTCCCTTTCTGTACAATATTTGACATTATCCGCAAAATGTACATATTATGACAAATTCGGATAAATGTATCTTGATGAATTTCTGTTTTTATTATATCATATAGTCAATGATTTTGCAACTGTCTAAATTCAGAAAGTTGTAAAAATTTTTATAGATGACAAAATTTATACTCTTTTTTTAAACTGAAAGTGTACAAAAAATCAAGCAAGATCTTGTAGCTGTTTAAAACAGCTTGATGTTGAAAACAGGTTTAAATGGATCTTGCGCCGATTTTTTCTACGCTTTGATTAAAAATCAGTATTAATAAGGAAGGAAAATGTATGGCAGAAAACAACAAATCCGATAATTTTATGGCGAAGCTTGCAACATTTATCGTTGATAAACGCAATCTGTTTTTTCTGATCTTTGCGATCCTTATCATCTTTTCAGCCTTTTCACGGAGCTGGGTAAATGTTGAAAACGACCTCACGGCTTATCTGCCCGACGGAACGGAAACGAAATACGGTCTCGACCTTATGGCGGATGAGTTCACAACGTTCGGCTCGGCAAAGATAGTCGCTGCTAACGTCACAATGGACGATGCGAATAAGATCGAGGAGGTCATCAAAAATGACGAGGATATCTCGACCTACACCTTTGATGATACGGACGAGCATTTCATCAACTCGACCGCCCTTTTCGATGTAACGTTCGTCTATCCCGAAGATGACGACCGTGCGCTCGAGGCACTTGACAAGCTGAAGGAGAGCCTTTCCGGGTACGACCTTTACGTTCAGACCTCGATGGGCGACCAGAGCTCCGAGCTCATCGCAAGCGAAATGAACGTTGTTATCGTACTTGTCTGCATCGTTGTTCTCGTTGTGCTTTTTGCGACCTCGCAGACCTATGCGGAAGTGCCTGTACTTATCATAACGTTCGTGGCTTCTGCGATAATCAATATGGGTACGAACTTCCTGCTCGGAACGATCTCGTTCGTTTCAAACTCGGTAACGATCGTTCTCCAGCTTGCACTTTCGATCGACTATGCGATCATCTTCTGCAACAGATTCAAGGAGGAGCATGAAACGCTCCCTATCCGTGAAGCCGTTATCGCAGCACTCACAAAGTCTATACCCGAGATATTCTCCAGCTCGCTGACGACTGTCGGCGGTCTTGCCGCACTTCTCTTTATGCAGTTCAAGATAGGTCCCGATATGGGTGTCAACCTTATCAAGGCTATCTTCCTGAGCCTGCTCTCCGTATTCACACTCATGCCCGGAATACTGATGCTTTTCGGCAATCTTATCGACAAGACCCACCACAAGAGCTTTATCCCGAAGATAGACTTTGTCGGAAAATTCGCTTATGCAACAAGAGGCATCGTTCCGTTCATATTCGTCGGAGTAATTGCCTTTGCAGGCTATCTTTCCACAAAAACGCCTTATGTTTACAGCTATGACACTATCGAAACGCCTATCACGAACATCTCGCAGGAGACCGATAATCTTATAAAGGAAAACTTCGGCACGAAGAATATGATGGCACTCATCGTTCCGACGGGCGATTACGAAACGGAAAAGGCTCTCCTCGATGAGATAACCTCCAAGGATTATGTAAACAGCGCAGTCGGACTTTCCAACACCGAAGCGCTCGACGGCTATATGCTCACCGACAAGCTCACTCCGCGTCAGTTCTCCGAGCTTTCCGATGTTGACTTTGAAGTTGCAGAGCTTGCCTACGCCGCTTATGCCGCAAATGATGAAAACTACGGCAAGATCGTCGGCGGCATCTCCTCATACAGCGTTCCGCTCATGGATATGTTCATCTTCGTACATAAGGAGATCGACGAGGGTTATGTTACGCTCGACGACGACCTCACAGACACGCTCAATGACGCTTATGTTCAGATAAACAACGCAAAGCTCCAGCTTCAGGGCGAAAATTTCTCCCGTATGCTCATCTACTTTGACCTGCCGCTGAGCGGCGATTCGACCTTTGCCGCTATCGATGAGGTCCGTGCGATCGCCAAGAGCTATTATCCCGACGGCGATGTTTACCTTGTCGGCGACTCGACAGCCAACTACGATTTCTGCACCTCGTTCCAGACGGATAACATCATCGTAAGCGTTATATCGATACTCGTAGTTCTTGTTGTTCTTCTCTTTACATTCACATCGGTCGGTATGCCGCTTCTCCTTATCCTTGTCATTCAGGGTGTTATCTGGATCAACTTCATCTTCCCGACTGTTGAACACAAGGATATCTTCTTTATGGCGTACCTTATCGTAAGCTCCATTCAGATGGGTGCAAACATCGACTACGCTATCGTTATTTCGGGAAGATATATGGAACTCAAAAACAAGATGTCCCACCGTGACGCTATCATTCAGACAATGAACCTCAGCTTCCCGACCATCGTAACCTCGGGCAGCATACTCGCTATTGCAGGCGGACTTATCGGTCAGCTTTCCTCCGAAGCCACTATCGTCGGAATCGGTCAGGCTCTCGGCAGAGGTACTGTTATCTCGCTCATCATAGTAATGTTCGTTCTTCCGCAGATACTTCTTCTCGGCGGCGGCATTATCGAAAAGACCTCGTTCTCCGTCAAGACTAAGCTCAGGCGTTATTCCTCGAACGGAAAGATCATCGTTGACGGTCTTGTCAGGGGCAATATCAACGGTACAGTGAACGGTATTTTCAAGGGTACTATCGATGGTGACGCCGATCTCAGCGTTATCTCGGGCAATGCCCGGAACGAGGCTGACGAACAGGCTGCACTTGCGATCAAAGAAAGCCTTGCGGAAACAACCGGCGGAAAGGAGAGCTGCTAAATGAAAAAGACAGGAAAAATAAACCGTTTTCTCTCGGTCATCATCGCTGCTGCATTAGCTGTTTCATCGGTCGCTGTCCTTCCGCTCTGCGCAGCCGAAAACAGCAAGACATACACGATCAGCACAGCAGAGGAGCTTATTGAAATTTCCAAGCTCTGCCGTCTTGACAGCTGGTCAAAGGGCAAAGAGTTCGTCCTTACATCGGATATTGTCCTCACGGGGAAGGATTTCACCTCTATCCCGATCTTCTGCGGAACATTCGATGGTCAGGGACACAGCATAAAGGGCGTTTCCGTCACGGGTGTAACAGGACGGGGACTTTTCAGCATCATCGGCGAAAATGCCGTTGTAAAGAACCTCAACGTCGTGGGTCTTATCCGTCCGTCTGGCAGTGAATGCTCCATCGGCGGCATTGCAGGCACGAATAACGGCGTCATCTACAACTGCAGCTTCAGCGGAAGGGTCGCTGCGGAAAACACCGTCGGCGGCATCGCCGGCGAAAACACCTCGACAGCCTCCATTCTCAAATGCACGATGGCAGGAACGGTCGACGGCGAAAAATTCACGGGCGGCGTTGTCGGAAACAACAGCGGCACTGTCGTCCGGAGCACAAATACAGCCTCGGTAAACACCACAAACGAGGAAAAAAAGAGCAGCCTTGAAGATATCGACCTTTCAACGCTCACAGACATTGACAGCTATACGAAAGGCTCGTCCGACACGACCTCCTCTGCGACCGACACGGGCGGCATCGCAGGCTATTCAACGGGATCGATATTCAGCTGCGAGAACAGCGGAAGCATCGGATATCCGCACGTTGGCTACAACATCGGCGGCATCGCAGGCAGAAGCTCGGGACTTATCCTGAACAGCACAAACCACGGTCATCTCAACGGCAGAAAGGACATCGGCGGCATTGTCGGTCAGATGGAGCCTTACCTTGTCGTGAACATTGACCCCGACAATATGGATCAGCTCAAACAGGAGCTTGAAACGCTCACGAACCTTATCGACACGGCTGTCAACGAGACAAATGATGACTCGCTTGGCATAAATTCGACCGTTGAGGACGCTTCGGCATATCTGCAGAGTGCGACCGACAGCGCAGACAATATCCAGCAAAAGCTCACTGACTACGGCGACCACGTTACTTCGGAATTTGACCGCACGAGCGCAGTCATCTCCGACGCTATCGAACGGCTTGACAAAATAACAGGACTTATCCCCGATGCCGCAGACAGCCTTTCCACAGGCTCGGACAGACTTTCCGAAGCCTTTGACGGACTTTCGGGAACGCAGAAATACACCGATGATTCCATCGATAAGCTGAAAGCACTCTCCGATTCAATAAAAGACTCCTCAGGCAAAGCCAATGACGCTTCGGTCAAGATAGGCGATGGTCTCAAGATCGTTGCCGATTCGCTCCACAATTCAGCCAAGGACAGCAGTTCAGGGCTCACAATGGGCTTCACGCTCATCGAAGACGGCTTGGAGGAGCTTGCCGATTCCGCAGAGGATATCTCCGAAGCAATAAAGGCTATATCCGATGCTCTTTCGGGCGGCGGAGATGTCCTTCCCGATATTTCCTCCGAATTGACCGACCTTGCCGACAGCATTTCCGAGGCTTCCGACGCTCTGGGCGATATCGCATGGGGCGCAAGGGAGATCGCAGACAGTCTTGACCTTGACTCGGGCAAGATATATGAGGGCATCATCGGCGCATCGGACGGCATAAAGGCTCTCGGCGAGGCTATCAAAGGCACCGATGAATCCACAGACAACATAAATACTATCCTCGACAACACCGCTGATACGGGAAAGGACGTGAACTCCTCGTTCGGACTTTTCTCCGATGCTTTCACGGCATTTACAAACACCACCGATATCTTCACCGATATTTCCAATCAGACAAGCGAGCTTTTCGACTTCCTCAACAATGTTGAAACGGTCGAGATAGGCACTCCCGATGAGACCGTAAGGGACGATACCGAGAACCTTTTCGCTTCGCTCACATCCTTCATCGACACTATGAACACCCTCAATGTTCAGGCTTCAAACGCAGGCGTTACCCTCTCCGATAACCTTGTGAAGATCAATGACCAGACCTATGTTGTCAGCAATATGATCACCGATATGCTTGATATTGACGATGATGAAGACCTTATCACCGATACCTCCGATGTCGATACCGACAAGATCAAAAACGGCACAGTCTACAAATGCACAAACTACGGCACTATCAGCGGCGACCTCAATATAGGCGGCATCGCAGGTCAGATGGCGATAGAATACGACTTCGACCCCGAGGACGATATTTCGGGCAAGACCGACTCGCCGCTCAACCAAAAGCTTGAAACAAAGGCTGCCGCTATCAAAAACACCAACTACGGCGAAGTCATTGCAAAGAAAAACTGCGCAGGCGGCATCGCAGGTCAGATGAACCTCGGCGTTGTGAAAAACTGCTCCGCATTCGGCAAGGTAAGCTCCGAGAGCGGCGACTATGTAGGCGGAATTTCGGGCAAATCCTCCGCAAAGATCATCAGCAGCTATGCAAAGGCTCTGCTCTCGGGCAGGAACTACATCGGCGGCATTGCGGGAAGCGCAGATACAGTCCGTGAATGCTACTCACTCGTCAACATCACCGACAGCCAGTCCTACCTCGGCGCAGTCAGCGGAACCTCCGACGGCGATTTTGAGAGCAACTACTTCGTTTCGGACGAGCTGAGCGGACTCAACGGGGCAAGCTATAAGGGCAAAGCAGAGCCTATCCCCTATCAGCAGCTCATCTCGATACCCGATATCCCCGAGGAATTCCGCACATTCACCTTAAAATTCATCGCCGATGATGATGTTGTCGGCACGATAGATTTCTCCTACGGCGACACTCTTGAGGAAAGCGACCTTCCCGCTATCCCGTCCAAGGAAAACTGCTATGGAAGATGGATATATGACTCGCTTGAAGACCTTCATGTCGACCTAGAGATCGAAGCCGAGTATTTCACCGTTATCAAGACCGTAAGCTCGGTCAATTACCGTGACGGCGGCAAGCCTATCTGGCTCGCAGAGGGCGTTTTCACCGAGGATGACACGCTTCCCGCAAAGCAGATCGAATATGTGAACCAGACTCCCCCGATCATCTTCCTTATGGATAAAACGGAGCTTTGCGAAAGCTGGATAGTCACCGTTCCGAACGACGGCAGCGAGTCGCATGAGCTGCGCTATCTTGTCAACGCTGAAAGCAAGCGTGACCCCGATATCTACGTCAAGGACAGCAGCGGCGAATGGGAAAAAGCCGAAACACGCCGCATCGGAAGCTATCTCTGCTTCACAGCGAACGGAAATTCCCCCGAGATCCTCGCTGTTTACAAGACGCTGAACATCTTCCTCATCGCTGTAACAGCGGCAGGAGTTGTCATCATCATTCTTGTGCTGATATTCTCGATAAGAGCGGCGAAAAAGAAGAAGAACGCAAAATCAGCTGAATCAAAGTAAATTTCACACATAAAAAGAGTGCGAACCACATCTGCGGCTCGCACTTTTTCTTTTATACTAATTTTTAAACTGAAAGTGTACAAAAAATCAAGCAAAAGCTTGAATATATGGCTTTTGCGCCGATTTTTTGTCTACACTTTGATTAAAAATTAGTATTATTATCGGCACAAAAAATCGCCCGAAAGGAAATTTCTCTTTCGGGCGATAACTATATTTTTTTATGCATTATATAATTCGTAAGAGCAGCTCCCCTGCGAACCACCGTCTGCTCCTTTATGACAGAGTAGCCTCTCGAAATGAAGAACGGCTGTGCTGTGATCGAAGCATGAACAGTCAGCTCGTCCGTGTCGTGAAAGCTTTCCAGCCTGTCGCATATCGCAGTCGCAATGCCTTGACGCTGATGATCCTTGTGAACATACAGGCGATCGAGATAACCGCCCTCAGTAATGTCACCGAAGCCGACAATAACGCCGTTTTCCTCGGCAACGACCGTGTAATGCTCCGTGAACGACTTGTCCCACGCTGCAAGGTCAACGTTTCCGTCCGCCCATGCGTTGACCTGCTCGACCGTGTAGTCCCGTATGTTTACTTCGTGTACGGTGTCATAAAACAGCTTCGCAATTTCTTCGCAGTCGGCGGAACGATAGCTTCGCAGCAGCATTATCTTTCCTCACGGAAATAATTCACACCGCAGGACGCAGGCTGCATTCTGCCCTTGTTCTTTCTTACAGATGTGATAATGAGGATAAGCGCCGTGATAACGAACGGGAGCATATCGTAAAATGCGTTCGGGAGCGTTATCACCGACTTCGGCATATAGTATTTCAGAACGCTGAATGCACCGAAAACAAGACTTCCGCCGATTGCTTTGAGCGGACTCCATGCTGCGAAGATAACGAGCGCAACAGATATCCAGCCCATTCCGTTTACACTGTTGCTCATCCATACGCCGCCGCAGACTACCATTGAACAGTAAGCTCCGCCTATTCCGCAGATACCGCCGCCGATAAGCAGGTTGATGTACTTGCTGCGGACAACGTGGATTCCGACCGCATCGGCAGCCGCAGGATTTTCACCGATAGTACGCAGGTTAAGTCCCGTTTTTGTCTTGAAAAGATAAATATACACTATAATTGCGATTATAACACCAAGATAGATAAAGATATTATAGGAGAACAGCAGCTTTCCCACAACGGGAATATCACTCAGAACGGGAATGTGAATGTTTCTGAGCTGCGACATGATATGCTCGGGGAGCTTGAGGTTTCCCGTTTCCGAACGTGTGATGTTGTATTCACCGATGAAGTTGGAAAGTCCGCAGCCGAAAATCGTCAGCGTAAGACCCGTAACGTTCTGGTCAGCCATAAATGTTACCGTCAGAACAGCATAAATAAGTGCAGCCGCCGCGCCCGAAAGGAACGCTGCGATTATCGCAATAACAAGGCTGTCGGAGCGATAGCCTGCCATAAAGCCTGCACACGCACCTATCGCCATCATACCCTCAACGCCGAGGTTAAGATGACCCGATTTCTGATCGATTATCTCGCCGACAGTGCCGTACAGAAGCGAAGCGCCTGCAAGAACTGCCGCAACGAGAAAATTGATAAACATATCCATCAGTTACGCTCCTTTCCGTTTACAACGAACTTATATCGAATGAAGAACTCGCCGGCAAGCACGAAGAACAGGATAATTCCCTGAAGAACGTCTGCACAGTAGGTCGAAAGTCCGAACGTTGACTGCATAACACTGCTGCCCTTTTCAAGAACGGCGAAAAGGAACGAAACGATAAGGATCGCTATCGGTTCAAGCTGTGCGAGCCAAGCAACGATGATAGCCGTAAAACCAACACCGCCTGCAACAGAGGTCGCAAGGGTCATATCCGAACCGGTAGCCTGAACCATTCCTGCAATGCCGCAGACCGCACCGCTCAGAAACATCGTGCGGAGCATGATCTTCTTCGGGTTCATACCTGCATAGCGTGCAGTTGCGTGGCTTTCGGAAACAACGCTTATCTCGTAGCCGTGCTTCGTATATTTAAGGTAAATAAACACGATAACGGTAAGTATCAAACCGATTATCCAGCCGACCTGTATGCCGCCGACCTTGTCGAGCTGTGCATTTGAAACAAAACGTGCGATCTTCGGGAAGCCGCCCGATTCGGGGTCAGCCCAAGCACCGTCACGAAGCCATACTATAACATAAAGCGCAATATAGTTGAGCATAAGCGTGAAAAGCGTTTCGTTCGTGCCGAATTTCGCCTTGAAAAATGCAGGGATAAGTCCATACAGACCGCCGCCGATAATACCTGCTGCAAACATTATTATCATAAGAAGGAAATGCGGAAGATCGGCATGGAAAAGTGCAAAATACGATGCGCATATCGCACCTGCGATGATCTGTCCCTCTGCACCGATGTTCCAGAACTTCATCTTGAACGCCAGCGTTACGCCGAGTGACGAAATGAGAAGCGGGATCATGACCTTAACTGTCGCCTGAAATGCCATTGAGGTGCTGAATGCGCCCTTGATGATAGTTCCGTAGACCGAGAAAGGATTGTAACCGATGCAAAGGATAAAAAGTCCGCCTGCGATGATAGCCGCAGCGACCGAGACCGCACGGAAAAGAACTGCTTTTTTCGTTCCGACCTCTGCACGCTTGGAAATTCTTATGCGGAATTTTTCACGGTTCTGTACTGCCTGTTCAGCCATTTCCAAGCACCTCCTCTGCTGTTGAGCCTGTCATCATAAGACCAAGCTGTTCCTTTGTAACTGTTTTTGCATCAACGATGCCCGTTACCTTACCGTGGCAAAGTACCATTATCTTATCCGAAAGCTCGAGCAGAACGTCCAAGTCCTCGCCGATGAAAAGGACTGCAACGCCCTTTTTCTTCTGCTCGTTCAGGAGTCCGTATATCGTATATGACGAGTTGATGTCAAGTCCTCGGACGGGGTAAGCCGTTATGAGCAGGCTCGGTGCGGATTCGATCTCACGTCCGAGCAGGACTTTTTGCACATTGCCGCCCGACAACATTCTCACGGGGATCTCCGTTGACGGAGTTTTGATGTCAAGCTCCTTGATAAGCCTTTCCGCAAGCTCACGGGCAGGCTTTTTGTCGATGAATGGGCCCTTGCTCTTGCTGTAGGATTTGAGCATCATATTGCCCGTCATACCCATTGATGAAGCAAGTCCCATTCCAAGTCTGTCCTCGGGGACAAAGCTCATGCTTATGCCAAGCTCGATGATCTCCTTTGCGGACTTGCCGATGATGTTTTCCTTATTGTAAAGCACAGCGCCCGAACGGATACCGTTAAGACCTGCGATAGTTTCGCAAAGCTCTTTCTGACCGCTGCCCGCAACGCCTGCAACGCCGAGAATTTCGCCCGAATAGATATCGAACGTAACATCTTCGAGTGCGACAGTTCCGTCGGGCTTGTCAACCGAGAGATGATAAACATTGAGGAGCGGCTTCGGATCGATAGGCTCGGGACGCTCAATGGAAAGGCTGACAGGCTTGCCGACCATAAGCTCGGTGAGCTTTTTCTCATTTGTTTCAGCCGTAAGCACAGTTTCGACCGACTTGCCCTTACGCAGGATAGTTACACGGTCGCTTATAGCCATAACTTCGTTGAGCTTGTGCGTGATAATGATTATCGCACAGCCCTCGCTTCGCATTATGCGGAGCATATCAAAAAGCTTCTCGGTCTCCTGCGGAGTGAGAACAGCCGTAGGTTCGTCAAGGATAAGGATTTTTGCACCTCGGTATAAGACCTTAAGTATCTCGACCGTCTGCTTTTCACTGACGGACATATTGTAAATTTTTTTGTTAAGGTCAACGTTAAGACCGAGCTTTTTACTTATTGCGGAAATATCTTCACGCAGAGCGGAACGCTTTTTCAGCTTTCCCGGCGTTCCTGCGATGATGTTGTCAAGTGCGCTGAACGCTTCGACAAGCTTGAAATGCTGGTGGATCATTCCTATTCCGAGTGCTATCGAATCCGCAGGCGAATTGATAACGGCGTGTCTGCCGAGAACGTTGATAGAGCCGCTGTCGGGGTGATAGATGCCCGAGAGCATATTCATAAGCGTAGTTTTGCCCGAGCCGTTTTCGCCGAGCAAAGCGAGTATTTCGCCATATTTTACCGAGAGATCGACATGATCGTTCGCAACGACCGTACCGAAAGTTTTCGTGATCTCCTTACATTCAATGGCATAATCGGAAGATTTTATTTCTGAAATTTCCGCCATATCTGACCTCCGTAAAAACAGTTTCAAAAAATCAATACAATAGCTATTATATACTATTTTTCGCTTTAAATCAAGGGTTTACGGCAAAATATCGCAAATAAAACGGTGCAGTTCAAATAAAAAAACTGCACCGTTTATGTATTATTTAACGCCTTCCATCAAAGCCTTTACAATTTTGTCGTGATCTATCTTCAATGTCTTTCTGTTGAGCAGGAGAAAAGCCTCGCCCGAACTGCTGTCAGAGCCGTTATCCCACCAGAAGAGCGGAATGCCTGCCTTTTTCGCAGCCGAAACATAATATTTCGCAAGCTTTGCTCTTTCATCGTCATTTTTCTTGTTCAGAGAACCGGATTCGCCGATGATAACGGGGATCCCCTTGCTGATGAATTTATCGCTCAATCCTTTGAGCATCGAATCGATCACGTTCTTGTCATTATCGGTGAAAGTTGAAACTGTTGAACCCGTGTTGAGCGCCATATCGTAAGGCAGATATGCATGGACCGAGATTATAATTCGGCTGTCATCGGGAACTTCAAGCTCGTTTATTGCCGCTCCGTCGCAGTTTGCAGCATAGGGAGTTATCATAAGATAGCGAAGCTTGTTGTTTCCGCCGCTCTTTCTGACAGTTTCGACAAAAAGCTTGTTGTACTTGTTGATGACTTTGCGCTCCTCTGCCGTTCCGCCGCTCCATTCTTTTGCACTGCCCTCTGTTCTCGGTTCGTTGAGTCCCTCGAAAATAAGGTGTTCGTCATAATCCTTGAAGCGTTCCGATATCTGCTTCCATATTGATGTAAAACGTTCGGAAGTTTCCTTGCTGTCCTTGCTCGGAACGAACCACCAGCCCTCATGGTGAGTATTGAGAATGACATACATATCGTTTTTGTATGCATAGTCAACGACCGTCTGAACTCTGTCAAGCCATTCCTTGCTGATATTGTTTTTGCTGTCGAGATGCTCACCCCAGCTTGTCGGGATACGGACTGCGTTAAAGCCCGCCTTTTTTATGGCTTTTATCATATTCTCGGTAGTCTTTGGATTTCCCCACGCCGTTTCGTGAGCAAGATCGCCGTTTATCCAGCTTCCCGTGCAGTCGAGCGTATTTCCGAGATTCCAGCCTATCTTTATATTTTTCACAAAATCAAGTGCGTCGCCCGAAGAAGATATCGTATTCTTCACTGTATCAGAGCCTGACGAAGCAGACTTTTTGACCGTCACCTTGCAGGAAGCTTTGTATTTCGTATCCTTGATCTTAACAGTAACTGTAACGTTGCCTGCCTTTACACCTGTGACTTTGCCTGATTTTGAAACAGTTGCCACCTTCTTATCGCTTGTCGACCACTGTAAAGTATAGTTCTTTACACCTGTTACAGTCGGCTTAAGAGTAATGCTCTTTCCGACCGTGACCGAGGCGGAAGTTTTGTTGAGCGAAATGCCCTTTTTAGCCGCAAATACCGTTGTCGAGCAGAGCATTACGACCATAACTGCTGACATTATCAGCGAAATGATTTTCTTGAAGTTCATAGTATTCCCCCATTTATTTTTTTATGTTGGCAAGTTCAGTATTGACCTGCTTTGCAACCGATGATTCGGGTTCAAATATCGAACCGTATCTGAATATGGCAACGCCGCCGTAGTTGCCGAGATCTTTGGCGGCTTTCATCTGCCTTGAAATTATATCGGAATTGTTTATCCATTCGTTTTTGCCGTTCGTGCCTGCGTATGCATCAGCCGCACCGATCTTGTAGCCTGCAAGTCCGATAACAAGCTTCACATTACCCGATGAAGTCATACTGCTCCAGAGTGCGATCGTGTCTTCATACGGCAGAGCGGCGTTGTCAAAGCCGAAGTAGACCTGCGGAAGAATATAGTCACAGTAGTCGGTCGATCTGCACCACGTCTTGACATCCGCATAAAGCGTATCATAATTGTTGTCAACGCTTCCCTGCGGCGAGATACCGAACAGTACGCTCGGATTTGCGCTGTGGACGGTCTTGTTCATTCGCTTTACCATATCGTTGATGTTGTCCGTTCGCCACGACGAAAGGCTCTTTGCCGTTTCCGAAGCATTGTAAGCGGTGCTGTCAAACGAAGCCGCCGTTGTCGGATAAAAATAGTCGTCTATCTGGATACCGTCAACGTCATAGCCCGAAACTATCTCGGAAATCCCGTCCGAAATAAGCTTTTCGACCTCGGGATAAGCAGGGTTCAGATACCATCTTCCGTCCGATTTGACAATGCATTTTCCGCATTTTTCGCTGTCGTTGTACCATTTTTTTATAGTGTAGGAATCGGGCAGGCTTTTGAGCTGGCTGTCGGTCATAAGGCGCATCGGATTTATCCAAGCGTGAACGGAAAGATTTCTGCTGTGCGCTTCCTCGACCATAATTTCAAGTGGATCATAGGAAAGCTTTGCTCCAATAGTTCCGTTGTATCGGTCGCCAGTCGGGAAAAGCTCCGAGCGATAATAAGCATCGCCGAATGCTCTGACCTGAACATAAACGGTATTAAAGCTCAAAGCCTTTACATTGTCGAAATACCCGCCGATAGTCGAGCGGAACGCTTTTGACGACTTGTTCATCATTGCGGACGAATATTCGAGGTAGGATATCCATATTCCCTTTTGCTCGCTGTAATTGAGCGCAGAATAGCCGTTCGTGCCGTAGCTGTATGAAGCGGTTTCGGCAGGACTTTCCGATTGAAGCGTGAGCTCGGTCACAACGGTATCCTCTGCGGTCGCTTTGGTCGTTTTTTCGGAAGTCGTCTCCAAAGCCTTTGTCTGCTTCGGCGGCTTTGTCTCGGCTTTGACTGTCACGTTCTCACCGCTCGGCTCATCGATAAGGTCGTCCTCGGGCGGTTCGGTCTCAGCCGATGCCGTTTCGGTGACAGATACCGTTGTTTCCTGCTGTAAAGTTGTTTCACTTTGCAGTTGTTCGGTCGTCTCCTCAGTGACATTCGACACAGTTTCGGTAACCTCAGGTGCTTCGGTAAGTCCTGCCGTCTGCGTAGCCACCTCGGTCTGAGTGGTCTCTTCGGTAAGGATAACGCTGTTCGCCGTCTGTATATCGGCGTTCCACGGTTCTTCCGCAACCTTCTTGCATGCTGACAGACCCGAACACAGCATAACAGCGGCAAATACAGCTGTAAAAGCCTTATACTTTACATTATGTGGATAAAAAGACATCTGGTTTCCTTTCAAATCTTACAGAACCTGACTCCGTATGAAAAATATTATAATAATTATATATCATTGACGGAAAAAAGTCAATTAATACGCTGACATTATTTTCGGTAATTTATGACATATATGTTTATTATTTCTTTAAGCGAATATTTCTGCTTTTGCTGCAAAAAATAAGGTCAATCTTGGGGAGTTGAAGCTATGATGAAAAAAGGTAAAATATTCTATTCATTTTTGGGAGCACTGACAGGCTTTGCGAACGGTCTTTTCGGCTCGGGCGGAGGTATTATCGCCGTGCCGATGCTTGAAAAGGCTGATATCGAACAGAAAAAGTCACATGCGACTTCACTTGCGCTCACACTGCCGCTGTCGGTCGTCTCGGTGATATTTTATGCGTCCAAAGGCTCGTTCGATTTCAAAGATGCGCTTCCGCTTATACCGTTCGGACTGGTCGGAGCCGTCATCGGGAGCATATTTCTCAAAAAAATACCTGCCAAGCCGCTGAAAATTCTGTTCGGCGTTTTTCTTATAATTGCAGGCGGAAGGATGATATTCAAATGATACTGAGCTATATTGCCGCATTTCTGACGGGAATTTTTGCAGCTATGGGCGTCGGCGGCGGAATGATACTTATACTCTATCTGACGTTTTTTGCAGGATTTCCTCAGCTTTCTGCGCAGGGTATAAACCTTATCTACTTTATCCCGATAGCACTCCTCTCCGTGATCATCCACACAAAAAACAAGCTTATCGAATGGAAAAAGATAGTCCCCTCGCTAATTGCAGGAACAGCATTCGCCGTTCTCGGTGCATTCGCCGCAGACTATCTCGGCTCGGATATACTCGGCAAGATCTTCGGCGGTTTTATTATCATAATCGGTATAAAGGAGCTTTTCGGCGGCTTTGCAAAAAAGAAATCGGTGTAAAGAGAATTTTCTTTACACCGATAATTTTACTTAGAGATAGTTCCGTCAACAAGCTCGCTGTGCGTATCGTTTTTCTGAGCCTGCTGCTGTTGTTTGAGTTTATCCTCACGCTCAACGGCAAGCTGCTTTTCGTGTTCTTCCATGATGTACTTGTCGGGCTTGTGGAGATCGTCATAGCGTTCCACGAATTCGAGAGCGTCCTCCTCGTTGAGCGGCTTGCTCATAAGGAAGCCCTGAATGTAGTCACACTTCATATCCTTTAAGAAGTTATACTGACCGACGGTCTCGATTCCCTCCGCAACGGTCTTGATGCCAAGGCTGTGAACAAGGTCGATAATCGAGTCGGTGATAGCCTGATCTCGCTTGTTGTTGTTGATCTCGTCAACAAATGACTTATCGATCTTGAGGCACTTTATCGGGAAATTCTTGAGGTAGTTGAGCGACGAATAACCCGTTCCGAAATCATCGAGGGCAAGCGAAATTCCCATATTGTTAAGCTCCTCAATAACGCTGTTGTCATTATCGAGGAAGTCGATGAGCGTTGACTCGGTGATCTCGACCTGGATATTCTTCGTATCAAGCTGCGTGATCTCGATAACGTGCTTTATCGAATCGAGAAAATCCGCTCTTTTCAGCTGTATCGGCGAAACGTTGATGGACATAATGATGTCGTCACGGTAATTTTCGCAGAGCGTTTTGAGGAATCGGCAGGCACTTTCAAATATCCACATACCGATCTGGACGATATCGCCCGTTTCCTCCGCAACGTTGATGAATTCCTGCGGCGGTATATGTCCGAAAACGGGACTGTCCCAGCGGACAAGGACTTCAAAGCCGTGGATATCGCAGGTGTCGCTTGAAATGATAGGCTGATAATTAAGGTAAAGCTCGCCGTTTTTGATGGCTTCGGATATCTGCTGAGAGATAGCCGCTTTGCTGAAATTCTGGCGCTTTGCGGCATTCGTATAGAATGAAACTCTGTCCTTGCCGCTGTCCTTTGCCTTATGGAGAGCCATATCAGCATCACGAAGCAGCATATCAGCCGAATCATCATCGTCGGGATAGATCGAAACGCCGACTGAGAACTTGATGTAGATATTGTCGGACATCACCTTTATCTGCTTAGAGAATACAGACTGCATCGTGTCGATGGCTTTGTATATCTTCTGATAATCGTCGCCGAATTCGACAATGACGATGAATTCATCGCCGCTGAAACGGAACACTCTGCCTATCTTGCTAAGCGAGGTAGAGAGCATCGTCGCAAACGTGCAGAGAACAGCGTCGCCGAAGTTGTGACCGAGGTTCTCGTTGAGCCACTTGAAGTTGTCAAGGTCAACGAACATCACGGCAAATCTTCCGTCCGAGATGGTCTCATTCGATTTATTTCTGCTTATGATGGATTCAATGTGATAATACAGCGTGTTTCGGTTAGGTATACCCGTGAGCGTATCGTTAAGGCTGTACTGGAGGATTATCTCATTCTTAGCGGCAAGCGTGGACGATATCTTGTTGAGCTGCTCGGCTGTTTTGATAAGGCTGTTGTCGGGAGCGGCTGATGTATCGATAACATACTTGAAATTCTCTGCGGAAATGCAGTCCACGGATTCCGTTATCTTTTCAAGCAGCCTGTATTCATACTTCTGCTTGTTCTTGAAGAATATTCCGAGCAGGACGAGCAGGCAGGCAAGAACCACGATCGAGCCTGTGAAAATTCCATAAACACCGCCGTCCATAGCAGCCTTGTCAAAGATGATGACCATATTCCAGTTGGGAACGACCGACTTGTCAACATTGAAAAACGTCTTGCTGTTAAAGCCCGAGCCGTTTGAGTAGCTGTCAAGTCCGTTGTCGAGAGCCGACGACTGGACGAGGATATTCAGCAGCGGTGCGGAATCGATATCATAGCTGTTCGAAAATTCCTTGCTTGACGGAGAATAAACAATGCTTCCGTAGTTGCAGGTGATTATCGGGTAGCAGCTGCTGCTGAGAGTATATTGTTCAATGATCTTCTCCAATCCCGAGCTTTTTATCTCCATTCCGACATATCCGATAATATTTTCGGAGGAAAATACGGGGGCAATTACCGAAACGACATTGATCTCGGGGTAAAGCATCGAAGCCGACACTGATGTGCAGTAGGTATAGTCGTTCAGTCCCTTGATGGAGATATCGTTATACCAGTAAAGGCTGTCGAGCTGAAGCTCCTCCGTGCCGATATAATCTCCCTCATCGGAAACGAGTGCCCTGTCATTTTCAAATATCACCCACGATGAAACAACATCGGAGTTTTTTACCGACATATTGTAAAGCATATCCGTAACGGAGTCAAAGCTGCTGTTTTCCCTTGCTTTCTGCTCAGTCTCCGCTCCCTCGCCGATGAAATCAGCTATTGTCTTGTTTCCCGCTGCCGACCTCACCGTATCGAGCTTCGGGGACATATAATCATTTACGATATCGGAGATGACGGCTGCGGAATTGTTCATCATTACCATACTGCTCGTCTCTGTTCTTATCCTTGCGAGGATAAAAACGATGACTGCAAACGCAATGAGCAACGCTGCCAATGACATTATAAAATAGAACAGCACCTTATTCTGAACGGTTTTTAAATGCCTTTTTTTAGATTCTGACATATAATAGCCCCTTTGATACTAACTTGATGATATCAATTCGATCAATATGAAAATTTCACGTCTATATTATACCACATATTAACTTTTTAGTAAATATTTTTTCGTTTTTATTGGAACATAATACAAAAATTGCACATTTTCTTAGCTGATTTTTACAACAATTATTGCATTAATTTATACGCATTTAATTTTTATACATAAATTTGACAATATCCACGTCTTTATATGTCAGAATATAGGTCACAGCTATGACCGCACACTGACTCAGGACGAGCAGCCCGAGTCCGAGCAGTCCCCACCACGAGAGGATTTCTATCGTCCTTTCCGATGTGAAGCTGTCCACGAACGGAACGGTGAAAAGGTCTGCCAGCAGGAAGAAATTGAACATATCCCGAATAACGCCCGCCTTTGACAGTATGAGAACTATATACATAATGATGGAGATCACAGGTCCGCCGACAGCCATTTTTACGGGCATATACTTATCGTAAGGGACTTTGTGATAGTTAACTGCGTCACGGTCACGCTTCGCCGCATTGAACGCCCAGTTGAAATATAGTCCGAGCGTGAGGACGAGCGTGCAGATACCGATTATCACCTTCAGCACGACCGAGCCGCCGAACATTCCGTTCATCGCTATCATCGATACAACCAAAAACATCGACATAAATTCGGCGATGATACTGTAACCGATGCCTTTTAAAATTCTTTTAAAAATATTTTCCGTCTTAAATTTTTCGGACATATATCTGATCCTTTCAGGTATTTTTACCCCAATATAAGGAAACGCCGATATTGCCTGAGCAGTTTTCAGCTTTTTTCCTAACTATTATACTATATTTTTTGTTATATTTCAATATATTCCGCAAATATTTTTTATACATTTTCAGATAATATGGATACGGGGTTTGCAGAGGTAAAAAAATGACTGACAAAGAAAAGCTTTTGACCGCTGTTTTGCAGAACTCCGAAATGGGTTCATCGGCGATACGGCAGATATTCCCCTCCGTGCGGAACGATTCGCTGCGCACGGAGCTTCGCCGTCAGCTTTCGGAATATGAAAAACAGCATAACACGGTCTGCCGTCAGATGCAGGTGCTTCACATGAAGGGAAAGCCTGTCTCTCCTGCCGCAAAGGCAATGGGAAGCATCAGCATTGCTGTAAAGACCGCATCGGACAGCTCATCGCAGCACCTTGCGGAAATGCTCATTCAGGGAACGAATATGGGTGTGATCAACATCAACAAGGCTCTCAACTCCGCAAAGGAGATATCGGGCAGCCTGAAAGACGAAACCAAACAGCTTCTCGCCAAGGAGCAGCAGTATATCGACAGACTCAAAGCATACCTTTAACAAAGAAAACGCTGTACGGCTCTTTTCACATTGCCGTACAGCGTTTCAATCTGCCGAAAAAGTGTATTTCATTTATGCAAATTGACAAAATAATTTTATGACTTGATTGCTAAAAGAAAACCTGCCATTCATATCCCGTCTGCAAATAAACGCTCATCGCTTTGCTCCTCACGTTTATTTGCCGAGGATAGTTGTTCCGAACATAAAGAATAAGCGCAATTCACATTTTTAGGTTTACGAAACTGAATTTTCACATTTCGTTCTACCTATTTGCTGTGAATTGCGCTTTTTTGATTTGTTAGTGATTACGTTTTTGCGGCAAGCTTTGTACTGTTAGTTTAAGGTATTTCGCTCTTGCGAGAGCGACCAAGGGCTTCGCCCTCTGGACACCCACCACCCTTTAAAAAGCGTGGACGTAAACTTTAATTTTGTGCAGCTTTTTCAATAACGCATTTTTTACTTTTTAACTCTGTATTTTGCACGTTTGCGCATTTTCTGTGCCTTGATGACTTTCATTCGTGAGAACTCCTCACGTTCCTTTTCGTCAAGGCTGCCCGAAATGTACTTTACCGTACTCTGATACTTCGGGATAACGATATTCTGGAGCGCATTGGCTCTCGTCTGCGTTTTTCTTATCGAATTCGTAAGACGGTAGATGCTGTTTTCGACTTCGGCAAGCGTTACCGTCATTTCCTTTACCCTGACGAAGCTGATATAAGCCTTGTCAACGTTGCTGTCGGTATTCATAAAGCCGTAATCGAGCGAAAGCTTCTTTTTTTCGACCGAAAGCTTCGGAAGCTCGCAGCCCATTACGCTTCGGTAAGAAACGCTGACCGTATTTTCAACGGGCATACCCTCGGCGATATTTTCGACAACGCCGTGCGTGATATTCGCCATCTGGAGTGCGGAATACGCCTCGATATAGGTCACGCCGATGCTCTCACGCAGTTCTTTCGCCGTATCGACCATTTGCATAAGCTCACGGATAAGGATATTTCTCTTTTTGTCGAGAAGCTCATAGCCGAGCTGTGCGAGCGCAAGCGATTTCTGCATATTAAGCAGGTTGCCTTTTGTGGGGAAAACCTGTTCAGCCATTCCGACCGCCTCCTTTCGTTTCTTTCTGCATTACTGGAACAATTCTTCCGCTTTGTCGTTGTATTTTTCTTCGAGAAGCTTTTCGTCCACACGGTCAAGAGCGGACTTGGGCAGAAGCGAAAGCAAATTCCAGCCGAGATCGAGAGTTTCATCGATAGAACGGTTCTCCTCTTCGCCCTGCGATACGAAATATTTCTCAAACATACGTCCGAAGCGCATATATGCCTTGTCAAGCTCGGAAAGCTCGTCCTCACCGATTACGGAGGCAAGCGCTCTTGCGTCGCTTACCTTTGCATAAGCGGCAAAAAGCTGGTTGGAGACCGCCGAGTGGTCGGCTCTTGTATAGCCCTCGCCGATGCCGTCCTTCATAAGACGTGAAAGTGACGGAAGAACTGAGATAGGCGGATAAACGCCCGACTGTTCAAGTCCTCTGTCGAGAACTATCTGACCCTCTGTGATATAACCCGTAAGGTCAGGAACAGGGTGAGTGATATCATCGTTCGGCATTGTGAGGATAGGTATCTGCGTGATAGAACCCTCCGAGCCGTTGATAACGCCTGCACGTTCATAAATAGAAGCAAGGTCGGAATAAAGGTATCCGGGATAACCCTTTCTTGCAGGGATCTCTCCCTTTGACGAGGAGAACTCACGGACAGCTTCGGCATATGAAGTCATATCCGTAAGGATAACGAGGATATGCATATTCTTTTCATACGCAAGATATTCTGCGGCTGTGAGCGCGCATCTCGGCGTAAGGATTCTCTCAATGATAGGGTCGTTCGAGAGGTTGAGGAACATTACAACTCGCTGGAGAACGCCGCTTTCCTCAAAGCTTCTGCGGAAGTAGTCGGCAACGTCGTTCTTAACGCCCATTGCTGCGAAAACGACAGCGAAGCCCTGACCGTTATCTTCGGCTATCTTAGCCTGACGAACGATCTGAACGGCAAGCTTATTGTGCGAAAGACCCGAACCCGAGAAGATAGGGAGCTTCTGACCTCTGATAAGCGTCATGAGCGCATCGATAGAGGAGATACCCGTATTGATATAGTTTCTCGGATATGTACGGGAAACGGGGTTGAGCGGGTGACCGTTGATATCGGCTGTCTTTTCGGGGAAGATATCTCCAAGACCGTCGATAGGTTTTCCTGCGCCGCTGAAAACTCTGCCGAGAATTTCGCCCGAAAGTGCAAGCTCCATCGGCTTTCCCGTGAACTTTGTGCGTGTATTGGTCATTGAAAGTCCCTTTGTACCCTCAAAGACCTGAAGAACAACTCTCTTACCCGAAATTTCAACAACTCGTCCAAGTCGCTGTGTGCCGTCATCAAGACGGATCTCAACGACTTCATCGAACGAAGCATTGTCAACATTATCGAGGACAACAAGAGGTCCGTTAATTTCTTTCAATCCTACATACTGTAAGCCCATATCAGACGACCTCCTGAACAAGTTTCTTTATTCCCTGCTCGATCTCAACGTTAAGCAGGCGGAACATTTCGGGTTTATCGTTAGGTATATCGTATTTTACCTTGATGACCTTTTCAAAAAGTCCCGTTTCAAGAAGAGCTGCGGCAGTTACGCCCGAAGCGACAGCCTTTTTCGACTCTTCATAAAGGCAGAGTATAGCTTTCATCATAAGGTACTGCTTTTCGAGCGGAACATAGGTATCGTCCTTATGATAAGCGTTCTGCTGCAAAAATCCTACACGGACAACTCGTGCGATCTCGATGATAAGCTTCTGGTCTTCGGGAAGAACGTCCGAACCGATAAGCTTTACGATCTCCATAAGCTTGTTTTCTTCGTGGAGTATCTTGGTTATCTCAAGACGGCACTTCATAAATTCGGGGTTGACGTTTTCCTCATAGTATTCGCTGAGGTCGTCCATATACTCCGAATAACTGTCGTTCCAGTTGATAGCAGGATAGTGACGTGCATAAGCAAGAGCCTTGTCGAGCGCCCAGAAGCATCTTACGAAACGCTTTGTGTTCTGCGTAACAGGCTCGGAGAAGTCCGAACCCTGCGGAGATACCGCACCGATGATAGTAACGGAACCCTCCGAACCGTTGAGGCTGCGGACATAGCCTGCACGTTCATAGAATTCGGAAATTCTTGACGGAAGATATGCAGGGAAGCCTTCTTCGGCAGGCATTTCTTCAAGTCTGCCGCTTATTTCACGGAGAGCCTCTGCCCAACGTGAGGTCGAGTCAGCCATAATTGCGATATGATAACCCATATCACGGTAATATTCCGCAAGCGTGATGCCCGTATATATCGAAGCTTCACGGGCAGCAACAGGCATATTCGATGTATTTGCGATAAGTACGGTTCTGTCGGTAAGAGCCTTTCCCGTTCTCGGGTCAACAAGTTCGGAGAATTCTTCAAGAACCTGAGTCATCTCGTTTCCTCGCTCGCCGCAGCCGATATATACGATGATATCAGCATCGCACCATTTTGCAAGCTGATGCTGTGTCATAGTTTTGCCCGTGCCGAAGCCGCCCGGTATTGCAGCCGTGCCGCCCTTTGCTATCGGTAAAACAGTATCGATAACACGCTGACCCGTGATAAGCGGCTTATTTATCGGCAGACGGTCAGCGAAAGGACGAGCCTGCTTGATAGGCCATTTCTGGCAGAGCGTAAGCTCGACCTCAGTGCCGTCTTCCTTTTTAAGCTTTGCGACAACGTCATTTATTCTGTAATCGCCGTTTTCAGCGACCCAAGTGATCTCGCCCTTTAAATAAGGCGAAAGCATACATCTATGCTCGATAACGGGTGTTTCGGGGCAAACGGCGTAGATATCTCCGCCCTTTATGCTGTCCCCTACCTTGACCTTCATTGTGACGCTGTATTTTTTCTCGGTATCAAGGGAGGAAACCATGCTTCCCTCACCGATGAATGCGCCGCTGATCTCTTCAAGCTTTTTCAGCGGACGTTCGATACCGTCAAATATATTCGAGATGATACCGGGGCCTAAAACTGCGGACATTGGCATTCCGCTGCCCGTTACGGGTTCGCCCGGTTTCAGTCCCGTTGTTGATTCATAGACCTGTATAGTGGTTTCTTCGCTTGACATATTGATAACTTCACCGACAAGCTTCTTTGCGCCGACATATACCATTTCAAGCATGGAGAAATCCGTTGTATCCTTGACCTTTACAACAGGGCCGTTGATGGAAAAAACTGTATTCAATCCTATTCCTCCCCTTATTCCGCAAAGGCGTTGCTGCTGACGAACAGGCTCTTCTGCTCCTCGACCGCAAGGTCAAAGGTCTTGTCGATGATAGTTCCCTTTTCCTTGGAATAAACGGAAAAACCGCCTAACTTTATCGAGCTGTCGGGAATGAATGAAACATCATCTGCCTTGACGACCTTTTTGAGGACGTCGGCAAGCTTCATATCATCGGGTGCAAGACGTATCTCCGAACCGCTTCCGACATTAAGAACGAGCAGCTTTTTGATAAGCGTATCGGCATAAGCGTTCGTGGAACGGTATTCCGAGAGCTTTTCCTCGACCTTGGCGAAAACCTTGTCGGAAAGCTCCTCACGGCAGCGCAGAACGCTCTTTTTCATTTCAAGCTCAGCCTTTGAGATATCACGGACATATTTATTTCCGCTTTTCTTTCTGCTTGAATTCATATATTTATCGGCAGCTTCTTCGGACTCCTCCTCGGCAGCGGAAAGAATACTTTTCTTCGTGCTTTCAGCATCATCAAGAATAGCCGAAACCTTTTCGTCGATCTCATTATTGACGGCGCAGATGAATTTCTGCAGCTTCTCATTTTCTGTATTCATATCAAAATTCCTTCCCAAACTCAAAGCTTCAATCCGATAGCGGATTCAATATACTTAGAAATATTCTCGGTAACATTTGAAGTGGCGTGTCGGTCGGGGACCTCAACAATAAGCGGTGATCTGCGGTTGAGCTTCAGATCGTAGACAAGCTCCTGACAAAGGCGGACAAGCTTCTCCGTCATAAGAATAACGGCGATATCCTTGTTGTCCATTGCCGCAAGGAGCGTTTTCCTGACCTCGGCAGGCTCGTGAACGACAACGCCCTCGATGCCTGCAAGGCGCATTCCCATCTGGGTATCAACATTATCGCTTATAAGATAAAGACGCATACTGTACGTCCTCCTTTCCGCCGTGAATACTCAGATAAAGAGCATAAGAAGTGCTACAACGAATCCGTAAAGAGCGCAGGCTTCACCGAGAGCTGCGAAGATAAGTGCGTTTGAGAATGTCTTAGGATTCTCGCTTACTGCACCGATAGCTGCAGGAGCTGCTGCTGCGATAGCGATACCGCCGCCGATAGCACCGAGACCAACTGCAAGTGCAGATGCTATGTAAAGAAGTCCGCTCGTATCGGAGCTGTCGGACTCTGCGTCAGCATCCTCGGAAACCGATGTAGCAGCTGCTACGTCAGTCTCGCTGTCGGCATAAGCCTTCATTCCGAAAGGAAGTGCAGCGCAGATGAGCATTACTGCGAAGAAAGAGCAGATATTAGCGGCAAAAGCCTTTTTGAGGGACTGTTCGCCCTTTTTCTTCTTGATAGCCACAACAACGGGTACAAAAAGAAGTGCAAGTACAACTGCGGGAAGTAAAAAAGCATACAACATAATAAATTCCTCCAAAATTCTTTATTCTATGGTTTCATCATAGTTGATTTTAACGGGTGTAAACGGTGTGCCGCCGCCCGTGTAAAAACGTGAGAAGATCTCGTAGAATTCAAGTCGGAGCGACTGGATGCCTACGAGGAGGGCTTCAATGCCCATTACAAAAACGTTGCCGATAACAACGACTATCGGAACTGCGCCTGCTGCCACCTGATCCGCAAGAGCCATTACAACGAGCATCATAGACGCATGGGAAAGAACGAAGCCGCCTACACGGACGAACGAAAGCGTATTCGTTGCATAACCGAGCAGGAACTCAAAAACTTCAAAGAAGTTAGCGGCAATAAAGTCGCCTATTCCGCCCTCCATGTGATATTTCTTACCCCTTACCCAATAGGAAAGAGGTTCACGCAGGAACATCGCAATGAGCGGAAGAACGATAAGGATAAGGACATAAGCGGTATTCACGATATGCACGCCGAAAAGCTCGCAAACCGCACCGACAAGTATTGAACCGAAGAACACGAAGCCCGCAATGCCGTTGTTGCTGAACAGCGCATTTTCATACTCCTTGTTCTTTATGCCGACGATAATGTTTATCATTATCGAAATGAACATTATGAATACGCCGATAACGATTCCTCCGATGAGGATAGTCGTAACGTTTTCCATTACCCTGAACGGCAGGAAGCTTATTCCGAGTGCTTCGTAAACGGGGTCGAGAAGATGCTCATAACCGAACACGCTTCCGTAAATAAATCCGAATATCGCACCCGAGATGCCTACTCTTGTAAGGATAGGTCCGAGTGAGAAACGCTTGAACTTCCAGAGCAGTGCGCCCAGAAGTGCAATAACAAGTCCGTGTCCGACATCGCCGAACATTATTCCGAAGAAAAGCGTGTATGTGACGGCAACGAGCATTGTCGGGTTCACGCCGTTATATGCAGGGAGTCCGTACATTTCAACGAACATCGAGAACGGCTGGGCGAACTTGTTGTTGCGAAGCTTTATCGGAGGTGCAAGCTGACCGTTCGCATCGGCAGGCTGCATTACAACGGAAACGCCCTCCATATCGTCGAAAAGCTTAAGGAACATATCCGAATCGCTCTTCGGGACGAAGCCGACAACTGCGAATTTGCCGTTTGTAACAGCCGCTTTGCTTCGCAGGTCGAAATTGTCGTGGCGTGATTTATAGTGCGTAAAAAGCTCGTCCAGATGCTTGATCTCGCCGTCAATATACTCGGAAATGCTCTTGTCGAGAGCGTCTTTCTTTTCGGTGAAATCCTTTATCTTTGCGGCAAGCTCCGCAACAGCGTCCTCGGACGTGCCGTGTACGAAATCGGCGATCCTTATACGTTCAAAGTAGAGCGACTTGAAAATCTCGTCCACTTCCTCGGCGCAGGAAACAGGGGTAACGTAAAGTCCCCAGTAATATTCAGTTTCCTCGGTGAAATACTCGAAATAGAACGTCTTGTCGTCATAATACGGCAGCTTGTTGTAGCTGTCAACAGGGAGCCGTCCGAAACGCACCTTGATATGCTCGCAGGAGAAAAGCTTTTCGATGTCTGTGTTAAGACCTTTAAGGTGCTTGACCTGACTGAGTGCCATCTCGTATTCACCGATCTTATCGGTGACTTCGGTTCTCTGCTTTGCAAGCTCTTTGAGCTTTTCAAGAACGCTGTCAACGTATTTTCCGTCTTTTGTGAGGTTTTCGTTAAAATCCTTGCTGACTTCAACGCTGCCGATCCTGACATTCGCCAATGCGGAGATCTCTGTCATCTTTCGCAGGATACTGTTATAAGGATTTTCTTCTTTGAGCGAGGAGAAACCTTTGCTTTTGGCATTTGCCCCTACCGCAGATTCGATGTGGAAGCATCCGCATTCGGAAAGCTTTTCAAGAACTGTGTCAAGGTCTTTCGTCAGACCTGCAATATTGACAAATTCCATTTTTTCAATTGACATAAAAACAGCTCACCCCTTTTTATACTATTATCAAAGATTCTATCTGCTTTGAGGAAACGCCGTAACGGACGCCCTCGATAATGCTTATCAGATTGTGAAGCTCCACTCCCATAAGGTACATGAACGCATAAACGCTTACCGATGCCGCCTGCGAATCCCTGAGCGCCGCCTTTGCATACTTGAAACGAAGCTTGCTCGCCGCAAGCTCAAGATCGTCAGCGTCCTTGCTGTCAAGTCCGTTTTCGGCGATAACTCTGCCGTAATAGGTCTTGGAAAAACGCTTGATGAACTCTTCGCCGCTGCCCGATGAATACAGATCCTCAAGCTTTGCTTTGGACATTCTTCCCTCAAAGGAGAAGGTCTTATCGAATATTTCTTTTTCATCGCTGCCGAAGAATTCTTTCAGTCGGTAAGCATTGATGATATTGATAAGGTCGATATCGGTCAGTATCATAAGGTCAAGCTTTTCCGCCTCGGTCTTTCGATAATGCTTTGAAGCTTCAACAAGTCCCTCATAATAGTAGCTGCGCAGAACATATTCGCACTTGCCGCAGTCGATACGTCCGTTTTCATCGGTCGGAACGTCTTTGAGAAGCTCATAGTAGCGGGTTTTCTTCAAAAATTCAAGCAGCTCGGCGAATGAACGTACCTTTGCAATTTCGATAAGGTCGAACGAAGTCATTCCGTTGAGATAAATGGGGATGCTTTCGATCTGCCCCTCCGAATCGGCATTGATGAAGCGCATACAGCTCAGGATTATGTCGATCTCGGCGTAAAGTATCTTGAAATTGTAGAATTCCTGCCGCCCGATGCGTTCAAAGCCCGTTATCCTGCCGTAAAGCTCAAAATTATAACGCTGCAGAAGGCTTTCGAGGAAGCCTCTGTGTATCGTATTGACATCGACCGAAGCAAGTATAGTGCTGTAATGCGTGTTTTTCTTCAGATAATCCGCAATATCGGCAACGCTCTGCTTTGTCACAAGCTCGGCATAGTCCTCTGCGGTAACACGCTTTCCGTACATTGCGCGTATCTTTGCAACGGTCGCATAATATTTGCCCTTGGTATAAGAGCCGTGCTTTTTGTTACTCACAACGATCCCTCTTTATCAGCCGTTTACGATCGCATGGAAGATATCCTCTTCCCAGCTTCCGTGACGGTTTTCATATACATCTTTAAGACGTTCGATCTCCTTTTCGCCCTCTGCATTGATAGCTTCGAGCTTCTTGTCGGCTTCGGCTTTTTCCTTTTCTTCGATCTCCTTAAGGGTCTCATCGGCAGCCTTTATTCGGGATTCAATGATCTTTTCCTGCTGCTCCTTTGCGCCTGCTATGATAAGGTTGCGCTGTTTTTCAGCTTCGGCAAGCTTTTCCGAAGCACTTTTATCGATCTCGAGAATACTCTGGATTATGTTTTCGTCCATAACTTACGACCATTCCTTTCTATAAAGTCAGCGTTTACTGACTTTATGTTTACCAACTGCAAAACCCATGCTGTTTTGTCGGCAGCATGGGCATTTTTTTAGTTTTTAAGGCTGTGAAGGGGCGCAGGGATCTGTCCGCCTCTGTTGATGAACTTGGCAGGCGAATACTTGTTTACGCTCATAACGGGACCCTTGCCGAAAAGTCCGCCCCAATCGAGGAACTCGCCTTCCTTCATTCCGATAGCAGGGATAACTCTTACTGCTGTGGTCTTGTTGTTTACCATACCGATAGCAGCTTCATCGGCGATGATAGCGGAGATGACCTCTGCTGTCGTATCACCGGGGATAACTATCATATCAAGACCAACTGAGCATACAGCCGTCATAGCTTCGAGCTTTTCTATCCTGAGCGAACCGCAAACGGCAGCATCGATCATTCCTGCATCCTCGGACACGGGGATAAATGCGCCGGAAAGTCCGCCGACCTTTGAGCAAGCCATTACGCCGCCCTTTTTAACCGCATCATTGAGCAGTGCGAGCGCAGCAGTAGTACCGCAGCAGCCGCAGCTTTCAAGACCTATCTCCTCGAGGATATGCGCAACGGAGTCGCCGACTGCGGGAGTAGGTGCAAGCGAAAGGTCAACGATGCCGAACGGAACTCCGAGACGCTTTGAAGCCTCTGTGCCGACGAGCTGACCGACTCTTGTTATCTTATATGCAGTCTTTTTGATGATATCGGATATCTGTGTGATATCGGCATCGGGGTACTTGGAAAGTGCGGAGCGGACAACGCCCGGTCCCGAAACGCCGACATTTATCATACAGTCACGCTCACCGACACCGTGGTAAGCGCCTGCCATAAACGGGTTATCGTCAACGGAGTTGCAGAAAACAACGAGCTTTGCAGCACCGAAGCACTGGTTATCGATGGTTTTTTCTGCGCACTCACGGACGATGCCGCCCATAAGCTTTACAGCATCAAGGTTGATACCGCTCTTTGTCGAGCCGATATTTACCGAAGAGCAAACGCAGCTTGTCGATGCGAGAGCCTCGGGTATGGAATTGATGAGCTTTTCATCTCCGGCAGCGAAGCCGTTCTGAACGAGTGCGGAATAGCCGCCGATGAGGTTCACGCCGACAGCCTTTGCAGCCTTTTCCATTGTAAGCGCAAACTTTACAGGGCTTTCCTTGCAGGCAGCGGAAACCATTGCGATAGGCGTAACGGAAAGACGCTTATTGATGATAGGAACACCGAATTCCTTTTCGATATCCTCGCCGACCTTAACGAGATCCTTTGCGCAGGTCGTGATCTTATCGTAAATTTTATCACAAGCCTTGTCGATGTCGCTGTCGATACAGTCGAGGAGCGAAATGCCCATCGTGATCGTTCTGATATCAAGACATTCGTCCTGTATCATTCTTATTGTTTCAAGTATATCATGTACATTAAGCATTTAATATAACTCCAGTTCTGAAAAATACGTCACTCAGACGGTATGCATCGTGTTGAAGATCTCTTCGTGCATTGTATTTATTTTAAGACCCATGCTGTCCCCGAGAGCGGTCATTCTGTCAACAAGCTCCGCAAAGCTCTTGTCAAGCTTCGAGATATCAACAAGCATTATCATAGCGAACATATCCTGAAGTACGCTCTGGGTCACTTCGGTAACGTTAGCATTGAATTCAGCGCAGATACCGCTGACCTTTGCAAGAATACCGACTGTATCCTTACCAACAACAGTTATAACAGCTCTCATAGAAAGAAACCTCCGAAAATAATTTTATAAACAATATATACAAGATATTATATCACAACCTTTTCCGCAAAAATAGACTAAATTTAAACAAATTTAAAGTTAAATTATTAACGAACTTGTGACTTATACTCTTTTTCCACCTTGCGCTGTAATTTTTGTCAGAAATGACAATTTGAAAAGCCTTTGCAAAATGTCAAAAAAAATTGTAGACTTTGCTTTTCTTATGTGCTATAATAATATGTATCGCAGCAAACCGATAAAATTTGCTGCAGATCTGAAAAAAAGGATGGGTTGTAATGGACAATATTTTAAAACTCCTCAAGCAGAACGCTCGGCTTTCCAACAAGGAAATCGCCTCAATGACCGGCAGCACCGAAGAAGCGGTCGCGGCAAAGATAAAAGAATATGAAAGCAGCGGCGTTATAAAGGGCTATTCCGCCATCCTCAATGACGAGCTCGCAGACAAGGACAACGTTACCGCATTCATCGCAGTAAAGGTAACTCCTACGGCTGAATTCGGCTTTGATGCCATTGCAAAGAAAATATTATCATACGGAGAAGTTGAGAGCCTCACGCTCATGTCGGGCGCATTCGACCTCGCCGTTACCATAAGCGGCACAAACTATAAGGAGATCGCTCTGTTCGTTGCACAGCGACTTTCCACTATTGAGGGCATCGTATCAACATCTACGCACTTCTTCCTCAAAAAATACAAGGATAAGGGCTTTATGATAAATGCCGATGACAAAGATGAAAGGAGTTTCGTTTCTCCATGATGGACTATGACCGAATACTTTCCGACAAGTGCAAGGAGATAAAGCCGTCGGGAATCCGTAAATTTTTTGATATTGCAAACTCGATGGAGGGGGTCATCTCGCTCGGTGTCGGCGAACCCGACTTCGCCACTCCGTGGACGATACGCAGCAAGGCTATAACCACTCTCCAGCAGGGCAAGACGGTTTACACCGCAAATGCGGGACTTCTCGAACTCCGCTGTGCGATCTCAAAATATCTTGAACGCAAATATGACCTTAAATATGACCCTAAGGACGAGATAATCGTAACTGTCGGCGGTTCGGAGGCTATCGACCTCTGCATAAGAGCCGTTGTTGATCCCGGCGATGAAGTCCTCGTTGTTGAGCCGTCTTTCGTATGCTACAAGCCTATCGTTGACCTTATGCATGGTGTTCCCGTTGTTATCGAAACCAAGCCCGAGGACAACTTCAAGCTCACAGCCGAGGCTCTTCGTGCCAAGATCACCGATAAGACAAAGCTTCTTATCCTGCCTTTCCCGAACAATCCGACGGGTGCAATTATGACAAGACCCGAGCTTGAAGCCGTTGCCGACGTTCTCAGAGGAACGAATATCCTCGTTCTCACGGACGAAATTTACTCCGAGCTTTCCTATCACGGCAAGCACGTTTCCATTGCCGAGATCGACGGTATGCAGGAAAGAACTATCTATGTAAACGGCTTTTCAAAGGCATTCGCAATGACAGGCTGGCGTCTTGGATATCTTGCAGGTCCGAAGCCTCTCGTTTCGCAGATGCTCAAAATTCACCAGTACGCAATAATGTGTTCCCCCACAGTTTCGCAGTATGCCGCTGTCGATGCGCTCGAAAAGTGCGATGACGACGTTCAGGCAATGGTAAAAGAATACGATATGCGCCGCAGATATATTGTCAACGCATTCAACGAGCTTGGTCTTACCTGCTTTGAACCGGGCGGTGCATTCTATGTTTTCCCCTGCATAAAGTCAACGGGACTTACGAGCCAGCAGTTCTGCGAGGATCTCCTTTACAAGCACAAGGTAGCAGTCGTTCCGGGCGATGCGTTCGGAGATTGCGGAGAGGGCTACATAAGAGTTTCCTACGCTTATTCTCTCCAGCACCTCAAAACCGCTGTTGAAGCGATAAAAGAATACCTCGATGACCTCAAAAAGAACAATGGATAAGCTTTCTGTAAAGGCGAATGCAAAGATAAATCTGACCCTCAATATCACGGGCAGACTTCCGAACGGCTATCATACCCTGCGGAGCATTATGCAGAGCATTTCGCTTCACGATGTTGTTACCGTTGAAAAAACAGATTCAGCCGAAATTGAAGTGATCTGCGGCGGAGGGATACCCTCGGGCGACCGGAACATCGCATACAAAGCCGCCCGTGAATTTTTCCGCTTCGCCGATATTGCCGACAAAGGCGTTAAGATAACTGTTGAAAAGCATATTCCGTCCGAAGCAGGACTTGGCGGAGGAAGCGCTGATGCCGCCGCTGTTATATGCTGCTTGGACAAGCTTTTCGGCTGTAATTTTTCGCAGAAAGCTCTTTGTGATACAGGCGCTTCGGTCGGCGCAGATGTTCCGTTCTGCATCGTAGGCGGAACTGCACTTTGTGAGGGCATCGGCGAAGTGATAACTCCCCTTTCGCCGCTTGAATGTGAATGTGTTCTTATCGCAAAGGGAAAGCTCGGCGTTTCCACCAAAGAAGCCTACGCCAAGATCGACAGCGCAGAGATAAAACATTACCCGTGGGAGGTTTCCGACTTCAGCGGCGGCTTTGAAAACTGGGCAAGGCTTTGCTCCAACGATTTTGAGGCTGTTTCGGGCAATTCCGAAGTCGAGGCTGTAATTTCGGAGATGAAAAGCAGCGGTGCTTCGCTATCACAGATGAGCGGAAGCGGTTCGGCTGTGTTCGGATTATTCTCCGAGCGTGAAAATGCTGAAAGCTGTCGGGAAAAGCTCACCAAACTCGGATTTTTTGCCGAAATATGCGGATTTGCCGAAAAAGGAATTGAATAATTATTTCCGAAGAAATAAAAATGCGTTTTCAAAGCAATTTGCAATGAAAACGCATTTATTTTTTACTTTATATATTTGTTAAGGAAATCATCGACCGTGCGGTAGTATTTTTCGGGACAGATCACATCACACTGCATATGGTCTGCACCCTCGACAACATAGGTTTCCTTTTCGCTTGCGCAGCTCTTATACAAGGTATCGAACATTTCAAACGGTATGCACTTATCCTCTGTGCCCTGAATGAAAAGTATCGGGATATTAGTCTTTTTCACGGCTTCAACGGCACTTGCCTTTTTGAAGTCAAGTCCGATGACGAACTTTGCATAGAGAGATGCGAGGAAAACTATCGGCTCGGGGAAAATATGCAGGGTCTCACGGATCTGCCACTTCATGATCGAACGTACATCTGAAAAACCGCTGTCCTCAACGATAGCCTTTACGTTCTGCGGGAGGTCGTCTGCGGAAGCCATCATTACCTCGGCTGCGCCCATCGAAATGCCGTACAGAACGATCTGCGCCTGCGGATCACGGGCAAGAATGAAGTTCACATAGCCTTTGAGGTCGGATTTTTCGAGATAGCCCATGCCGATATAGCTGCCTTCAGTCCTTCCCGAGGCTCTGCCGTCAACGGCGAGGACGTTATATCCCATTTTGATGAAGTTATAAGCCTGAAAACCGAGGTTATAAGCGTTGCCCTTATAGCCATGACACATTATAACATACTTTCGTGAATGCTTTTCAGCCATGCTCAGAACGGCGTGGACTTTTATGCCGCTTTTGGTGAGCAGAAAAACGTCCTCCGAATGTGCTTTGAACCAATCATTATATTCCTTGGTTCTGTTTTTAAGGATATCTCTGTTTTTATCGGCTTCTTTCTTTGTGTTATGCGGAAGCATATCAATGGTGAAGCTCTTCTCCCCTGCTCTGAGCGAATAGTCGCAGAAAAGCTTTGCTGCGACTGCACAGATCGCTGTTATCGCTGCGGCTGCGGAGAGTATAACTTTTATCGATTTTTTCATTTCTATCCAACCTTTCTGTAAAAAAGAGGTCAAGTCTGTTTTTCTAATTTTATCACATTTATTTTTAAAAGTCAATGAAAATACGGAAATCACGCAAAACAGGCATTTCAGCCGCCATTACAGGCTTTATGCAAAGTTTTTCAGAAAAATTTCTCAAAAACCCTTGACAAACGCTCCTCATAGTGATATAATAATTTATGCTGATTGAAGATGCGTTGCTAGCTCAGCTGGATAGAGTGACTGGCTACGAACCAGTAGGTCAGGGGTTCGAGTCCCTTGCAGCGCACCAAACAGACTAAGCCTTGTGTTTATTCACAAGGCTTTTTATTTTGCCTTTTTTATCAAGCATAGCATCAAACATCAGAAAAGCCGACTGTTTTTACGCAGTCGGATTCAGTCTGTCGAAAAAGTATGTTGCATTTATGCAGATTTACGAAAAAGTATTTCATGACTTGATCTCTAAAAGAAAAAATGCCATTCATATCCCGTCGGCGCTAAACGCTCGTCGCTCTGCTCCTCACGTTTATTTGCCGAGGATAGTTGTTCAGAACATAAAGAATAAGCGCAATTCACATTTTATAGGTTTACAAACCGATTTTTCACGTTCTGTTTTACCTTTTTGATGTGAATTGCGCCTTTTTAGTTGTTACTGATTACGCTATTGCTACACAACCTTTAACTGTCAGTTTAAAGTATTTCGCTTCTGCGGAAGCGACCAAGGGCTTTGCCCTCTGGACACCCACCACCCTTTGAACAAAGCGAAATTCTTTCAGAATTAACGTAAACTTTAATTTTGTGCAACTTCGACAGGCTGAGCCGACTGCGTTCAAACAGTCGGCTTGCTTTTTTATTCAATTATGAAAGCTCGTAGAGAAGATCCTGATAAAAATCATCGTAATCGGTCTTTTCGTCCTTGATGAATGCGATAGCTGCTCTTGGGTGGCGGTTAAGAACGCCTGTGAGCATATAAGGCACATCGTAGCCCCATACAGAGCCCTTTTCTCTTTCCTGCGAGATATATTTCTCAACGAATTTGAGTGCGGGAGAAAGGTTGTAATTCGGGTTCTTGAGGAATGCGAGCATCTGTTCCATAAAGCAGTTGCCTGCGCCTCTTCCCATGCCGCTCATTGTTGCATCTGCGAAGCTTGCACCGAAAGCGATGCCCTCGATAGTGTTTGCGAATGCGAGCTGCTGGTTATTGTGCATATGAAGTCCGACCTTCTTGCCGCAGGATTCAGCCGCAGCGCAGTACATCTTGGTCATTTCGCGGATCTGCTCGGGGTAGAGCGAGCCGTAGCTGTCAACGAGGTAGATAACGTCAACAGGAGAATCGCATACCATTTCGAGCGACTTCTTTACGTCCTCTTCCTTTGCTGCGGAGATAGCCATAATGTTGACGGTCGTTTCGTAGCCGAGGTCGTGGCAGTAGTTTATCATTTCGATAGCACCGGGCATCTGGTGAGTGTATGTAGCGATACGGATCATATCGATAACGCTCTCGTCCTTAGGGATAATATCCTTTTTGTAGTCGCAGCGTCCGACATCGGCCATAACCGTGAGCTTAAGGTTTGTGTTGTTTTCGCCGACGATAGCACGGATATCCTCTTCATCGCAGAATTTCCACTTGCCGAAATCTTCGACCTTGAAGAGATCCTTTGAAGCCTTATAGCCGAATTCCATATATTCAACGCCTGCCTTGACGTTGGTTTTATAAAGTTCCTTCACGAACTCATCAGAAAATCTGAAATTATTCACAAGTCCGCCGTCACGGATAGTTGCATCGAGGAGCTTGATGTCAGGTCTGTATGACATAAGATCGCCTTTTTTCTCTAACATTTATAAACATTCCTTCCTTGATACTTTAGCGATTTTAAGCTTTTGTGCTTTTAAGCTTTTTGGTGCTAAAGTAATTTACTACATTAGTAATTTTATCATATAAAAGCAGTTCTGTCAACCATATATTTCACATTTTACATTTTGTTCATTTTCATCAAAAAATGCGCCGAACTATGACGGCGCATTTTTGGCTTAATCAAACAATGTAACGAAAACATCGGGTTCAAGGGTGGACTCGGTGATCTCGGACTGTTCAGGCTCTTTATTCTTATCCTTGTCCTTTGCCTTTGTGGTCTCGGGCGGCTCTGTTTCGGGAGGATTTTTTGCGATGTATACGGTCAGTATCTCGCCGTTTTCAACGTCGATCGTTTCGCCTGCATCCTTGCTGAGCTTTACGACATAGCCTTCCTTGACGTCGCTCGTCTCGATCTCCTTCTCCTCATATTTTATTCCAAGCTCGCCGAGCATTGCAAAATAGTCCTTTTTGGAAAGCGAGATGAAATCGGGTATCGTAACGAACTTCGGACCCATACTAACCTTGACGGTGATCTCGGTACCTTCTTCGTAATTGTCGCCCTTTTCGATCGACTGCTCGAAGATGAGTCCCTTTGCATACTCGTCATTGTATTCGTATATCGGGTTGAAAACAAGGCTGCTGTAATTCTCGGAACGCTGGATGATATCGAAGTTTTTGCCCGTGATATCGTTCATAACGTAAAGCATACGGCTGCCCTCGGACTTAGCGGAGGACGAAGCCTCGGTCATCTCGGTCATTTCGGTGAGCGACGGCATTGTAGTCAGCTCGCTTTCCGTTCCGAGCGAGGTATCGGAGGATATCTGATTTATTTCGGGCGGGTCGCCGCTGCCGTCCGTACCCCATGTGAACAGGAGTATGAGCAGGAAAAACATTCCCAGACCGAGTATCACTGCCATTACGGCGATAAACACGCCCCGTCTGCTGACCTGCTTTTTCTTTGCAGGTCTGCCGCCCGAAGCCGCTCGGTGCTGACCCTGCTGCATTGCTTCTCTCGGTATCATTATAGTCTGCGTACTTGAGGACGAAAGCCTTACTGCCGCACCGCCTATTTCGGGCTGCTCGAAAAGCTTCGTCACAAGCTCGGTAACGGTCTGTATTCTCTTTTCGCCGTCAAGCTCCAAGCCGCTCATGATAACGTTTGAAACACTCTCGGGTATCTCGGGAACGAGCGAAGCAGGCGTTTCAAGCGTATCATCGGTAATTCTCGAAGCTGCATCGAGCGGAGCAACGCCCGTAAGAGCCTTATAAAGCATTGCGGAAATTCCGTAAACGTCCGTCCATGTTCCCTGCCTTGCCGAAGAATTATACTGCTCGGGTGCGGCGTAACCGCTGTAAAGCTCGGGAGCTATTTCGGTGTTCGCCGTTCTTTCATCGGATATGGAAAAGCCTGTCAGCTTGATATCGCCATTTTCGCCGATAAGGATATTCTCGGGGCAGATACCTCTGTGAACAAGTCCTGCATTGTGAACGAGCGAAACAGTCGTGAATATCGGCGGAAAAAATCTTCTCACGGTCTCCCATGTAAGTCTGCCGCCGTTGTGTTCGATATATTTTTCAAGAGTAACGCCCTCAAAATAGGCAAGCACGACATATCCCGTGTTATTGTCACCGAACATATCGACAACGGGGATAATATGGCTGAGGCTGCGCATTTTGGAAAGCGTCTTGTTCAGCTCCACGAACTCGGACATCAGCGTTTTATACTGTGCGACATACTGCGGAGCGACGTCGAGGATGCTTTTTCCCGCTTCTCTTTCGCAGAGAGTATCGGGCATATATTCCTTTATGACTACCTTGCTCTGTGTTATTGTATCAAAACCAATATAATTTGCGCTCTCGCCGTTATAGGAAAGCAGCTTTCCCACGACATAGCGGTCACGGAGCATAACTCCGGGCGCAAGATAAGACGGAAGACTCGGGGCATTTTCATCAAAGCCGCATATCCTGCAGACTCCGTTTTCATCGCAGTCCTTCGGATTCATACAGCCATAGCAAAGATTAAATTCACCCATAAACGCTTCCTCCCTTCATTGCTGAATTTTACACCTTTACAATAATAACAGTATTTATGCAAAAAGTCAATAATATCAGCTTATTTGTATATAAATTGTATTAATTTTGTCACCATTTGAACAAAATTACTCTGCCTTGATATATTTTGCCCGTATTTCGTCGAGCTTACCCGAGGCTTTGAGCTTTTCTATCGATTTGTTGATCTTTTTGAGCAGGAAAGTGTTGCCCTTTGCAACGCCGATGGCATATTCCTCCTCGGTAAGCGGCTCATCGATAAGTCTCAGTCCGCTGTCCCTCTCGACATAGATCTTGGCAGGCGCACCGTCGATAACAACAGCGTCCAGCCAGCCCTCTTTGAGCGCATCGATAGCCTGCAAACCATTCGCAAAGCTCTCGGGAGTTGCGTCTTCTATCTCGTCAACATAGACATCGCCCGTTGTGAAGCTTTCAACGCCTATGCGCTTGCCCTTAAGGTCGGCAACGGACATGATATCCGAATCCTGCGGAACGATTATGAGCTGTGAAGCCGTTTCGTATGTATCGCTGAAATCTATCTGCTGGAGCTTTTCCTCAGTGACGGACATTGCGGCGACGGCGATATCGGCTTTGTCGCTCTGCAGCGACGGGATTATCGAGCCGAAGTCCATATCGATTATTTCAAGCTCATATCCCATATCCTCGGCGATCGCCTCGGCGAGCTCGACATCTATGCCGACCATCTTGTCGTCCTCATAGTATTCATACGGCGGAAATTCAGCATTTGTAGCCATTATAAGTGTTTTCTTTCCGTCCCCACAACCGCCGAGTCCAAGCACTGCAAGGGTCATCACTGCGGCAGTGATAATTTTAATGATCCTTGATGATCTCATTTCTGCACACCTCGTTATTCCGTTTATTTTGAAAGTGCTGTCCTATGTATCTTCCATACTCTTATTTGAGCATATGCAATAATTATACATTTTTATATCCAATTATTCAATGCTTTTTTTATACAAATAAATCGTCCTAAAGGACTGTTTCTTTATTTAATAGCTTAAAAAATGTATAATAAAATTAGTATTGGACAAAAAATGCAGCCTGAAATAGATCAGGCTGCATTGTCATCAACTGTTTTTGATAACATCGTTGAGCTTATCGATAATGATGTTCATTATTTTGAGCCTTGCGTACATCTTATTATTCGCTTCGATGATATTCCACGGAGCGGTCGCCGTTGAGGTCTTTTGGAGCATCTCATCGACAGCCTTTTCGTAGTCGTCCCATTTTTCCCTGTTGCGCCAGTCCTCATCGGTGATCTTCCACTGCTTTGCAGGGGTGTTCTGACGCTCGGTAAAGCGGCGGAGCTGTTCATCCTTATCGATCTGAAGCCAGAATTTCAGCACGATTATTCCGCTGTCCGCAAGCTCCTGCTCAAACTCGTTTATCTCACGGTAAGCCATTTTGCAGCGTTCTTCGGGGGTGAATTTTTCGATGCGCTCTACCAT
The DNA here is from genome assembly GCA_934465295.1 of uncultured Oscillospiraceae bacterium. Lineage (GTDB taxonomy): Bacteria > Bacillota > Clostridia > Oscillospirales > Ruminococcaceae > UMGS363. Next base: position 82,633 of record CAKSKU010000002.1, read on the forward strand.
TACTCTGCCGTACCATGAACGGTCAAAGATAGTGATATGACCGGTTTTCGGGAGATTGTTCCAGAAACGCCACAAATAGTGGTGGTTAAGCTCCTTTTGGTCGGGTGCTGCGATAGGAACGGCTTCGTAGCCTCTCGGGTCGAGAGCCGTACCGATGCGCTTTATAGCACCGCCCTTTCCTGCTGCGTCCCAGCCCTCAAATACCATAACAACGGGTATCTTCTTTTTATAAAGCTTTCCGTGTATCTTTGCAAGCTCCTTCTGCGCCTTTTTCAGCTCCTCAAAATACTTTGTCGGCTGAACAGTCTTGCCCTCCAAACGGACATCGGCAAGCTTCGGCACGGGTGCATAGGTGATATTTTCGTGCAGATCGGCAGTATTGTAGGTTCTCTGCGTATTTACGGCGTTCGTTATCTGACTTACGAGGATATTGAACACCTGAAAACGTGTGAACTGGCGGTCTGTGGTGTCGATGATCTTCCATTGGCAGTAAGGCGTATTTGTCTTTGTGAGCATATCATCGAACTGCTTATAGTAAATATCGTAATTCTTGTTGCGCTTCTTATCAAGCTCGGTAACACGCCATTTTGTGGCGCTGTCCTCTTTCAGCTTGACAAAACGCTTTTTCTGCTCCTGACGAGAGATATGGAGGAACAGCTTTATCACAAGATATCCGTCATCGGTAAGCTGACGTTCAAACGTGTTCACCTCATGGATACGGCGTTCATATTCTTCGTCCGAAACGCCGTCCTCCAGCTTTGCGATGGCAAGCTCCTGATACCAGCTTCTGTCCATTATGGACATCATTCCGTAAGCAGGTATATTCGCCCAGAAGCGCTTCATGAGCGGATAGCGTTTTTCATACTCGTTCGCAGGCATAGTCGAATACACCTTGAAGAAACGGGGGTCGAGCATTTTGATTATATCGGATATGAGCTGTCCTTTTCCCGAAGCTCCCCAGCCTTCGAGCAGGATAATAACGGGGAGCTTTTTCTCCTTTATCTTCTGCTGAAGCGTACAGAGGTTATCCTCGAGCTGTTTGGACATATCCTTGTAGTTTACGGATTTATTCTTGTTGACAAGTGCATTTTCAAGCATTGGCGTAACTCCATTTAATTCTGTGATTCCCTGACCTCATTTATGCGTTCCTTTATCTCGTCGATATGTTCATATCCATACGCCGAGGCAAGGACAAGCTGTTCATCCGATCTATCATATTCATAAGCCATTGCATACGCTATTGCGAGAAAGGCGTGCGCCGCAGGCTGTTCGGGATATATCGCCGAGGCTTTTTCAAGGTAATCAATTGCAGTATAGGGTTTATTCTGTGAAATATAGAGTGAACCCAGACTCACATACAAGCCAACTGAATCGGCATTCTGCGGGTCATATTCGAGTGCTTTTTCATAGGTTCTGAGTGCTTCTTCCATTCTGCCGAGCTTGCTGTAACATACTCCTGCCGTGACCCTGCTCTTGAACAGGGACGGTTTTATTTTCAGAGCATGGATATGCGCATCAAGGGAGCTTTCATAATCGCCCAGCTTAAAGTAGGTCTCGCCGAGATAATAATAGTAATTCTCGGGCTTCATCGCCTTGAACTTAGCCACGTCTGCTTTTTCGAGCTGTTCAAGCGCCGCTGCATAATCTCCGCTGTCGTATTCCTCGATCGCATCATAAACGATGTTGTCGTCCTTGGAATACTGTCCGCAGGAGGTCAGCATCACCGCCGCCATAGCGACAGCGGCAGCGGAAAGAATGATACGCCCTATTTTTGACTCACTCATAGATATAGTATAACGCACTCCTTATTTGCTTATGCTGTTGATATTGTCAAGAAGATTCTTCTTTGCGTCAAGGCTCTTGATACCGTCGGCAAAGAGGCAGTCCATTCTGTAACGGATATAGTCGTCATAGAGCTTCGAGCCGAAGATACAGTCATCGAAGAGGTTCTTGTAGGACTTGCTGTCCATATTGCCCGAGATGATGTAGAGAAGCTTTTCAAGAACAAGCATTTTCTTCTCTGCGTCTGTGCCGCCCGAACGCTTGATAACGGCAATATCCTCAACAAGCTTCAGCTTGTCGGAACGGACTGTATAGTGATCCTTTTCGATACCGCCGAGGAAACAGATGATGTTCGTTCTGAGAGCGGAATCGGTGAACGGGAATTCTTCGATCGGCAGACTTTCAGCCTTGACGGGAACGAAAATATTTTCATCTGCATATGGGAATACGAGTTCCTTGTAGATATCGCAGAACCAGTATTTTCCGTCTGCTTTCGCAACGAGCGGATAGCGATAGCCCTTGCCGTCGCTGCTGAGAGAGGTATCAACGATCGGTTCGTTTGCGGAAGAATAATAGCCGTCGAAGTTGAGCTCGCACTTGCCTGCGATAACGGAGAGGAGCTTATCGTATGTATATTCGCCGAGATCCTCCTTGTCGCCGTCGAGGAATGTTCTCACACCTGCGAACGAGTTCTTGTGGAGGTCGGAAGCGAAGTCCTCGGAGCATACATACTTGCAGTTGAGCTGGGACATAATGCCCGTTACGACTGTATCGGAGATAAGTCCGTCATCTTCGTTGTAGTCATAGTTGGATACCATATAGTCTTTGAGCGCAGTCTTGATGATATCCTCTTCCTTGCCTGTAAGGTTAGAGAATTCAAAGCGTTCGTAAACTATATTGAACATAACATCAACGGGGATATTTCCGCTGATATACTTAAAGCGGTCGTTGTTGAGGAGCATAGCCATTTTCGGCAGTATCTGCTGCTTCTGCGACTCGGAGGTCGTGATCTTGTTGGACATGATACCGAGGCAGATGAGGAATTCGGCATAGTCCTTCATTATCTTCTGTTCGCTGAGATAGTTGAAGAAATATCCGTAAACATAGCCTGCGAAAAATTCCTTAAGGCTGTTGAAAAGCTCGGGCTTTGCCGAAACTTCGCCCACGAATTTCTTGATAAATGCAGGTATCTCGTCCGTTGCGATGGATTTCTTTCCGCCGTTTGCTTCAACAAGAGCCTTTTCCTGCGATTTTACGAAAAGCTTGAGAAACTTGGTATATTCCGATTCGTTCACGGGCTTTTTGCCGTAATCCTCGTTGAATGTCCAGATAAGGTACGCTCTCTGCATATTTTTGAGGGCATCTTCCGAGCCGTCAACAAGTGCTCTTACGTCGATCTCGCCGAATTTCTTGTTTTTGTTGAAATCGGCAAGGATCTTTTCGATCTCCTCTTTGAATGCAGCAAAGGCAGGAGATTTATCCATAAAAACAATTGAATCGAGGATCTCTGCACCGGCAGCTGTAATGTTCAGCTTTACGCTCATATTATGTTCATTCCTTTCAAGAATATAATTTACTGTACTCCGTAGGTTTTTCTGTATTCGAGCATCTTGTCAAGGTATTCCCTGCCGCCGATGACTCCCTTTTCGATAGCGTCTATGATATCGTTGATGGTTACGATGGAATAAACCTTTACGCCGAATTCCTTATATGCTTCCTGAACAGCGGAATTATCGGAGTTGAGAGCCTTTTCCATTCTGTCAACGGTAATTACCATTCCCGTAACGTTTACCTTTGCAGCACCCGTGAGCTTCGGCATAACCTCTTTGAGAGCCTTGCCCGAGGTCATAACGTCTTCGATGATAACGACCTTTTCGCCGTCTGTGAGCTGCTTGCCGACAAACATACCGCCCTCGCCGTGATCCTTGGCTTCTTTTCTGTCGAAGCAGTAGCTTACATCTCTGCCGTGCTTGTTATAAAGAGCAACGCAGGCGGAAACGCAGAGAGGGATACCCTTGTATGCAGGTCCGAAAAGCGTGTCGGCTTCGATCTTATTATCTTCGATGCAGGCAGCATAGAACTCGCCGAGCTTTGCGAGCTGCGCACCGGTCTTATAGTTGCCCGTATTGATGAAATACGGAGCTTTTCTGCCGCTTTTGAGCGTAAAATCGCCGAATGTCAGCACTCCGCAGTCAACCATAAATTTGATAAATTCCTGTTTGTAATCCATAAAAACCTCCGAGAAATCAACCTTTGCGGAGTTATTTTTCTCCGCCTGCGGAAATTCGTCCATGAGTTCGGGAATCGGGGCAAGATCTGCCCCAAAGTCACCAAAAATTGTCACTCGGCACAAAAATCCGCAGTTTGCAGTTATAAATTAGTTAAATTATAACATATTTCTAATCTAAAATCAACAGTAAATACAAATTTTATGCATAAAAAAATTTGATTTTTTTTAAGCAATATGCTATAATGATGTAGAACGCTACTTTATCCTCTACCGAAAGGACGAATTTTTTATGAAACGCAGCGGCTATATTTCATGGGACGAATATTTTATGGGCGTATCTCTCCTCGCAGCAAAGCGCAGCAAAGACCCGAACACGCAGGTCGGTGCTTGTATCGTCAGCAGCGACAATATCATTCTTTCAACGGGTTACAACGGCTTTCCGATAGGCTGCTCGGACGATGAATTCCCATGGGCAAGAGAGGGCGCAGACACGAAGTACCGTTTTGTCGTTCATGCAGAGCTCAATGCGATACTCAATTCCAACGGCAAATCGCTCAAAGGCGCAAAGATATACGTTGACCTTTTCCCCTGCAACGAATGTGCAAAGGCAATTATCCAGTCGGGCATAAAGGAAGTCGTTTACCTCTACGACAAGTATGCCGACAGCGAAGCTACAATTGCTTCAAAGCGTATGCTTGATGCCGCAGGAGTGAAATACACACGCCTTGAAACCAATATCGACAGCCTTGAACTGTCATTCAAAAAAGAATAAAGGAAATACATAACTATGAGAATGAGAAGAAAAAAATGGGCTCGTCCCGAACTTGCGGTCTGCCCGTTTTACATTGAACACGCCGAGGAATACAAGGGGAAATGGAACACTGTTTTCGGAAATAATAAGCCTATCTACGCCGAACTCGGCTGCGGAAAGGGCGGCTTCGTCGTTCAGGCTGCGCAGTATTATCCCGATGTGAACTGGCTCGCAATGGATATAAAAAGCGAGATGCTCGCCGTTGCAAGACGAACCATAACTGCCGATTTTGAAGAAAAGGGACTGGAAATAAACAACATCAAGCTTGTTTCGCAGAATATCGAAAAGATAACCACTGCTTTTGACGAAAACGATAAGATCGACCGCATACATATAAATTTCTGTAACCCATGGCCAAGAAAGCGCCATAAGAAGCGCCGTCTTACACACACCCGCCAGCTTATGCAGTACAGAACGTTCCTGCGTGACGGCAGCGAAATACATTTCAAGACGGACGATGATGAGCTTTTCGAGGAATCACTTCCCTATTTTGAACATTCGGGATTCTCGGTAAAATTCATCACAAGGGATCTCCATAACTCTGACTATGCACCGAATTTTGAGACCGAGCATGAGAAAATGTTTTCCGCCGAGGGCAAAAAAATAAAGCTGCTCGTTGCGGTAAAGGAACAGCTCCCCGAGGGATATGTTCCGCCAAAGGAAAAGGACGAGCTTCCGCTTGAACCGAACGAACGGGAGGAAGAACAATGGCAGTAAAACTCAACGATAATGCAGAGATAGTTGCAAAAATAAAAGAGGGACTGAAAAGAACGGGCGGCTATTGCCCATGCAGATTGCAGCATACAGAAGAAAACCGATGTATGTGCAAAGAGTTCCGTGACCAGATAGCAGACCCGAATTTTGAGGGATTCTGCCATTGTATGCTCTATTATAAATCAAAAGACTGAGATCAATGCGGATTTTTTTAATTCGGAATTCGGAATTCGAAATTCGGAATTATTTGCATAGCTTACATTTGTTGGGCGTTGCGAAGCCAACCAGCTGGTCAAGCTGAGCACAGCTTGCGAGGGGTCAAGGGGGCGAGTAGCCCCATTGTCGCTTCCGCAGAAGCGAAATACCCTAAACTAACAGCGAAACGTCAGTTGCAACAGCGTAATCACTAACAAATCAAAAGGCGCAATTCACATCAAAAAAGGTAAAACGAAATATGATAAACACAGTTTCGTAAAACCAATAATGTGAATTGCGCCAATCTTTTTCCTTCAAACAAACTATCCTCGGCTTGAAATGCGCAGAGCGAAAGCGATAAGCATTTCTTGCCGACATCGTTTGAACGGCTGTGGGATATGAACGGGAGATTGGATTTTTGCGGTTTCACGTTCATATTGCATAGCTGTTCATACTGCGTTTTATCATTCATATTGCGTTGAAGCTTCAAATCCACTCACTTCGTTCGTGGATTTTTGCTTCAAGGACAGTTTGTTTTAAGAAAAAGAATTGGCGCAATTCACTTTTTTTGGTTTACAAAATGATTTCTCATTTTCGTTTTCCATTTTTGATGTGAATTGCGCCTTTTTTGCTGTTAGATATTTTTCTATTGCGACTATGCCTTAACTGTTAGTTTAGGGTATTTCGCTCTCTGCGGAGAGCGACAAGGTGGCTCTGCCCCCTTGACCCCTGCAAGCTGTGCTCAGCTTGACCAGCTGGTTGGCTTCGCAGTTCTGTTACTTTGTTGGGGTTTTGGCTTCTTCGGGTTTATCGAAAAGCTTTTTCATAAATGGTATAAACATTCCGCCGAATGCATTTCCCACTGCTACTTCGAGGATATAGAGTGCGCCGCTTACTGTTGCGCCTGCGGAGAAATAATAGAAGCAATCCGCTATCGAATGGTTAAATCCGCAGAAAATAAAGAGCATTACGGGGACTGCTGTTCCGAATATCATTGAAACGTCATGTCCTTTTATACGGCAGTTCTTTCCGTTCTCAACTGCGAGGTACATCAATGTTCCGCAGAAGAAACCGAGGATAAGTCTGCTGACGATGCCGTCGCTCATTTTTGTATCCATTGCGGCAGCTGCGTTTTCATGCACCTTTGCGCCTATTCTTGTTGCGGAGATCAAAAGTGCTGTAACGCCCGTTCCGACGATATTTCCGAGGAGGGTTATAAGCACTTCACGGATATATATTGGCTTTCTTTCGGGGATATATCCGACTTTACCCGTATAGAGTGCAAAGCCGAGCTGGATTATTGTGAAAAGTCCGAAGCTGAACAGAAATCCGCCCATATACTTATTATCGCACATAAGGTAGACAGTTCCGCCGATACCGATCATAAATCCGGACATCAATGCCTTAAAAAATATACTTTTGAATGATTCAAGCTTCATAAAAACAGTTTTCCTTTCATTTTATCAACAACCTATTTATTATAGGCTTATGACAATGATTTGTCAATAGCATTTGCCCGAAAACGGGAATTTTACACTATGGTAATATATGAAAAAGTGAAAATTACTGTTTTTTATTCTGCTCGATAAGCGCTCTTATCTCTTCATCGGTCGGCATTGCGGAGATAGCGCCGAGCTTTCTTGCGCTGAGTGCGCCGCAGGCATTGGCATAGACGGAAATTCCGATAAGATCATCCGTTTCAAGGTCAGAGAGCGGTTTTGCCGACTTTGCGATACGGGAAAGGAACGCTCCGAAGAAGCTGTCGCCTGCTCCCATTGTATCGACAAGCTCTGTTTTGAACGAGGGGACATTGTTTATGCCCGTTTTTGTTGCGACTATACAGCCCTTTGCGCCCTGCGTGATGCAGATCACCTTTACTCCGAGTCCGATAAGCTTTGCGATGGCTGTTGCCATATTTCCAAAGCCCGAAACGAGGAGAAGCTCATCTTCGGAGACTTTGAGGATATCAACGCACTTCATCACGTTCTGTATCGTTCTCACTGCGTCTTCCTGCGATGCCCACTGGCTGCGGCGGAATTTCGGGTCGAAGCTTATTATCTTGCCCTGATTCTTCGCATATTCGGCGCAGAGCATCACAGCCGAGCGTGACGGTTCGGAGGTCAGCAGTCTTGAACCGAAGTGGAAAATTTTGCAGTTATCGATAAGCTTTTTATTCACTTCGCCATAAGTGAGCGAAGCGTCCTCGCTGTCGTTCCTTACGAAATAATATTCTCTTTCGCCATTCTCATTCCTGCTTACGAATGCGAGCGGAGTTGAATATTTATCATCGAGGATAAGTCCTTTTGTGTTTACGTTGTTTTCATCGAGGACGTTTTTGAGGTAGCGTCCGAACATATCCTTTCCGACTTTTCCGATGAAGCCTGTGGGAACACCGAGCTTTGCCGCCATAACTGCGACATTTGCCGATGAGCCGCCTGCATTCTGCGTGTAGGTTATCTCACCCGTTTCGGAAATCTTCTGCGTAAAGTCAACGAGCATCTCGCCGACTGCAACAATATCTGCCATTTTACAAGACCCCTTTTCCTTTATTTATGATTCAAGATAATATGATGCTTCCATATCTGCGACAGAAAGTGCGAACGCAAGCGGAAACATTTCAAAAGCTTTTCCGATGCTGTTTTTATCCTCTACCCCCGAGAAGCCCATATGATACCTTATCGCAAAGGCTTCTTCCCTTGTCAGGCGCATAAAGCCCGATATTATGTATACCGACTTTTCGCCGTGGCCGTAAGGGAGCGTATCGTCAATGGTATAGTACGGGACTTTTTCCCACTCGCCCCGTTCATTCTTGGCGTTGCGGTAATCGGTCTTATAGAAATTCACCTTGCAGACATCGTGAAGAAGCGCACAGAGAGCGATAGTTTCTTCGCTGTAATTCATTCTGTAAAGCTGTTTCGTTCTGTCACGTTCAAGATAATCCTTAAGGCAGTGATAAACGTTAAGGCTGTGTTCAAGCAGACCTCCCTCGTGCGAGCCGTGGAAGCGTGTGCTTGCAGGGGCGGTGAAGAAATCGGTCTTGAGCAGATAATTGAGGAAGTTATCCGCTCCGTCCCTTTTGATATTTTCGTTATAGATACTGAGAAATTCTTCTTTTAACTCTGTGTTCATTAATTATACTCCGTTAAGACAATGCTATATCCGCATAAGATTTTATGCGAAGCTTTTCCTTTACAAGTTCGGGTGTAAAGTACGGCGGAAGAACGTCCTTTTTGAGCAGTATGCTCACGTCCTGACCGTTTATGTCGAACCAGTTGTCGCCGAAAACGACATCGAACTCATCAAAGTCGATATAAACGCCCTTTGCATAAGCCTGCGAGCTGAATGTAAGGCAGTATTTATCACCGAGCGTATCACATCTGACCCCGATCTCGGGCGGCAGGAACTCAAACTGCTTCGGCAGGACGAAAAGGAATGTTGAACTGCTGATTATTGCGTCCTTATGCATAAGTGAGTATTCGAGCGTACAGTTGAAATGGTCGGCTAAGGTAAGTCCTGTCATTTCACTTGTTATATTGCAGACATTCACTGCGGAAAGCGGCGGAATGGTGAACTCACCCGAGTCGCCCTCGGCAATTACTTCTGTTGTGTTCCGTCTGATCTTCCACTTGATATGACCGTTGAATTCGGTCATTTTTTCGTTGGAAACGTTCAGAACGAGGTTATCCTTGTCGCTGTCATCGACCGAGCATATTATCGGCGCATAGAATTTTCTTGCGTAATAGTGGAGAGCTTTCCACCTGCCGAAATAGTCTATCGATGACCACGAGATAACGGGGTTGCAGTCATTGACCTGCCAGTAGAGCGAACCCATGCAGATGCCTCTGTGGCGGCGCATCTGCTCAACGTTAAGACGGATAGCATCAGCCTGAACGAGCTGAGTTGCATAGACGAGATTCTCAAAGCTGTACGGATAATGCACCATCTGCGCAAGGTAATACATCAGCTTTTCGTTGCCCGCTTCGCACTTCTGATGCGCTTCCATAACGGGCGACATAAGGTTCAGATCCTTTTCCTCGGCAAAGGAGCGCACCGTTTTCATACAAGGAATAGACTCAAAGCCGTACTCCGAGCAGAAGCGGAAAAGATACTTTTTATACTCTGTGAAGGGCTTTAAGCTGTGCCATACTTCCCAGTAATGGATATCGCCCTTGTTTTTAGCGCCGCTGTCATTGAAGCCGCCGCCCGAGGACGGTGAGGACGGCCAATAGAAATGTCCAGTATCGTACTGTGCGACAACCTTCGGGGCGATGTTCTCGAACATATTCAGATAGCCCTGCTTAAGCTCGGCATCGTTCGGAAGTCCCCAGTACTGCCAAGCGGATTCGATCTCGTTGTTTCCGCACCACATTGCAAGGCAGGCGTGATGATCGATACGGCGAACATTGTCGATAAGCTCCTGTTCGACTGTTGCGCAGAATTCGGGGTCGTTTCCGTCATAGACCGAGCAGGCGAACATCATATCCTGCCATACGAGCAGACCGAGTTCATCGCAGATATCGTAGAAATAATCATCGGGGTAAAATCCGCCGCCCCATACTCTTATCATATTGTAATTCGCAGCGGCGCAGTCCCTGAGAAGCTTTTCCGTGCGCTCACGGCTTCTCCTGCCGAGGAGGTTATCCTCGGGGATATAGTTTGCGCCCATTGCGAAAATTTTCGTTCCGTTTACCTTAAAGCAGAATTCTTCGCCGATATCGTCTTTCCGGCGTGAAACTTCTATCGTGCGCAGACCGGTTTTAAGCTCCTTTTTGTCGATAACTTCACCCTTGTGGAGAAGCTTTACCCTGACTTCGTAAAGATGCTGTTTTCCAAAGCCTCTGACGTGCCAGAGCTTGGGGTTGAGGATAACGCAGACAGCGGAGTTATGCTGTTTCGGTCGGTCGGTCTTTACAATAGTATTAACGCCGTCGGGGTCGGTGATAACGCACTCCATACGGAGGTCGTCGCCCGTAAAGTTTTCGATCTCGGTGTCGATATAAAGCTTCACCGAGCTTTGCTTATGCTCCTGCTTTATGCGGATATCTTTGATACAGCCGTATTTCTCGCCGACAAGGCTGACATCACGCCAGATTCCGACATCGGGGAGGATAGGACCCCAGTCCCAGCCGAACATATAGTGCGCCTTGCGGATATGCGGATAGCCCTTCATCGTCGAAGCCACACCCCAGAGATCACGCTCGTCATTTTTATCCTTGATATATTTTATCGGCGAATGGATATAGACACGCAGCGAATTCGTTCCCCGTCTTATGCAGTCGGTGACATCGAATTTATATGTTCTGTGCATATTGTCGGCAGAGCCTACCGCAGTATCGTTGAGATAAACTTCTGCGATCGTATCGATGCCGTCAAAACGGAGATAAATGCGGTCGTTTTTCAGCATTGCTTCATCGGGGATAAAATCATAAGCGAAAACGAAATCCTTATCCGATATCCCCAGCACGCCGTACTGGTTAAGGCGGTAAAACGGGTCTTCGATCATTTTATTTTCAAGCATCGAGCTGTAAACCGTTCCGGGGACGTTTACGGAAAGCTTTATTTTTTCATCGGCGGAGTTCACTCTCCACGGTCCGTTGAGGGATTGGATCATCATCGTCGGTATGCTCCTTTTGCAAAATCATATTATCTTATTAATTATACAAAAATTTCTCAAATTTGTCAATGATATTGTACAACTTTTTCAAAATCCATAGTTCCGCCGAAAATATCGAGCGCACTTCCGACCGTGAAGTTGAGCTTTCCCTTGCCGAGCCTTTTAAGCGTGTCAAGGTCGCCGAATGAGCCTATGCCGCCTGCGTAGGTGAGGGTTATCTTTCCCCATTCGCCGAGCATTTCCGCAAGCTTTTCCTCTACTCCCCTTGCCTTGCCCTCGACATCGACAGCATGGACAAGGAACTCATCGCAGTAGGACGAGAGCCTGTCGAACACCTCGGGCGAGAGCTTCATATCGGTGAATTTCTGCCATCTGTCGGTGACAACGTAGTAATCCTCGCCTTTTTTCCGACAGGAAAGGTCAAGGACGATATGCTCCTTTCCGACGGCTTTTGTGAGCTTATCGAGGTTGCCGAGATCCACCTTTCCGTCCCTGAAAACATACGACGTGACTATTATATGCGATGCACCGTTTTCAATATACCCGGCGGCGTTGTCGGCAGTTACTCCTCCCCCGACCTGCAAGCCGCCCTCAAATTCGTGAAGTGCGGATAATGCCTGCTTTCGGTCGGCTTCGTAATATTCGCTGTCGGCGGCGTTGAGGATTATGATATGTCCGCCTTTCAAGCCCTTTTCCTTATAAAGACGGGCATAAAAATCCGCTCCGCAGTCGGCAACGAAATTCTCCGAGGCGGAATTGCCCTTGTCCGCAAGGCTTCCGCCGACTATCTGCTTTACCTTGCCGTTATGGATATCTATACATGGTCTGAAATTCATTTTCTGCAATAATTCCTTTCATTTTTGAGTATTTACAGATAAGTATAGCACACCTTTTTTATATTTTCCATATTTTTTTGCAAAATTTATAATAATTGTTGACATTTTATATAGTAATGTGGTATAATAAATGTTAGTTATTGGGTAAATTGCATCTATAATGAAATACTGTCATTATTTTTTTAATAGTTCTTTCAAAAATTCCCGTGATATATTTTCAAGGAGGTTGCTATGGGAGAAAATGTAATCAATTACGGCAGCTATGCAGCGTATAAGCAGACGGTCAGCGAGCTTACGGACTGCCTTTGCCAGCTTAAAGAGTTCAGTGAGGAGCTGGAGCTGAACAACACCGCAAAATCCATTGCGGACACTATTGAAAAGACTGCCAACGAGCATTTTGAAGTTGCTATCGTCGGCGAGTTCAAGCGAGGAAAAAGTACGCTCATCAACGCACTGCTCGGTCAGGAAGTCCTCCCTGCGGACGTTCTTCCCGCAACGGCTACCCTCAACCGAGTTACATACAGCGAAACCCCTTATGTCGAGGTCGAATACAAGACGGGCGAAAAGGAAAATGTCGATATCAACAAGCTTGCGGACTATGTAACAAAGCTTTCCTACGAATCGGAAAAGCGTGCGGAGAGCGTCAAGCAGGCTACCGTTCACTATGCGACCGACTTCTGCAAGAACAACGTTGACATCATCGACACTCCGGGTCTCAACGATGACGAGCAGATGACGAACGTTACCCTTTCGATACTCCCCGAGATCGATGCAGCTGTTTTCGTTATCAGTGCAAACTCGCCTTTCTCGCAGTTTGAAAAGGAATTCCTTGAAAAGAAAATGCTCACGAGCGATATGGGACGGATAATCTTCGCCGTAAACTGCTTCGGCACGTTCTCCAAGGAGGACGAGGACAGAATAGTCGAAACGGTCGAAAAGCGCATCGGCTCTTATGTTATGGAAAAAGCCAAGACCGTTATGGGCGAGGACTCCAAGGAATTCGCCGTTTACAAGCGCAAGATCGGCAAGCCTAAGGTAATCGGCGTTTATGCGAAAAAAGCACTTCTTGCAAAGCAGGCTCACAATGAGGAAATGCTCAAGGAGAGCAACTTCCCGACCTTTGAAGCTGCTCTTGAACGTATGCTCACGCAGGAGAGAGGTTCTATCAGCCTCCAGATACTTGCTACAAAGATAATCAGCAGCGGTTCGGAGATCATCAATTCCATCGTTCTCCGTGAAAATTCACTCATGATGGAAACCGATGAATTCATGGAGAAATACAACGCCGCTATCGAGGAGATCGACGCTATCAGAACCAAGAAGCGTGCCGAATTTGTCCGCATCAACGACGCCGCAAACAAGGTTTATGACGGCTTGAAGCCTATCCTTGACGGCTACTGGAGCCAGATCGAGGAAACGGCAATGCAGGTTATCGACGATTATCCTATGTCCGCTGACGACTTAAAGCGTGACAAGCTGAAGATCGTTTATGCAAAGCTCACCGAAAAGATAAAGGAGAACATCGAAAACAAGGCACAGATCATCTGTGAACAGATACAGAATGAGATAAACATCGCCCTGAGCGACGAAGCAGAGCGTTTGCAGTCATTCGAGGATGAATTCTTCGCATCTGTTGCACGAATCCAGGAGATGTTCGCCGTTCCTCAGCGTCACTCACGCAACGGCGGCATTGTTGATTCCATCATCGGCGTTGCTATCGGTTCTGTCGGAACGGGCGGACTCTTTGTCGGCTTCCGTGAGGCAGGCGTAAAGGGCGCACTTCTCGGCGGCGCATCGGGCTTCGTGGGCTTCTGCGCAACATTCTATGCAGCAGCATATCTTGCAGGCTTCCTCGGCATTGCTGCGGCAGGCCCTGTTACACTCTGCATCATGGCTATCGCAGGTCTTGCGGGAACCTTCACGGGAAAGCTCTCCGTTGATAAGCTTCTCGTTCAGGAAAGAATAGACAAATACAAGAACAGCTTCAAGAACTCCGTTTCAAAGCAGTTCCACGAAATGCGCATCTCCAGCGACTTCTCCGAAACTGTACGTCAGCAGGTATTCGCATCGTTTGAAGGACTTAAAAAGAAGATCGAGGACGAGACCGAAATTATCCTCAAAGATACACAGAAAACACTCGACAACCTCAATCAGCTCAAAGCCGAACGCAAAACCGTTTCCGAAAACGAAAAGGTCAAGCTTCAGAACATTGCGGAATACACCGGTTCTCTGCTTGCGGAAACATACAATCTTCATCACGCTCTTACAAATGATGAATGAAAAAACGGGATATCGTGATGCTTCAAAGGCATCATAATACTAAACACCAATAAAATACAGGAAAAAATCTGCGCCGAAATCCAATATAAACCTGTTAAAAACAGCTACAAGATTGTCGGCTTGATTTTTTCCAAATTTTAAATGGTGTTTAGTATAAAAGCTCCCGACAGTAACCATATAATGGAGGATAAAAGCGATGAACGATGTTCTCGACTCACTTGAAAAGCAGAACCCTCTGCTCGATATAGACACCAGCTTTACAAACTACCTCGCCGCAAGAACAAGAAAATCCAAGGATCATATTGTCGGCGGCAGAATGGACTATGGCTTTGACGCTGATTTTTCCGTCCGTCAGAAGTTCATCACATATTCGGGCTGGAACAAAATTTACAAAAACCTTGTTACGGTCGAAATACCGAACAAATTCAAGCAGATATTCAAGACCGCAAGCGAAGCCTCACAGGGCAGCTATCCCGAGGTGTGGACGATAGCAAAGACCTGTGCGGAGCGGCTTATGATCGATGTTCCGAAAGTCTTCGTAAGAAATGCGCCGAACAAGATGGAGATATACTCCATCTCTGCAGAAAACACCTCGCCCGTTATCGTTCTTACATCGGGTCTTTGCGAAAAATGCACGAAGGATGAGCTTGCATATCTCATCGGCTGCGAATGCGGTCACATTCAGAACAACCACTGCATCTACTATCAGGCTGCACCGAGCTTCGGCATCATCATGGACAGCGAGGTAGTCAACCCCGTCACCGACAACGGCAAGCAGCTCGCCTCGGTAATGATGGACTGGCTCACGCTCTCCTGCGTGACGGCTGACCGTGCAGGCATAATCTGCCTTGACAAGCCGCAGGAATTCTCGAATGTTTTCATCTCGCTCCGCGAAAAGGGCCTCAACGATATTTACAGCCGTACAGGTCAGACCTTTGACAGAAACAAAGCTGAAAAAATGTACGAAACGCTTCACGTTACCCCTGCAAGAAGCATTTCTCTCGACAGCAGCACGAATTTCCTTGAACGCCGCTATTTTGCGGGAATGGAATTTCTCAACTGTGAAACGCTATACAGCTGGAGAAACGATATTGGCGGCGCTGATCTTCACACCGTCAACAAGCAGGCACTCGAAGTGCGCTGTGAAATAATCCTTGGCTCGGATCCGGGAAAGGCAGGTGTTTGAAATGTCCGAAAATATGAATAATACTCTGACTTATGCTGACGTTGAACCCGACATTGAAAAAATACAGAACTATATGCGTGAGATACTCGCAAACAAGCCTGTCTGCCGTATCCTCGGCGAAGAATTCACCGATAATCTCAAGCAGTGGGACAAAGCTATCACGAAGCGCCGCACAGAGCCGTTCTCGCTCGTTGTTCTCGGCGATTTCAAACGTGGAAAAAGCACTATTATAAACGCTATCCTCGGCAAGTCGATAGCCCCCGTGAACGTTGCCCCCGAGACCTTTACCATAAACTCGATAAGCTACGGCGAAACTCCGACTGCGGAGGCTGTGCTTTCCAACGGTCAGCGCATCATGCTCACCGCAGACGACCTCCAGAGAGAACGCCTTGAAAAACTCACAAGGGCTTTCCCCGACAGCCTTGAATACATCGATATCCGTGACAATGCGGAGATACTCAAAGAAATACGCATTGTCGATACGCCGGGTCTTTCCGACCTTGATTGTCTCGACAAGCAGGTACAGGATTACCTTGTCAATGCCGATGCTATCGTTTATGTTGCGTCTGCGCTCTCGCCTTTCTCCGAGTCGGAGCAGCTTTTCCTCGCAACGCATATCCGCCCGATGAGCTTCAGCAAGCTTTTCGTTCTCGTAAATATGATCGATGCGATGGGCAGCATGAAGGATATCGAAAAGATAATCAACCGTGTAAGCGAACGCTGCGAGCAGATCGTTCCGAACGCTTTTGTTTACGGCGTAAGCGGCATCGATGAATACCGCCGCAAGATCGGACTTAACCGTCCCGACCTCACGGGACTTCAGGAATTTTATGAGAATGAGTTCCTTAAATTTGAGATGTCGCTCAAGCGTGAGATCATTCTCCAGAAGGATTTTATCCGTACCCAGCGTGTTATAACCATGCTCAATCTTATGCTCAACGACACGGCTTCAAGAATACACATGGTCTACGATATGATCGCCCTCGACAAGCAGAAGCTTGTTGACCTTTCCGAAAAGATAGACGAGGAATGCCGCACGCTTGCGCAGGCTATCGAGGAACGCCGCCCGAAGATCGTTCTGAGCGTTACCGAAATGCAGCAGCAGGCGGAGCAATGGATGTACGGCTTTTTCTCCAAGCTGCGTGAGGATATTTACGAAGCAAGAAATCAGGGCAACCCCGATGACGTTGAAAAGCACTTTTACTCATTCCTTGTCGATAAGGTCGGCGAAGCTTACAAAAAGTGCATCGAGATACACGAAAAGGCACTCAACGAAGTCCTCGCCAATATGGGACGTGAGCTTGCACGCAAGCTCGGACTTGCAAACCTTGCCGAAGAAGCAGCCGCAGGAAACGGCTTATCCGACAGCTTTGTGCTTGTGAGCCAGTCCGTCATCAATGCCGCAGGCGCAGACGAAAACGGAAGCTACCCCTCCGAAACGATGAGTTCGTTCAAGAATATCCTCGGCAGAAAGAGGACTACAAACGTTATCGATACCGCTCTCGAAAACTTTGACGATGTTCGTACGAATGCCGTTAAGGATCTCAAAAGCGCATACAAAAAAATGGCTGAAAATGCTATCAAGCGTTTCGACAGCCTTTATCAGACGCAGGTCGAAGCAAGCAGAGATGCGCTCGCACAGGCTAAGGAGATGACCGAAAGCAGCAGCAACGAAGCTGTCAAGACCCACCTTGGAAAAGCCGTTGCCGTGCTTGACGAGGCTGCCGATGTTCTCCGCAAATATTGCTGATATTCATATCCGTCCCCGAGCGATATCGGGGACGGAGTGATATTTTTCCGAGAGCTTAGTCAAAAAATTTTCTTGGAAAATCAAAAAAAGGCTTGACAAATAAATTCAGCTATGATATAATAAACAAGTCGATTGCGGAAACGATAGTTTTCTGCAATAAGCTCGGCACAAAAAAATATTATGGAGAGGTGTCCGAGTGGTTTAAGGAGCTGGTCTTGAAAACCAGTGATCCCGCAAGGGACCGTGGGTTCGAATCCCACCCTCTCCGCCATTAATAACCTGCGGAATTACCCAAGTGGTTAAGGGGCTCCCCTGCTAAGGGAGTAGGTCGGGAAACCGGCGCGAGGGTTCAAATCCCTTGTTCCGCGCCAAAACGGATAGGCTTTTCGGTCTGTCCGTTTTTTTATTTGCTTATAGGGCGTTTGTTGTTCAGCAGACGCTTTTATTTTTGTGAACGATAAGTGGATTTACTTTTTCGCCGCAAACACTTATAATATAGCTATGGAAAATTTTTCGACAGAAAGGAAACAGCTATGGACTTATGCAAAAGCGGCGAGCTGATACGAAAGCTCCGAAAAGAAAACGGTATGACGCAGAAAGAGGTCGCAGACAGGCTCGGTGTTCTGCCGAAAACTATCTCCAAGTGGGAAACGGGTCACGGCTTCCCCGACGCTTCGCTTCTGAACGGGCTTGCGGATATTCTCGGTGCGAATGTCAGCACTCTCCTGTCGGGCGAGCTGTCGCCGAACGGTGAATTTGTCGGGAATTTCAGGGAAATTCGGTTTTACGTCTGCCCCCACTGCGGCAGCTTTCTGCACGGCACGGGTGAAGCTGCGGTCTCCTGCTGCGGGAAAAGGCTTTCTCCGCTGAAAGCTTCGCCGCAGAATGATACGCACCGCATTGAGATCAGTGAAACGGAAAGCGGATATGCCGTCACAGTTATGCACGAAATGTCACGGGAGCATTTTATCGCTTTCGTTTCGTATGTATCGAATGACACTGTAATGACGGTGAAGCTCTGCCCCGAGCAGGATAATTCGGCGATATTTCCGAAGCTTTGCGGCGGAAAATTCTATTTCTGCTGCACAAAGCACGGGCTTTTTGAGTTTAATTTTCCCGAGACAGGCAATTCAGCCGATAAAGCAAGCCTGACCGCCCTTATTTCGGCTTTTGCAAGGGCGTATGTGAACAGGCACAGTAATTTCAGCCATTTCCGTGATATTTATGCGGAAAAGCTATTCTCCGAGGGGGAATTTCGGCAGATCGAAAGCTTTATCTCCGCCGACCACAGCAATGTGACCGACTATGTGAACACAAGCCTTGCCCCGACTACGCTCGGGCGGAGCAAATTCTGCGAGGAATGTCTTGAAACAGCTGTAAAAACGGGTACTCGACAGTATGTTATCCTCGGCTGTGGCTATGACACATTTTCACTCAGAAACGCTTACCCTGATTTACAGATTTTTGAGATAGACAAGGCGGCTGTCATTTCCGACAAGCTCCGCCGAATAAAGCGTGCAGGCTTTGATATTCCCGAGAATGTCCGCTACATTTCCGCCGATCTTTCATGTGAAAGCATCGGAACAGTTCTCGGCAAAAACGGCTTTGACAGACGAAAAAAGACGTTGTTCTCCTGCCTTGGGTTACTGAATTATCTGACAAATGACGAAATATCGGCACTTTTTGAAAGCATTGCGGCAGTTGCTTCAAACGGAAGTGCTGTTGTATTTGATTTTCCCGACAGTCACTTATTTTCGTCGAATGTCCCGAGGGTGAAAGAAATGCTCAAAATGGCAGAGCTGAGCGGCGAGCCGATGAAGTCCTGCTTCGGCTACGGCGAGCTTGAAAAGATGCTTGAAACGCACGGCTTTCTGCTCTATGAATTTCTGAACCGTGACGAAATTCAGCACCGTTTTTTTGACGGCAGTGAAATGACGGCTTTCGAGAACATCAACTATGCGCAGGCTGTACTTTTCGGGAAATAAAAAATGCTGAACGATATCAAGGAAACGCTGTTGCTTCCCGATATCGTTCAGCTTTTTTTATGTTAATTCGCAGATTATTCCGTTTGAGACAAGGCAGCCGTTCGGGGTGAGCATTATCCGCTCGCCGTTCTGTCGGAGCAGACCGTGTTTTTTTAGCTGTTCAACAATGGGAAGCTTGTCCTGCGCAAACGCCGAAAGCGGTATTCCCTCCTGCGTCAAGCGGAGTTGGAGCATTATTTTCTCGTCCGTTTCGCCGCCGTTTTTCTCGGTGACGGTCTCGGTCTGCAATTCGCTTTTGATGAAATCCTCCACAGACGGAGGACAGGCTTTCCTTACGCCGTTTATATAAGAATGTGCTGACGGACCTATGCCGAAATATTCCTCGCACCGCCAATATTTGAGGTTGTGACGGGATTCATAACCTTTATATGCAAAGTTGGATATCTCATATTGTGCAAAGCCGTTTCCTTCAAGCTTTTGCACGGCTTCGAGATACATATCGGCTGTTTCGTCCTCATCGGGAATAAGCTTTCGTATCGTGTCGCTCCTGCCGTAGGGTGTTCCCTCTTCTATCTTTAACATATACGCCGAAACGTGGGTAAGCGGAAGTGTACAAAGCTTTTCAAGCGTTTCGGAGAGCGTTTCGGGGGTCTGATATGCCGTTGCGAGCATAAGGTCGGCGGAAATACTGCGGAAACCTGCATTATAGGCGGATCTTATAGCTTTTACGGCTGTTTCGGAATCGTGAAGCCTGCCGAGAGCTGTCAGTTCCTTATCGGAAAGCGACTGCACGCCGAAAGATATTCTGTTTATGCCTGCCGCCAAAATTTCCGAGAGGTATTTTTCGCTGACGGAATTAGGGTTGCACTCCATTGTTATCTCGGCGTTCGGTGCGATATCCGAAACGGCTGAAAGCATCGTGCTTATCTGTTCCGCAGTCAGGAGCGAGGGCGTTCCTCCGCCGAAATATACTGTATCGGCACTGACGTTTTGTGCTTTTATATTCCGCACGACTGCCGCAGTATAATCGTCCGCAAGGCTTGTTTGTGTGACTGAATAGAAGTCGCAGTAGGGGCATTTTCTTATGCAGAACGGAACGTGGATATAAAGTCCTCTGTACATTTTATCTCTCCAAAACAAACAGGGCGACCCGAGAGCCGCCCATCAGTATATTATTCATCGTCCATTTTGAGTACAGCCATAAACGCTTCCTGCGGAACTTCAACAGTACCGAGCTGGCGCATACGCTTTTTACCCTCTTTCTGCTTTTCAAGCAGCTTTTTCTTTCGTGTGATGTCGCCGCCGTAGCATTTTGCAAGAACGTCCTTGCGCATTGCCTTGACGGTCTCTCTTGCGATGACCTTTCCGCCGACAGCCGCCTGGATAGGAATTTCAAAAAGCTGACGGGGGATATTGTCCTTAAGGCGTTCCGCAATTTTTCTCGCACGTTTATACGCATTATCGGCGTGGACGATAAACGAAAGCGCATCGACAACATCGCCGTTGAGCATAATATCAAGCTTGACGAGCTTCGACGGAACATAGCCGAGCATTTCATAATCGAACGAAGCGTAGCCCTTTGTGCGTGATTTGAGCGCATCGAAGAAGTCGTAGATGATCTCATTGAGCGGAAGCTCATAGTGAAGCTCAACTCTTGTTGCATCGAGGTATTTCATATCCTTGAACACTCCTCTGCGCTCCTGACAAAGCTCCATGATATTGCCGACATAATCGGACGGCGCAAGTATCGAAGCCTTTACCATAGGTTCTTCCGCCGAACGGATATTTGCAGGGTCGGGGTAATTCGTAGGGTTATCGATATAGACCGTTTCGCCGCTCATGAGGTTGACCTTATAGATTACCGAGGGAGCGGTCGTAATAAGGTCGAGGTTATACTCACGTTCAAGGCGTTCCTGAATAATTTCCATGTGAAGAAGTCCGAGGAAGCCGCAGCGGAAGCCGAAGCCGAGAGCAACGGAGGTTTCGGGCTGGAACGAGAGCGACGCATCATTGAGCTGGAGCTTTTCGAGCGCATCACGGAGATCGCCGTATTTTGCACCGTCGGCAGGATAGATACCGCTGAACACCATTGGATTTACTTCACGATAGCCCGGGAGCGCACTGTCACAAGGGTTCTCGGCATCGGTAACGGTATCGCCGACCTTTGTATCGCCGATAGATTTTATCGAAGCCGTGATATAGCCAACTTCGCCTGCTTTGAGCGTACCTGAATTGACGGGATCGACAGCGCCCATATAACCTGTTTCGACAACATCGAACTCTGCGCCCGTAGCCATAAGGCGTATTTTCTGACCGATCTTCACCTCGCCGTCAATAACTCTGACGTAGATTATAACACCCTTGTAGCTGTCGTAGTAACAGTCAAAGATGAGTGCTTTGAGCGGTGCGTTTATATCGCCTTTCGGGGAAGGGATATCCGTAACGATGCGTTCGAGGACTTCCTCAACGTTCGTACCCATTTTTGCGGAAATTCTCGGAGCGTCCATTGCAGGTATGCCGATAACGTTCTCAACTTCCTCCGCAACACGTTCGGGTTCAGCCGAGGGCAGGTCTATCTTATTTATAACGGGCATAACTTCAAGGTCATTTTCTATTGCAAGGTAGGTGTTTGCAAGGGTCTGCGCTTCGATTCCCTGCGATGCATCAACGATAAGGATAGCACCCTCGCAGGCAACGAGCGAACGGGAAACTTCATAGTTGAAGTCAACGTGACCCGGAGTATCGATAAGATTGAAAACATAGTCATTGCCGTCCTTTGCGGTATAGTTAAGGCGGACAGCACGAGCCTTGATGGTGATGCCTCTCTCACGCTCGATATCCATATTATCGAGAAGCTGTTCTTCCATATCACGCTTTGCAACGGAGGAAGTAAGCTCCAGGATCCTGTCGGCAAGCGTTGATTTGCCGTGATCTATATGAGCAATAATGCAAAAATTTCTGATATTATCCTGATTATATGACACAAAAACACTCCTTTTCTTCAACTGATTATAGCATATTTTTTCCCGTTTGTAAAGGAAAAAATTCGGCTGCTCTTTGTTCCGAGCAGCCGAAGTGTCAGATCGCATATTTTGTCATAAACTCTTCTTCAAGGCGGACATAGGATTCGTCCTTTGCGGCGTGTGCATTCTGAATGAATTCGTGACGGTTGATAACGGTATTGTTCTTCTGCGAGCCGATAACATAGACTGCGATATTTGAACAATGGTCGGAAATTCTTTCAAGGTTGATAAGCAGATCGAGGAAGTTCACGCCGCTTTCAACAACACACTTGCCCTCTTTAAGACGCTCGATATGACGTGCTTTGAGCGTTTCGTTGAGGTAATCGATAGTTTCTTCGAGCGGTTCGACCTTTGCGGCAAGAGCAGCATCATTAAGCTCTACGCAGCGTATCGCCATTCCGATGATCTCCTCGCAGGCACGGGAGATAACGTCCAGCTCACGGATAGCCTCGGGTGAGAAAGTTACCGAATTTTCGTGAAGCTTTTCTGCGTCTTCGATAAGGTTCATCGTATAGTCGCCGATACGTTCAAATTCGGAGCTTAAATGGAGAAGCTCGGTAACACGGCGGTTCTCAAAATCTGTAAGCTCACATTCGTTTATCTTTACGAGGTAAGCGTTGAGCCTGTCCTCCATACGGTCGATGTTTTCTTCGTTGTCTTTCAGTGAAGCAATGAGCTTTTCATCATAATTGCCAGTGAAAAGTCCACGCATATTTTCAAAATTGTAGAACGCAAGATTGCCCATTGCAAGAGCGGTGTTTGAAGCCTGCTGAACTGCGAGCGAGGGAGAAACGAGAAGTCTGTCCTCAAGTGCGGGAGCGGTGAACTCGGAAACGGGAGTGCCGTCCTCCGTCTTTTTGTCACGAATGGTTATCATAGCAAGCTTTTCAAGCAGATGCGTGAACGGCAGGAAACAGATCGTTACAACGATATTGAAGAACGTATGGAAATTTGCGATGCCGCCCATATCGATAGATTTATCCCAGAACGGAAGCCCGATCAGACCTTGGAGAGCATAAACAACAACAAGGAAAAGAATTGTGCCGATGATGTTGAAATAAAGATGAACTGCGGCTGCACGCTTTGCGTTCTTGCCTGCACCGACAGCGGAAATGATCGGAGTTACGCAGGTACCGATGTTCTGTCCCATTATTATCGGGAAAGCCGCCGAGAATGTCAGAACGCCCGTTGTGGAGATAGTCTGCAAAATTCCGACCGATGCGGACGAGCTTTGCAGGAGTATCGTAACGACTGCGCCGACGATGATTCCGAGGATAGGATTTTTGAGCGTTGCGAACAGGTCACGGAATGCCTGAAGCTCCGACAGCGGGCTTACAGCGTCCGTGAGGGAGTTCATTCCCGTAAAAAGGATACCAACGCCGATAAGTATCTCGCCTATCGTTTTTCCGCCCTCCTTTTTTGACAGCATAAAAATGATAAGTCCGACCGCCGCAATGAACGGTGCAAGGGTCGTCGGCGAAAGCAGCTTGAGCACCGCACCGACATTATCATTATTTTCGAGATCGCCGAGTCGGAGTATCTGACCCGTGATGGTCGTACCGATATTAGCACCCATTATAACGCCGATAGCGGACGAAAGGCGCAGGATACCTGCGTTTACCAGTCCGACGACGATAACTGTCGTTGCTGCGGAGCTTTGAACAGCTGCCGTAACGAGTGCGCCGAGCATAACGCTTTTGAAAACGTTGTTTGAAAGCTTTTCAAGTACCTTTTCCATTCTTCCCGAGGAAAGCTTTTCCAATCTTCCTCCGAGAATTGTCATACCGTAGATAAAGAGTGCGATACTTCCTATCGCTTTGATGAAAATGGACACGATATCAATTACAGACATTTTCATTTTCCTTCCCGAATTTCTTGTTAATTCCACTTTAATTCTGCCTAAACAATTTTTATTATAACACAAGTTTCTTTAATAGGATATAGATTTTCTGAAAAACATTAATTTCTGCTTTTTGAACATATTCCACAAGGTTTTCCACATATATTTTTGATAATTTTGCTGTTTTGGTGCAAAAAATTTATGTCGAAGTGCAAATTAATCAGATTTCTATTGATTATTCTGCAATAATATAGTATAATTAAAGATAATTATTTTCAGATAAAAAGGGATAAGATTTATGAAAAAATGGATCATAGGCAAACCCGATGACTCGGCTTCGGCGGAGCTTGCAAAACAATGCGGACTTTCCCAGCTCTGCTCGTCTGTACTTGTATCGAGAGGGATAAACAGCGTACAAAAAGCGTGTGACTTTTTTAATTTCAGGAAAGACAACAGCCAGCCTGCGCTCTCCGACCCATTTCTCACAAAGGATATGAAGGCTGCGGCAGATGCAGTGCTTGAAGCTGTCGACAACGGCGAATATATATGTGTTTACGGCGATTATGACTGCGATGGCATCACGGCGACCACCATTTTATATTCTTATCTTGAATGTCTTGGCGCAAATGTCCGATACTACATCAATATGCGCTCGGACGGCTATGGCTTGTGCGAAAAGGGCATACGTGAGCTTGCCGATGACGGCGTTCAGCTTATCGTGACGGTCGATAACGGAATATCCGCCGTAAGCGAAGTAAAGCTTGCTAATGAGCTTGGAATGAAGGTCGTTGTCACCGATCATCACCAGCCGGGAGAAAGCCTCCCCGATGCGCTTGCGGTCGTTGATCCTCACAGAACCGACTGCACCTCGCTCTACAAGGATCTTTGCGGCTGTGCGGTTGCATTAAAGCTCATTGCGGCAATGGACGGAGGAGATTACAGTGCGGCGCTTGAACAGTTCTCCGATTTTGCGGCACTGGCGACAATTGCAGATGTTGTTCCGCTCACGGGTGAGAACCGTTTCATTGTCGAAAGCGGTCTGCATTATCTGAAAAACACGGAAAATCTCGGCTTGAAGGCGCTTATGAAAAAGGCAGGCGTCAAGGACAGGCTTTCATCGGTCGATGTTTCCTTTTCTATAATTCCGAGGATAAACGCTTCGGGACGCTTTGGCTCGGCATCGGACGCTGTGGAGCTTTTTCTGACGGACGATGAACAGCGTGCCGAAGAGCTTGCAGACAAGCTTGACTGCCTGAACAGCGAGAGAAAAGCCGCCGAGGAGCAGATACTTGCTTCGATAGAGGAAAGCATTTCCGCTTCGCCCGAAATCTTATATGACAGAGTGCTTGTGATATACGGCGAGGGCTGGCATCACGGCGTTATCGGCATCGTTGCGGCTCGGCTTGTTGAACGCTTCGGAAAACCTGTTTTCCTGCTTTCGGACGACGGTGATGAAGCGAGGGGTTCTGCCCGTTCGGTCGAAGGCTTCTCGATATATGAAGCTCTTGCCGCCTGCGGAGATCATCTTACGAAATTCGGCGGTCACGTCGGTGCGGGAGGATTCTCGCTTCTCAAAGAAAACATCGGAGGCTTTAAAGAGGCTATGCGGAAATTCGCCGCCGAACACTACCCTGCTCCGCCCGTTTTAACTATCCGTGCTGACAAGGTGATACTTCCGAATGAGCTTACACTCGATGCGATAAGCTCGCTTTCTTCGCTTGAACCGTTCGGCGAGGGAAGCCGTCAGCCGATATTCCTTATACGAAAAGCCGTTCTTACGGATATTGTACCCCTTTCGGGCGGAGTTCACACAAAGCTTCGGCTTAATTACGGAGGAACGATGCTTGAGGGCTTGCTTTTCGGCACAAAGGCGGAAGATATACTTTACAGAAAAGGCGACACGCTCGACTTGCTCGCTTCTTTCAGTATCAACGTTTTCAACGGAAGAACGAGCGTCAGTATGCGCATTTCCGATATGCGGAGCAGCAGCGTTTCACAGCTCAGATATTTCAACGCAAAGGCGGCTTATGAGCAATTCAGACGGGGCGAGGGCGTTGAACCTGCGCTTGCTAAGCGTGCGCTGCCAACGAGAGATGAGCTTATACTTATATACAAAACCATCGCAAAGTTCGGCGTTATTTCGTCCGATGAGCTTTTCGGACAGCTGGACGAAAATGTTATCTCCTACTGCAAGCTGAGAATTGCGGTCGATATTTTCACCGAGCTTGGATTTATTACATACGAAATATGGAGCGACAGGATAACATTCATAAAAAATCCGCCGAAAGCGGCTATCGAAAGCTCAAAAATCTACCAATCATTTGCGGCGCTTATACATTGATCTCGGAAAGGAATGGTCATATTTATGACTAACAACAAGCCTGAAACCATATACACCATTGATATGATAATCCAGAAGATACTTGACGAGGAGAAGCAGTACGACCTCAGCAAGATAATATCTTCCTACGAACTTGCGGCAAAGGCACACGCAAATCAGGTGCGTTCCTCGGGCGAGCCTTATATCACCCACCCGCTTGCGGTCGCTTATATCCTGCTCGAATTCGGAATGGACACCGATACTATCTGTGCGGCGCTCCTCCACGATGTTGTTGAGGACACCGATGTTACGCTTGACGAGATAAAGAAGCTTTTCGGTCAGGACGTTGCGATGCTTGTTGACGGCGTTACAAAGCTCGGCAAGATTCCGCTCTTCACCAAGGAGGAACAGCAGGCGGAGAATGTGCGAAAGATACTCCTTGCAATGTCGCAGGATATCCGTGTCATCATCATCAAGCTTTGCGACAGACTTCACAATATGCGTACCCTGCAGTACCGACCTGCCGCAAAACAGCGAAACACCGCACTTGAAACGATGAATATCTATGCGCCCATCGCAAACCGCCTTGGTATGAAAGCACTCAAAGATGAGATCGAGGACATCGCTTTCCGCTACCTTGACCCTTATGCTTACAGCGAGATCGAGCGTATGCTTGAAATCCGCAGCGACAAGCGTGAAGCCTTCATCGAGTCGATAAAGGCTGAGATCGCCGCACGTTTCAAGGAGGAGAACTTCGGAAGTGAGCCGCAGATAGACGGTCGAGTAAAATCTATCTACGGCATTTACAAGAAAGCATTCGTTCAGGGCAAGAGCTTTGATGAAATTTATGATAAATATGCCGTTCGTATAATCGTGAACACGGTTGCTGAGTGTTACAATGCTCTCGGAATTATCCACGATATGTTCCGACCTATCCCGAACCGCTTCAAGGATTATATCGCAACTCCGAAAGCGAATATGTATCAGTCGCTCCACACGACAGTTATCGGACGTGAGGGTATCCCGTTTGAAGTGCAGATACGAACATGGGAAATGCACCACACCGCTGAATACGGTATCGCTGCACACTGGAAATACAAAGAGGGCATCAGCGGAAAAGACAAGCTTGAAAACCGTCTTGCCTGGATACGCCAGATCATTGAGGCACAGCAGGAAACCGATGACGTTGAGGAGATCGTCCGCACTATTAAAAATGACCTTTCCCCCGAAGATATTTTTGCGTTCACTCCAAAGGGCGATATGATAACTCTCCCTGTCGGTTCGACTATCGTTGACTTCGCCTATGCTATCCACACGCAGGTCGGCAACAAGATGAAGGGCGCAAAGGTTGACGGAAAGCTCGTTTCGCTCGATTATCAGCTCAAAACGGGAGAAATCGTTGAGATCATCACATCGAATGACGAAAATCACGCTCCGAACAGAGCATGGCTCGATATCTGCCGCACGAATGAAGCAAAGTCGAAAATTCGCTCGTGGTTCAAGAAAGAACGCCGTGAGGAAAACATCGTTCAGGGCAGAAACGAGCTTGAAAAGGAGTTCAAGCGCAACTTTATCCACCTTTCGGACGAGCAGCTGCCCGAATTCCTTGCCGATGATATGAAGCGTCACAACTGCTCGACTGTCGATGATTTCTATGCCGCTATCGGCTACGGCGGCGTTATCCTTTCACGCATAATGCAGCGTTTGAAGGACAAATATCTCAAATATTATGCACAGCCCGATATTGCCGAAGTCAAGGGCAATTCAAAGCAGTCCAAGAGCAGCTCGGGCGTTATCGTCGAGGGTGAAAACAACATCATCGTCAAGTTTGCGCAGTGCTGTAATCCGCTCCCGGGTGATGATATTGTCGGCTTTATCACGAAAGGTCACGGCGTTTCCATTCACAGGCAGGACTGCCCGACCTATCTTGCCGCAATGAAAGACGGAAAAGAACCCGAACGCTGGGTCGAGGCGAAATGGGCATCTGCTACGAGCAATGAAACGACTTACCGTGTCATTCTTGACATTGTTGCAAAGGAAAATATGCTCATCATCGCCGACATAACAAAGCTTATGGCAGAGCTTCATATTCCGCTGACGAACATCTCCGTAAGTATGCTCAAAAACGGCAACTCCAACGTTCTTGCGACGATAAATGCGGCAGGCGTTGCGCAGCTCAACAACATCATTGCTAAGATACGCAAGCTGCCCGATGTTATAAGCGTTGACCGTACTTTTAAAAATTAAAGGATAAAAAATATGAAAACTGTAATGATAAATTCGGGTGGTATCTTCGGAACGAACTGCTATCTCGTCATCTCCGACAGCGGAAACGCCGCTCTTATCGATGCTCCGAGAGGCGGTGAGAGGATTCTTGCCGAAGCGGAGAAAAACGGTGCTTCGATAAAGAAGATCCTTCTCACTCACGGTCACTGCGACCACATCGAATCGCTCGCTTTTCTCGCAAAGGAAACGGGCGCAGAGGTCTATATCCACGAAATGGACGAAAAGAAGCTTTCGGACGATTACCTTGACCTTTCCGAATATTTTTCTGATTATTACGACAAGCCTGTCGAGCATTTCAGCGGTGCGAAAAAGGTTTCGGACGGTGATATCATCACGCTTGACGAGCTTTCGTTCAAAGTCCTGCACACCCCCGGACACACGAGCGGCTCGGTATGCTATATCTGCGATGAAGCTATGTTCAGCGGCGACACGCTTTTCAAGATGTCGGCAGGCAGGACCGATATGCCCGACGGAAACAGCATAAAGCTCAACGAGAGTTTAAAAATGCTTGATAATCTTGGCAAAGACTATGTTCTTTTATCGGGACACGGCGACCGCTCAACTCTTTCAAACGAAAGAAAATTTAACCCCTTTATGAAAGGCTTTGACTATGACGATATGTTTTAAGGGAAACAGCTGCAAATACGAGATCGAAGCTATAATGAAGCTGTTTCTTCCGATAAAAACGTTTGACTTTTTATTTGAGGAGGAAGACCGCAGCGGTGATTTTGCGGTGCTTTCCTACGCTGACCATAATGCAAAATGCGAGGTCTCACTCGGCGGCGGCTTTGACTGCATGGAGACTTTTGTAAGCGATGAAAAAGACGTTGAGACTGCGCTTTGCAAGCTTCTTTACGATGTTATGCGAAAGCTCACGGGCATCACTCCGCCGTGGGGACGGCTCACGGGAATAAGACCCGTAAAAAAGGTCAATGCTCTTCTTGACGAGGGACTTTCCAAGGCGGAAATTTTCACACGGCTCAAAGACGAATACGATGTTTCCGACAAGAAGCTTGAACTTGCGTACAACACAGCCGTTACGCAGAAAAAATACTTTGATTCGCTCGACAAGCATTCGTTTTCGCTTTATGTTTCCGTTCCGTTCTGCCCGTCAAGATGCTCATACTGCTCGTTCGTTTCGCACTCGATAGAAAGTTCAGGTGCGAAGAAGCTTCTTCCCGAATATGCGAACAAGCTTTGCGAGGAAATTCGTCAGACTGCGCAGATCGCAGACGAACTTGGCTTGAACCTTGACACTATTTACATCGGCGGCGGAACTCCGACAACGCTTTCCGCAGAGCAGCTTTCGCTCGTTATGGGTGAGATCAAAAAAAGCTTTGACATTTCAAAAATTCGTGAATATACTGTAGAAGCAGGACGTTCCGATACAATTACGGCAAAAAAGCTTGAAGTTATCAAAGAAAACGGTGCGACAAGAATTTCCGTCAATCCGCAGACGATGAACGATGATGTTCTCAGAGCTATCGGACGCAGGCACACGGCTGCTGATGTTGTGAAGTCGTTCAGGCTTGCCCGTGAGATCGGCTTTGACAATATCAATATGGACACTATCGCAGGACTGCCGACCGACACTTATGAGGGTTTCGTTCACACGATAGATGAGCTTTGCGGACTTGACCCCGAGAGCATAACTATCCACACGCTCACGCTCAAACGCTCGTCCAATCTTTTCCGAGAAGAAGAACGCTGCGTTGACTCGCATATTTCGGATATGGTCGATTATGGTCAGGCGAAGCTTTTCGGCGAGGGATATCTCCCCTACTACCTCTACCGCCAGAAAAACACCGTTGACAACCTCGAAAATGTCGGCTTTGCGAAAGCAGGCTTTGAGAGCCTTTACAACATTTATATAATGGAGGAAGCGCAGACTATCTTGGCAGTCGGAGCGGCAGGCTCTACAAAGCTTGTCAACACAGAAACGGGAAAGATCGAACGTCTTTTCAACTACAAATTCCCCTATGAGTACATTTCACGCTATGAAAAGATGATTGAAAAAAAGGATAAAATTTTTGAGTTCTACAAGAGCTATTTACAGGAGGGCTAACTATGGCTTACACATTTGACGATCTTAAAGCAGACGCAATGAATCTTTTCGACAAGGCTGCATCAAAGACAGCCGAGGTCATCGATTATTCCAAGAATCAGATCGACCGTGCGCAGCTTCGTGCAAGGATCAACGAAAAATACACCGAGCTCGGAAAGCTTTGCTACAATATGCACGAGAGTGACGCTGACGAAACGGGCAGAATGAAGATGGTCATTGCCGACATCAAAAAGCTCAAATCAAAGCTTGACGATGCAGACAGAGCCGTAAAGTCGAAGAAGCCCAAGACCTGCAAATTCTGCCTTACGGAAAACGATGCTGACGCTGTTTACTGCGCAAAATGCGGAGAGAAGCTTGACTAAAACACACAAGGACTTTTTATGAAAAAAAATGATATCTGCACCCTGAAAATAACGGGACTCACCTCCGAGGGCAGCGGCGTCGGCAGGACTGACGAGGGAATGGCGGTCTTTGTGCCGCTCACCGCTGTCGGAGATGTGATCTCCTGCAAAATTGTCAAGGTCAACAAAACCTATGCTTTCGGAATAATCGACAAGCTGCTCGAACCGTCCGAAACACGATGCGAAAACGGCTGCGGCGTTTACCAGAAATGCGGCGGCTGTCTTTTCCGTCATATCTCATACGAAGCGGAGCTTGCGGCAAAGGAACAGACTGTAAAGGACGCATTTACAAGACTTGGCGGCTTAGATGTGCCGTTCGGGCCTATACTCGGCTGCACGGAAACGGAACGCTACCGCAACAAGGCGCAGTATCCGCTAACTTATGATGCGAACGGAAAGGCTGTCTGCGGATTTTTTGCACCGAGAAGCCACCGTGTTGTCCCCTGTGGCGATTGTCTGCTCCAGCCGAAACTTTTTAAGGAGCTTACGGACGAAATTTGCGCATATATCGATGAAAGAAAACTGCCTGTTTATGATGAAAAAACGGGTAAAGGACTTGTTCGTCATATATATTTAAGACGAGGTTTTCACAGCGGTGAGGTAATGGTCTGCCTTATCGTCACAAGGGCTGACACTGCCGCTTTCAAGCCGCTTGCGGACAAGCTTTGCCAAAAATACCCGATGATAAAAAGCTTCGTTCTGAACATAAATCCGAAAGCAACGAATGTCATAACGGGCGAACGCTGCATAACGCTTGCAGGCAGCGATCATATCGAAGACACGATGTGCGGAAAGAAAATATCGATCTCTCCCCTGTCGTTCTATCAGGTCAACACTGCGCAGGCAGAGCGTCTTTACGGTGTTGCGAAGAAGTATGCGCAATTGAGCGGTGAGGACACGCTGCTTGACCTTTTCTGCGGTGCGGGAACGGTCGGGTTATCAATGTCGGACGGGATAAAGAAGCTCATCGGCGGCGAGATAATTCCGCAGGCGGTAGAAAATGCAAAGAAAAACGCCGCTGCGAACGGAGTTGAAAACGCAGAATTTATATGCGGAGATTCGGGAGAGATAGCGGCAGCGCTCGCAGCAAAAGGAATACGCCCCGACGTTATTGTGACCGACCCTCCGAGAAAAGGCTGCGACGAGCAAACACTTTCTTCGATAGTGAAAATGTCGCCGAAGCGGGTAGTTATGATCTCCTGCAACCCTGCAACAGCCGCCCGTGACTGCGCTTACTTATGTGAACACGGTTACAAGGCTGAGTCTGCTCAGGCGGTGGATATGTTTCCTAGGACTAAGCATGTGGAATGTGTAGCGTTGTTATCCAAACTTAAAAGTGAATGATACCTATCACCAATAAACCTATATAAAAATGTCCACCCGACTGCGAGAGCTTGCAGTCGGGTGGATTTTTTTAATCGTATCACTTTTCATTGACAACCAAAACAAAAAATATTATTATAAAATTACCAACCTTTTTGAAAAACTCCACACTATATAAATGAAAACGCTGATCAATACGTTCCTGCTGCGCTTTGATCAGCCTTTCATTACAAGAACGTTCTTAAAAGCGAGGGAAAGCAATGGATAAGAAAAAAGCTGACGAGCTTATATTCTCATACATAAGGAAAATATTCGGCTTCGCAATGTCGAAGCTTTCCAAAATTGATGAAGCGGATGAACTTGCGGCGGAGATAACCTTTCAGGTGTATTCGTCCTTATTAAAGCAGGATAGGATAGAAAATCCCGACGGCTACGTCTTCCGCATTGCGCAAAATGTCTATGCAAAGCACATTTACGGAAAAAAGCTCACCGCTTCCGTTGACGGCATTGAATATCTGCCCGACAATGACGATTTTACGCTTGATATTTTGAACAGCGAAAGCTATGGAATTCTCAGGCGTGAGATAACCTATCTTTCCAAGACCCAGCGTGAAATAATCGTTCAGCACTATTTTCACGACAAAAAGGTCAAGGAAATTGCAGAACTGCTTTCCTTAAACGAAAACACGGTCAAATGGCATCTGAACTGCTCACGAAAGGAGTTAAAAACAGGTATGGAAAAGACAAGAACAACGGGAACTCTCGGCACAGAACCGATACATTTTTCTGATATGGGACACAGCGGCGAAGCCGCCGGCACACGGGATACATCTTACTACTTGGCAAAGGTCATCACGCAGAACATTGCTTATGCGGCATATCATCAGCCGAGGAGCGTGAACGAAATTGCCGAGGAGCTTGGCGTCAATCCGATCTTTGTAGAGGACGAGGTCGCTGTCCTTGAAGAATACGGATTTATGGATAAGCTCAAAAACGGAAAATATCTCACAAACATTCTGATCTATGAGCCGAATGAAAAACGCACCGAAATTTACAAGGAGATCGACCCCAAATTTTCAAAGCGTTTTGCGGAGAAATTCTTTGCTCCGATACTTGAAAAAATAACGTCTATCCCCGACCAGATCAGCGTCCCAGATGATGATATAAACCTTATGAAATGGTCGCTTGTGAGCTTTATGGCACAAAAGCTCGTAATTTCGGACAGCAATGACCTTACAAAATTTTATGTAAAACGCCCCGACGGCGGAAATTATATAGCCTATGCAGATATTGACGCTAAATCGGACAATACCGAACCGAATAAATATTGGTACTGCGGAGATATGTGGAGGTGCAATTTTTCCGACGGAATATGGTGGAAAAGCTGGCAGTTCGATCACAACTGGGCAGGCAGGGATAAACGCTGGCGTGACAATCTTGCGGAGGATTATGACAAGATGTATTTTTGGCTGAAGGGTCAGCTCCCCGAAGCGCCGTCCAACGCCGAGAGCTACGCACGTCTGCTCGAAAAGGGCTATCTTTTGAAAAAATCGGACAGCTATCAGTGTGAACTTATCATCTGCGACAGTGAAAAGAAGTGGCTGGACTTTATCCCGAACGCCTCCGAGGAAATTATGGAACTGGCACGTCAATACACAGCCGAGGTCGAAAAAGCCGCACTTATCGGTCAGCCGAAGCACATGCACGAGCTGATAAAATGTATGTACAAATCGGCGGCATGGTCGCTCCAGACAAGGATAATGGAGCATCTGCTCGATATGGGCATTCTGAAACAGCCGACAGCGGAGCAGGCAAAGGGACTTTCCACTATTATGTTTATGGGCGAATAAAATATAAAAACGGGACTGCTGCGGTGCAAGGCTGCAGCAGTCCCGTTGTATTTATCGGTTAATGATCATTTTGATATTGCCAGAAATACCGCCGGGGCAGGCTCTTTTTTCAGATCACGTCCCGAAAGAAACAGCCCGTTTTCGTGAGCGTTCATTATCACACGCATGGGAAATGTATTGCAGCTATACATATATCTCTGCCAGTTCGGAACTGATCTCAAATGCGCAGGGAGCTTGACAGGATATTGCATAAGCTTCATCAGCTCATCGTGATATTTTTCGGAGATCATATTGTCATACTTTTCGGAAATGTCATACAGCTTTTGGCGGTCAGGCTTTGTTATAACGGGAACGTCGCATATCACCCTGCCGCTTTCATCATTTGAAAGAAGACCGAGAGCTTTTAAACCGTCAATATTTTCAAAGCAATGGCTGTTTATTATAGGCAAAGTATCTTCATTTCCGCTGTGTATAGCATAAAGCATTTTCATTACGTCCATGCCTCTCATTTTATGCATAACTCTGCCGCCGCAGTATCCGTTGTATGTTTCACCCAGCATGCAGTCATATTCGCCGAGCATCAGCCATTTTGCTCCGCAGTAATCTTCAAGCGTACATTCACAAACGCCGCTGATGCAATAGCTGTTATATGTATTCTTGCTCCAATCATAATTTGCGGGATAGCAGTTTCCCATTGCGTACCACTTGCCCCCGTTCGGTCTGTCGGGAAAATTCGCAAAACAGGGCGTATCTCCGCAGGCTTCATTCCTTATATTATTAGTCGCATCCTGTATCGTTCTTACAGCCAAAAAGCTATCCAGCTTGACCGACTGAGAATAGGATAAGCTTTTATAAAAGTCCTGTTCGTGAAGCTCATCAAGTCCGCATTTGGCTATTTCCCATATACCTTTGTAAAGCTGTTTTGCAAGCTCTGCTTCAAGTTCAAGATCAACCGTTCTGTCATGCTCGCTGTAAATGATAAAATCGGTATAAAACTTATCCGAAACACGTTTCATTAATTCACCCTGCACAAGCTTGTTTACTATCGGCTCAATATATGTCGTGGAAATGCCTATCGCTTTTGCAAGCTCGGGAAGAGTAACGGGCTTTTCGTATGCCAGTATCAGCAGGTTCATTTTTATCCTGTCATCGCCGACCAGCGTAAAAGGTTCGCCGGTAAATCCCGACTGACCGCTGTTGGTGAGCCAAAGGGTTTCAGGCTCGTAGCTTTGCTTTGTGTAATTTTCCATAGTCATATCCTTTCTGATATGCTTTCTGCCTGTATCAAGACGGGATTTAACGGTGTTTTCGGGAATACCGAGCGCAGCGGCGATCTGCTTTACACTTTCTCCGTGCATATAAAATCTCACCATGACCTGACGGTAAATTTCGGTCAGATGTGCAAGACATCGGCGGATATTTTCAGCATCCTCCGACTGTTCAAGCTGCACGGAAATATCCTCATAAATCGGGATATCGCCTATCATATCAATGCTTACAGTACCTTTGCGGTATTTTCTGCGAAGCATATCATAATACTTGCGGTGAAGCACGGCAACAAGCCAGTTTTTCGGCTCATTTATCGGTATATTGCGATTTATGGCGTTAAGCGCAGCCATCAAAGTTTCCTGCACCAAGTCCTCTGCATCTTCAATATTATTCACCTTAAACATTGCCGTTTTAAACAGGTAGTCAGCATATTCTGTAAGTTCGTTTTTATTCATTCGTGCACCTCTTATGAAAGCTTTCACCTGTATAGTCGCTGTAAATTTTGTAAGGTTTGGTGTGATAAAAATTTTTTTGAGCTCGGATGCAGAAAACGCATTCGGATCGACTGTTCAGCTCATTTTATTACATTATATCCTAAACCCGAAATTCGGTCAATAACCGTTCGGGCAAAGTTTTCCTTGACAATTTTGTCTCATAGATTATAATTAAATTAGTACATAATTAGTTTAAATGAGTATCATAATGCCAAAAGTACAGACTTCAAGAAAGGACAATAAATATGAATTTGCCACTAAAGAATTTAATTATGTTAAAAGATGATATGCAGAGTAAAGAATGGTCAATATGCAGTTTTCTGTTTTGCTACAAAAGTGTCGAATACATTGTACTTGTAAAGCGATTTGTCGGAACAGAAAGACGAGATGATAAATATGCACTTGTAAAATTGCATTTTATGAAATCAGCTAATCTATCGGATGATTTATCGGTTGAAGCAAACAGCCAAGGATTAATTATAGACGTAATAACATTGAGAAAATATTTCGGAATCAAATATAGCGAAAATCTCGGATATATTCTTCAACAGTTTGCTGAAAGTCTGGGAAAAGTTATTCCTGTATGTATACCCGATAACTTTTCCAAAATTGAAGAAGCTGCTATGGTGCGTTCGCTGAGTCAAAGTGATTCTGAAAATCCTAATAAAATCTATTGCACTAAAGTCCGCAGAAATCCTAACAACGGGCAAAGAAGTGAATTTAATTCTGATAAAACAAAACTTTTACGACCGTCGCTGTTTAAACTTTTTTGTAATGATACAAATATCAGTTTTTGTTATTCTGAAGATAAGGCTATGGAAAACGATGATGCAACCATTATACGTAACTTTTCATCATAATAAATTTTCAACTGTCAAATCCTATCTTTCATTTCTTTCATTATAACCAAAATGTCAGCAAAAACGTAAATTGATGATAGTTCACGCACTTAACTCAACTTAACGTAACTATACAATTAACAGAAAGGTTCAGAACGATGAGAAAGCTCACTTGCTCCGATGTTGAAAACGAATATCTGAAAAATAATTCTCAGGTCAGCGATGAGGATATAAAAATGATAAACAAAAAGACCCGATGCAGGGAAAGCCTTGCGGAAAACATCGTGCTTATCGCAATTTTCGGCGCAGGTGCTGTCTATTCGCTCTTATACAGCAGAGACACCCTTCTCGCAAGCTGTGTTATCGTGATAATGCTGTTGTGGGTGCTGAAAAGAGATCTGAAAAAGATAAACGTCACCGCCTGCTATGCCGTTGTGACCGAAAAAAAGGAACGCTGGGCGAAAGAAAACGCCAAAAAGAAGTTTCACGTCCTGCCCTACGAACAGACCGACTGCATCGGCTCGTCCAACTGCAAACAGCACCTTTTTTACAATATACGGAGCTACTATTTCTGCTCGGTCGATATCAACGGAGAGGTTTTTGAGTATGTCTGCTGCTATGACAAGGATTATGATAAGATCGAAGTCGGAGATACGGTCGTTATCGGCGGAAACACAGGCTTGCCGATAGTT
Source organism: uncultured Oscillospiraceae bacterium (assembly GCA_934465295.1). Lineage (GTDB taxonomy): Bacteria > Bacillota > Clostridia > Oscillospirales > Ruminococcaceae > UMGS363. The sequence continues at coordinate 120,418 of CAKSKU010000002.1, forward strand.
TACAGATGTGCGGCTTCGGGAAAGGACAGCTAAGCAGCTTTCTCACGAAAAAACTTTCCAAATTTCTTGCAGCCACTGATATGATGTGATATAATAAAAAAAGATGATGATATAGCTTTTGAATTTGGCGGCGAGGGGGCGATGCTGCCACTTGGACAAAACGCATATCAGTTGCTTTAAATTTATATTTTAGGGGTAAAATTGAATATGAAAGATAATTCTTACAGATGTCCTTGGTGCGGGAATTTTGTAAAAAAAGCAAACAGATACAACATTCTGACCCAAAGCTACGAATGCCCGTTCTGTGAGCATAATTATTGCAGCGGAACAGACCGAACGCCGTTCATAATTATACCGATCGCTGTTTTATTGGCTTTTGTTAGAGTAAGATTTTATTTGATTTTTTCGGCTTTGATTCTGATCAGTACGATTTTTAAAGATACACCTTTATTGTCAACTCCTATGGTCAGATATCAGGACACCATTATGCCCGAAAAGGGATATAAAGCTGAAATTGAAATGTATGAACATCAAAATAAAATGCAGCTGAAAAACGATATAATAATCCCCATAGTTTTTATATCCGATGATGGCAAACCCGTATCTTCATTATGCTGTGTCAGGATCGAAAACGGAAAATGGTGCAAAAATATTTTTACCTGCGATCTAAGATTACTTACTTATGGAGAATCGCCTCAGTCCGAATCGGCTAAGATATACTTATATAACAAGGGACAGGTCATTGCACACGGAAAAATACTTGAGAAATTGGGTTTGAGTTATTGATGATATTTTTTCGCATCGACCCCCTTGCAAAAATCATTTCAATGTGATATAATAATAAAAAGGGAATGAGGTTCTCCCTAAGCAATTATTTGCTTGAACCGCTTGGATTTTAAGCTGATGACTTCTGCGATAATACGCAGGAGCTGTCGGCTTTTTTTGTTGCAAATTTTTATAAAGGAGTTTTTTCTATGCTGTTGAGTGTCGGTCTTATTCTTTTGGTCGGAATGTCGCTCGGGTGGCTTTGTCAGAAGCTTAAACTGCCGAGCCTGCTCGGAATGCTGCTGACGGGGGTCCTGCTCGGACCGTATGTGCTTGACCTGCTTGACCCGAGCATACTGAACATCTCGGCGGAGCTGCGAAAAATTGCACTGATAATAATTCTGACGAGGGCAGGACTCGGGCTTGACATCTCAGGACTGAAAAAGATCGGCAGACCTGCGGTGATGATGTGCTTCGTGCCAGCGAGCTTTGAGCTGTTCGGGATGATACTCATTGCGCCGAAGCTTATGGGAATGACAACACTTGAAGCGGCGATAATGGGTTCGGTCTTGGCGGCGGTCTCCCCTGCGGTCGTTGTGCCGAGAATGGTAAAGCTTATGGACGAGGGTTACGGCACTGCAAAGGGCATACCGCAGCTTATACTCGCAGGTGCATCGGTGGACGATGTGTATGTCATCGTGCTTTTCTCGACCTTTACGGGAATGGCACAGGGCGGCAAGGCGTCCGTTATGAGCTTTGTGAACATACCCGTTTCGATAATCCTCGGCATTGCGATAGGTCTTACGCTCGGCGTTGCACTTGCTTTCTTTTTCGGGAAAGTCCACCTGCGTGATACCTCAAAGGTGCTGATAATCCTAAGCATTTCGTTTCTGCTTGCTGCGGCGGAGGATCACCTTGCAGCGGCGATAACATTTTCATCGCTCATTGCGATAATGTTCCTCGGCGTCGGTTTGCAGAAGAAGCGTGAAGAAGTCGCAAAACGGCTTTCCGCAAAGTTCGGCAAGCTCTGGGTTGCAGCGGAGGTCTTTCTTTTCGTGCTTGTCGGTGCGACGGTCAATATCGGCTATCTCGGAAATGTCGGCGTAAAAGCCCTGCTCGTTATCATCGGTGCGCTTGCGTTCAGAATGCTGGGCGTGTTCGTCTGCCTGCTCGGAACGGAGCTTTCGTCAAGGGAGCGGATTTTTGCGATGATGGCATACACCCCGAAAGCGACAGTTCAGGCTGCAATAGGCGGCATTCCGCTTGCGATGGGTCTTGCCTGCGGTGAAACCGTGCTGACGGTCGCAGTTCTTGCGATAGTTCTGACAGCTCCGCTCGGTGCTTTTGCGATAGATCTTTCGTATAAAAAGCTGCTGAAAAAAGAGGAAGATAACATATCATAACTGCTTTTGTTTTCCTCAATGTTTTCACATTGACCCTGCATAGCTTTTCATTTTCGGTTGAACGGCGGTGGGATATGAACGGAAAACGGCATTTTAACGTAGGGTCGGATTCCATATCCGACCTTTTTTACGCACAAAGGGACAAAACATAAACTTCGCCCCTCAAACACCCCCGTCAGATATTCCATCGCCGTTCATACTGCGTTTTGTTGTTCATAAATTGCGTTGAAGCTTCAAATCCACTCACTTTGTTCGTGGATTTTCGCTTCAAGGATGGATATTCGGGTAAAAGAATTGGCGCAATTCACATTTGGAGTTTGCCTTTTTTGATGTGAATTGCGCCTTTTTAGCTGTTAGTGATTTACTTTTATTGCAACAAAGCATTTAGCCATAGTTTAAGGGATTTCGCTCTCTGCGGAGAGCGACAAGGTGGCTCTGCCCCCTTGACCCCTGCCACCCTTTGAAAAGCGTGGACGTAAACTTTGCTTGGCTTCGCATCGCCCGACAAATGTCAGCTATGCAAATAATTCCGAATTCCGCATTCCGAATTCCGAATTATTTCCTAAGTGATGCCGGGTCTTCTTCAATTTTTCTGAAAATGTGCATTGCCACGCCGCTTATTGTGTACATTATGCAGGCAGGTCCTATCAATGCTCCTACGAATTTCGTTGTCGGGTTCCAGAAAATTATCAGCACTTCCACTGCGATTATCACTATGAGCAGGAATGTTCTTCCGAAGAACTTCATTCCTATCCTGAATGAATTCTTTATCGAATTTATCACGGTATTATCGTATCTTGCGAGCAGGGGGAAAACATAGATAAGGCAGAAAATGAAGATATACGCCGAAAAACAGCCCACTATCAATATTCCGAGTCCTCCGCTTTCCACCGCATTATAGAGTTGAAAATCGAGAAAGACGGCTTCAAAGCATATCGGCGGCAGAAGTCCGATAAATATCCCCTGCTTCCAGTTCTCCTTGAACGCTTTCCAGAAGTCCTTTATGACGTTGCCCTCCTGATCTTCGGACATTCGCAGCAGTACGCTGAAAGCGGCTATTGTACTTCCGCCTATCGTGACTATCGGTATGCAGAATATCACCCACATAAAGTTCAACTTCAGGATATCCCACAGGCTTTGCATAAACTTATAAAGCGGACTTTCTACGCTGAAAAATTTCATCGAAACCTCCAAAAGATAAAACGGAGATCCAAAAGGAAATCATTCCTGTATGAACCCCCGTTTTGTTGAATTTTAGCCCTTGACTGCTCCGAGCATGATACCCGATTCAAAGTATCTTTGCATGAACGGATATACGAGCATAATTGGGATAATCGTTATCATTGAAATGGTGTACTGAATTATCTTCGTATTCATCGCACCCGAGAGCGCTGCCGTATCGGAGCTTGAAGTTGCGCCGTTTACCATTGCGCTGAGGTTTGATGACTGGTTCAGGTAGACATAAAGTCTGTGCTGAACGGTATAAAGTTCAGGCGAGTTGGAGTTGTAGATAAGTGAATCCTGGAAGGAGTTCCAATGTCCTACTGCGCCGAATATTGCGATGGTTGCGAGGATAGGCTTTGAAAGCGGCCAGATTATCTTATAGAAGATCGTCCAGTAGCCTGCGCCGTCGATGAACGCACTTTCCTCGATCTCGCCCGGAATAGATTCAACGTATGTCTTTACGAGAATGATATTATAAGGCGAAACGATAGCAGGAATGATATAAACGAGGAACGTATTTGTAAGACCGAGCATCGAAAGGTTGAGGTATGTAGGGATAAGTCCTGCGTTGAAGTACATTGTGATAACGAGGAATCTGTACCAGAACTTTCTGTGCCACATCTCCTGCTTTGTCATAAGGTAGCCTGCGAGTGCGGAGGCGAAAACCATAAGGACCGTACCGATGAGCGTTCTGAGAATTGTTATGACGAATGAATTCCAGAGGTCGTTTACGTTCGCCATCATAATATAGTTCTGAATGGTGACCTGCTGCGGGAAGAACGTGATAACGCCCTTTTTAACAAGCTCGTTGTTCGAGATAGTGTTGATGAAGATATAGTAGAATGGGAAAATACAGCTTAATGTGAACAGAATGAAGAACAGGTAGTTCAGGATATTGAACACAATGTCTCCGGGAGTCAGCTTGATCTTCGTTGTATGCTCCTTGAAATAATTTTCTTCGGCTCTTTTTGACAGCTTTTCATCGTGAGTCATTTCAAACCGCCTCCTTATACAATGCTCTCGCCGCGGATAAGCTTAGATACGCTGTTAGCGGCAAAAAGAAGAATTACGCTGATAATGGACTTGACCATACCGATAACGGTCGAGATCGGGATAAGTCCGCTTGTGATACCGAGGTTATAGACATAGAGGTCGAGAACTTCGATACTGTTCTTATTGATAGAATTGGAGAATACGAGGTACTGTTCCATACCGTTTGAAAGAATATTTGCGATGGACATAAGGAGAAGTACCATATATGTAGGGATAAGCTCAGGGATCGTGATATACCACATCTTTGCGAAACGTCCTGCGCCGTCAACGGTAGCCGCTTCATAAAGCTGCTGGTCGATGCCCGAGATCGAAGCGATGTAGATGATAGCGCTCCAGCCAAGTCCCTTCCAAAGTCCCCATGCGAGCATCTTGAGCCACATATGCGAATCGCTCAGGAGGTAGTTTGTCATTGTCGGGTGACCGATCGATGTAAGGAATGTGTTGATAAAGCCGTCAGTTGAGAAAATTGCAAGTGCGATAGCGTAAACAAGTACCCAGCTGATGAAGTTCGGGATAGTTGTGAATGTCTGTACTACTCTTCTGAAAGCGGTGTTCTTGATCTCGGAGAGGAAGATAGCGAATACCATCGGTACCCAGCTCGTTGCTATTCCGAGACCGCTCATTGCGAGTGTGTTCTTTACAACACGGACAACGTCTTTTCTCGTTGCTGCTGTATTGAAGAGTGACTTGAACCACTTTAAGCCGACGAACTTGTCCCAAGAGAGCGTTTCGCCCGACTTATAATCGAAGAATGCGTATCTCCAGCCGAAGAGCGGCAGATAGCAGAATACGAATGCGAGAACGAGTATCGGGAGCATCATAAGGAAAAGTCTGTACTTTGCAGCCATTTCAGCTTTTTCGCCCTTTGTTGTCGGAACAAGTACAAGCTCAGCCGCAGAAATAAAGAGCGTTACGGCTGTAAGGACAACATAAAGCCAGAAAACAGCAGGGAAAGACGGGCTTGCCTTATCGAGCTTTTCCGAACCGAGGAGCATATCGTAGGAGCGGTATATTCCTATGAGTGCGCAAGCCTCGATAACTGCGCCTGCGACAGTGAAGAACGTGCTTGTTTTCTTCATCTTGTTGTTTCCGAGCGACATACAAGTACCGACGATCATTATCACTACTGCGAAAATTACTATAAGGCTGCTCACATTAAGGAGCCTGAAAGCAGCTTCGGGGACCCAGCCTCTTGTGAAAGCACGTCCGAACTCAGTAGTAAGTGTTTTGTAAGAAACGCCGCAGGTGAAAAGCGACATATTCTTATTGATCTTTTCGGTTATTCTTGCTGCGTTGAAATTCGGGAAAAAGAGAATGATGATGTTTATCACCACTGACGCACGGACGAACCAGAAAAGCACATCGCAGAGCTTTTCACGGGGTGAACGTTCAACGATCCTCTTGTTTGAACCGATATCGGCTGCTGATCTAACAGCATCTGCCATTTTTCTGCACCTCCAAAGTCTTGAAAACGACCAAAGCACCTATTCAATACAAAAAGTACGAACAAAGCCTTGATTATTTTGTAAAAATATGCTACAATGTAAACAAATTATATCACAGTTTTATCACCTTTACCATAAAAATAGCGACATTTTTTAGCACAATAATGACATAAACAAAATGTTGTAAAATCTAAACCGATTACATTGTAAGAAGTTACAAAAAACAACCGATAAACCGATTACATTGTATGATTCTACAAAAAGCAGGAAAATTACAAAATGAAAGTATTTCACCTTAAAGAATTCACGGGAGACAGCGGTTTCCCTTTCCATATTCTGCAGGATAATCACGAAAACACCTTCCCTATCCACAGCCACGCAGACTTTATCGAGCTTGCGATAGTCATAGGCGGAAGCGCATCGCACATTGTCGATGATGAGTGCTTTCCGATAAAAAAAGGCGATGTTTTCACTATCGGCACGAATATGTCGCACGGCTTTTCCGAAGCCGTCGGGTTCAGGATATGCAATATAATGTTCAGTCAGGAGGCTTTTTTCGGCGAACATTCGGATATATGCGATTCGCCGAGCTTCCGTTCGCTTTTTTATGGGAAGAACGGACTCCAGACTAAGCTGACGCTGCCGCCCGAGGAGTTTATCCGTGTCTGCGAGATACTGAAAATGCTCCAAACGGAGTACAGCAGCGAATCGGACGGGCGTGAAACGCTGATACGCTCCTATTTTATGATGCTGACGGTGATGCTTTCACGGCTCTATGCTTCAAAGGAGTCGGGCAAGAGCCGAAGTGCCGAGAACATCACGGCTGCGGCTGAATTCATCGAGCGAAACTTCGCCGAAAAGCTCACCCTTGATTCGATAGCCGAGGTAACGCACTATTCCTCACGCCATTTTGTGCGCATTTTCACCGAGACCTATCACCAGACGCCGCAGGAATACATTCTCTCGCTGCGACTCCGCCGAGCGTTCAGCCTGCTTGAAGAGGGCGAGCTTTCCATCGAGGAAACGGCGCAGCAGAGCGGCTTCGGCGACGGAAACTACTTCTGCCGCGTATTCAAAAAGCAGACGGGCATGACCCCGGGCGAATACCGCCGCACGGCACAGCAGAGAAAGAACTGAAAGGATATACCATGACCAAAAAAGAAAGAGCGGCGGCTGCCGTTGAGGGGCTGGAAAAGCTTTACCCCGATGCGATTTGCTCGCTTGTTTACGAAAAGCCTTATGAGCTGATGATAGCGACCCGTCTTTCGGCGCAATGCACGGACGCAAGGGTCAACATCGTCACAAAGGAGCTTTTTGCGAAGTTCCCCACCCTGAAAAGCTTTGCCGATGCAAAATGGGAGGACATCGCAGAGATCGTTCGCCCATGCGGACTTTACAAGACTAAAGCACAGAGCATTGCCGAGATGGCGCATACGCTGTATTACGACCTTAACGGAGTTCTTCCCGACACGGTGGAGGAGCTTATAAAGCTTCCCGGCATCGGCAGAAAGACCGCCAACCTCATCGTGGGGGACGTTTTCCACAAGCCTGCGGTCGTGACGGACACGCATTTCATACGGATATGTGGCAGGCTTGGACTCACTGCGAACACTGAGCCGCAAAAGGTCGAGGACGATCTGCGGAAGCTTCTTCCACCCGAGAAAAGCTCCGACTTCTGCCACAGGATAGTTCTTTTCGGGCGTGAATACTGCTGCGCAAGAAACCCAAAATGTGACGTCTGTCCGCTAAAAGATCAACTCGGCGAATACAAATGCAAGCTAAAGGACAAGAAAGCATAAATGAACAAATATGAAGTTTTGAAACAGTATTTCGGACACGATGATTTCCGAAGCGGTCAGTCCGAGATAATCGATAATATCCTCGCAGGAAAGGACGTTCTTGCAATAATGCCGACAGGCGCAGGAAAATCTGTCTGCTACCAGGTCCCTGCGATGCTCCTTGACGGGATAACGATAGTCATTTCGCCGCTCATCTCGCTGATGAAGGATCAGGTCGAGAGCCTTGTCCAGTCGGGCATCCGTGCGGCTTACATAAACAGCTCGCTCAACGCTTCACAGTACCGTGAGGTCATCCGCCGTGCCGAAAACGGCGAATACAAGCTTATCTACGTTGCCCCAGAGCGGCTCGTCACCGACAGCTTTCTCGCCTTTTCCGAGAACAGCAATATCTCAATGGTAACGGTCGATGAATCGCACTGTGTTTCGCAGTGGGGTCAGGATTTCCGCCCGAGCTATCTTAAGATCCCCGAGTTCATCGGAAAGCTTTCACGCCGCCCTATCGTGACAGCTTTCACAGCAACAGCGACCGAACACGTTAAGGAGGACATTTCCTCGCTGCTCGGACTGAACTCACCTTTCACAATAACAACAGGCTTTGATCGACAGAACCTCTACTTCGAGGTGCGCAGACCTGCCGAACGCCTTAACGAGCTTATGAAGATCGTTGACGAGAACCGAGGAAAAAGCACTATCGTCTACTGCGCAACGAGAAAAAACGTTGAGACCGTCTGCGATGCTTTGTGCGAAAAAGGCTACTCGGCGACCCGTTACCACGCAGGACTTTCGGACGATGAACGCCGCCGAAATCAGGACGCTTTCCTCTACGACAAATGCGGCATAATGGTCGCAACGAACGCTTTCGGAATGGGCATTGACAAGTCGAACGTTTCGCTCATCATACATTACAATATGCCGAAAAATATCGAAAGCTACTATCAGGAGGCTGGCAGAGCGGGACGTGACGGCGAGCCTGCAAGCTGCATACTTCTTTACAGCGGGCAGGACGTTGCGCTCGCTCGTTTTCTCATCGAAAATTCCAATGACGGCAATGAGAAACTCACCGAGCAGGAAAAAGCCGAGCTGCGTTCCCGTGATTATGAACGACTTAAGCAGATGACTTTTTATGCAACGACCACCGATTGTCTCCGTGCGAGCATACTCAGATATTTCGGGGAAAAACCGCCCGTTTTCTGCGGTCACTGCTCGAACTGCTGCACAAGCTTTGAAACGGTCGATATCACCACCGAGGCGCAAAAGATAATAAGCTGCGTTTACCGCGTATGCAACCACAACGGACGCTATCTCGGCAAGGCTGCGATAACGGACATTCTCCGCGGCTCAAAGGCGGAAAAGCTCAAACAGAACGGCTATGACACGCTCTCGACATACGGCATAATGGCTGATGTTCCCACCCACAGGGTAAGGCTCATCATCGACAACCTTATCGAAAAAGGGTATCTCAATGTGCGTGGGGGCGACTATCCCGTTGTCGTTCCGACAGACCTTGCAGCCGCTGCGATAAGGTCGGGACAGCGGTTTGAGATGAAGCTGCCGAAGGAAGTCCGCCGCATCACAGCAAAGGAAAAGCCTGCGGAGTTCCCTGTCAATGCGGAGCTGCTCTCAAAGCTGAAGCTGAAGCGAATGGACATCGCCGAAAGAGCGCATATCCCTGCCTACCTCGTTTTCACCGATGCGACGCTTCGTGATATGTGCCGCAGAATGCCATCCACTCCGGAGGAGCTTCTAAGCGTTTCGGGCATCAGCCGACAGAAATGCACAAATTACGGCGAAGAGATCCTTACTATTATAAAAGAATATCTGCCAAAGAATAAAAACAGCTCGGCTGCCGCAAAGCAAACGGTCGATCCGAAGCTTTTCTCAATGCTAAAGGAAAAGCGGCTGGAGCTTGCACAGAAAGCGAATATCCCCGCATTCATCGTTTTCAGCGATGCTGCACTTCGGGATATGTGCCTTAAAATGCCGAAAAATACCGAGGAATTTCTCGGGGTATCGGGTGTAGGCCCTCAGAAATGCGAAAGTTACAGCGAGGATTTTCTTGCCGTTATAAGGAAATTTTCGGGTGAGGCGGAAAGTGACGGCTCGCAGTCCGATATCAAGGGCGGTTGGACGGTCGATGAAACCGAACGCCTGCGTGACGAGGTAGAAAAGGGACTTTCTCTTACGCAGATAAGCGCCCGTCACGGCAGACCCGCAAACGATATCCGCAAGCGTTTGAACGAAACGGGAATACTTAGGTGAAAATTTCGGAAAAACCACAAAATTTTTCTGTACAAGCGGAAATTTTTATGCTATAATATTAGGTGAATTTTTGTAATGAAAGAGGGTGCTGCGCTTGAACGGGCTTATGGAAAAGCTGAATGACGTTCTGAAAAAGGATAAATTCGGTTCGGAATTTAAAAATCTGCTGAAAAAGCACAGTCTTACCGTTTCCGAAAAGAACGGCGACCTCTATCGGCTGACGAACGGCGTTTCCGACTTTTCCCTCGACACCGCAAAGGCACGTTCGGAATATGAAAGCACACCTTCGCCCGAGCTTTTAGCTTCGCTTATGCAGAAGCTTGAGCTTGAGATAGATATGGAGATACGGATGGTATCGTTCACGAACGGTCAGGAGTTCCTGCGGCTTGCGATAATGCGTGAAAAGGACATTCGCCCCGGTATGATAAGTGCCGAATTTGCAGGAGGACTCTGCAAGGTCATTGTCTGCACCGCCGATGATACGGAGCTTCGCCCTCTTGACGAGGCGATACTGAAACGCTGGGGAATGCCCCGTGAGGTCATTTTCTCCGTTGCCGACAGAAATATGTGCAGGCTGCTTGCCAAGACCAAGGTCAAGAAAACGAGCATCGCCGAGGGTGTGAATGCGATGGAATTTGACCTGCCGTGCAAGCATCTTGGCGTTTCGTTCATTCTCTGCAATGATTTCCGTCAGGTCGTCTATAATTATATGGGTGCGAAATTTCTCGTCGTTGCACCGTCCTGCGAAAGTATTCTCATACTTGAAAATATAACGAACAATATCCTCGAAAAGCTCGGGAAAGAGATCGTCCGTGAGTTCAAACGCTCACAAAATCCGCTTACAACGGACGTTTTCCTTTTCACTCCCGATAAAATACAGATCGCAGGACATTTTTCCGTTAAAAGCGATAAATAATCTGAAAGGAACATATTACTATGGCAAAAAACAAGAAAAGAGCCGGCAAAAGCTACACTCCGACTCCGCAGAAGAAGAACAGAAGCCTTGCATTCAAAATAATCATGGTCATTCTCGCAGTTGCGCTTGCGGCAGGCATAATCATAATGCCGATCGAGTCATCGATACGTGCTTTTGCCGAGGAAGCAGAGGGCAGCTCTCTCACGGTCGAAGCGTTTGAAACAGGCAAGCTTGCCGATGCTATTTCCGAAGCCGCAGACGGCACGGATCACAACTTTATCACGAAAATATGCGTTATGAGCGGAACGCTTGACGCTTCGGACTGGAGTGCGCTCAACGCTATCCCGAACCTTGAATACATCGAGCTTGCAAAGACCGATACAGAGGACGGCATTATCCCCGATAACGCTCTCCCCTACCGCAATCAGCTCCGCTTTATCAGCCTTCCGAAGAACACCGTTGAGATCGGCGACAACGCTTTCAACAGCAACAGAAAGCTTGAAAAGATATCAATGCCGAACACTGTTGCAAAGGTCGGAAACAACGCCTTTGAAGCCTGTGAAGCACTTGCGGAAATGCCCAATTCGGTCGGTATAACCTCGTTCGGCGAGGGTGCTTTCAGGGACTGCAAAAGCTTTGAGAACTTCACGGTCTCGCCCGAGGTAACGGACATTCCCGCAAATGCTTTCGGCAAGTGCGGCTTTTCAGAGATGATCATAGGACCATCAGTAACATCGGTCGGTGACGGTGCTTTTGCTGACTGCAATAACCTCACCGATATTTATGTTTATGCCGAAAATGCGCCGTCGGTAAACGCTTCGAGCGCATTTATGAACGTCGGCGGAACTGTTCACGTTTACCCCGACAGCGCAGAAAGCTACACAGCTTGGGAATACAATAACCTCAAAGTCACAGGCGATCTTGACGGCGAATATCCCGTTGAAGCTCCCGAGCCTGCCGAAGTAACGGAAGCCGCCGAAACTAAGGACTCATCGGAAAACGAAGCAGCAGTGACCGAAGAAACCTCAGCCGAAACAGAACAGACTGAGCAGACCGAAGCTGCCGAGACCGCAGAAGCTCCTGCACCGCAGAGCAGTGGTTTAAGCGTTGGCGTTGTTGTCGTCATCGTTGCAATGGCTGTTGTTATCGCAGTTCTTGCAACTATACTTGTTATGAAGTCTAAAAAATCATAAGGAATAAATATCCGTCAAAAAATTATTACATAATAATACTATTATAATAATTTTGCTGACGGAATTTTTATAAAAAGACTTGGAGAAAATTATGGATAAAAGAATTTCCGCACTTATCGAAAACATTGAAAAGGTCATCGTCGGAAAGCACGATGTTATTCTGAACGCCGTAACTGCGCTCATTATGGAGGGTCATGTTCTTATCGAGGACGTTCCGGGCGTTGGAAAGACCCAGCTTGCGGCGGCACTTTCACGCTCTGTCGGCGGAAGCTTCAACCGTATTCAGCTCACGCCTGACATTATGCCGTCCGATATCACAGGATTTTCGATGATAAACAGAACTACGGGCGAATTTGAGTATAAAAAGGGAGCGGCTTTCTGCAACTTCCTGCTTGCTGACGAGATAAACCGTGCTTCACCAAAGGCACAGTCGGCTCTGCTCGAAGTTATGGAGGAACGTCAGATAAGCGTTGACGGTCAGACGCACACGCTCATGCGCCCGTTTATGGTTCTTGCAACGCAGAACCCTGTTGAGACCTACGGCACATATCATCTTCCCGAGGCGCAGATGGACCGTTTTGCTATGCGCATAAGCATGGGTTATCCGACCTTGACCGAGGAGAGTGCTATCCTCGAACGAAACGAATTCGAGAACCCAGTTTCAAAGCTTTCCGCAGTCATCACAACGGACGATGTTGCCGCTTTGCAGGACGAAGCGAAGAAAGTCCGTGCGGCTGAAAATGTCAAGAACTACATCGTTTCCATTGCGGAAGCGACGAGGAACGATGAAAATATCAAGCTCGGTGTAAGCCCGAGAGGAAGCATTGCACTTTTCAAGGCTGCGAAGGCAAGGGCTTTCATCGACGGCAGGGATTTCATCACCCCAGATGATGTAAAGGACTGCGCCGCTATCGTACTTGCGCACAGGATAATGCTCTCGCCGAAGGGCAAGGCTTTGCTCGGTTCTGCCGAGGCTGTTATCGAAGCTGCCGTTTCGGGCGTTTCGGTTCCGACCGAGTAAGAGGGACAGGCTATGAAAAAAAGTCGTCCTCCAAAAAAGCAGAGCCGAGCGGCTGCATTTATCGTTCGCTGTCTTGGCTACATCATCGCACTCGGACTTTCGCTCGTTTTTGCACTTTATATGTCGGCGGCGACAGGCTGGATGTTCTTTTACATTCTTGCGGCTGCGCTCGTGTTTTCGCTTATCGTTCAGCTTATGACCTTTATTTCGTATAAAAAAGGTCTTATCCGTGCGGAAATGTCGTTTGGCAGCACTCTTGTTTACAAAAATGAAGAATTGAAGCTTCACATCAGGCTCACGAATGACAGCCTGCTCCCCATTTCAAACATAAAAATAAAGCTTGCCGAAACGGACGGTGCGGTCTATGACTCGTCCGAATTTTCCACCGCCGTCAGTGCAAAGGGCAGCACAAGCTTTGACGCTGTGATAAAGCCGACGATGTGGGGTGCGCTCCATATCGGCGAAGCGAAGATAACCGTTTCCGACTTTATGAATTTTATCAGCTTCGGCGTAAAACCGCTCCCGAGCAGCGAAAAAGTCTATGTTTTCCCCGATATTCCCGAGATCTCGCCCGACTGCCCATTTATTCGCTCGGCGGCTGATGCGATGCGTTTTTCGGACGAAAGCGAGGACACCAAGGAAAACGACAGCTACAGTATGTTCGGCGGAATGCCGGGCTTCACCCACCGGGAATATGCCGAAGGCGACCCGATAAAGCGCATAAACTGGAAGCTTTCCTCAAAAAAGGATGCATACTTCGTCCGACTTGATGATGAGATCGAAGCTATGCAGCAGACTGTCGTAATCGACAGCGGCGGAACCGATCGCAGGCTTTGCGAGCGATCGGTCGAGGGTTCGCTCGGCGTTTGTTCTGCGCTTTTGAAGCTTGGCTTTGAAAGCTCTGTATGGTTTCGGACGGAAAACGGCTTCGAGCCGCACGAGGTCAACGATGAATCGGGGCTTTCCGAGCTTCGGACGGCGCTTGCACGGTATGAGTTCAATTCGCCCGAAAAAGCGCCCCGACTTCCCGTAAAAGAGCTTTGCGATGCGGAAAAGATCGGTGCGGCGATGCTTTTCACGCCCTGCGCAGATGCCTTGCTCAAAGCAGAAATGGATCACGCCGAAAATTACGGCTTGAAATTCACTGCGATAGCTCACGATATCCCGACCGAAATAAACGGCTCTGATTTTATCGCAGACGATTTTATCGAATAAACACTTTATCGGAAAGGAGCGGCAGATTTGGAAAATGTAAGATTTTTCTCACGGAAAAATGCGGCAAAAAAGGCTCTGCCGTTCATTTTTGTGCAGATAATATGCTCTGCACTCGCCTATCTTTACCTTAAAACGTATTTTAATCTGTATGAGCTGTTCTCGGCAGGGCTGACGCTCGTTTTCTTTGCGGCTCTCGACTTTATTTCTAAGCATAAAAAGATCGGATTTTTCGTTTATGCGGGAATGATGGCTGTCGTATTCGCCGCAATTGACGTTATTATGGCGTTTGCGCCGAGCAGGATAGAATTTATCGAATGGTTCATGACGGGTGCTGCGACTATCGAAACGAATGCGGCATATATGCTTTCGCTGATGCTGTTTTTCACGTTTTTCATAAGCTCGGCAGTGTATTATTTCACGCACCTTATTTACCGTGTTTCGATACTGACCCTGCTTGCGATGATACCCTGTGCGGTATTCATCAAGGCTTCCCAGCCGGTGCCGGCATTTTATGCATCCGCACTTGCAGCGGTCGATGTCCTGCTTTATCTTTATCATTATAAGACCTCGGACAAAGCTGTCCCCGATCACGGAAAGGCGGCTGCTCTGACGGGTTATGCCGACTTTGCCGCTGCCGCACTTCTTGTCGCACTGCTTATCCCGAAGCCGCAGGAAACGCCTTACTACGAAAAATTCGAGCAGTTCAGCTCCTGGTTCTCATTCAGCGGAAGCTATGGCAGGATCGACGGCAGCTACACCGAACATTCGGGCAATGCCGACCTTTACAATCAGATGGAAAAACAGGAGCTTTTCGTTGTCAATGTTGACACGCCCGAATACTACAAAGTTCAGGTCTATGACAGCTACGACAGCGAGAACCGCTGGTGGTTCTCGAAAACAGCCGTCCCGAGCAGAATGTGCCGCTTCAACTGGCAGAACGAAGCCAAGGAACGAAGCCTTTCAAAGCTTGCAAACGCATATCTTGAATATCTTGATAAGGGCGGGCAGCTTCTCCCCGAGGACATCGACAAAAAAATGCTTGACCGGTTTGCAGCCGTTGAAGAAACCGTTCATACAGCCTATATAAAGCCGATAAATTATCCGTCAGTCTACCTGCTTGCTCCCGAGAGAACGATCGACACCTCTTTGTACGGACGAAGCGATGTAACGTCAACAAGGCGCACCGACCTCGGCGAAATTATGACCGACACTACTGTGAACAACGCATTCCTGCGCCCAAACGAGGAATATTCCGTTGACTTTTACGGCAGGAACGCTGCCTATTCGAGCGGTTATATCGAGTCGGGGCTTTGCAATATGAGCGCAGAGGATTTCTATGAACTTCTTATTGATATGATAAACTGCGGACTAAGCGATGACAGCTACAGTACGGTCTTTGCATTTCTGCGTGAATACAATAATGAATTTTCCGATCTTCCATCAAGCTTTGCCGGCTTTGAGCAGTACGATATTTCCGAGGAAATGCGCACCCTTTCCGCAAGCATCACCGAGGGTCTGACCTACGACTACGAAAAGGCCGAAGCTATCGAGGCATTCTTCAACGACGGCAGCTTCTCATACGACCTCGGTTACAGAGCGCCGACAGATGAAGATACTCCCGAATTTTTCGTCACCGAAAGCAAAAGAGGAACCTGCTCCGACTTTGCGACCGCATTCTGCCTGCTCGCCAAAGCCGCAGGTCTGAATGTCCACTATGTCGAGGGCTTCAACAGCGGCGAAGTACAGACCCCGGGAGTTTACAGCATCTCGACCGAAAACGCCCACGCCTTCCCCGAGGTCTACATCGCAGGCGCAGGCTGGACGATATACGAACCGACCGTCTCGGGCAGCGGCACAGGCACGGGCGGCGGCAGCGGAAACGAAAACAACGAGACTGATTATGCAGCCATCTTTGCGACAAGCGTCACCGTAGTCACCCTCGGCGTACTGCTGCTGATGCTGATAATCCTTATGCCGACGATAAGCGAAAAGCTTTTTATCCTTCGGGTCAAGCATTCGGACGGCGGCAAGGCAGTGATAATGCTCTATAACCGACTTTCGGCAAAGCTCTCAAAGCACTTTAAAACGGACACAAAAACGTTCACTCCGAGACAGCTTTCGGAATTCATCGCCGCAAAGACGGATAAAAATGCGGAAGATATCATCACTCCGTTTGAGCAAGCCTGCTACGGCGGACAAAGCATTGCAAAGGAAGCGGCGGACAAGGCTCTCGAGGAATACCGACTTATCGTCAAAGGCTTCAAAAAAATAAAAAAGCAGGTTTAAGTTTTAATTGATAATTGACAGTTGATAATTGATAATTTTTTTCTTTACTTTTCGGGCTTTTGCCGATTTCGCTGTTGCGGGCTGACGTTATGCTGTTAGTTTAGGGTATTTCGCTTCTGCGGAAGCGACCCTTGACCCCTGCCACCATTTAAAAAAAGCGAAATTCTTGCAGGATTAACGTAAACTTTAGTTGGCTTCGCAGTATCCCACAATTGTATCAAGTTAGTTCTTGTTCATATAATCTACATTTAATGCCAAATATATTCACACAAATTTAATATATATAGTGCCGTTTTATGTTATACTTATATGGGAAAAATTTTCGCTTTTTAATATAACTGTTTTAAAGCGTGATCTCAATATATAAAAAGGAGTTTTTATCATGAATAAGACTTTAAGAAAAGCTGTTATCGCAGGTAACTGGAAGATGAACAAGACCCGTCCCGAAGCTAAGGAGCTTCTCGAAGCTATCAAACCGCTCGTTGCTAATGCAGAGGGCAAGGTTGAGGTCATCGCTTGCGTTCCTTACACAAACCTTGAAACTGCTGTTGCTGCAACCGCAGGCTCTAACGTTAAGGTTGGCGCAGAGAACGTTCACTTTGAAAAGAGCGGCGCTTTCACAGGCGAGATTTCCGCTGATATGCTCGTTGAAGTCGGCGTTGAATATGTTGTTCTCGGTCACTCCGAGCGCCGTCAGTACTTCGGCGAAACAGACGAGACCGTAAACAAGCGCACAAAGGCTGCTCTTGCTGCAGGTCTTAAGCCTATCGTTTGCGTTGGCGAGCTTCTTTGGGAAAGAGAAGCAAACATCACAGAGGAAGTTATCGCTCGTCAGATCAAGCTTGACCTTGCAGGCGTTTCCGCTGATGATATCAAGAAAACTATCATTGCTTACGAGCCTGTTTGGGCTATCGGCACAGGCAAGACTGCTACTGCAGATCAGGCTCAGGAGGTTTGCGCATTCATCCGTGCAACTCTTGCAAAGCTTTACGGTGCTGCTGTTGCTGACGCTGTTACGATCCAGTACGGAGGTTCTATGAACGCAGGCAACGCTGCAGAACTCCTTTCCAAGCCTGACGTTGACGGCGGTCTTATCGGCGGTGCTTCCCTTAAGGCTAACGACTTCAACACTATCGTACAGGCTGCTGTAAACGGCTGATTCTAACGACTATCAACAGGAGAGAGCGATAAATGAGGGCGGCGAAAAAATTCAGCGCAAAACGGGCGTTCATCGTGCTTTTATGCACATTAGCCGTCCTTTCCGCAGGCTTTTTTGCGACCGACCTTGTCCGTGCAAAGCGGTACAAGCTCCCTCCTGTTTTCTGTTTTACCGTTATCGATTATGAAAATGGCAGCAAGGATCACTACGGTTTAGGCTACAAGGTCTGGGAGGACTACGACCCCTTCGATCGAACGACCGATTACTATGTCGGCTTCTGGCTTATCCCGAAATTCTTCTGTCTGTGAAAAAATGAAAGGATTGATATTTATGGCAAAAAAACCAACCGCTCTTATCATTATGGACGGCTGCGGCATCAATAAGGATACCTACGGCAATGCCGTTGCAGCCGCAAAGAAGCCTAACCTTGACAGATACCTCGCAGAATGGCCTCACACAACTATCGGCGCAAGCGGAATGTGCGTTGGTCTTCCTGACGGTCAGATGGGCAACTCCGAAGTTGGTCATACAAATATGGGCGCAGGCAGGATCGTTTATCAGGAGCTTACAAGGATCACAAAGTCCATTGACGACGGCGATTTCTTCAAG
Source organism: uncultured Oscillospiraceae bacterium (assembly GCA_934465295.1). Taxonomy (GTDB): domain Bacteria; phylum Bacillota; class Clostridia; order Oscillospirales; family Ruminococcaceae; genus UMGS363. The sequence continues at coordinate 138,765 of CAKSKU010000002.1, forward strand.
AACGAGGCTCTTAACGAAGCTGTTGACAACTGCAAAAAGAACGGCACAGCTCTTCATCTCTTCGGACTTCTCTCCAACGGCGGTGTTCACTCCCACAACACTCACCTCTACGGTCTTTTAAAGCTTGCAAAGCAGGCAGGACTTGAAAAGGTATTCGTTCACGCTATCCTCGACGGACGTGACGTTCCTCCTACGAGCGGCAAGGACTTCGTTGCAGAGCTTCAGGAAAAGATGAACGAGATCGGCATCGGCAAAATTGCAAGCCTTTCCGGTCGTTACTATGCAATGGACAGAGATAACAACTGGGACAGAGTTGAAAAGGCTTACGCTGCATTCGTTTACGGCGAGGGCAATCAGGCTGACGATGCTGTTGCAGCAGTTGAAAAGTCCTACGCTGACAACGTTACCGATGAGTTCGTTATCCCGACTGTTATCAGCGGAACAGAGCGCATCAAGGCTAACGACAGCATCATTTTCTTCAACTTCCGCCCCGACAGAGCTCGTGAGATCACAAGAACCTTCGTTGACCCCGACTTCAAGGGCTTCGAGAGAAAGAACGGCTTCTTCCCCGTAACCTACGTTTGCTTTACACAGTATGATGCAACAATGCCTAACGTTAAGGTCGCATTCAAGCCGCAGTCCCTCAACAACACACTCGGTCAGTATATCTCCGAAAAGGGTCTTAAGCAGCTCCGTATCGCTGAAACAGAAAAGTACGCTCACGTTACTTTCTTCTTCAACGGCGGCGTAGAAAAGCAGTATGAGGGCGAGGACAGAATCCTCGTCAACTCTCCAAAGGTTGCGACTTACGACCTCCAGCCTGAAATGAGCGCTTACGAAGTTACAGACAAGGTCGTTGAAGCTATCAACTCCGAAAAGTATGATATGATAATCCTCAACTACGCTAACTGCGATATGGTTGGTCACACAGGCGTATTCGATGCAGCAGTAAAGGCTGTTGAAGCCGTTGATACCTGCGTTGGCAGAACAGTTGACGCTATCCTTGCACACGGCGGCACAGCACTTATCACAGCCGACCACGGCAACGCTGATAAGATGTATGAACCCGACGGCTCGCCGTTCACAGCTCATACAACAAACGTTGTTCCTCTTATCATCGCAGGTCAGAAGGGCGAACTCCGTGAAGGCGGCGTTCTCGCAGACCTCGCACCTACAATGCTCAAGATAATGGGACTTCCTCAGCCTGAAGAAATGACAGGCAAGTCAATTCTTCTCTAAGAATAAATAAATTCGGCGCAGCCTGCGAAGTTTGCGGCTGCGCCTTTTTTGTAAATGGTGGATCAGAATGAACGAACTTAAAGAACGGGAAAAGGAAAAAAAGCAGAAGCTAAAACAGCTTGAAGCCGAAATAAAAGAAATGAAGCGTGACCACAAGGAAACGTTCGCAGTGATGTCCCGCCCCTCTTTAGTAAAAAAGCCGACATCGAAGCAGCTGATCCTCGCCTCCGTCGGTGCGTTCATATTGATAGCCGCTGTGCTGTGGCTGTGGCTTGCACCCCCGACATTTAACAGTTATGCCGTGTTTCGTATTGGAAAGCTGCGCTTCACACGAAGTATATTTTTCCTGCCGCTGATAGTGTCAATGCTTGCATTTATTATTGTCGGCAAGAGAAAAAAGACACTGCTTTTCCTTATCCCGAGCGCAGTTATAGCGATGATCGGCGCAACCGTGACTATAAAAACAGAGTTGCTGACCTTCCCCGTCTGGACTTACGCAATTGCATACAGCTTTATTTTTTTAGGGATAGGCGCAATAGCCGCTGCTTTTTTGCAGGGGCGAAAATGAGCTTTCATTGATAAAACGAAAACACCCGAACGGTCACAGAATATGATCGTTCGGGTGATTTTATATCGATCTCATTTTCTTCATAAAAGCTATGACTGCAAGCACCATCGCCGCAAGCATATATCCCAGAACATAGTACATATCGGGGAAGATATCCGCAAAATTTCCCGAGAGTGCATTTCTTCCTATGTAAACGCTGTGCGCAAACGGGAGAAGCTCGCATATCTTCTTGAACGCACCGCCCACAAGCGAAAGGTCGAACCATGCGCCCGATGCAAACGCCGTGAGATTCGTCAGCAGCGCACCGCAAAGTCCTCCGACTGCTTTTTCGCTTAGCAAAGTTCCGCAGAGAACACCGAGAGCGATGAAAAACAGCGCAGACGGCAGCAGCAGAAGCATCGCAAACACTATATTCACGGTCGGTTCAAGCCCGAGGAGCATCGCCGCACCGAAGCAGACTATGCTCTGCACAACTGCCATCGGGAAAAGCGGCAGCATATAGCCGAAGATAAAATCAGCCGCCGACATCGGAGCGGTGAAAAGTCTTTGCAGCATCGCCGAACAGCGGTCGCCCGAAACCAGCTGCGCCGAAAAAAGCGTAAGGAATGAATATCCGAAAACCGCAATTCCGGGTGTGAGCTTTTCTATGTCAAAAACATTGACGGGAACGTTCGCATTTATCGCCGAGAGCAGCAAAAGCAGCACAACGGGAAAGCACAAGCCGAAAATAAGGCTCAATGGGTCACGGATTATCTCTTTCGCAACTCTTGATGAAAAAGCTGTCATTTTCATTCGTGTTTTCCCTCCTTTACAGTCTTTACAAACGCATCTTCAAAGCTTTCCGCACCTGTCGAGCGCACAAGCTCATCGCATTTTCCGCAGAAAAGCAGCTTTCCGTCACGCATTATGCCAACACGGTCGGAAAGGCTCTCCGATTCTTCAAGATAATGCGTTGTGAGGATGATCGTGACCTTGCCCTTCAGCTCACGGATAACGTCCCAAAGCTCCGAACGGGCGATAATGTCCAGCCCGAGCGTCGGCTCGTCCAGAAACAGCACCTTCGGGTCGGAAACGAGCGCCATCGCAATGCTCAGACGCCGCTGCCAGCCGCCCGAAAGCTTTTTCGCCTGCATATTGCGGAATTTTGAAAGATTGAATTTGCCTATCATTTCCTCGGCAATTTTTTTCGATTTCTCCTTTGAAAAGCCGTGAACGCCGCCCATAAGCACAAGGTTCTCATAGACGGAAAGATTTCGTGCAACTGCGGTCTCCTGCGGCGAAACGCCGATAAGCGTTTTGACCTTTTCGGGCTGCTTTTCAACGTCAAAGCCGCCTATCTCAATGCTTCCCGAATCGAACGGACAAAGACAGCACATCGTTTTTATCGTCGTGGTCTTGCCTGCACCGTTCACACCGAGCAGCGAAAAAAGCTCACCCTCGCCGACCTCGAGCGAAAGTCTGTCCACCGCTTTCACGCCCTTGTAAGACTTCGTGAGGTCACTTATCCTTATCATCATCGTTATCTTCCTCCGTCATATCGAAGCCGAATTCACCGCCAAGCTGTTTGAGCGGAACGATAGCCATTCCCTTGTGTATATCGCCGAGAAAAAGCAGCATATCGCCCTTGCCGATGCCAAAAATCTTTCTCGCTCTGCTCGGGATAACTATCTGTCCCCTCTCGCCCACACGGACAACGCCGAAAGCGTATTTTCCCGTGCGCTTTTCCTCGGGATCCTCGCCTTTTTCTGCAAGAAGCTCGTCCATAGAGATATCGTAAATATCGGCAAGCTCCTTGCATTTCAGCACATCGGGGACAGTTTCGCCCGATTCCCACTTTGAAACGGTCTGCCGTGAAACATTTATCTTTTCCGCAACATATTCAAGACTGTAACCTTTTTCACGTCGCAGATCCTTTAAGCGTTCGTTTATCACAACGGACTCCCCTTTCATATATGTATGAAAAATCATTTTTTTCATATCTTCTGAAATGTATTATATCGCATAATTCCGTGCTTTGCAACCAACTATTCTTAACATTTTCCGTTATGTTTCCGTACATTGGCAGGGCTGTGTGATTTTTTATGCAAAAAAGCTTGAAAAGTCGCTCCTACCGTGCTATAATATGTACAGATTTCTGCGGAGGTGTTTTTATGGGCGACTGGAACTCAAACCAATACACTAAATTTGAAAGAGAGCGCACTCAGCCCTCAGCAGACCTTATAAACAGGCTTCATATCGAGCCGAAAACGGTTCTCGACATCGGCTGCGGTCCCGGAAACAGCACAGCTCAGCTTTTCAGACGCTTCCCCGAAGCGGATATCCTCGGCATCGACAGCTCGGACAATATGCTTGAAAAAGCCTCGGCTTCCTATCCCGAAATGAAGTTCAGAAAATGCTTCGTTCCCGATGGGCTTGAAGAACCGGGCAAATTCGACCTTATCTTCTCAAACGCCTGCCTGCACTGGATACCCGACCACGAAAAACTGCTCCCGAAGCTTATCGGAAAGCTCAATGACGGCGGAATTCTTGCCGTTCAGATGCCGCTCGTCCGGAATGCGATGTTCTATCACGAGCTGAACAGCCTTGTTGCAAACGGCAGATGGAAAAAGCTTGACAGCATACACAATTTCCACAATCTCTCCCCCGAGGAAACATATAATATACTCTGCAAATCGGCTTCCGAAGTCGAAATGTGGGACACTTCGTATTATCACATCGTCCCCTCGCACAGCTCCGTTATCGACTGGTACAAGGGCAGCGGTCTGCGCCCGTATCTCGAAGCACTTGACGAAACGGAAAAGAAGGATTTTCTTTCCGACCTGCTTGAAAGGATAAAGGCTAACTACCCCGTTCAGGCGGACGGGAATATCATATTAAAAATGCCGCGTTTATTTTTCACGGCGAAAAAATAGGAGATGGAACTGCAATGATACTTTGCATCATCACGGCTCTATGCAAGGAATGACGGATTGCATAGAGGTCACTTGATCTGACCGTCATACCTTGCACTTTGACTTAGATCAAATTTAAAGGAGCAAGGTATTATGAATACATTAAAAGAACTCAGAACATTTATTATTCTATGGCTCACGCAGGCACTTTCTTCGCTCGGCAGCTCAATGACGGGCTTTGCGCTGGTGATATGGCTCTACAACGACAGCGGCTCGGCACTGACTACCGCCATGCTGACGGTCTGTTCCTACGCACCCTATGTTATCGTAAGCATTTTTGCAGGTGCTATAAGCGACAAATGGAACAAGAAAGCCGTGATGCTCATCTGTGACAGCTTCGCAGCACTTACAACGGTCTGCGTACTCGTCCTGCTTAAAACAGGCTCGCTGGAAGTCTGGCATCTTTACATTCTCAATGCCCTTAACGGTCTTATGAACTCGGTGCAGTCGCCTGCTTCCGATGTTGCGGCGACGATTCTCACGCCCGAAAAGCACTATCAGAAAACAAGCGCAATGCGGTATTTTTCAAATTCGCTCGTTTCGATCTTGACTCCCGCTCTTGCGGCTGCGATAGTCTCCTTTGCAGGGCTTGACGCCGTTATCGCATTCGACCTCGCAACATTTGCCGTTGCTTTCACGGTGCTTCTTTTCTTTATAAAAATTCCCGAAACACCCCAAAACGAAAGCAGCAAGGAAACACTTCTGCAATCGGCAAAAAGCGGCATCTCCTACCTCGGCAGGAACAAGGGCATACTCTGTATGATACTTTTTCTCGCTGCAATAAACTTCATCGCATCTATCTATGAAGCCGCACTTCCTGCACTTGTCCTCTCAAAAAGCAGTGAAGCCTCACTCGGCGCAGTCAGCAGCAGCGTAGGCATCGCAACGCTCGTCGGCAGCGTTATCGCAACGGTTTTCCCGAAGCCGAAAAGCCGCTCAAAAGCGATATGCGTGTGCCTGATGATCTCAATGAGTACGGAAAATTTCCTGCTCGCATTCGGAAACAGTACCCCCGTTTGGTGCATAGGTGCGACCCTCGGCTGGATCGTCATACCGCTCATGAGCGCAAACTATGACGTCATCTTCCGCAGCACAGTCCCGAAGGAAATGCTCGGACGTGTCTATTCCGTGCGAAATACGCTCCAGTTTTTCTCCATTCCCGTCGGATATTTTCTCGGCGGATATCTGGTCGACAGCGTGTTTGAACCCTTTATGGCAAGCACCGACAACAAACTGCTGCTGAATATTTTCGGCACAGCCAAAGGCTCGGGCGCAGCATTTCTATTTTTCGTAATAGGCATTGCAGGCGTTCTTGTCTGCATCATTTTCAGCAGGATAAAGGCTCTTAAAGAGCTTGGATAAATAAAAACTCCCGAGGGTGACTTCGGGAGTTTTGTTATTTATTTCATTGTTTAACGCTCTGCATTGAGCTTGGAAGCATAAACGCAGGATACATTGATCGGGAACTCCATATCCTGAAAACCCATAAAGTTTATCGGAATATACAAAACGGCTGAGGTCTCTATTTTATACCTGTCAATATTGGCGTTCTTCTCTATAACAGCATTGGCTGTAATATCGGAAAGCATATAGTAATATCCGCTGTTGTCTCCTCTCATTTTATAGACTTCGCCGTCTTTGCTTTGCATGCTGAGTTCGTTTGTCAGAACGTTTATCACCTCATCCGAAGTAATAAGATTTGGCAATTCATCATCGTTTATAACATTTTCACGGAAATTTCCATACAGCCTGTATTCATTGACCGCTGCAACGCTTAGTGCCGCCCGTTCGAGCGAATCTCTTGAATTTTTCACAATCGCAAAAAGTTCAACGGCACGCATTATCAGCAGCAGAATCATCGCTATAAACAGAAAGACAAACAGGTTTCCGATCGCTGTCTGAGCAGAATTGCTTTTCAGTTTATTTTTTAAGGCTAAAAGAATATTATGCATAAATATCACCTCAGGGACGGTCTAATTCTTTCCAGTACACCTCGCTTCGTCCTCTCGCAACCGATGTTATGGTCACTGAAAAGCTGTGATGCAGTCCGCCGAAGCTTATCTGCATCGGCTGATCGACTGTGACCGAAAATCCGTCGGATAACTGTATCCTCGTTTCGTCCTCGGGTTCGGGTTTATCGGCGGCGATGGTGATATTTGAATAGTCGATATCATAGGTGTTGATTATTCCCTGTATTTCCTCTTCTTCTATATCAGAATCTCCCGTCAATGAAACATATCTTGCGATCTCATCTGCGGCATAATCGATCTTTATCTTTTTCAGAACTATCGGAGTCAGTGCAATACCGATCATAAGAACAAGCATAAAAATAAATATGCCTATCAGCGTTTGTATATAAAATTCTCCGGAGTCATCCGAAAAACATCTTTTTATTTTACTTATATGAGGCTTTTTCATTGTGTTTCCCCCGTTAAAATTTTGCTGAAGTCTGTACCCATAAAAGTTACAGGCACAAACTTCAGCCGATAGTATCGCCGACAGCTTTTATGCCGGAGCTGAAGCGCCGCCGTCTGAGCTTCCCGATGCGGTAAACATATCCATGATCTGCTGTTCAAGCTCAGGGAAGAATTTGTCGATTATAAATACCTTGAGAGCGGCAAGCAGTGCCACACCGAGAACTACCGATATAAGGATCTTAATAAGAGTATCCATATAGCCCTCGGCAGTATCTTCCTTGATCTTTTCGGCAACTTTACGGCGGGAATTTTCTAATTTGCACTCAGCCTTAATTGCCAAAGACAGCATCTTTTTTTCAAAAGCTGACATATTATTACCTCCTAACATTATCAGATATTATATAAATACGATCGCAATTAATACTAATTTTTAATCAAAGTGTAGACAAAAAATCGGCACAAAAGCCATATATGCGAGCTTTTGCTTGATTTTTTGTACACTTTCAGTTTAAAAATTAGTATAAAGCGGTCGGATCTATCCTTTTAAATCAGATCCTTCATTTCAATATAGATCTGATATCCTATTATGTAAATAAGTATCAGCACAAAGCATATCAGTATCATCACAGACGCCGAATTGAGCTTTGACGGACGTTTCAGAGCCGCACGCTTCAGGCGCTCACGCTCCGCATTGGCAAGATCATGCACAAGCATATCAAAATACATTCGCTGATCGTCGCCCTTTAACACCGAGAGCAGACCTCTTATTATCTGCGACAAAGCATCCGAGCGGATGCGGTTATCCATATTCAGCAATGCGATCTCATACGAACCTGTTTTCATATCTGCGATCGTTACATCTATTTCATGCCTGAATGCGTCACTGCATACCTTGCGGTAGCTCTCAAATATCTTTATGATGTCCGTCGTGCTTGATAACTGCTTCTGAACTGTACTTGCGAACAAAGCAAGCTCGGGTTCAATAAGCTCTGTTTTTTTCTTTATTATCTCATCTGCCTCGCCGAGCATCTTAAAATAAGAGAATATCCCAAGTATCACAAATACAACGGCTGTTATTATCCAATTGATGAAATACGAAAAGACGATACAAAACGGTATTCCGAAAAGCGCAGCCGTTATTCCGCCTGCAAGTGCCCTTGAAACATAGCATTCGGGCGAATATGTCATCTCCGCTGCAATAAGCTTTTTCTTGAGTATGACCGCATAGTTTTCATCAAGTCGGACAAACCGCTCTATTTTTGAGGCGATCAATGCGATCATCTCCTCCGAGCTGATCTTCCCTATTCCCTTTCCGTAATTAAGTACGGCACGTCTTGCTTTATCGTCGGGGATAATGAGAAATTCCGTGACGATATAATACGCTCCCACCGTCAACAGCAGCACAGTGACAATAATGCACAATATCTGCAGCGGAGTCATACTTTTTAAAACGGTATAAACAGCTTCCATTGCTTCACCTACTTTTTATATTCGATCGGCTTGGAAAGATTTATCGCTTTGTTTATCCCGAATATCACGACCACGATCGTCAGCGATAAAAGTATCTTTCCGCCCAATGTATTGATAAGTATATCGAGCCATCCCGGCTGCATTGACGACATTATCGGTATTGCAAGAAGCAGCGTTACCGTCATGATTATAAAATTCTGCATCGGCAGCATCATTGACGTATCAAGCTCCGCCTGAACCCTTTTTACATCGGTAAATTTCTGAACGATCGGATAAAGCGTCGCTTTAAGATTCCTGTCGCTCTGGCATTGTATCATTGCATCGCACCACTCGGCAAAGATCGTGCTTTCAAATGAACCCTTAAGCTTTGTTATACCATATACAACATTTGAATTTATAAGCTTATTTTCATTGTAAAACACCATAAACGCCTGATTGACGGGTGGGTTTAAAAATTCCAGATTTTCTTCAACAGCCAGCACGATATTATCGGTCCTCATATAAGAAGCTGTTATACACGACAGTGCCGTTTCAAGCTCATCGTTGATATTCCTGATAAAACGAGCCTCCATTATCTTGACCGACCACGCAGGTATAAGCGCCAGCCCCACCGCAAGCGGCGGAAGAATAAACACATTTTTCAGCACAGCCGAGATCATGAACGCAGCACAAACGCCTATAACGCTCGCAATATAAACCGTTTTTATGCTCTTTGACCGCTTATTTGCAAAAAGGATATTCCGTGCATCATTGAAGTTTTTCACAATGAAATTAGATCTCTTTTTTCCCGTCACCAATTCTATCTGCTTTTTTATAGGTATTCTTTTTGAATACTTTTTCTGCCGATAAAATCTTCTTGCTTCATTTATGAGAAGCTTAAGATCTGCGATCAGATTTTTCGGGGAAATATCAAAAACCAGAAAAACTCCGATAATAAGTAGTACAGCGAAAGCATAACTTATGTATTTCACCAAAACAGCTCCATTCTAAAATAAGATCATTGCCTGCAAAACATATCGACCAGTTTTCTTCCTGCGCCATTCCGCAGAAATTCGCTCCTCAGTCGGTCGCTGATACCGCTCGGTTCATCAAAATGCCCCAGAACAGTGGTCTTGTCGTCCTCTATGATATTCTCATCAACAACATACCTGAAAAGCGTTCTGTAAACAACATTTCCGTTCTGATACCCTTCGCCCTCGATGATCTCCGTTATTTTTCGGCTGTGATCCTCCAGCTGACGCTGATATACAATGATAGGGAACGCCTCGACCATCAGCTTCATAAGGGTCTCATCGGAAAATTCATAAGCCCTCTTTGCCAGAGTCGTCATTCGCATATATGCACCGACAGCGGTCTTGGAATGTATCGTCGTGATAACAGTATGACCTGTTCTCGATGCCTCCTGTGCCGCAAAGGCTTCCCTGCTGCGCATTTCTCCGACGCATATGATATCGGGGTCAAAACGCAGGGAAAAATCGAGCAGATCCTCCTGCGTAACATCATTCAGACCATCGACCGTTGTTTTGGTGATGGTGTGTATAACACTGTTTCTGACAGAACCGTCCGCATTGCGCCTGATAAGGTCAAATTCACGGCTGCCTTCCTCTATCGTGTATATTCGCTTGTTGTCGGGTATGGTCGAAAGCAGCCAGCCTGCGGTGGAGGTCTTTCCAGAGCCTGTGTTTCCTGCAATACAGATGCTTATGCCATATCTGAGCGCCGACGAAAGGAATTCAAGCATTTTACCGGTAGCCGTTGCCTCCGAAAGCTTCTCCCTTGAAAGGCTTTTTGCACCAACTATTCTTATTGAAGCGGCGATACCGACATCTTCATCAAGGATAGGGCTTTTCAAAGCGGATATACGGATATTCTTGGCGAGCGAACCGAGAGCTGTCGGGTTACCGTCATCGATAACGTTATTGCTGACCTGAAGCATACGTCGGATAACATCGACAGCGTGCTGGGGGTCGTTGAATCTCTCTTTAGTCTTGCTTTTTACGCCGTCGGCGATTATCTCGATATCGTCCCATGAATTTATATTGATCTCTTCTATCTTATATTTGTCCGCATTTTCTATCCAATCGGTGATAAAAGAAAATTCCGCCATATCCTTATACAGCTTATCGACAAGCTCGCTAAGCTCGGGGCATTCATGGCAGCGTATATTCTGCGTGATAAGATATTGACCGATATACTCCTTTACAAGTGCCTTGTCCGTTTTTGTCATATCTGCCGCAAGGATATCCTGATATGTTGTCGCCATAAAAGACTGCACATTTTTCAATATATCGGAATAGTAGCGGTATGAAAAACCCTTACCCTCATTGTATCTGTCGATACTCCCCTTATCGGAACTGCCGCTGTATATTTTTTCGGAAACAGCACCCTCTTTTCTGCCGATAAAACTTTCAAGATCAATGCTCATTTAACTGCCTGCTCCTATCCGTTATTTTTTTGGTAGTGGTTTTTCCTTTTCCGCTGCGGAATTTGCTGATATCAGTTTTTTGTAAATATCCGAAACTGTTTTTTCAAACCTTATTCCATCGCTCCTGCCGAAATTCTTCATTAATTCTCCCGACATCATTTTGTTCTCCGCTTCATAGGCATAATTCAGAACAAAATCGAAACTGCCCATGACCGACATTATTTCCGTTTCGGGAGAGATGTTTTTCACATTTCCGAGCACAGTGATATGGCTGTCATATTTAAACCGATCATCTCTGTAAATATTACGTGCGGCATTCATATACACAATGCCCTTCACGTCTGCCGTCATAACTCTTATCACAGCATCGGATATCTCAAGTCCCGTCAGCGTTATCATATTTTCCAAGGGATTTGATGTTCCGTCGATCAGGATATAGTCTGTCTGAGTGCTTAATTTATTTATCATGCGGATAACGCTTTCCTTGGAAAATTCGTGATATGTTATGTAATTTTCCGAAGCGGACAAGCCCATAAAAGCAAGGTACTCTGATTTTTCATGCGGCTTTATCCTCTGTGCAAGCTCGATATCGCTGTATCGGTTGGACATAAGGAGAGGGGCGATCGAATCGGCTGAGGAGAATTTTCCCCTCGGGATATATACGGGCAGCGCAGGAATAAGCTTATCGCCGTTAAGTATGATAACATTTTTCTTTTCGCCTGCGATCTGTGCACCCAATGCAAGGGCAAGAGCTGTTTTTCCGCTCGCAGGACTTCCCCATATTGTGATTATCTTTGCACTCATTGCTGATCTCCTGCCAATCTGCCGTACTTATGCTCCTCCGAAAGCATTTTATCCTGATCGCTGAGAAGCTTCTGCGCCTTATCCGTATCAGCCCTTGCAGCCAGAGCGTAATGTATGCCGTAATTGCTGTTATACTCCGCTAAAAGCATCGCCTGATCGATATTGACCTCAAAGGTTATTACCGAAGGTATCCTGCTTCCGCCGGTCTCGGTGCCGTCCTTTATATCGGAGGCTTCCGAATTTGATACCGAGATGACCTTAACATAATTCAAATATGAATCAATGAAAACCTTGTCCTTATCTGGGCAGATCATAAGTGTAAGCACATCTCCCTCTCTGATCTTTCCCGCAACGCCTGCCGACAGCGAGGATACGCCCGCCGCAACAGCATAATGGGAATCATCAAGAGTCCTTATTGCCATATCCGTATACGGATACTGAGACGAAAGCTTGTTTGCGGTCATTATATCATGAGCCTCAATATCGCAGGAAGCATAGAATTTTCCTCCGCCGCTGAAATAATCATTGATCGTTGAAGCCGAATAGTATGTATCACCGTCATAAGGCATATCGCCCTTGCTTATCTTATGCTCGGAAAGCATTGACACAGTGACCTCGCTGCCCTTTGAAATGCTGTCCTTTGCGATCATAACGGTTATCTTTTTATTTTCGGCTTTTGACAGCAGCGGCACGCCGATAAAGCCGATCGCAACCGCAAGAACAATGCATATACAGCCTATAACAAAACGATTTTTAAAAAAGTGCATAATTATTCTCCTCGATATTATAGTTCCCTTAAATAAACATAAGCTCCGAGCCGTGTATAAGACACAGCTCATTCGGGGTGGCGTTTATATCCAGAATGTTTCCCGTTTTTTTATCGCATAAGACCGAATCCTCCGTCGGAACAAACATATTGTCTGTAAGCTCTCCGCAGATCTTTTTCAGCATTTCGGTTATCTGCTGTATTTCCGTTCCGCACGGCATATAAACATCATACGAGCGGCATACGGCAGGGAAATATATATTGACCAGCACTTTATTCATCGTCTTCCTCCTCAGAAGCTTTTGAGCAGATGAGCTTAACGCAGCTTATTTTCTTTTTCGATACAACATATCCGCCGTTTATGATCTCATCGGTCTTTGCCTGCGTTTTTATCGGCGGAAGAACATACTGCTCGCTGTAACCGTCCCCTGCCCATATATAGCTTGTGTAATTAGTCCTTTCGGCAAAGCTGCGGATACAGTTCAGCGAGTTCAATTCACCGATCCTTTCGTAAAAAACAAATCTGTAATTTGATGTTTTTGGATCGGTGCTGTTGAACATATCAAGAATATCCTTTTTCAGTTCAGCCGACAAAAGCTCCAATATCCTGCTCATACCGCAGAAAACTATTATCCTGCTTTCATAAACAGGAAGCGGTCCTCCGTCATTTTTGCATTTTTTATAATTATTATGACGATACAGGGCATCATCAAAAAGCTTCTGCATATATTCTGCCGAACCCTTTTTGCCATGTATATAGGTATATCCCATATCACAGTTCACAAACGTATCAAAAGGATCGACCACCTCGGTCTTATGACCGTCGAGCATCGAAAGCAGCTCTGCGACTCCCCGGATAACACCGCTGTCAAACATCGTTTTATGCGAAATAACGGTAAACCTTTCCGAAAAATCAAACAGCACAGGTTCGGCTTCGACCGAGGATAATCCGACAGGAACAGCATATATCGTGAATTTATCGAGCTTATTCCGATACAGATAGTCAACGGTGTAATACTGCGGAAGGGACGGTATTTCAAGAGCCGAGCTATCGGGGAATTCATTCTGCCTGCGCTGCGACAATTCCTTGAAGTAATTTGAAAGCTTGTCCGCAGGGGCAGCAAAAGCCGTCTGAAATTCATACACCTTTTCCCCTATCTGCACCAGACCTCTGCCTCTGCATGGATATGGTCTAAGTCTGCCCGCTTTTCCAAGTATCACGGAATAAGAATTGTCATTGAGCTGCATTGCGATCTTACGGCTGAAATTCTGAAGCACGGAAAAATTCAGTGCGTTTATCAGCGATGCCGTTACAACAAAGCTTATGCCGAGCTTTCCAAGCTGAAAAACAGATGTATCGACTGCGCCCTTCATATATTCGCTGAATGCGCCGTATTCATTTATTATGACGATGATCTCGGGGAGCTTGTTGCCCGCACTGCAAAATGTATGATAATCTCCGCCATAGTCAAGAAACAGATTTTTTCTTATCTCTGCCTGACGCTTTAAAAATGTCATCAGATTTTTTATTCTGTCTGCCGATGATTGTATGATGACCTCTCCCACATGGGGAAGCTCATTGAGCTGGATAAGCGTTTCCTCTCCGAAATCAACTATGTAGAAATTTACTTCCTCGGGGGAATACTTCTCTGCCATTGAACATACGAGAGATGTCACAAACGCAAGCTTTCCCGAGCCTGCCGTACCATATATCACAATGTTTCCATCCTCAAGCGGAGATACAGACAGCAGACCCTGCTCCTGCTTTTCCGGAGCGTCATACATTCCGATATCCGCATAATGCTTATTGCCGCTCTGATCGGCAGCTTCCATATTGAGAAGCTCGCTAAGATATATTTCATGCTTAAGCTGCGGCAGCCACATAGGTCTTGCCGAAAGGTTCTCACCTTCAGCAGTTTCCTTTATGTACTGAAGAACTGCATCAAGCTGTTTCTGGGGATCGGAGCTGTATTTTCTGTCAGAGCTTTTCAGATCGACAGCCGCACTTTGCGCCAGTTTTCTTCCGCAGCTGTCTATCACCGATATCCCTATCTCCGAGGAGATGTGTTCTTCCTCGTCGGGACGATATGCCGCACCGCACCATGCGGACTGACCCATGATAAACAGTTCATTATAGCCAACCTGAAGATAAAATCTTCCCGTTTTTGAAAGTTCCGCTGCATCGGGACGCTTTATCATATCCATACTGTCCGCAGCTTCCTGAACCTTAAGGCAGATCTTAAATCGGCTGTTGCTCCATATCTGATCGCTCACCACGCCGTTCGGCTTCTGTGTCGCAAGTATCAGATGAACGCCCAGACTTCTGCCGATTCGTGCCGTGCTGATAAGCTTATCCATAAATTCGGGCTGCTGCGCTCTCAATTCGGCGAACTCATCGGAAATTATGAACAGATGGGACATTGGCTCGGATACCATTCCCGAACGGTACAGCTTTTGATATTTATATATATCAAGATTTGTCATTTCGAGCTTTTTTCCCGTCTCGGCAAAAATATGCTCTCTGCGCTTTAATTCGCTTTCTATCGAAATAAGCGCCCTCGCTATATCCGAACCGTCAAGATTGGTTATCATTCCTGCAAGATGAGGAAGCGTGCGGAACGCTGTTGACATTCCGCCGCCCTTATAATCTATAAGGATAAACGATACCTCGGCAGGACTGTAATTCAAAGCCATAGAAAGGATATAGGTCATAATGAATTCGCTCTTTCCCGAGCCTGTCATACCTGCTACAAGGCCATGAGGTCCCTGACCGTCCTGATGAAGATCAAGATAGCATATATCTCCGTTCTCATCAACACCTATCGGCGTTTTCAGCGAGTTGACGGGGTTATTCTCTTTCCATCTCTGAGCGCAGTTAAGATGTCCGCATTTGACCGCTCCCATCATTTCCATAAAAGTGATAACATTCGGGAGTTCGTATGATCTGTCGTTCGCCGCAAGCTGTATATTTGCAAGTGAGACCGAATTTTTAAGGCATTGCTCCATTGTGATATGAGGGTAAAGCTCAACCTTATTTTCCGAACCGTCACTGCTTCGTATAACTGCATCGCCTCCGCAGATATTTATGACCTTTCTGCACTCCTTCGGGAGATATTTCATCTCATCATACATTGCGATCAGACTGAATCCGCTGTATTTTTCCGAGCAGAGTATTTTTCCGACCAGCGATGTCTTTGACGCAAGATGCCTGTCCGCAGAAATAACGATATATGAAGCATCCGCACCGTCCGATAATTTTTTCTCCAGTTCCGACGATAAAAGCTTCATATCCTCAGTGTCGGCTGCAATATATCTCAGCTCGCTCGTTTTGCTCCTGATATGGGGAAGCCAGCGCATATCCAGCCACTTTTCACGATCTTCCCTGCCTGTTATCAATACAAATTTCACATCGTCATAGCTGTGCAGTGCCGCAAGCTGCATTAAAATGTCCCTTACATAAGCTTCGGTATCATCTCTTTTGCCGATAATACCGATAATAAAATCATCTCTTAGCGAAACGGTCACGGGAACATCATTCAGTATCTTTTTTTCTGCCGCTGCTTCGGCTGCAAGCTCATAAAGAGGGTCATCTTCCAGGGTAAAGCCTTTTTCACGGAAATTTACCGATATATCAGCATTTATGCTGCCCTTACCCGCAGTAAAGGACAGAAAATCCTCCTGACCTTCAACACGCTCCCATAAAGAACGCTCTCTGTATTCGATACGCCTCATAAGCTCATTCATATCGGGATTGGCTGCAATAATATCTGCCTTTTGTGAATTGAGTTCCGCTTCAATATCAGCCTTTAACCTCTTGATATACTCAGCATAGGCAACAGTCCTTATGTGTTCCTTCTTTTTGTTTCTTTTTTTCTCCGCACCCTTGGATATAAGCGGCCACATAACAGACCCGAGTACCATACTTGCCGCCATCACGAGCGTGGGCGCAGTGTTGAGAAGCGAACCTCCGCTGCTTATATTGTTTGCAACGCTGAAGCCTGCCGTAGCGACCGATGCCATTCCCATCGTGAGCGACGGACCGACGGTCAATATCGCAGGTGCTGTATCTGCGGCTGCCTTGGCTGGCGGCTGTTCGATCTCAAAATTGCGGCATTTGCGCTCTGCATAAAAACGAGGAGAGCAGTAAAATAAGCTGTCCGCTTTTTCATCGGCAATATCATGGTCAGAAAATATCTTTCTTTCGGGCAGAGCAAACGCTTTCAGTACATTCTCATTTATCTCCGATATGTATTTCCGATAATTAAAGCAGATAATATTCTTTCCGAATACTATTTTTATCCCGCCTGCGAAAAGCTGATCGCCTGCTTCAAGCTCCGTTCTGTTGACCGTGCCGCCGTTGAGATACACTTTTCCCGTATGATCTGCAAGATGGAATTTATTATCCGAATAGGAAACAGCGACCCTGACATTGCTTATAAGCGGAAGATGCTCCGTGCTGTAACGGACAGTATCTCCCTGTCTGCTTCCGATAGTTATTTCACATGGCGAGCTTACGCTTTTTTTGAAAAAGGTACTGTATGACTGCTCATCCGATTCGATCAGAAGCAGCGCCTTTGTATAATTTCTCGGTATCAGTACATCGATCACGCCGTCAGCAGCAATGTATTCCTTTTGCTCGGCGCCATTTACCGAAAGCCTTGCATATACCGACGGCGATATCACCCAATTTCCGTCTATGCCTTCAGCCGAGATCACCTGCTCGGACTTTCCGACTGCATTTATATGTTCAAGATAATATTTTCCGCTTACCTTTTCGGGAAGTCTCAAAGTATAGACCTTATCATTTTCAAGCAGATTTAAAATCATAGGATCGTCCTTTCGCCTATCAATTTATTTTTCTGTCAAGCTCCGATGATGATAAATAATTCAGTGCATTATCCAGGGTATTTCTGACATCGGATATCCTGACCGATCTCCAATCCCTGTTTCCGATTATTCCGCACAGCATATTTCCGAGCATATTTTCGGCATTTATCGGAAGCTGAAGTTCAAGGAAGGAGTTTCTTTTCTGCTCTGCGCACAAAAGATCGGAATAATCACATTTATCGTTAAAATAATTGATATAAGGAGGTTTGCCGCCGTTTAAAAGCCTGTAAAGCATGACCGCAAGCGAATATACACCGCATTGCTCATCATGTCTTAGATCGGGCGGCAGATATATGGAGTAAGCCTGCGCCGCAGAAGTCAGAATAAAGCTTTTCTGCATAGCTCTGTCGATCTCGGCACACAGCATGGGTCTCCCGTTTGTATCAATAACTGTATTGGCTTCAAAAATGCTGTTATAAACAATATTGCTGCGCTCAAATTCGGAAATATGACCGCATATCCCCGATGCTATCTTTATAATATCCCTGACGGTAAAGCTTTTTCTGCGCATTTCAAGAGGAAGAGGACTGCATTTATCCGAAATGATAAATATATGCCCCTCTTTTCTGTCGGAAGATATATAACTCTCCGCCGAAAAAGCAGGACAGCCGACTCCTGTGCTTTCGCATATATCGCCAAAACGTGTGCATTCATCGGCGCATATTTTCGCCGCCCTTTCCACTGCCCCGTCCAAACACCTGCCGCGCAGTATTTCCGCACGGTCTGAACATTCAGCTCCGTTTATATGGATATAGCGCACAGACGCCTCTGTCCCGTCCGAGATATTTACAGCAGAATAATGATCATCCCCGAGAAAAGAACCGATCTTTTCGCAAAGTCGGTATCCGCCTATCCGATATCCGCTGAGATCATGATCGGCAGTAAAGGCTTCCGCCAGAAAATCACCGCTCTGAACGGCTTTTTCCGCCGCATCCGAAGTACGCCCCGCATTATCAACGACCGCACCTTCAATACTAAGATCAGCAAAGCATTTCTCGCAGAACCGAAATGTCCTTTCGACCATTGCACCGCAGTTTTTGCAATACAGCATTATATCACTCACTTTTTCTGATTTCTATCCGACTTTGATGCATACCAGTTGTCATATATATTGCCGTCAATGCGGAGAGTGTATGTTTCGCAGTCATATATCTGACCCGCAGGCGTCCAATAATCGAACATTATCACCTCGACCCTGTATTCCGTATTGTCGGGAAACCATACAGGGATAAAATGGACTCTGCTTTTCAGATCGTCCGGCCCCGATATATCTTCAACGCCGACCGCACCTGATTTGTACTTTGAAGCATCGTTTACGCTGAGTGCATGTATGCAGTCAAAGGTGCTGTCATCGCCATCGCTGTCAAAAGCCGTCTCTATCACCGCTATATGATCCGGGCTGTAATTAAATTCGGGGAAAAGCATCACGCCGTTCTGGAACATTGTACACATTTCCTGCAAAGCTGTATCATTGCCAGGGTCAGTATCATAGTCTCCGATGAACTCCTCATTAAATGCAAATGAAAATCCATAACCCGACAACGCAGATATAAAGCTTTTTCCGAAGCCGTCTTTAATAACGCCCTGCGGCACATAATCGAACAGTATCAAGGGTCTTGAACCGACCGATGAATTTTTTATTTTCGGTATGTCCGTAAACGGCAAAGCGACCTCGCCCGTGTCCTCCGCTAAAAGCCCCGATCTTGCAGTGTATTTATGCGAACGAAGCCCAAGCTCATTGTCCTGCTCCTGTATAAAAGCCGTGTATTCATACCAGCTAAGCTCTTCTACCTTCTCGGACTCATTATCGGGTCCATTCAGATACTTTTTCATCTCAAATCTTTTCAGCGGATCGTATGAATTGAATATCTCCGCATTCTGTTCATACTGTTCTGCTTTGTAACTGCTGTCCATAAATCCGCCGATAAAATCGGGGCAGCCGTTATTTTCACGAAGCGATGACATAGTGTCACTTACGTCGCAGGAAAACTCGACCGTCGTGAAATATCTGCCGCTGTACGACGGGTCTGTTCCATCATATTCGCATACCTTGCCCTCGATCGAACCTACTTCATGCTCAATATACATCGGCGCTCTGTTATTATCGCCTATAAATCGGGCAACAACATTGATTTTCATAGGTTCTTCGGGAGTTTTCCACTTAAAATACAGATATGCTTCGTTACAGCCGACTCCGTTGTGTCCGAAATTCACTTCCGAACCTATACCCTGTACACTGACTGTTTCAGGCAGTCCAAGCGCATTGACCTCTTCCGATGCCAGATAAGTTCCGTCATCGTGCTTATATTCCAGCAATGCACCGACAGCGATTGGTTCTTCTGCATTGTCGGATAAATGATCATGAACACTCACATAGGACGGCAAAAGATCACTTTTCCCATTATTGGTCAGCTTGATAGATGTTACCACATCAGTGTTTGTGCGGTATTCGTAATTCTGTGCCTTGTAGGTTATCTGTGGGTGATAGTCAAGAAGTGCCACTCCCATATTCTCTACCACATAATCACTGTTTATATACATATCATCATATCCATATGGGGTTATCGTTTCCGGCTCATCGGTCTTATAATCACTGTATGAACCCAAAGTGATCTCATTTATCGCAGTTTCCTCATTTACCATCATAGCCAGTCCGTCGGTAAATGAAATAACCTGCATTTCTTCAAGCCATACACCAATGTTATATACATCGTTATAATCGATAATAGGGTTTCTTCTTCCCACAAAGCCAAGCGTATATCGCCAGTCGGCGCAGCTGTTCTGGATATATGCCAGCTCGGTAACAGTTCCGTAAAATGAATACATCGGTGCATAAAAATCGTCTTCGTTTTCATCCGGAATGCAGTCATAAAACCATACTATCGGCTCAAACATCAATGTATAATCATTAAGTCTTGCCGGATCCAATTCTTCACCCATATTGTCTTTAAAGCAGGAATACAGGGAGCTTAAAAACCTCGGATCATTTATGATTTTTTTGTCATAAAATGAGGCGTATTTGTCCGTTCCCGAACGATCGTTGCAGTTTATAAAATAAAATTCACTTCCCACCGTGTCGGAGTTATCTCTAAGTACAGGAATGCTGTATCCGTAATTTCCGTTATTAAAATCCTCTGCCGTTATAATGATCCTTTTTTCTTCCGAAAGCTTGTATTTGTCATTCTCTCTTAACGTCCAATCGTCAAGCTTCTGCAAATAATTCTCCGAATATACCCCAAGATCTCTCTGACCGAGATTGGATATGTAAAAAAGCTTGCATTGACCAACGATAGAATTCAATGCCTCAACCACTTTATCGCCGTATCCATAAAATACGTTAACGTCCCCATTGATATCGGGCGGAATAAATACGAACGGCTCTTCAAAAATATCGTCCATTACGGAATTATCCATATCCAGATAGCACTGACCTTCAAATCCATAATAGCCATCACTGACCGCAGACGGAAATTCGACCTCATGGCTGACAAGATCAATGGAATAAAGCGGCTGATATTCATTGCTTTTATCGAGCAGGGTTATCCTGTACCCTTGGTCAGCCGCCCTAAAAGCTCCTGCGGCTCTTACCGATTTTACCCTTATGATCTGATTTCCCTCATCGGCATTTTCACCTTCGATATCTGTCTTCGCCTCAAGACTCAACGTACATATAATAAACAAGATGAACGCCGCCAATATTGAAACGCCTTTTCTGACTATCTCCATTGAAACTTTCCTCCGTTTAAGGTTTCATCATCAATATAAATATTCCTATCCAATGTTTCTTCCGTTATTATGCTCGTTGAATATACCTCGGTTTCTTCATTCGGAGCTTCATTTTTTTCTTCATTCCCCGTTTCAAATACGATATTTCCATCATCGCCCGAAGCTTCATTATCCAAAGAGGTAACGATCTCCGATGAGACGACGTCCTCCGACCGATCGTTTTCACTGTCACTGTTTTTAACAGAAATAACAATGCCGACTGCAATGATCGCCAAACTCAGCACAACCGTTACAATTATTCCGATGATCTTTGCCTTCATTTTCCCACCTCAAAAATTTATCTTGATTTTATATGAGATTTATAATATAATTTCTTATAGATATCATATAAAGGAGTCTTTGTTATGCTTATAACTGCCGCAATTTCCTTAGCCGCCGCTGCGGCAGTCAATTTTATTTATTTTAAAGCCAAGCATGATAAGCTTCTTTTCCCTATCGTCTCGGCTGTTGTTTTCTCTGTTATTATTTCAATACTGCTTTATCCCAAAACAGATATCATCGCATATATAAAATATTTCTGCGTCCTGTCTTTTCTTCACCTGTGCAGTACGAATGATATTATCCGTCACCGATCGGATGATATATTTCCTCTGCTGATGATCGCAGCCGCACTTGTCTTTCCGCAGAACCTCGCCGCAAGCCTTGTTTCCTTTGCGGTAATAGCTGTTATTTTCATTATAATTATCGTTTCAGGCAAAAACACCATAGGCGGCGGAGATATCAAAATGATATGTGCGCTGACCTTTTTCTTCGGCTTGACAACGACCGTTACCGCCGTTATAATAGCCTGCATAACAGGCATAATTTTCGCAGCAGCTTCAAAATATATCGCAAAGCTTCCCGACTTCGGCAAACGTTTTGCATTTCTGCCGTTTGTCGAAGTCGGATATGTCATAGCTCTGCTTGTTAAGCTTTATTAAGCTCTTTCAAGTATGATAACAGGCTGTCCTTCTATTTTTATCCATTGTTTTGATGTACCCGAGCCGTTAAACTCCACATTTGTCGATGTGTGATCCTTCGTAACGGTTATCAGACAGCCTACCGCATTGTCTTCATAGCCCGGAACATAGGCTTTGACCACACAGCTGCCCTCAGCTATGCCCGTGATCTTTCCTGTGATAGGATCAACATGAGCAACGCTCTCATCATCGCACTCCCAGAAAACGAAATTTTCATCCTTGCCGCCTGCGATCGACGTTACCGTCAGCTTGATCGAATCGCCCACCGCAACAGCCGCCGAATATGTCTTTAAGTCGACAGAGGGAGAAGATGCCTCGGTAGGTGTATTTACATGGATATTTATTGGTTCTGCTTTAAATAATCCGTCCTTTGTAGATACCTTTAAAACACAGTCGCCTGAATTTATAGCTGTGATCTTTATGTCGCTCTCATCGGTATCTTCTTTATTCAGTATTTCTTTTAATAAATTAACGGCACTGAACACCGGCTTGTTGAATTTTGTTTTCACCGTTATAACTGCCGAAGCTCCCTTATCCTCATTTCCATTCGGGTCTTCAACCTTTACAACAAGATCTTCCAGTGTATATATCTTTTTCTTTGTTTCAGGAAGCATTGTCACCTTAAGATCAACCGACTTTCCAACTTCATCAATAACTATATCTTCCGAAGGAGCTATCTCAATATGATCTCCTCTTTCGATCCCGTCATTGGCACGATCCGAAAGCGTGCATTTTGACAAAAGCTGAAAACCGCCTGAATCGATCTCAGCATGTCCGCATATCAACGGTGTACTCTTGGAACCTAAAAACTCATGAGATAATGATCCGAATATTTTTCCCAGAAGCGAATCTGAAGTAAGGGCTGTCAACTTAACTATTGGATAAACCTTTAATTCTCCGCAAAACAGCATTGCCTTTTCTATGGTGATATCATTAAGAGTTTCAGAAGCTATCGGTGCAAGCACACTACTACCCTCAAAATGCGACCATATGTCTATGCCTACCGATATCGGATCCTGCAATGGCTGCCTTGATTGATTTACAATATTTGCACTCATACTGACTGATGCTCCAATTCCTAACGCCGGTTCAAGATCTGCAATACTCTTTCCGATCAGACATACCGCAATATTAAGTCCACCTGTGATCTCAGCCTTTACTGATCCTTTCAGAGACTTTGTAGTATCTCCGCATTCAAAACAAATATTTGGCAAAGGATTTATTGGCACAAAAAGTTTCCAAGTTGCCTCTCTCTTCTCCAAATACAACTGTTTATTTTTTTGACTAAACGAGAATTCAACAGAACCATCAATATTGATTCTCAGTACAAATGCCAATTTAGCACTTAATCCCGGAACACCGGTTGGAATATCCCAGCCAAAAGCTTTGCTGATACCTGTAAAAGAATTATCCTCCGATGTATCTGAATAAAGCATCTTTATAGCATCTTCAAAAGCTTGTTCGTTTCCGCCCTCATCAAAGTTGTTTGCCGGCGAATCTTCATCTTGTTTATATGCATAGTCTTCGTCCAAGCTGTTATATTTAACAAAAGAATGCTTTAAAGTAAGGGTATCGGTCTCATCGAATGAAATGCCGACCTTTTGATATTTAAGCAGATTAAGGTCAACATTGTGGACCAGCTTTAACTTTTCAAAGCCTTTTTGAAGTCCCAACGTTTTTTTCCCGTCAGTATACTCCACTGCTGCGGAAAATCCGCTATCCTGTATACCTATTTTTAAGACAACCTTTTCACCGGTTTTACCATTTACCTTGATAGGAACGCTAAATCCATCATTTGACCCTGTAAGTGCTGTTCCAATGACATTTGACATAGCGGAAGCAACAGGCTTATCGTAGTTTTCATCAAACATTCCCGAATACAAAACATTTCCGTCTTCATCATGAACAACTGCTCTGGTAAGATCCAGCATTTCAGTTCCCTGAGAAGAAAATCCATCCGGAAAAACCTCATCCAGCTCCGCTTCTGATGTAGACAATATATATTTTTCATCGGTCTGTTTGATTTTTTCAACCTTCAAATACAATCCCGCAGGGTGGTCAATATCGGCAGGCAGTAAAATTATGCTTTCTTCCGTTATATTCTTATCTGCAATTGAATCCAGTTCAACAGTACCATCAGCTTCATCATAGCTGAAATGATTATCCTGAAGCCATTTTTTCTGTTCGTTAACATAATCGTCCGAAACAGCATAATTATCAGCTCCCGACTGATCTATGGTGGATAACCCCATAAAGTCCACCGCTTTGTCAGAAAGCGTATATGACATTTTGGTTTCAAACTCCTGATTTAACCATGCCTGGTATGCCTTGTCAAGAGCCTCCACAGCATCATCATACGGTACCTTTTTGCTCGGAGAGAATTTCCCATTCTTATCAAGCGACATTATCCCGTCATTTATCACAGTTGTGACCTGCTCGGGATATGTAAGCTTATCGCTGTCATTGATACTGAGCTCCGATAAATTCGGTATATACACAGCACCTGCAAGAGTTACCGCACAAAATTCCCTCGTTACCGCCTTGTCAAGGTCAAGCTCTGTATACTCGCTCGGCAGAACGGAGTATTCATAAGCAAGCTGAACGTCAGAGTAGTACGGGTTGTCCTGAGTTATTGCGCTGTTATACGGTTCTTCCGCAATTGACTGGGAAAATCCGAATTTCTGATTTATCAGATACAGCCATTCGGATACCTGCATTGTGTTCTTGCTGCCTGCACATCCCGAAAAGGTCATTGCTGTAAACGTGAATAAAAATGAACAAACAAGAAAAAAAGATATGCCTCTTTTCATATACTCTCCCTCACATTACAGACGGCTCATGCTTCAGCATAAGTCTGCAAAAACACAAGCCGTCATAAAATCAGTTAACTGTTAAACTTATTTTGAATATCTGCAATAGGTTTATCAAGATTCACATCTATATTAGTGGAAAGTTGAGTAGCCAATTCAATATGATGTGTGCTTACCCTCTCCATAAATGCAGCAAAAGCATCCATATCTTTATCAAATTCCGTCTGAGTAGTATTCTTGAATTTGTCAAATACCTGACGTACTTTCACCGATTCTTCACTCTGATATGCAAAATCGGACTCAAGCTTATTCAGCACTGTGCCTATCTCAGCTATTTTTTCATCCATCGATACCTTTATGCCTCTAAGCTGATTAGCCACCTGATTAAGTTTTTCGGTATCAATATGCATTTCATAATTTGAAGCCATAAATAATTCCCCCTATTCTTAATTTTTTCCGACAGTTGCCGCTTCCTGAGCAAACGTTTCACTGTCATTCTCATAACTCAGTGCGGCTGAACGCAAAAACACAGCATATTCAAGCAACTGATCTTTCAGTGCATCAAAAGCTCCTCTATAATTATTCAGTCTGTTCGTTAATGCCTGAGCGTCTGTGCCCTTGTATGCTTCTGCAAGATCCTCACCAACAAGCTGCTGGAGCAGATTATTGTTGTACAAGTTTCCATAGTCCGTCGCCAGACTTTCGATCTGGTTCGCAATACCTCGCATATTCTCGGGTGTAACATCATACATTGCCATAAAACCATCTCCTGTGTTTATGAATATTTTCTATTTTAACGTCCAAAATATATATGGACATTAATATACTTGGCAAAAACTTTTTTCTTAGAGTATATACATATAAGAAAAAAGCCCGAAACACAGGGCATAAAAAACGTTTTGCAGCTATGCTGACTATATTTATGACGGAGAATGCCTAAATCATAATATTAAGCTTATCCATATTTGCCCTTTTCAGTTCCAGCGACGAATGAACATATCTGTTCAAAGTTATATTTACATTGACGTGACCAAGTATCTCACTTAATGTTTTTATGTCAAAGCCTTCTTCAACACATCTTGTTGCAAATGTGTGCCTGAGTGCGTGAAAATTCACATTTTGCATACCACATTCCTTAACGTATTTTTTAAAGCGATATTCCAACGTCCTCGGTTCAATAAACTTGCTGCTTTTTCCTGTCAGAATGAAATCCTCCGATCTTAAGTCCCCATACCATTTTTTTATAATTATCAGAAGATCATTTGGAATAGGTATATCCCGAATAGATTTTTTGCTTTTGGGTTCTGTAATAATTATTTCTGTCTTTTGTTCTTTGCCTTCCACCTGAACTCGCTGCATAGTTTTTCTTACGGTAAGGATACCCTGATCTATATTGATATTTTCAAACCGCAGTGCGCAAAGCTCACCTATTCTTATGCCCGTATATAAGCATATCAAAACTCCTATTTTACACCTGTCAGGCTCTTTGAGCAGATGATCTGTCAGCAAGCTCTGTTCAGTCGGAGACAAAACACGCATATCACGCTCTTCCTGACGTATAGACAGGCTTTGCAGATTTAATCTTGTTTCATAGTTATTTTTTACCGCAAAATCAACAATAAGCTTTAACACGCTTAAAATATCATTTTGAGTCTTAGGGGATAAATGACCGTTTGATATAAATATCTGCCCGATCATTTTCATATTGGCAGCATCGACCGTTTTATCACCTATCATCGGCTGAATATAGCTGTAATACAGATTTTTATATTTGTTATAAGTCGATATTTTGCGCTTTAACTTTACAGATGAGAGCCAAAGACTCGCCAGAAGATCAAAGCACGGAGCTTCTTCCGTTCGGCTGACCTTCTTGGAGCTTTGCATACACTTTCGGAGCTTTTCCTTTACCTCTGTGTAACTATGTGCATAAATCGACCTGTAAACCGCCTTCCCGTGAGGGTCTCTCGACAGAATGTATCGCCCCTCCCAACGTCCGTCCGATCGTCTGTAAATGTTTTCTCCTCGTCTTGACATAGTTTTCCTCCATTGACCAAAATTTGACGGCAAATAATCAAAAACTGATTAAAAAAGCAATACATTCTGACTATATCTGCCATATAAAACTGTATAATTTTACTTTTTTTGTTGTTTACTATTGACAATTGTGTGATGATTGATATATAATCATATTAAACAATATAGACAGTTCAGCGTTTTCTTATATGTATATACTCTAAGAAAAATACCCCTAACAAGTCAAAAAGATCCGCAAATAACTCATAAAGTCATTTGCGGATCTTTTATGCTTATTTATACAATTTATAATATCAGCCATGGAAAAATGCTGCATATAAAAAACGCTTTGTTCAGATCACTGTATTCCACTCTTGTTGCCATAAATACCGTTTTATAACTTTATCAGCCATTATTATACATTAATTAGAATAAAGTGTCAACGCTTTAAGTTACTATATTTATCCCCCTTGACAGATCCTCCCCCATATTATAAAATAATACTACACGATATATGTGTAATATTATTATGGGGGAATTAAAAATGCACAAAAAACTCATCTCTTTTGCCGCAGCGGCAGTAATAGTTCTTTCCTTGCCTTTCAGCGCTTATGCACACAGCGGAAGAACGGACGGCAACGGCGGACACAGGGACAACAAAAACGTCAGCGGTTTAGGCTACTACCACTATCACTGCGGCGGATATCCTGCACATTTACACGAAAACGGCGTCTGCCCTTACAAGAACTCGTCGGGCAGCTCGTCAACAGCTTCCACGACCACCGCTTCATCGCAGTCCAAAGCCGGATGGATAGGCGATAAGTACTGGGACGGCGAAAAATTCACCGACGGCTGGACTGTCATCGGCGGAAAGACATACTATTTTAAAGACAATTCCTACGTCACAGGCTGGTGCGAGGACATGGACGGCAACGTTTATTATTTCAGCTCAAAGGGCGTGATGCAGACAGGCTGGCAGGGCATCGGCGGCAAGAAATATTTCTTCAGCACAGAGGGCATAATATTAAACACCTCAAAAAAATCTGCGCCGAAACTGTATCTCGGCGCAGATTTTTTCATATTTTAAGCTGATCTGATATCGTTATTTACCGAACGCTTTCTTCATCATACTTTTCAAGCAGGGAAAGAACGCAGTTGTAAATATCTTCATTTGTAAAGTTGTCCGCATCGGGAACGAGCAGATTTCCACTTGTACATTGATAAGACGTATCATATAGATTGCTGCGAAGAGCAGCGACAGCCGCAGCAATACGATTTATTTTTTCATAAAAATACCCCAAACACCGTTAATTTTTAAGCTTTTTTATCATGCTCATTCATAAGCCGAACAACTTCTTCCCTCGAATCAAGAAAAATCTTCACAAGCTGCGGGTCAAAGTCCGTTCCGCTGCCTTTTTCGATTATCGCAAAGCATTCCTCTATCGGCATCGCATCACGGTAGCATCGCTTCTGCGAAACTGCGTCAAAAACGTCCGCAATTGCCATTATCCTTGCCTGGAGCGGTATCTGCTCGCCCTTTAAGCCGTCGGGATAGCCCTTTCCGTTGTATTTTTCGTGATGAAACCTTGCGACTTCGTATGCGATCTGTCGGAAATCCATATTGTCAAGGTCGGAGAACGTGTTCAGAATGATATCTCCGCCGTCGGCAGCGTGCTTTTTCATAATGGCGTATTCATCGTCCGTGAGCTTGCCGGGCTTCTGCAGAATATTATCGGGAGTCGCAATTTTTCCGATATCGTGAAGCGGCGCAGCACTGCTCACATTCGCAATATAGTCCCTGCTCATAATGCTGCGGTAACGCTTGTCATCTCTCATTTTATCAAGCATAAGTTCAACATAAGCCTTGGTGCGCTTGATGTGTCCGCCCGTGTTGTTGTCCCTGCTTTCAACAAGGGTCGCAAAGCCGTCCGTCATTTCGTCATGGTGCATAGTGACCTTGCGTATGGACGGATTTTCAAAGTCGATGTAAATTCCGAGCATAAGCATCATCGGGAATATCGACGTCAGCAGAACCTCGGGAAAAATCAGCTGAACAATGAGGATAACGCCTGCGATCGCAATGAACGAAAGCGTTCCGAGTATCTTATCCTTGGGCAGAAAACGGTGCCTTGAAATGATAAAATAAAGTATCATTCCGTAGTAGAAAACCACCGTGCCGTAGCAAACATATACCGAAAGCCCCGTTGAATACCAGGTCGTCTCGCCCTCGATATACCGCAGCTCGCCAATTCCGCCGATAACAACGAACAGCGAAAGCAGCCACGGAACAGCTAGCAGGAATTTCATACTCTTTTTCCTGAATCCGATTAGCAGATCGAACATATACTCCGCCGTGATTATCAGCGTCATATCCATAAATAAAAAGAACAGCAGATGCGCAGTCCTGTTGAGCCATTCGGGAACGATATCCATGTGATTGACCGTCCACGCAGTAAAGCCGTCGAAAACCACCGCCCACGGCGCAGTTATCATCAGCGCATCAAAAAATCGGTTGCACTTTATTTTTCCGTGCAAAGTTTCCTTTATGTAGCTGATCTCGATATATAAGATGACCAATAAACAGCCAAGCTGCAATTTTACAAACTGCATACTGTTTTATCTCCTTTGAATGTATGATACAGCAACATTATAGCACATAATTATTCCGATTTCAACGTGTTTTTCCAAAATCTGCGCCGTTTGTGGTTCAGTTTGTGTCTTTCAGCAGCCAATCGACGGCATTTTCGGCTTTTATGCCCTCGTAGTCGCCGAGGGTGAATCTGTCGAGAGTGAGAATTGTCTTCGGATAGTTGTCACGGATATTCTGCAAAGGAGTTATCTCACGTTGAAACGTTGATTCGTCGGTAAGAGATGCCGTGACCTGAAAATACTCTACAGCATTGTTTTTTCTTGCAACAAAATCGACCTCTGTTGTTCCGTTTTTTCCGACATAAACCTCATAACCACGTCTGCACAGTTCAAGATACACAATATTTTCGAGCGTAAAGCCAAGATCATAATTTTTGCGTGGAAGCATATAACGTCTTAATCCGGTATCGGCTATATAAAACTTTTGATTCTGTTTAAGAAGCTGTTTTCCCTGTATATCGAAACGCTCAGCAGGATAGAATATAAACGCTTCCGTCAAAGCATCTATATAGTCCGAAATCGTATTCGGACTGACTTTTCTGCCCGAGGAAACAATATAGTCCGAAACACTCTTGACACTGATAAGACTTCCGACAGAGCCTGCAAGAAATTTACTGATATTTTTTAGCAGCGAAATATCATTCACCTTTCTGGGAGAAACATTCTGCTCGCGGCGGTTATAACGTTCTTCAATATCCTTTATGATTATCGTGTTGTATATTCCCTCAAGATACATATCCGTTTTTTCTTTTATTCTGTCCATTGCAGCGATATATGGAAATCCACCAACAGACATATATTCCGAAAAAAGCTCATCACGGCTCTTCCCTATGGGTTGAAGCTGAACATATTCACTGAAAGACAGCGGCAGCATTTTTATCTCAACATATCGTCCAGAAAGCAATGTTGCAAGTTCACCCGAAAGTAAATAGGAGTTTGAACCCGTAATATAAATATCAACATTATCCTTTATATAAAGGCTGTCTACAGCTTTTTCAAAATCGTTGACCTTTTGTATCTCGTCAAGAAAAATGTAGGTAAATTTATCGGGAACAATGCGTTCCGAAATATATTGATAAAGGTTTTTGTAATCGAGCAAATTTTCAAATGACAAGTCCTCAAAATTGACAGCAATTATCTGCTCCGAATCGACCCCCGTTTCAAGGAGATAGTTTCTGTACTGCTCCAAAAGTGTTGATTTTCCGCATCTTCGTATTCCCGTTACAACCTTTATAATTTTTTCCTCACGCCAAAGTTTAAGTTTTTCAAGATACTCTTTTCTTTCAACCATATTCACGCCCCCTTGATATATTGTCATTATATCATATTATAGGCAAAAAGTCAATAAATATTCCAAGTAAAGAATTTTTATGCAAAATTATCTTAAATATTCCGAAATGGGAATATTGCTATAAAATTCAAAGAAATATTCCAAGATAAGATATAACTTATAAAAAATGCCAAAATCCCGATAGTCAGGACTTTGGCATTTACAGCAATTTTTAATTATTCCCACTCAATAGTAGCAGGCGGCTTGGTGGTCACATCGTACACAACTCTGTTGATTGACTTGACCTCGTTTACGATCCTGCCCGAGCATACAGCAAGAACCTCGTATGGTATGCGTGAGAACTCTGCTGTCATGAAGTCGGTGGTTTCGACTGCACGGAGAGCAAGAGTGTAATCGTAGGTTCTTCCGTCGCCCATTACGCCTACGGAGCGGTTATTCGTGAGAACGGCGAAGAACTGGTTGATCGACTTATCGAGTCCTGCCTTTGCGATCTCCTCACGGAATATCCAGTCTGCGTCCTGAAGAATTTCAAGCTTTTCATCGGTGATCTCTCCGATAATTCTGATAGCAAGACCGGGACCCGGGAACGGCTGACGGTTTACGAGGACATCGGAAAGTCCGAGCTCACGTCCGAGCGCTCTTACTTCATCCTTAAAAAGAAGGCGGAGCGGTTCGATTATCTCCTTGAAATCAACATAGTCGGGAAGTCCGCCTACGTTATGGTGCGATTTTATCACGGCAGCATCGCCCGTGCCGCTTTCGATGATGTCGGGGTAGATAGTTCCCTGAGCGAGATAGTCTACCTTGCCGATCTTCTTTGCTTCGGCTTCAAATACACGAATGAACTCTTCGCCGATAGTCTTGCGCTTTGTTTCGGGGTCGGAAACTCCTCTGAGCTTCGACATAAAGCGTTCCTTTGCATTTACTCTTACAAAGTTGATATCCCAGTCTGCGAATGCAGCTTCAACCTCGTCACCCTCGTTCTTACGCATAAAGCCGTGGTCAACGAAGATACAGGTGAGCTGATTTCCGACAGCCTTTGAGAGAAGTGCTGCAAGAACGGACGAGTCAACGCCGCCCGAGAGCGCAAGGAGAACTTTGCCGTCGCCAACTCTGTTTCGGATATCCTCGATAGCTGTCTTTGCGTAGTTGCCCATTGTCCAGTCGCCTACGCAGCCGCAGACATTCTTAACGAAGCTGTCGATCATCTTGCAGCCGTTTTCGGTGTGGTTAACTTCGGGGTGGAACTGAACCGCATAAAGCTTCTTTTCCGCATTTTCATAAGCGGCAGCGGGGCAGTCAGCGGTGTGAGCAGTTACCTTGAAGCCCTCGGGAATTTCGGAAACGAAATCCGTGTGGCTCATCCACGAAACTGCCTTTGCGGGAAGTCCCTTGAAAAGAAGACTGCTGTTGTCATAGATAGTTTCGGTCTTGCCGTATTCGGAGGTCACGCAGGAGGAGACCTTTCCGCCGAGCGTATAAGCCATAAGCTGGCAGCCGTAGCAAATTCCGAGCACGGGAACGCCGAGTTCAAATATTTCCTTGCCGATATGCGGCGAATTTTCGTCATAAACGCTGTTCGGACCGCCCGTAAAGATAATGCCCTTTGGATTTTTTGCCTTTATTTCGTCGATCGGAGTTTTGTATGACTTTACTTCGCAGTAAACGCCGCACTCTCTGACACGGCGGGCTATAAGCTGGTTATACTGACCACCGAAATCGAGAACAATTATCATTTCATGAGCCATTTTTCTACCTCATTTCACATATTATAAATACTTCCTTTCTATTATGCCACAAAAAGAGAAAAACTGCAATACTTTTTTCCGCCGAAAATTTATATTTTTTCTTGCTTAATATAGATATTTGTGATATAATTAAGATTGTATAATTATGTTTTTGAATAAATGGGAGAATATAAATGAACTTTTCTTATACGGCAATTACAGCAGTTTCTATCGCAAATAAATTTTCCAAGCTTCACACAGAGGCTCACGGCGACTTTGATGCGCTCGATATTATCCTTGATGCGCTCATCGATTCGGCTAAAATGATACCCTTCCTTTTTCTCGCATTCCTTTTGATGGAATTTATCGAGCATAAGGCAGGCGAACATCTTGAAAATATACTGAAAAAGACGGGCGGCGGCCGCTTTGTCGGCTCTGTTGCAGGCGCATTGCTCGGCTGCATACCGCAGTGCGGATTTTCCGTTGCGGCTGCGAATTTTTACAGCGGAAAGCTCATTACCATGGGTACTCTTGCCGCTGTTTTCATCTCGACCTCGGACGAGGCTATCCCCGTTCTGCTTGCACACCCCGACAAGCTTTCGGCTATCCTGCCGCTGCTTCTTACCAAAATAGTCCTTGCAATAGTTGTCGGTCTGCTCATTGATGTTATCGACCACCTCCGCAAGTCCTTCCGTGAAGAAGACCCCGATTTTGAGGAGCTTTGTGCGGACTGCGGCTGCGGAAGCCACGGTTTATGGTACTCTGCACTGAAGCACACTATTAAAATACTCATTTTTATCCTCATAATGAACCTTATCCTCGGCTTTGTTATGGGCATTGCAGGAAGTGACGCTATCGCCGCAGTTATCGACAAAACGGGCATTTTCCAGCCGCTTGTGACGGCAGTTGTCGGACTTATCCCGAACTGCGCTGCGTCCGTGCTTATCACCGAGCTTTACTGTGACGGCATACTCCCGTTCGGCTCTGCTCTCGCAGGACTTATCTCCTCGGCAGGCGTGGGTCTTGCGGTTCTTTTCCGCACGAATAAAAATATGAAGGAAAATCTCGCTGTTCTCGGCATTGTCCTTCTGACAGGCTTTGCCGCAGGAACAGTATTCAATATTATCGGTTAAAGGAAATATGGAAAATATGGCGGAAGTCAAAGCTTTTATAAAACGAAACCTTATGGTGCTGATCACACTTGCGGCGGCACTCATATCCTGCGCATTTGTCCCCGTGACGGACTATATCCAATATGTTGACACCGATGTTATCGGCATACTTTTCTGCCTTATGCTCGTAACGGCAGGCTTCAAAAACAACAACGTGCTTGCAAAGGGTATGTATTTTCTCATCGACAAAGCCCGTATCTACGGCACACGCAAGGCACTTGTCATTCTCTCGCTGATAACGTATTTCCTCTCGATGTTCGTTACGAACGATGCTGCGCTGATAGCCCTCGTTCCGATAATGATAACATTTTTCGGGGAATATCCGGCATACCTTATATATGCGATAGTTGTGCAGACGATAGCGGCTAACCTCGGAAGTATGGCAACGCCGTTCGGCAATCCGCAGAACCTGCTCATTTTCACCGATTACGGCTTATCACCTGCGGAATTTTTCACCGCAATGCTGCCTGCCGCACTTTTGGGGCTTGTGCTTGTTATCATCCTTGCTGCACTTGTCCCGAACAAGCCGCTTGCCGTCACCGATTATGAGGACGTACATATCGTGAACCCCCGTTATGCTTCGCTCCACGGCATACTTTTCGTGCTTGTGCTGCTGGCAGTGTTCGGCGTTCTTGACATGCTTGTCGTTTTCGCTTCGGTGTGCATAGTTGCAGTCATAATCGAGCCGAAGCTTTTCTACGATATCGACTACGGTCTGCTGCTGACGTTCGTTTTCTTCTTCATCTTTGTCGGCAATATAAAAAATATCCCGGCCGTGTATGCTCTTGTCGAAAAGCTCGTTCTGGGCAGGGAATTCTTCGCCGCAGTCCTGACGAGCCAGTTCATAAGCAACGTTCCTGCCGCAGTTATGCTGTCGAGCTTCACCGAGAACTGGAAGCCGCTTCTTTTGGGCGTTGATATCGGCGGCTTCGGAACTCCCATAGCTTCAATGGCAAGCCTTATCTCGTTCAGAATTTACAGCGCATCGGAAAACTCCAAGGCTGTGCGTTTCCTCGGCATCTTTATGCTGGTGAATTTCATATTCCTTGCGATAATGTACACCTTTACCAAACTTTTCCTTTTATAACTATAAATAAGCAAATTTCCCTCTTTTTCTTACAGGAGAAAAACAATGAAGTACAATGATCTCAAAAAAACAACGCTCCGTTCCGTATGTCTTGCGGCAGGCGCAGCCATTCTCTTTACAGAAACTGCAATACCGTCCGAAGCTGCATACAGCGAAGCATCGGGTCACTCCGTCACCATAGATACCACCGCCGATAAAAATCCTATCAGCCGATATATCTATGGTCTCAATGACGTTTACGGTCTGAACGATGTCACCGTTTATTCCGTCAAGCAGTCCGACCCGAGGATATCCTCATACAACTGGGAAACGAACGCTTCAAACTCGACCGCTCTCGATGGTATGAAAAACGACCTTTCACTCGTCAGCAGCTTCCCCCCGTCCGAGCGCAAAGAGCCTGCGCTTCTTACACGTCAGCTCGTCGAACGCTCGGATAAGTACGGCATTGCTTCGCGCTATGTCACATTGCAGATGATGGGCTTCGTTGCGAATGATACCAACGGTGCGATATCGGAGGACGATCCACCGAAACGCTTTGCCTCCGTCCGCTGGATAAAGAACGACAGCCTGCTGACGACCCCCGATATCTATGACGATACCGTTTTTATGGACGAATATATCAGCGCACTTGTGTATAAATACGGAACGGCTGCCGACGGCGGTATCAACGGCTATTTCCTCGACAGCGAACCCGAAAACTGGAACTCGCTCTACCCCACCGTCTCGACCGAACCTCTGACGGCTGAAACGCTCCTTTCCAAGTCGGTCAGCCTTGCGAACACGGCGAAAAAGATCGACCCGACCGCACTTATCTACGGGCCTTCCATCGGCGGACTTGAAGCGTTTGTCAGCCTTAAAAATCAGGACGACTGGGAGCAGTATAAATCCAACTATTCATGGTTCATCGACTATTACCTTGATAAAATGTCCAAAGCCTCCGCACAGACGGGAACAAGGCTTCTCGATGTGCTTGACCTGCACTTTATCTCCGAGGCAAGAAGCGTCCTGCTCGAACCTATCGTCGGCTCGGACTCTGTGCTGGCTAACGAAGAGCGTATGCAGGCTCCGAGAATACTCTGGGATCCGAATTACACCGAAAACAGCAGCAGCGCTATCCTCTACAAGCAGCATACTCCGCTTATCCCGACCATACAGGCTTCGATAAGAATGTATTTCCCCGATACAAAGCTCTCTTTCTCCGAATATAACTTTGGCGGCGGAGACCATATCAGCGGCGGCATTGCCGAAGCGGACGCACTCGGAATTTTCAGCGAGCAGAATGTCTATATGGCTTGTCTTAAACCCGATACGGAGGATTTTTCCTATCAGAAATCGGGCATAAATATCTATACGAACTATGACGGCGACGGTTCGACCTACGGAGACACCACCGTTTCCGCCGATAATGGCGGCAGCACGGACTGTTCCGTCTACGCCTCGGTGAACTCGGACGATGAAAGTGCCCTCAAAGTCGTTTTCATCAACAAGACTGCCAATGAAATGCCCGTCGATTTCAGCATTTCCTCAAACTATGACTTCGAGGCTGCGAACGTCTACTCCTTCGACAGCACAAGCAGCGAGATCTCCCTTTCGGACGAACCCGTGAGCATTTCGGACAACAGCTTCGTTTTCACAGCCGCTCCGCTCTCCGTTTCCCTGCTTGAATTCAAGTCCGAGGAGATATTCGACGACCCTATCGGTGACGACGAAGATGCAAATGAAAGCTCGACCGTCAGAACAAACACCGCAGGTTCGACCTCGGTCACGCACGAACACGTCGAAGTCACCGCCCAAACAAAGCAGCCCGTCGGCGACGAAGAAGCCGATGACAACGTTCAGACCTCGATCTCCGTTGTCGGCACGGACGATTTCGGCGAGACCATCACCGAGATAGTTACCTCCGAGCCCGACCCCGACGACATAACGCCCGAGCCTGAACCGACAGACGGGACCGCACCCGTGCCGAAAGCCGTCAAGGTCATAGGCATCATCCTCACCGCAGTCGTCGCAGCGGGAGTTGTTTTCGTCCTCCTCGATAACGGCGGCGGCAAGAATGGCAGAAGTAACCAAAATAAAAAAATTGATAAAAAATAAAGCCTAAAATGCACAAAAAAATTGTGTTTATTAGTTGAAACCGCCAAAATTAGATAAAAACAGTTTACAAATGCATTAGCAAATGTTAAAATATTATAAATAAGATTTCTCATGTTTTATCGAAAAAACAAAAAATCAGGACTTTTATATATACACAGCTCCGCTCACCGAATAGCGAAGCTGCATACGGTTTATTCTCCGAAAAAGGGGTGATACGTTGAAAATTCGGTTGAAGCTGATGGCGATCATGTCTTTGCTCACCGTCCTGCCCGTTATCATAGTATGCACAATTGCATCAAAAGCC
Organism: uncultured Oscillospiraceae bacterium; assembly: GCA_934465295.1. GTDB lineage: Bacteria > Bacillota > Clostridia > Oscillospirales > Ruminococcaceae > UMGS363. The sequence continues at coordinate 176,184 of CAKSKU010000002.1, forward strand.
ATAAAAAGGGATAACTATGACTACCTGCAAAGGAGTATGTGCTACGCTATCAAAAGTCAGGCAGAGGATATCAATTCCCTCTGCTCCGATATGATATCGGCAACAAAAAATATCTCAGTCTCGCAGAATATCTCAGAATATGTTGCCGAAACAACAAGAGGAAACTACACCCTTTCCGAGGATGACCCCAAATATCTCGAAGCCGTACACGACCTTGATATCTTCTCAAAAAGCGGAACTATCATAAAATCTATGCTCATCAACAATTCGGGCATAGTTGTCGCTTCCACCGCCAATGACAGCAGTTTCGGAAAAAAGCTCCCGAATTATAAGGAGCTGCTTGCACTTGCAGTAAAAAACGGCGGCGTCAGCAGCCTTTCCATCAACAGCGACAACAACAAGAAATCCCCCGTTTTCACTGTTTCAAAGGTGATCTATTCCGAGACCAACGAAAAGGTCGGCATAGTCTATGTTATGTACGATTCGCAGTGCCTTCAGAAATACATCAACAATATCCAGACCGATAAATACACCATTGCGTCACTGATGGACGCCGAGGGAAATGTTCTTGAATATCCGTTCAAAACCATCGCCCACTACTCAAACACTAAGAATTATTCAGCATATACCGATCAGCTCAACTACCTTTTCCGCACGGAAAACAACACAAATTATATCGATACGCTCGTAAGCGATGACAGTGGAAAGAAAAGCTACTATGCATCTCCTGTCGGAAATACAGGCTGGTTTCTTGTTGCCTCGACCGAAATGGCAGGTATAAGAAGCCTTTCAAGCCGGTCCAGCTCGTCCGTCTCGGCGACCTCGACCATGCTTTGCCTTGCCCTGCTTATAATCGTATTCTTCGTTACGGGAAGCTTTGTAAAGCCGATAAGATCGATACTTTCGACCTTCAGCGAAAAGCAGAAGGGCAACACCTCCGCCCGTTTCGACGAATCACGCAAGGACGAATTCAGCATCATCAACCATTCCTTCAACACTATGCTCGACAATATCAGCGAGAGCGAACAGCGTTACCGCACTATCGTTGAGATGACGAACAATATCACCTTCGAGATCAACTACAAGAAGAACACTGTTTTCGTTTCCAAAAACTTCAACAAAAAGTTCAGCTTCCGTGCAAAGGATGACTCGCTCAAAGAGAGCTTTATCTATAAGGTCAGAGTCCACAAGGACGACAAGGATCGTTACCTCAACGATATGGATCGCATCCTCGGACCGAAAGCAAACTTCATTCAGGGCGAATACCGCATAAAGAGCATTTACGGCGACTTTATATGGGTAATGATAAAGGCTACGAAATTCTTCGACAGGAATGAAGCTCCGTCCAAGATAATCGGCGTTATCGTCGATATCGACCGTGAAAAGAAGAGCGAGATGCATCTTCTCCAGCGTGCGAATTATGATAACCTCACCCAGCTTTATAACCGTGAGAGCTTCCTCAAAGCCGTTACCGACAGGCTTTCTGCATCTCTGTATAAAAAATCTCTCGATGCAGTTATGTTCATCGACCTTGATGACTTTAAATATTTCAACGATGAATTCGGTCATGCATGCGGCGATGAAGTCCTTAAATTTGTTGCCGACACCTTAAAGGAAATAACCTTTGAGCGCGGCTTTGCAGGACGTTTCGGCGGCGATGAATTTGTTGCCTGCGTTACGGACTTTGCCCTTTTCGGCGATGCGGGTAAGGTCGCACAGGAGATCATCGATATCCTCGGAAACGGCTTTATCTCCGAATCCACAAACAAGCGTCTCTACATCAAGTGTTCGATCGGTATTGCTTTCCTCCACGAAAGCGGCAAGACAACGAACGAAGTCATTGCGGCTGCCGACGAAGCGATGTACAACATAAAGAAGCACGGCAAATCCTCTTATGCTTATGCTAAGTCTGCATCGAAAAATTCCAAATACCCCGATGTGCTTGCCCCGACAACAAGCTCTATCGATTCCGACAATATCCCCTCCAACGGAGGTTCAAGCTCACGCTATAAAAAATCGGCAGACGAACCGTTAAAGGAAGAAAATAAGCTAAAGGAAGAATCAAATCCGTCAATAGATGTTGATGCTAACTTTTTTGATCCGCTTTTCTGAAAAGCTTGACATATTATGATTTTTCTGCTATTATATTAAATATTAAAAGGGAGTAGTTTTTGCGCATCGTTTGCGTGAATGAGCAGTCAACATACCCCGAACCTATGGTTCGTGGCTGTTCACTCTGTTATGGGAACAAGACTTTTAGTGCATTTTACCGTTTTTTACGGCACATTGCACTAAAGGTCTTTTTTATTAATGAAAAGGAAGGTAAAAACTATGGAACTATTTTGGCAGATCATTCTCCTCATTGTTGGCTTCGCCTTGCTGATAAAAGGCGCAGACTTCTTCGTTGACGGCGCATCGGGAGTTGCCGATAAATTCGGTATTCCCCAGATAATCATCGGACTTACTATCGTTGCGTTCGGCACAAGCGCTCCCGAAGCCGCTGTCAGCATAACATCGGCACTCAAAGGCTCGGCTTCGCTCGCAGTCGGAAATGTCCTTGGAAGCAATATCCTCAATGTGCTTATAATTCTCGGTGTGACGGCAGTTATCCGCCCGATAACAATGCAAAACCAAACCTACAAGATCGAACTTCCGTTTGTAATGTTTGCAACGATCCTTTTGGCTGTTCTCGGATATATCGGCGGCTCGATAAACTTCGTTGACGGCATCATTCTTTGGGTATTTATGATACTTTTCCTCGTTTATCTTTTCCAATCGGCAAAAAAGGGCAAGACTGACCTCGTTGAAATGCCGGATGAGGACGGCGAAAATGCAAAGCCAAAGCCGATATGGCTCCTTATCCTGCTCATCATCGGCGGTGGTGCAATGATCGTATTCGGAAGTGACTTCACAGTTGACAGCGCAAGCTATATCGCAGCTAAATTCGGTATGAGCGAACGCCTTATCGGTCTTACGATAGTTGCATTCGGCACTTCCCTCCCCGAGCTTGTCACATCTGTTATCGCAGCGAAAAAAGGCAACTCCGACATCGCTATCGGCAATATAGTCGGAAGCAATATCTTCAATATTCTCTTTATCCTCGGCACAACTGCACTCATCACTGAAATCCCATATTCGATGAACTTTAACTTTGACGCAGTTATCGCACTTGCGGCGCTTGTTATCCTCTTCATTCTTGTTTCAAACAAGGAAAGAAAGCTCACCCGCTGGGGCGGTGCGGTAATGCTTGCGGCTTATGCGGCATATTTTGCATATATTGTTGTAAAATAAACAAATTGGCAACATATTCCCTATATAATTAATAAACAGAGGAAAAACGGTTACAGTTCGGTTAAAAATCACAAATTATCCTTGCTTTTTTTGTTGTATATGCTATAATAGTGATACGATCAAAACATAGACGAAGCTTCGTCAAAAACGAAAGGATGTAATTTATGAAAAAGATATTAGCCGCTGTTGCTGCACTCGCAATGACAGGACTTCTCCTCGCAGGCTGCGGAAACAACAACGAAGCTGTGACCGAGACCACTACCGAGGTTACGACCGAATCCGTTACGGAAACAGTAACCGAAGCAGCTGAGGAGACCACAGAGGAAACCACCGAAGCCTCCGACGAAACAGTCGATACAGATGATACTGCCGACGACATTACCGACGGCGAAGAAACCGACAGCTCGGACGATACGGTACTTATGCCGATGTTCGATGAAGACAACGTCAATCCGCTGCAGAACCTCGTTCTCGCAACAATGGGCGACTTCTCCGACTGGCCGTCGCTTTCCGAAGTCAGCGATGAATTTATCCTCTCTGACTACTTTCTCCTCGACAAAAACAACCCTAATTACGAACAGCTTATCGTAATGCAGTGTCCTATGAGTGCTGTAATGTGCGAGATCATCATCATCAAGGCAGACGATGTTGACGCTGCAAAGGCTGACCTCGAAGCAAGACAGAAAAAGGCACAGGACACCGATGCATTCTACCCCGATGACATTGAGAGAGCAGGAAACTCTATCGTTGGAACAAAGGGCGACTATGCATACTTCCTCATCTGCGAAAACCCACCGGAAGCAGAAGAACTTCTTACAGCTGCTATCGAATAAAAAGTAATTATTTGCATAGCTCAATATTGTTTCGGCGTTGCGAAGCCAAATAAAGTTTACGTTAATTCTGAAAGAATTTCGCTTTGTTCAAAGGGTGGCAGGGGTCAAGGGGGCAGAGCCACCTTGTCGCAGGTCAATTTGACCTTTAGCAGAAAGCGAAACTCCCTAAACTATGGCTAAAGGCATTGCCGCAACAGAACAATATCTAACAGCTAAAAGGCGCAATTCACACCAAAAAAGGTTAAACGGATATGAGAAATCAGTTCCGTAAACCCGAAAAAGTGAATTGCGCCTATTTCTATTTTCCTCACAAAACTATCCTCGGCGTGAAATGCGCAGAGCGAAAGCGATAAGCATTTCTTGCCGACAACGTTTGAACGGCGGTGGGATATGAGTGGGAAATCGGTTTTTGCGGTTTCATGTTCATATTGCGTAGCTGTTCATACTGCGGTTTTATCATTCATATAGCGTTGAAGCTTCAAATCCACTCACTTCGTTCGTGGCTTTTTGCTTCAAGGATGGTTCTTCGAGCAAAAAAATTGGCGCAATTCACATTTTGGGTTTGCCTTTTTTGATGTGAATTGCGCCTTTTTTAGCTGTTAGTGATTTACGCTTATTGCAACTGATATTTTGCTGTTAGTTTATGGAGTTTCGCCGTCTGCGGACGGCGACCAAGGGCTTCCGCCCTCTGGACACCTGACGAGCTGTGCTCAGCTCGACCAGCTGGTTGGCTTCGCTTTGCCCAACAAATGTCAGCTCTGCAAATAATTCCGAATTCCGAATTCATAATTCCGAATTAAGCCGAGACTTTGTTCCTCCACTTGCCAAAATGGTAACGTGCAACGCTCATTGCCGCTGTGAGAAGCCATGTCAGGCAGGTCGTTCCCCATACTGCCCATATTCCGACCGCAGGGAACTGCAAAAGTATCAGCGCAAAGCCTATTCTGCCGATGACCTCGACAAATCCGTTTATCATAGCGTATGTAACGTCGCCTGCGCCGTTGAGAAGTCCTCTCGTTGTATGGATAAGTCCGAGCGGGATATAGAAGAACGCCGAAAGCATCAGCGCCTTTGAGCCGATATCGATAACGGCTTTCTCCGTAACGAAAATCCCGACGATATATCTGCTGAAAAGGAGGAAAAGTCCAAGCATTACAAGCGCAAAAATTATCATTATCTTCACCGACTGGTGGTAGCCTTTGACAGTTCTGTCGACATAGCCTGCGCCCATATTCTGTCCTGCGAAGGTCGAAAGCGCAGCATTGAGCGATGCAAAAGGCTGCTGAACGAGCTGCTCTACACGCATCGTTGCGGTATAAGCCGCCATAACGACAGGTCCGAAGCCGTTCGCAACTCTCTGCAGGAATATCATCGAGACGGATATCATCGAATTCTGGAGTGCTATCGGAACGCCCGTCTTTATGCACTTTGAGAAATAAGTCCTGCGGAGCTTCATCTCGTCCGGGGTCAGCCTGAAATACTTCACCTTTATAAATGCAAAGATCATACAGCCGACCGCAGAGACCGCCTGCGCAATGACCGTTGCAAGCGCAGCACCGTTCACTCCCATTTTGAACACGATGACGAACACAAGGTCAAGCACAACGTTTATAACGCTCGCAACGATGAGGAAAACGAGCGGCGTTTTGCTGTCGCCGAGCGAACGCATAACGGCATTTATCCAGTTGTAAAGCGAAACTGCGATTGTGCCGAGACACGCTATCTGCATATATCCGTGCGCCGCTGAATAGATCTCATCGGGCGTATTCATAAGCTTTAACAGCGGTCCCGAAAGCAGGAACGCAACAACGCTTATCACTGCGCCGAATATCAGCGCCGCATAAGCTGAGTTGACTATGTACCGCTTAACATCGTCCTCACGGGCAGCACCGAAGCACTGTGCGATAAGTATTCCCGAACCTACCGAAAGCCCGATGCAGAGCGTATAGAAAAGATATGTGAGCGAACCCGTTGCGCCGACCGAAGCCAGCGCATCATAGCCGAGATAACGTCCGACAATGACCGAATCCACTACATTGTAAAGCTGCTGAAAAAGGTTTCCCATAAGCAGCGGAAGCGTAAACCGAAGTATATGCGAAAGCTCGTTTCCCTCGGTCATATTTTTTTCGTAAGCCATAATTTTTTATTCCTCAAAAATTTTATCAAGCTCGCCGAGCGAAACCTCTGCCATCGGAGCAAATTTGTCCGAGCCAACATATTCCGCAAGGCTCCTGTAAAGCTGACGGCATGGAACGCTGTCTGTCTTTTTGTCAAGGCGAGCCGTGCAGACGAGAAGTTTTCCGCCGCCCGTTTTCACCTCAAATATCGTTCCGAGCGAATGGTTGCGGTCGTTCGTGTCGATAGTCCGCACCGTCGGCTCTATCGGAAGTCCGTCCAGTATCGCCGTGCGTGAACCCTCAACAGCGTCATACCACTGCGCAGTAGAGTAAGCTTCGCTCGGGAAGCCATTCAGCATTGCGCTGTCCTTGTTGATGAGCAGACCGAGCGTTCCGACGGGGCTTGGCTTTTTCATCGAAACGGAAATGCTGTTAAACATATGATAGTTCCAGAAATCCGTGCAGTATGTTCCCTCGATCGACTTGTCCTCGGGGAGCTTGTCAGGCATAAACAGCACATTTTCGCCGTTTGCGAGCCTTAACTTCGCCTTTTCCCAGTCGGTTTCGGCGCAGTTCGGAGCATCGCTCACTTCGGGGAATATCCACAAGTCATAGCCGTTCTTTATGCCGCCCGTTTCAAGCGTAAGACGAGCCTTTGCAGCCTTTTTGAGCTTTGGCATCGCAAGCTTCACCGTTCCGAGCGTGAAAACGCCGCCCTTGAAGCTGCCCTTTGCGCAAAGCTCATATTCGGTGACATCTCCGTCCGCTTCAAGCGTTATCTTCACAACGGGGTCAACGTCAGCCTTTTCGGCATAGTTGTAGAGCATTACGGGCATCTCCGCTTCTTCGCCGCAGCTCCACACGAATTTCGGCAGGCAGCCGAGAATTACCCTGTCCGAGCAGAAGCATCTCCACTCCTCGGGCGAGATAACACCCTTGCTCTCCATAAAGCTGTTCAGAATTCCGACAAGCGCAGTTCCCTGCCCCGTGAAATCCTGAAGGTCGAGAAGCTGAAATCCCGAAAGCTCGTCCGAACGCAGTGCAGTCTCTATCTCGTTCTTGTAGCATTCAGCCGCAAAGCGTCCCGAAGCCTTGAAGTAGCTGTCGGCAAGGTGCGAAAGCCCTGCTTTCTCCAAGCGTTCACGGAAAATTTCAAGGTTATAAGGTTTTAATACGCCCGTGTACTTCTCTATCTCGTTGTAGTCGGGGTACATAAAATACTGTCCGACTTCGTGCGAAATTACGGGAATTTCGGGGATAAATTCACTGCCGCCCTCACCGAGCGAAACAGTTTTTACTCCCGTTCCGTACTGGATCTCGATAGTACCGCCCTTTGTTTCGCCGTCCGAAACAACATTCGGCGCAATTATTTCATCATAGTTATAGTTTGAATTCGGTGCAGCCGTCTGAATGTGTCCGAGCGGCGCATCGCACATCGCATAAGAACCTCTGAAAAGTCGGTCACGTGAGAAACGAACACCGACAAAAAGGTCATCGCCCTCAACAACGCACGGAATGAACTGGAAGTTGTTTGAACCCTGCGTGTAAAGGTGTCTGTTGTCATGCGCCTTATAGCCGAGCAGAATTTCGTTCAGACGCTCCTTGCTGCCCCAAAGCTCATTGCCGAGCGAAAGCGCAAAGAATGAGGGGTGCGAGCCGAACTCGTCCAGAATTCGGTAGCCCTCTTCGATAAGATAACGCTGACCATCGTTAAGCTCCTCCTCGACCGTGCCCCAGAACGGCAGTTCGGGTTCAAGGTAGATGCCAAGCTCATCAGCAGCCTCGAAAGCTGCCTCGGGCGGACAGCAGGTGTGGAAGCGATAATGGTTTATGCCGTGTTCCTTTGCTGTTTTCATCACTTTCAGCCACGATGCCTTGTCCATAGGCGCTGCGCCCGTCATCGGGAAGATCATTCCGTCGTGCTTTCCTCGCAGGAACGCTCTTTCGCCGTTTATAAGGAGCTTTCTGCCATCGGTCTCATACTTTTTCAAGCCGAAAACGACCGTCCGAACGTCCTCTCCGCAGCTGACTTTAAGTGTGTATAAATTATGCTCAAACTCGTTCCAGGGCTTTGCGCCGTCAAGCTTATATTCAAACTCAAATTCGCCCTCTGCGGTGAAGGTTTCCGCTTTGAAGCCCTCGACCTGCACAGTAACGTCAGCGCAGGCGGTCATTTCGCCCTTTATGAAAATGCTGTTCCCGTCAAGCTTCGGGAAAACACGGATCTTCTCCGCACGGACTTTTTTCTCCGCCGAAATGAACATTCCCCCGAGAATACCGAGCCAGTTCGTCTGCGTATCGGGCGAGGTCATGTGTCCTCCGGGAACGGGATAACCAATGTTGCTGACCTTTACCGTGATATCATTTTCGCCGTCAGAAACAAGGTCGGTGATGTTGTATCTATGCGAAGTGCAAAGGCTGTTCTGCGTTCCTGCGGACTTGCCGTTTATGCAGACCTCGCTTATCCTTGTTCTTTCAAGCGTGAGGAAGAACTCCTCGTCAGCATTGGGCTTGCGAAGTTTGATCTTCCTGCTGTAAACTGCGCTGCCCTCGAATTTATACGGGTCGCCGAGGTAGCCGTCAATGCGTTCCTCGTTAAGCGGCGAAAGCTTCATCTGCGAGACCGTCGACGGGAGCGTTGTGCTGCCGCACGAGACCTCTGTATTTTCGGCGTTGATGAGCTTATAATCCCACTTTCCGCTTATATCAAATCTTTCTGTCATACATATCCTCCAATAATGTAATTATTGTCCTTTTATTTTAGCATATTATTAAAGCATTTTCAAGAGAAAAGAGGAAAAAACGCAGTATGTGCCGTTCAGCCTCCAAAGCATCGGCATCAATAAAAATTTCCGCAAAGCTCCGAGCTTCAGCTCATCCTTAACGGGAATAAAAACAGCGACAGACAATGCAGTATAACCGCAAGGTCTGCCGCTGTGAACTTTACGCATCAGGAACTGCATTCGGGGATATCGTCAGCCTTGATACGGTTATCTCGTCTTATACTAAAAGTCATTCTCTATCAAAAAAACGCCCGTGTTATCAGCAGTTGTACGGAACACGCAAAAGCTCCGCTATGCTCACCGCATCCTCCTGACGTGCATTTTCGATAAATGAGCCGATGGTTCTGATAGGTCCCCACGGCAAGCCCCACCAGCCGCCGAACAGGGATATCAGAAATGCAATTACCGAGGTGGCGCAGATACTGTCAGCAAGCGCAAAGCAGGTCGATCTTGTGAATGTCATTATGCCGACCGACACGCAGTATCTGTATCTGACGAGTCTTGTTTCCCTTGTATAAACCGTTCCGTTAAATTCACAGGCTTCTCCGTTGAACAGTCTGTCGGCATTTTCATTCAGAAAAGCTTCAAGATCGCTGTCAAGCTTCTTCACTGTCAATGCCATTATCAATGCCCCTATGTATGCCGCTAATATTAATGCAAATATCAATATCATCATATAAATTCCCCTTTTCCGCCGAACGCTATCCCCATTCGCCCGAGCTGTTTTCCCAATTATATCATATATTTAAGGAAAAATCAACAAAATTTGAGAAATTATGATAAAGAATATCCATTTTCATCAATATCGTCCAAAATAGTAACTCTAAACCGTTATATCGTCTCTTCAAGCCTCTCTGCCGCACGGTTGCGGTATTCCCTCGGACTCATTCCGTAGACCTCACGGAAAAGCTTGCCGAAGTAGCTTATATGCCCGAAGCCGCAGGACAGGCAAACCTCCGTGACGGGCATATCCGTTGCCGTTAGCAGTTCGAGAGCCTTTTTCAGCCGATATTCGTTGAGAAATTCTATCGGTTTTTTCTCTATCATCGAGCGGAAGCACCGAAAGCACTCGCTTTTGCTGATGTTGGCGGCGTTCGCAATGTCCTCAACGGAAATTTCATTCTGATAGTTTTCATATATATAGGAAAGCATCTTTTTGAGCCGCTTTTCGCCCGTCATTGTCCGCCTGTCAAGGGGAGTGGGCGTTGTTTCGCCCGCATTTTCGGCAAGACTGCACCACATTTCGGACAAAAGATCACGGCAGCGAAGCTCATATCCGAAGCTTGGCTTCCCGGAAATTTCGCATACTTTGCAAACTGCGTCTATCATTTCTTTCTGCCACTCGTTTTCGGGCGAAAGCTTCACGCAGCGGAGCGTTTTATTTCCCGTTATCGGCAGGATATATTTTCGTAAGATGAGATTTTCGCCGCAGTCGCCGATTAGATCGGGCAGGAAGCATATCGTTGCCAGAACGGGATATTTTTCACCGTCGGGGAGCGCCGCCTGCTTGTGCATAACGTTTGCATTGATGAAAATGCCCTCGCCTGCTTTGAGCTTATAGCTTGTATTGCTGATAAAAATTTCGACCTCGCCGTCAAGAACGACCGTTACCTCTATCTCGGGGTGCCAGTGCCAGTTGATGAGATGCTCGGGACACCATTGAAAATAGTTGATGTATGCCTGCATGGGATATTCGGGCGTTCCGTGCACAGCCGCTTCTCGGAAATCGTTTATTCCGGCAATAGTTGGATTTTCCATTTTATTTTCACCTTTTGGCATTATTGTTATAGTTTTAGAAAGTATTTTGATAGAATTTTTGATTTAATGCTGTTATTATTATAATCAGAAATAACGGAAATGTCAATCACTATTTTTGAGAGGAGCATTTTTATGAGATTTATTCAGAACGAAAACAAGCTTATCGCAAAGAACGGAAATGAGACCCTGCTCATCGAGCCTTGGGGAAAGGATTCACTCCGTGTCCGTGCAACGCAGAACCCTGACTTTTCGGGCGAGCTTCACGCTTTGAGCGAAGCCGACGGCACTGCCGAGATCAGCATTGAGGACAACAACGCAGCCATCACCAACGGCGATATCCGTGCCGAGGTAAATTTTGCGGGCGTTCTCAGCTTCTTCCGCAAGGGAAAGCTTATCCTCCGTGAGTATTACCGCAGCTACGGCGGCACTATAAGCAAGGAGAGCCGCTGCCTTAAGATCATCGGCAGAGAGATGAAAGGTCTTGCAGGCAATGACTGGCGAATGACTGTCCGCTTCGAGAGCAACGACGGCGAAAAGCTGTTCGGTATGGGTCAGTATCAGCAGCCTTACCTCGACCTTAAAGGCTGTACGCTTGAGCTTGCACAGAGAAATTCGCAGGTAACTATCCCGTTCGCAGTTTCGTCAATGGGTTACGGCTTCTTCTGGAACAATCCGTCCGTAGGTCAGGTAACATTCGGCAAAAATATCACCGAATGGCTTTCCCGTGACTGCGAGGAGGTCGATTACTGGATAACCGTCGGCGACACTCCTGCAAAGATAATCGAAAACTTCACCGAGCAGACGGGCAGAACTCCCGTTGTTTCGGAAGAGCTTCTCGGACTTTGGCAGTGCAAGCTTCGTTACCGTACTCAGGACGAGGTTCTTGAAGTCGCAAGAAAATATCACGAGCTCGGAATACAGCTCAGTGCGATCGTTATCGACTTTTTCCACTGGCCTTATCAGGGTTCATGGTGCTTCGATACGAAGTATTGGCCCGATGTAAAGGCAATGACGGACGAGCTTCACTCAATGGGAATAAAGGTAATGGTTTCCGTTTGGCCGAGCGTTGACAAGAAGTGCGAAAATTTCTGGGAACTGAACGACCTCGGACTTCTCGAACGTACAGAGCGAGGCGCAGCGCAGACCTACGATTATCAGGGCGACTGCCTTACTATCGATATGTTCAACCCCGAAGCAAGGAAATATCTTTGGGAAAAGTGCAAAAAGAACTACGCAGATCTCGGCATCGACTATTTCTGGCTCGATAACGCAGAACCCGACTACGCCGTTTATGACTATGAGAATTTCCGTTTCTACAACGGTCCTGCATTAAAGGTCGGAAACGAATTTCCAAAGCATTATGCAAAGGCATTCTATGACGGAATGACCGAGCAGGGCAAGAGCGGTTTTATCAACCTCATCAGAAGCGCATGGGCAGGCTCGCAGAAGTACGGCACTCTCGTCTGGTCGGGAGATGTTCCGAGTACGTTTGAAGCTTTCCGTGACCAGCTTTCCGCAGGCTTGAATATGGGCATCGCAGGCATACCGCTCTGGACGACCGATATCGGCGGCTTTATGACGGACGATGTAAACGACCCCGAGTTCCGTGAGCTTCTCCTCCGTTGGTACGAATTCGCAGTGTTCACACCGTTCCTCCGTATGCACGGCGACAGAGGCCCTTACAATATCCCACCGCTCGATGACCGTGATTTCGGCGGCGGCTACCTCAAAACGGGTCACCCGAACGAGCTTTGGAGCTACGGCGATGAAGCATTCAAAATAATGCACGACCAGCTCGGCGTTCGTGAAAAGCTCATTCCGTATATCCACGAGCTTATCGAAGAATCAAGCAAAAACGGCTCACCGCTCATCAGAACGATGTTCTATGAATTCCCCGACGATGAAACAGCTTGGGAGCTTTCCGACCAGTATATGTTCGGCAGCCGTTACCTCGTTGCTCCCGTTATGGAGTATGGTCAGCGCAGCAGAAAGGTATATCTCCCAAAGGGAAAATGGCAGGCTCTCTCGGGCGGAGATATCCTCGACGGCGGCGTGTGGGTAACAGCAGACGCACCGCTTGAATATACACCTGTATTTGTAAAGTGCGAATAATAACTGCAAAAACGACCGTTTGGAAATTGCTCCGAACGGTCGTTTCTATATAAATAATTACGCATTGCTGCTGCATTCTTTCTCCGTCTTTGAAAGCATCACAAGCAGCAGATACATTTATTTTTCGCTTCGTCCGTTCAGAAACTTCTCAGCAGCTTCAAGCACGGGTCTGTCCTGCGGATAATTCAGCGTTGACAAGGCTTCTTCGTATGGGAGAAGATAGGATGAGGTTATCTCTTCGGCCTGAAGCTTGACATCGGCATTATACTCCGAGAGAAAATAAACGGGGTTCTTGTGATGTCCCTCGCCGTTGATGTAGCGGTATTCCATACGAAAGCCGCTGATAAGCTCGGCGTGAAGCCCCGTCTCCTCACGGACTTCACGAACGGCAGTCTGCTCCTCGTTCTCACCGAATTCAACGTGTCCCTTGGGAAAGCCGATGTGTCCGCTGTTGTTCGTGATAAGCAGATATTTCCGAACGCCGTCCTGCTCGGTGAACATCACCGCTCCGCAGGTCTTTTCGTATAAAGCGTCAATGGTCGAGGTGTGGAACTGCTCCTGAAAATCGACAGCCTTGCGGATATTGCACTCGTAGCAAAGTGGAGTGCCGAGCAGCTCCTCAGGAACGCCGACCCACTTGTCCTCATCATCGTCCGAGCGGAGAACGATCGCAACAATAGTAACGGTGATCTCGTCAACGGGTTCATTCACGCCGAGGATATAAACGTCCTGCTCCTCACCGTCACCTGCAAAGAGGTCGGGAACAAAGCCGTAGTTCACGGGATAGATTATCTCAGGGTGCTTCGGGTGGATAGTGCCGATAGGGCGGTCGGTCTTTACCGTGAAGCTTTTTCCGAGAACGGAAACATCGCCTTTCTGTACCTTGTTCATAGCTCAATTCCTTTCTGTTTCAGCCATTCGTGCATTGTATTTCTTCTGCCAAACTCCCGTTTTGTAGAAAAGAAACGAGAGAACCGTTCCGCAGAACCAGCTTATCGGCCAGCCTATCCAAACGCCCGTTACGCCCCAGAACGACGAAAGCACGAACGCAAAAATAACTCTCAGGATAAGGTCGGTGAACGTCGAAGCCATAAAGTAACCCATGCTTTCGCTGCCTCTTAAAATTCCGTCGCATATAAGCTTTACGCAGACAACGAAGTAGAAAGGACATACTATATACATAAAGTCAAGTCCTGTTTTTACCGCAAGCTCGGTCGAATCCTCGTTCATAAACAGACCGAGGAAGAACTTTCCGAGTGCCGTATAGCAGAAAACGAACACCGCTGCGACCGCCAAAGCGAATATCATAGCCGCCCTGAATGCCGTCTTTACTCGGTCAAGCTTTCCTGCGCCGAGATTTTGTGCGGTGAAGCTCGAAATTCCGTTTCCGAGCGTTGTAAAGCTCGTTATTGCGAATGTGTTGAGCTTTATTGCGGCAGAATAGCCTGCGATAACGGACGAGCCGAAGCCGTTTATGACATACTGAACGAAAAGATTTCCGATAGAGATGAAGCTCTGCTGTAAAATACTCGGGATTGCGACCGTGAGTATCTCTTTGAGTGCCGCACCGCTGAAAATTGCTGCTTTTTCCTCGGTTTTCATCGAGTCAACACGCTTTTTCAGCACAATTACGGAAAGTATGCAGGAAATACCCTGCGCAATGAACGTTGCCCACGCTACACCGCTTATTCCCCAGCTGAAAACGATGACGAACAATGCGTCAAGCGCAATATTTCCGAGCGAGGAGATTATAAGGAATATCAGCGGAGTTTTGCTGTCGCCGAGACTGTTGAAAATACCCGTCGTGATGTTGTATATGTAGAGAAAAATGAAGCCTGCCGTGTAAATGCGCAGATAAAGGTCGCCGTCCGCAAAAATATCATCGGGCGTGTTGACAAGCTGCATAAGCTGAGGGCTGAACAGTACGCCGAGCGCCGTAAGCACCGCCGAGAGCAGAAGTCCCCCCAGCATAGACGTGGTTATGCAGGTCTTTGCGGTCTTGTAGTCGCCTGCGCCGAAATAACGGCTTATAACGACCGAGCAGCCGATCTGACTTCCGATAGCGACCGCCATAAATATCATCGTGATAGGATAGCTTGCGCCGATAGCGGCGAGTGCGCTTTCACCTGCAAATTTGCCTGCGATAACGCTGTCGGCAATGTTGTAGAGCTGCTGAAAGATAACGCTTATGAAAAGCGGTATCGTGAAGCCTATCAGCACCCTTTTAGGCTCGCCGACGGTAAGGTCCTTGTTCTTCATAAAAACTTCCTTCCATTTTCATTTTTTCAATATATTTTCTCACAAACTGAGAAAAGCAGACGCTTTCAAACGTCTGCTTTAAATGCTGTTAAAAGTGTGGATCAAACCGAGTAAGGATTAGGCTTGAACAAAAGCTTTATCGTGTCAACGATCCAGCCGATGCCGAGAAGTCCGCCCGTGCAAAGATACAGTATTCCAAGACCGATTTTTCCCTCATAAAATTTGTGGATGCCGAATTCGCCGAAGAAAAGGCAGAGGAAAAATGCCACCCACTTGTTCTTTAAGCAGGGGTTCTTTCCGCTGTATTTCGGAGCAGGGGAAACATAGTTGGAATTGTTGTTCACATTGTTGATGACCGTCTGAGCGGGTGCAGCCTGTTGGAGAAGCTCTACCTGCCTGCCGCAGTGCGTGCATACGACCGCATCGAACGGTATCTTTTTTCCGCAGAATTTGCAGAATTTCGTTTTGCCCTCGTAAACTTCACCGCCATAGCTGTCCCTTTCTGCAGGAACGTCGGGAGCGACCTTTATATTCGGTGCGTCCTGCGGCATAGCCTGAGTGGTGTAGCTGATATTCGGGCGCTTGGGGTAAAGATTTTCCTGCGAATGTGACTGTTTATACATTTCGGCTGACTGAGAACCCTCGGGGTAAAATTCGCCGTCATCTCCGTAAAAGCCGTTTGATTCGTTGTTCATTTTTAAATGTGTCCTTTCCTTTATGTCTATTATAATAGTATATACAGTAAAAATAATTGATTTTTTATTGAAAAAGCTCTTGACAAAATTTGCTGAACGTAGTATAATAATATACTGTATCATAATGCAATTCTATGTGCGTTTTTACCGTATGGTAATAGTATAACACATTTTTTTCTGAATTGCAACTGTTTTTGCAAATATTCGGCAAATGTCCGAAATAAAAGCGGAAACGGAAATTTATCCCCGTAAAATTTTAAGGAGGGACTCGCCTATGGTTAATGTCAAGCCTGTCCAGCTTGGTAAAACAACTCGTATGAGCTTCGGAAAGATCAACGAAGTTCTGCCGATGCCTAACCTCATTGAGGTGCAGAAAAAGTCTTATGAATGGTTCCTGGACGAAGGACTTAAGGAAGTTCTTCACGATATGTCCTCCATCACCGACTATAACGGCAACTATTCTCTCAGCTTTGTTGACTTTAAGCTCGCCGACGAATCAAACTATTCCATCGCTAAGTGCAAGGAGCTTGATGTAACATATTCCGCAAAGATGTTCGTTAAGGCTAAGGTATGGGATAGGGCAACGGGCGATATCGTCGATTCGGGCGACGCTGATATCTATCTCTGCGATCTGCCGCTTATGACCGAGAGCGGAACGTTCGTTATCAACGGCGCAGAACGTGTTATCGTTTCACAGCTCGTTCGTTCCCCGGGCGTTTACTATGCTGTCGAAAAGGATAAAACGGGTAAGGATCTTTTCAAGACCACCGTTATCCCTAACAGAGGCGCTTGGCTGGAATACGAAATGGATTCCAACGATGTTATCTATGTAAGAATAGACAAGAACAGAAAGATCCCTCTTACTACATTTATAAGAGCGCTCGGCTGCGGCACAGATGTCGAGATTGAAGAGCGCTTCGGCAAGGACGAACGCCTTGAACAGACTATCCTCCAGAAGGACGCTACAAAGAATACGGAAGAGGCTCTCCTCGAAGTTTACAAGAAGCTCCGTCCGGGCGAACCTCCTACGGTAGAAAGCGCTGTTTCCCACATCAATACACTCTTCTTCGATGCAAGAAGATATGACCTTTCCCGTTTCGGACGCTATAAATACAATAAGAAGCTCGGCGTTGCTTCAAGGATCGCAGGCCACAGACTTTCCCGTCCCGTTGCAAATCCTCTCACTGGCGAGATCATGGCTGACGAAGGCGATCTTATCACAATGGACAAGGCTCTCGAGATCGAGCAGGCTGGCGTTTCCGAGGTTTGGCTCGACATTGAGCACAAGGAATTCTACACCACACCGACAGGTGAATCCGCTCACAGGATCGAAGAGAGAGAAGTCAAGGTCATCGGCAACGGCATGGTAGATATCGCTCCTTACGTTGACTTTGACCCTGCCAAGTACGGCATCAACGAGAAGGTCTCCTTTGCAGTCCTCAAGGATATCCTTGAAAATGCCGCCGACAAGGAAGAGATCGAAGAGATGGTAAAGAGCCGTCTTGAAGAGCTTGTTCCTAAGCATATCATTCTTGACGATATCTATGCTACTATCAGCTACTTCATCAACCTCTGCGAAGGCGTTGGTACAGTTGACGATATCGACCACCTCGGCAACAGACGTATCCGTTCCGTTGGCGAGCTTCTCCAGAACCAGTTCAGGATCGGTTTTGCAAGAATGGAAAGAGTTATCCGTGAAAGAATGAACACCCAGACTCAGAACGAGGGTGCAATGTCTGCGGAATCTCTCATCAATATCAGACCTATCACCGCTGCGATAAAGGAATTTTTCGGTTCATCACCGCTTTCACAGTTCATGGATCAGACGAACCCTCTCGCAGAGCTTACTCATAAGAGAAGACTTTCAGCCCTCGGCCCGGGCGGTCTTTCCCGTGACCGTGCAGGATTCGAGGTTCGTGACGTTCACTACTCCCACTACGGAAGAATGTGTCCTATCGAGACCCCTGAAGGTCCTAACATCGGACTTATCTCCTATCTTGCATCTTTTGCAAGAATAAATGAATACGGCTTTATCGAAGCTCCTTACAGAAGAGTTGATAAGGCTACGGGCGTAGTTACCGACGAAGTAGTTTATATGACTGCCGATATGGAGGATAACTACACGGTCGCTCAGGCTAACGAACCTCTTACAGAAGATCACAAGTTCGCAAGACCTATCGTAAATGCACGTTACAGAGATCAGATCCTCGAATGTGAAAGAGAACGTATCGACTACATGGACGTTTCTCCTAAGATGGTCGTTTCCATTGCGACTGCTTCCATTCCGTTCCTCGAAAACGACGACGCAAACCGTGCGCTCATGGGTTCAAACATGCAGCGTCAGGCAGTTCCTCTTCTTAAGACGGAGGCTCCTATCGTTGGTACAGGTATGGAATACAAGGCTGCCGTTGACTCGGGTGTCTGCGTTGTTTCCAAGCATGACGGCGTTGTGGAAAAGGTTTCCGCCGATGAGATCGTAATCAAGGACGGCACAGGCGCAACCCACACCTACGAGCTTATCAAGTTCAAGCGTTCCAACCAGGGTACTTGCATCAATCAGCGTCCTATCGTTGACTGCGGTGAAGAAGTTCATGTCGGTCAGGTTCTCGCTGACGGTCCTGCGACCTGCAACGGTGAAATTTCCATCGGTAAGAATGCCCTCATCGGCTTCATGACATGGGAAGGCTACAACTACGAGGACGCCGTTCTCCTTAATGAACGTGTTGTCCGTGAAGATATGTACACTTCTATCCATATCGAAGAATATGAGATCGAAGCAAGAGATACAAAGCTCGGACCCGAAGAGATCACCCGTGACATTCCTAATGTCGGCGATGACGCTCTCAAAGACCTCGATGACAGAGGTATCATTCGCATCGGTGCGGAAGTCCGTGCAGGCGATATCCTCGTCGGCAAGGTAACACCTAAGGGCGAGACCGAGCTTACAGCAGAAGAAAGACTCCTCCGTGCTATTTTCGGTGAAAAGGCAAGAGAAGTCCGTGATAACTCCCTTAAAGTTCCTCACGGCGAAGCAGGTATCATCGTTGACGTTAAGGTATTTACCCGTGATAAGTGCAAGGAGCTTGCGCCGGGCGTTAATATGCTCGTTCGCTGCTACATTGCGCAGAAGCGTAAGATCTCTGTCGGCGATAAGATGGCAGGCCGTCACGGTAACAAGGGTGTCGTTTCCCGTATCCTTAAATCCGAAGATATGCCGTTCCTCCCTGACGGTACACCGCTCGATATCGTTCTTAACCCTCTCGGCGTTCCTTCACGTATGAACATCGGTCAGGTTCTTGAAGTTCATCTCGGTATGGCTGCAAAGAAGCTCGGCTGGAAGGTAATGACCCCTGTATTCGACGGCGCTCACGAAGATGATATCCGTGAGATGTTCAAGCAGGCAGGTATGAGAGAAGACGGTAAGACCGACGTTTACGACGGAAGAACGGGCGAAAAGTTCGATAACCCCGTTACAGTCGGTTATATGTACTACCTCAAGCTCCACCACCTCGTTGACGATAAGATCCACGCACGTTCCGTTGGTCCTTACTCCCTCGTTACGCAGCAGCCTCTCGGCGGTAAAGCCCAGTTCGGCGGTCAGCGTTTCGGTGAAATGGAAGTTTGGGCTCTCGAAGCTTACGGTGCAGCTTATACACTTCAGGAAATACTCACAGTCAAGTCGGACGATACTGTCGGACGTGTCAAGACATACGAAGCTATCGTCAAGGGACAGAATGTTCCTAAGCCGGGCGTTCCCGAATCGTTCCGAGTTCTTGTAAAGGAACTCCAGTCACTCGGTCTTGATGTCAAGGTACTCAACTCCGATGGTGATGAGATCGACCTCAAGCAGTCCTTCGATGATGATGACGATATCATTCCGCAGCCTGTTTCCGATGCAGACGATATGGATATGAGCGATGTTTATGTCGAGGACGAAGATGACGGCTACTCATACAAGGATTATGACGATATTGACGATTTTGCTGACGAAGATGGGGACAGCGACGACGATGATGACCTCACTTTCGATGACGGTGACGACAGCGATCTGATCTGACCCGAATAAACAAAACAGAGTGCGTTTTTCTCTGCGTATTCTGTTTTATGCCGAAAAACTGCATACAAATGGCGTATAAGGTTCGTGAAAGCGAACGTTATACGCTGCCCTCGGGCAAAATGCGGAGTCGGTTTACGAGCCTTTAAGAGTAAAATGTTTAAAGGAGTGTTAGCTGTTGGAATTTAACACATTTGAATCAATTAAAATCGGTCTTGCTTCCCCCGAACAGATCAGAAGCTGGTCGCACGGCGTTGTTGAAAGACCCGAAACCATAAATTACAGAACACAGAAGCCTGAACGTGACGGTCTTTTCTGCGAAAGGATCTTCGGACCTACAAAGGACTGGGAATGTCACTGCGGAAAGTACAAGAAGATACGTTTTAAGGGCAAAGTCTGCGAACGCTGCGGTGTTGAGGTAACAAGAGCCAAGGTAAGACGTGAACGTATGGGTCATATCGAGCTTGCTGCTCCTGTTTCCCACATCTGGTACTTCAAGGGCACACCATCCAGAATTGGTCAGGTCATCGAAGTTTCCCAGAAGCGTCTTGAAGAAATTCTTTACTTCACTAAATATATAGTTGTCGATCCGGGCAACACAGAGCTTGTTAAAAAGCAGCTTCTCACCGAAAAGGAATATATGGATATGCGTGAGAAGTATGAGGATGATTTTGTTGCCGAAATGGGCGCAGAAGCTATCCTCGAACTCCTTGAAGAATACGATCCCGACAGATACGATAACTTTATCCGTCAGAAGATCGAGAGATTTTCCGCTGTAACAGGTCTTACCGAGGAGCAGATCACAGACTTCCTTGCAAGACGTTACTATGTTATCAAGGACAACGCTGACAGCGAAGATTTCACAGTCGGCGAAGTTGTTGACCGTCTCACCTATACAGATGAGGTTCTCGGCTACAACCGTCTTCGTGAAGAAGAACACAAGTCCGTTATCGAAGTTGAAACAGGCTCGCAGTATATCGAACGCCTTTTCTTCGACAATGTCGGCGAAAAGAACGGCAGCGGCGATTATGACGACCTTATCGACAAGGATACCTGGAAGGATAACCTCACCTGGGCTTCCGACGATCTTAAGGAAGAGCTTAAGGATCTCCCTGCAGGTCAGAAGAAGATCAAGCTTTTAAAGCGTCTTGAAATTATCGAGAGCTTCCGTCTGTCCAACAACAAGCCTTCATGGATGATAATGCAGGCTATCCCTGTTATACCGCCCGATATCCGTCCTATGGTAATGCTCGATGGCGGACGTTATGCAACCTCCGACCTCAACGACCTTTACAGACGTGTTATCAACAGAAATAACCGTCTTAAGAAGATGCTTGAACTTGAAGCACCCGATATCATCATCAGAAATGAAAAGAGAATGCTCCAGGAAGCTGTTGATGCACTTATCGACAACGGCAGACACGGCAGACCCGTTACAGGTCCCAACAACCGTGCGCTCAAATCTCTTTCCGATATGCTTAAGGGTAAGCAGGGACGTTTCCGTCAGAACCTCCTCGGTAAGCGTGTTGACTACTCGGGACGTTCCGTTATCGTCGTTGGTCCTGAGCTTAAGATGTACCAGTGCGGTCTTCCTAAGGAAATGGCTCTCGAGCTTTTCAAGCCTTTCGTTATGAAGCGTCTTGTAGATACAAAGGTTGTTACAAACATCAAGTCTGCCCGTAAAATGGTAGAACGCTCCAAGAACGAAGTCTGGGATGCGCTCGAGAACGTTATCAAGGATCATCCCGTATTCCTTAACCGTGCCCCAACGCTTCACAGACTTGGTATTCAGGCATTCGAGCCTATCCTCGTAGAGGGCAGAGCTATCAAGCTTCATCCGCTCGTATGTACGGCGTTCAACGCTGACTTCGACGGCGACCAGATGGCTGTCCACCTCCCGCTTTCCGCAGAAGCTCAGGCAGAAGCACGTTTCCTTATGCTTGCAGCAAACAACCTCTTAAAGCCGTCTGACGGACGTCCTGTTGCCGTTCCGTCGCAGGATATGGTGCTCGGTTCTTACTACCTCACAATGAAAAAGGCAGGCGAACCCGGCGAGGGCAAGATATTCCGTGACGTAAACGAAGCTCTTATGGCTTACGATGCTCACATCATCTCCATTCACGCTGCTATCAAGGTCCGTATTTCCAAGGAAGTCGGCGGAAAGACAGTTTCCAAGCTTATCGAATGTACAGCAGGCCGACTTATCTTCAATGAAAACATTCCGCAGAACCTCGGCTATGTTGACAGAACGAATTCCGACAAGCAGTTCGACCTCGAGATCGACTTCCTCGTTAAGAAGAAGCAGCTCTCCGATATCATCGAACGCTGCATAAGAATTCACGGCACGACCGTTACTTCCGAAGTTCTCGACAAGATCAAGGCTCTCGGATACAAATATTCCACAAAGGCTGCTCTCACCGTTGCTGTCTGCGACGCTCTTATCCCTCCCGAAAAGAAGGATATCGTTGCCGATGCCGATGCTCAGGTAGAGAAGATCAACAAGCTTTACAAGAGAGGCTTTATCTCGGCTGCCGAGAAGTCCAAGCGCTTCATCAGCATCTGGAATCAGGCTACCGATGACCTCACAAACTGCATCAAGAAGCACTACGACATCGAGAACAATCCTATCCATATGATGGCTGACTCGGGTGCCCGTGGTTCTATCAACCAGATCAGACAGCTCGCAGGTATGCGCGGACTTATCGCCAACACCTCGGGTTCGACTATCGAGATGCCTATTCGTGCTAACTACCGTGAAGGTCTTAACATCCTCGAATACTTCATTTCTTCCCGTGGTGCCCGTAAGGGACTTGCCGATACGGCACTTCGTACCGCTGACTCGGGTTACCTCACAAGACGTCTTGTTGACGTTTCGCAGGAAGTCATCATTCACGAAGAGGACTGCGGAACCGATGAGGGTATCGAAGTTTACACCATCAAGAACGGCAACGAAATGATCGAACCTTTGAAGGAAAGACTTATCGGCAGATATCTGCTCGAAGATCTCCGCGATCCCGCAACAGGCGACCTCATCATGAGCCACAACAGACTTATGAATGATGCTGACGCACAGAAGGTCGTTGACAGCGGCATTGAAAAGGTCACTATCCGCTCCGTCCTCAACTGTAAGGCTAAGAACGGCGTATGCGCTAAGTGCTACGGTGCAAACCTTGCAAACAACAATATCGTCCGTGTCGGCGAAGCTGTCGGCGTAATCGCTGCACAGTCCATCGGTGAACCGGGTACACAGCTTACAATGAGAACGTTCCATACAGGTGGTATCGCTTCCGCAGAAGATATCACACAGGGTCTTCCCCGTGTTGAAGAACTCTTTGAAAGCCGCCGTCCTAAGAATGCCGCTATCATCGCAAAGGCAGCAGGTACGGTTCGTATGGAAGAGATCAAGAAGACCAGAAACGTTATCATCAAGAGCGATGAAACGGGCGAAGAAGAATACTATCCCGTTCCTTACGGCTACAAGATCAAGGTTTCCGCAGGTGATACAGTCACCGCAGGTCAGCCGCTTACAGAAGGCTCGATCAACCCCGGTGATATCCTTGCGGTAAACGGTCAGCACGCCGTTCAGAACTATATCATCACTGAAGTTCAGAAGGTTTACCGTCTCCAGGGTGTTGATATCAACGATAAGCACATCGAAGTTATCGTTCGTCAGATGCTCCAGAAGGTCAAGGTCGATGACAGCGGTTCAAGCTATCTCCTCCCGGGCTCACTCGTTGACAGGAAGGAGATTGCCGAGATCAACGACGACATCAAGAAGCGTATGGACGCAGGCGAAGAAGGTCTTAGCTTCGTAACATTCCTCCCTGTTCTTCAGGGTATCACGAAGGCTGCTTCCAACTCCGAAAGCTTCCTCTCCGCTGCTTCCTTCCAGGAAACAACAAGAGCGCTCACCGATGCAGCTATCAAGGGCAAGACCGACCACCTCCTCGGACTTAAAGAGAACGTTATTATCGGTAAGCTTATCCCTGCAGGTACAGGTATGGCTGTCTATAACAATGTTACCATTATGAAAAATGAAGGCTTCACAGACCACAGCGCACCAACAGCACAGACTCTCTAAGCCATAAAAACCAAAAGCGCAATTCACACCTAAAAATGTGAATTGCGCTTATTTTTTATGCCGCAATGCCAACACAGCTGCTGCGGTTTTTTATTTTTTCCGAAAAAATTGACTTTCCCCTCTTGACAAATACGTTTATGTCTGCTATAATTGCGGTGTAATCAATTACAGTGTAATTATGAGGATCAAGGAGGAGCTATGGCATTAAGAGATCATTCACTCGATGATAAAATAACCACCGCCGCTCGGGAGGAATTTTCGGAAAAGGGCTATATGGGGGCTTCGCTCCGAAAAATTGCGGAAAAATCGGGAGCAACGGTCGGTGCGATACAAACACGCTATAAATCCAAGGACGAGCTTTTCAAAGACCTGCTCAAACCCTTTCTCGACTCTATTGAAGCCGCATTTTCCAATGTGCGTTCCGATTATTATTCCGACGCCGACGTTGATATGCTGACGCATTTAAGGACTTCCATGCTGAATGAATCGAAAATGATACTTCATCTGATCTTCGACCACTATGGTGAAGCTGTGCTGCTTTTATACAAAAGCGCAGGCAGCAGTCTGGAGCATTATTTTGACGCACTTGTGGAAAACAAGATCAAGGAGAGTATCCTGTTCTTCCAAAATACAGGTCAGTTAGCCGTTGACGAAAAGCTGCTCAGGCTTCTTATCTCGCTGCAGTTCGACAGCTACCGTCGGATAGTTATTGACTTCAGCGACCGT
This sequence comes from uncultured Oscillospiraceae bacterium, assembly GCA_934465295.1. Taxonomy (GTDB): domain Bacteria; phylum Bacillota; class Clostridia; order Oscillospirales; family Ruminococcaceae; genus UMGS363. Next base: position 200,893 of record CAKSKU010000002.1, read on the forward strand.
CAGACTGCGGAAAAATATATGCATTCGCTGATGGTATATCACTTCGGCGGTTGGGCGGCTCTGTTTGATACCGAAAGAAATTCACAGGAGGATATGTGTGATGAAATATAACGGTTTTTACTATTTTAAGTTCAAGGGTTCAATGAAAAAGGTCATTTCGGAAAAATTCGGCAATGAGTATGCTGCGGAGATCATGAAGAAAAGCAAGACCGTCTATCGTGAGCTTGTGGATAAAGCCGATGATATATGAAATTTTTATACCATATCAAAAGTCAATATTCAAGCAATGATTTGCCGAACAAGATGTAAACAGCGCAAAAATTACAGCCGAGAAAGTATTTTCGCTTCCTCGGCTGTATTTTATTTTGCAGTAAGCTGTTATATCTGTGCGGGCTGCTCCTGTCCAAGCTTCCAGCCTGCCGCCTTTTCCCTTGCAGCAATAAAATCGGCGTATAATCCCTTTTGCGAAATAAGCTCGGAATGAGTACCCTCCTGAACTATGTGCCCGTTCTCAACTGCGATTATATGGTCGGCATTTTTTATTGTGTTAAGGCGGTGCGCTATCATAATTACGGTCTTTCCGTGGGTAAGTTCACCGAGGGCGGCAAGTATCTCCTGCTCGTTCTCCGCATCGAGCGCACTTGTGGCTTCATCGAGGATTATGATCGGCGAATTTTTAAGTATAGCTCTTGCAATGGATATCCTCTGCTTTTCGCCGCCGGAAAGGCTGCTTCCGCCCTCCGAAAGCACCGTATCATAGCCGTTCGGCAGCTTTCGTATAAAATCATCGCAGCGTGCGGCTCTTGCGGCTGCATAGACCTCCTCGTCCGAAGCGTCCGGCTTTCCGAAGCGGATATTGTTCATAACTGTGTCCTCAAAAAGATACACACGCTGGAAAACCATGCTTATCCTTGCCATTATCTCCTCATATTTCATATGGCGGACGTCTGCGCCGCCGATGCTGACCGTTCCCGAGGAAGCATCTCTGAAACGCGGGATAAGCTGGCAAAGGGTAGTTTTTCCCGAACCTGACGGACCTATCACCGCTGTAAGCTCGCCCTCCTTTATCACCGTTGAGATATTTTTCAGCACCTCATTCTTGCCATAGGAGAATGAAACATTGCTGAACACTATCTCATTTCCCGATGCGGAGAGAACGGGTTCATATTCCGTGAGCGTTTCACACTTTTCAAGCTCCGTTATCTCATCTATGGCGCTGTCGAGCATTCCAATCATCGAAAGCGCCGAACCTGCCTGATTGAGCGAAGCATAGACCATAAAGCTGAATATTATCAGCATGACTGCGTATGAAAATGTGATCTCCCCCGTCACGGCGCATCTGTAAACTGCGGTAAGCATTATCGCAGCTTCAAAAACGGCAATGACGATATATGCGAGGAACTGCGTCGGCATCGAGATATCCGTGAGCTTCAGATTAGCTTTGCAGCTTTCATCAACAGCATTTTCGGTATCTCTGCCGCTTTCCTCAAAGCCGAAAGCTTTTGTCACCTTTATACCCTGCAAAAACGTGAGGATACTGTCGGAAAGACGGCTCTGCGCCGCTGTGAGGGCAGGCGCATTTTTCTGCGAGACCTTCATCTGAAAAGCGACGACTGCAAGATAGCAAACTATTCCCACACCCGTCAGCAAACCTATCCGCACATCGTAGAAAAGCATAAACAAAAACATTGCGGCTGAACCGAAAAGTCCCGAAACTACGGAGATGAGTGACATAGTTGCGCCTGTTTCAACGCCCTGCAAAGTCGTTGTCATCGAAGCGGCTATCCTTCCGCCCGAGATATCGCTGAGAATACCGAGCGGCACTCTGCGCAGCATTTCACCAAGTGAGATACGCTTGTCGGCGGTCATAAGAAAGCCTGCTTTCATTGCGTTCGTCTGCTCAAAATAGCTTGCGGCAAAGTTTCCGATTATGCATACAGCCGTAAGTATAACAAGCTTCATGACGACGTTCTCACCCTTGCCAAAAACGGCTTCCGTCATCGTCATTATCGCATAAAGCTGCGTTATCCCCAACAGGCTGCGGAGGATATTTGCCGCTATTGCCAAGATGAAATATTTTTTTCGGGCATTTCCGAACGCCCATATTTTTCTGAACGTATTTATCATAGCTTATCCCTCCGACAATGCCCACTGCTTTGCATAATCGGGGCATTTTTCGAGCAGCTCGGTGTGAGTTCCGACGGCTTCTATCCTGCCGTTTTTCACATACGCTATCTGCTCCGCATTCATTACGGTGGAAAGCCTGTGGGCTATCACAACAAGAGTTCTTCCCTTTGCCGCAGCAGAAAGAGCGGTCTGTATCGATGCTTCGTTTTCGGGATCGGAGCTTGCTGTTGCTTCGTCAAGTATCATTATGGGAGCATTTTTCATCATCGCTCTTGCAATGGCTATACGCTGACGTTCGCCGCCCGAAAGTCTGCCGCCTGCTGCGCCTGCCGTTGTCATATAGCCCTGCGGCAATGCTCGGATAAAATCATTGCAGCCTGCCGCCTTTGCAGCTTCAATGACCTCATCATCCGATGCGGACGGGTCGCCCATTCGGATATTCTCCATTATCGATGTATCAAAAAGGAACGTGTCCTGATCGACATAAGCGATGTTTTTGTTCAGCGACTGCTGAGATATCTCCGAAATGCTCTTTCCGCCGATTAGGATATTGCCGCTGTCAGCATCCCAGTAGCCTGCGATAAGCTTTGCGACCGTTGATTTTCCGCTTCCCGACGGACCGACAAGCGCAAGCATCGTTCCCGAGGGTACCTTTGCGGAAATGCAGTCTGCCGCAGGCTCTTTCTCTCCCGAATAGGAAAAGGTCACACCCGAAAGCTCAATATCAGCACCCGAGATCTCCCCGTCTCCCCTTTTCAGCTCGGCATGATCGAGGATATCCTTTATTTCCTTTGCGTTCGTTCCCATCTGCGCAAGCTGGTCAAAGTAAGACATCGCCTGCATAAGCGGTCGGAAAATGCCCATTGAAAGCAGTATCATCATAAAGAGCGTTTCGGGCGCAAGCGTACCGTTATTGTAAAATATCACGCCTGCGATAAGCACGGGGAAAACCGAAAACGGCGCTATCGCCATTCCGAGCGAGGAGTATATCTGCGTTTCCTTCTGCCAGTTTATGTTGTACTCTGCGTGACCGTAAACGGCTTCCTTGAATTTGCCGTAGCACTCGTCGGCACGTCCGAAGTTTTTTATTACCTCAATGCCGCCGACATATTCCGTCACAGCCTGATTCATCGACTTCATCGCCGAGATCTGTCCTGCATACTTTTCGGGATAATTTTTCATCATTCCGCCCGTTGCGGAAAAGCCTATGATTATCCATATAAGTATGCACAGCGCAAGCCGCCAGTCAATGAAAAAGCTCCATATCATCATTGCAGCAGGGGCAAGCAAATTCGCCGTCAGTTCGGGCAGCATATGCGCAAGAGTGCGTTCCATTCCCTCGATATGGTCGGTGAGCATTGCCTTTAAGCGTCCGCTGCCGTTCTCCTCGAAATATCCCATAGGCAGTCGGACAAGCTTTTCAATAAGAGCCTTGCGTATATCGCTAAGCGTATGGTATGCGGCGTGGTGCGATATCCACGTTGAAGCATTGATAAGCACACCGTTTAGCAGCTTGCATACAGCCGCTAAAACCGCATATATCAGCAGCGAGCGAATTTCCGCATTCCCCGAAAAAAGCTTTCCTGCAATAATTCCTGCGAATGCATAAGCGGCAAGTCCCGAAGCGACCGCAGCCACGCTCACCGCAACCGACAGACCGTACTGCGTGCCGTAGGACTTCATAAAGCCGCCAAGCTCGCCGAAAAACGACGGCTGCTTATTGTCAGAATTCATTTCCGTCCTCCGTGCTGTCGGCTGTGATATGCTTCTTGACGATCTTTGAGCCTATCATTGCGCCGATAAATGCCGCAACGATTATTCCGACAAGGAGAAGCGGTGCGCCCCATGAGCCAAGCATCTTGGAAGCTGCAAGTATTGCGTCCTGTCTGCCGTCGGAAACGGAATTTTCAGCCATTGACTTTGCTGCAATGGCATAAGGATAGATCGTGCTGCCGATGCCTGCAAGCACCTGAGTTATAATGTAGCTTGCGGTAAGTCCCTTAAGATTGCCGTAGCCGGCCTTTTTCATGATTATCTCGGCAATAACGCCCGACAGCAGATACAGTCCTATGTACGGCAGATATCCGCCGAGAATACCTCTTACAAAGCTGTATATCATCATTGCGCCCGGCTTTTTGATCTTGGTGCCGATGATGAAATATACAACTCCCTCAAGCAGCGAGAAGAATACAGGCATAAGCACTATCGTTATCGGCAGAGCATAAAGCAGCGAGCTTATAAAGAATATAACAACGTTGATAAGTGATAAGAGCGTTACGGTGATAATGTCCTTGACCTTTAATTTAGATGTGTTCATAATAAAATTCCTCCATTAAAATAATACTCCGACGATGACCGCCGCAATAAGTATTGCTGTGAATAAAAAATCCCATACTCTGAAATGTACGGAAATATAGGAGCTTCGCTTTCGTTTAAGGTCGATGCCCCTTGTTTCTGCCGATGCCGAGAGTGCTTCTGCGATGCGTATGACCCTAAGCGCCATCGGAACGGTATGTATCTCGATATATTCGGGAAAGGCTTTGAGCTTCTGTAACGCCGATGAAAAAGCTCCTCTTGTCTCGATCGACTGATTCATAAGCTTCATATCCTCGGAGAGCGTCGGGAAAAACCTGAAAACCACCGAGCATATCATAATTATCCTTTCGGGGATATGGCATTTTCTAAGTGCCGCAACAGTCCGTGACGCTTCATCCCTGCCGATGAGAGTACAGAACACCAGTCCTGCCGACAAAAGCCTCGGGAAATACACGGCAAGAAAGGACATCACCGTGTCGGGGAAAAGATTATCCAGAAGCAGGAGCAGTGAAAATATCCCTGCGCCGCACAGCGAAAGTGCCGCAAACCCGTCAAAAAGTATCATTGCGAACACCGCCGCCGAGACCGCATAAACGAGCGGATTTGAGATCGAAGATACGACCGTCATCGCCGTCAGCCAGTACAGGAGCTTCACCCTCGGGTCGATCCGTCCGGCAGGCTTTTTCTTCTGCGTCCGTGCATTGTCCGCAAGTCGGAAGTTCCCGTCCATATATTCCGTAAGCGAACGAAGCTCCTCATCGCTGTTCAGCTCGGTTTCAAAGCTCATTTTTCCGCCCGAGATGCATATACAGCGTGTGCAGACCTTTGCCATAAGCTCAATATCGTGCGTTATGATGAAAACAAGCTTGCTTCGGCTCATCTCGGCGATCATCTCGCCGCAGCTTTCAAGGCTCGCCGCATCGAGTCCTGCTGTCGGCTCATCAAGAACGACCACAGGCTTCGGCGAAAGATACGCCAGCATAAGACTGAGCCTTTGCATCTGACCGCCCGAAAGCGAAAACGGGTGACGGTCACGCATCTCCCACATTCCCGTTTTTTTAAGCAGGCGTTCTATCTCCTCCGAAAGCCCCTCACGCTCCTTGCTGCCGTAGCGAAGCTCATTTATAACGGAGTTCGTGAAGAACTGGAACTCCGCTTCCTGCATAACGAACATTACATTCCTCTTCATCTCGGAGATCTTCATTTTCTCGCCGTTGTATAAAACGCTGCCCGATGTCGGTTTGAGAAGTCCCGAAATTATCTTGCCGAATGTGGTCTTTCCGCAGCCGTTCGAGCCTGCGATCGCAATGACCTCGCCCTGCTTTGCATTTACGGATATCCCGTTCAGCACATCGCTCCCGTTTTTGTACCGAAAGCCGACATTTTCTGCCGAAAAATCAAACCCTGCCTTGCCGACAGATTTTTCCCTGTGCTTCATCTTCACAAGCGAAAGATCGGTGGTGCGCAGCGACATTTCCGTCAGCTCATCAATGCTTTTCGCAGCCATTTCCTCTGCGGTGAAGCGGCACTTTATCTCTCCGCCGTCTACCACCCAGTATTCGTCTGCGATGCCGCCGAGATAATAGAGTCTGTGTTCGCTGAGTATAAGCATTTTTCCCTGCTCTTTCAGCTTAAAAAGCATCCTGCGGAAGCGTTCGACCGCAGCGTGGTCAAGGTTCGCCGTCGGTTCGTCGAGCAGCATTATATCCGTATCAGCCGCCCACGCCGCCAGTATCGAAACAAGCTGACGCTCGCCGCAGGAAAGCTCGTAAACATTGCGGTCACGCAGCTTTTCCATATCAAAAACGGAAAACGCCTTGTCTGTCCGCTTTATTATCTCCTCTCGGAGAACGCCGAAATTTTCAAGCCCGAATGCGATCTCCGTGCAGCTGTTCACGGTGAAAAACTGACTTCTCGGGTCCTGAAAGACCGAAGCTGCGATCTCGCCGACCTCACCGATAGCCATATCGCCCGTGTCCCTTCCGTTCAGTCGGCAGAAGCCTTTCAGCAAGCCGTCATAAAACGTCGGGACAAGTCGGTTCAGACACCGCAGCAGCGTTGTTTTTCCGCATCCGCTCCCTCCGCAGAGAACGACGCATTTTCCCTTTTCTATCTCGCCCTGTGCAATGAGCGCAGGCTTTTTTTCCTCTGAATATCGGAATTTTATATCAAATTCCGCAGCATAATTTTTTTCTGACATTTTTTCTCCTACCGCCGTTAGCCAAAACTAACCAAAATTCATAAAAAATGTGCCGTCCGACACATTTCAGTGCATTTATATTTTTTCAAAAAGCCCTTTCCAGCCCGATTCGTGGAACTCCTCAACGCTGTCCATGAGCCTTACCGCTTTTTCCTTGTCAAAGCCCTTTTCGAGCACCTGCTTGTAAAACTGGAACTGCTCATTCATTATAAGCTCGATAAGGTCGGTGTCTATCTCTTTTTTCGCCCTCTGACGGATAAATTCAGCCGTCGAAACAGCCTTGTGCTTCGTCCATTCGCCGAGCTGCGCCTCAACCGAGCTTCCCGTGCTTCGGCAGAAAAGCAGAACGCACTCGTCATAATGGGTAAAAAGAATATCCACATATATCTGACGTTCAAGGCGGATGACCTTTAAGATATCATTGATATCCTCGCTGTCCCTGACATCGTAATACGCCTTTTCAAGCGGAGAAAACCGCCGCTGCATCTCCTCAAGGAGCGGATAAACAAGACTGCAGAAAAGCTCGTCCTTGCTCTTGTACCGAGTATAGACAGCACCCGTCGTAAGTCCCGCTTTTTCGGCGATCTTGTTCAGCGAAGCTTTGAGGAAATCATTTTCCTTAAATTCCTCCATAGCCGCCTTTATTATCTTTTCATCAAGCGAATGATCCTTAACTGCCATACTCTCACCTTTTATATCAATAGTTGTATTATCGATAACTGCATTATTGATAATACCACTATTGAATGCATTTGTCAAGGGCTTCACAAAAAATTTGCATACTTCGGAAAAATCGTTCGGAAAATTTCGCCCCGAGCAGTACATCTCCGCAAAAGCTAACGCTGCCGAATTTGCAGTTTTATATTGATTTATTTGGAATATTATAGTATAATATCATAAGAGTTCTGTTACGGTACTGAAATCATGCACCTTATGCCTATAAATAAAATCCGTACTTGTTATTAAGTCTGTTTAAAGGAGCGTTCTTTTAATGAAGATGGATAAAGAAACATTGATCTCCGAGATCACTTGAAAATTGCAATATAAAATGTCACCAAAGAATCAGAGGAAGATTTAGTGTAAGTGACACATCATAAGGAGAAAGCCAGTTTAGCTTTTTCCTTGGATAATTGTTCATCCAGTGTTGGATATATCTTATAAACTTTTTGGAATCCAGGTTGTATAGTGGCTAATAAACGTAAAATCGTCCTTTTCCCGTAAGCTCCTCTTGTTCTGTCAGGATTTTTCAGCAGCCTGAAAGATGCAAATTAATTACACCTAAAACAACTATCGTTATTAATCATACTCTTTTAACAACTCAACTATATCATCTCTGTTATAAGCCTCAAAATATTCAGGAAGAGTAAAGTTACCTGATATATAATCATTGTTACTTCTTGGAATTTTGGGAACTACCATATCAATATTTGCACCATTTTCAATCAGCACCCGTATATTTTCAGCCGAAAGCATATATGAGCACGATTCTCGGACATCACCCAGAAAATCTTCGGGAATTTCTACTCCTTGTTCAAGTATATATTGTATCGTTTCAGGTGATTGATACATACAAAATTCACGCAATCCCGAATTTCCTTCCATACTTTCACATAATTCCTCATATGTCATAAAAGCACCATCTCTATCAGATGTTGTGTGATATTGGTGCAAAACTGTATCACCATCATATTTTACCGTATCGTAAAACGGACCCCCGCGAAGGTCAAAGCTTACTGTATAATTAGGGTTGCCGCCATTTTCAACAACTGCTTTTACGCATTCATAGTCACCATAACAAGCAACCTCATATAGGTCTGAAAGCATAAGGGGACGTCCCTTATCATAAAGATAATTTATTGTTTCCGCTGTACAACATTCCAATTGTACATATCGGCAATCAAAGCCTTCACTAAACAGAAAATCAATTATCTCATACTTATGTATAGATGCATTTCCACAATCAGGTTCAAACATTCTTAAGAATTCTTCGTCAATTGCCTCGGGAGCATTCTCTTTACAATAATCATAAAATATATAAAAACATTCTGTACTGCAATCAAAAACTCTGAATCCCAAACCGCCGAATGCATCTATCCGATCAATGTTAGCAGGTTCATAGCTTAACAATAATTTAACAATTTCAATCTGATTCATCTGAATTGCCGACACTAAAAGATCAGGACTTTGAAAATCCATAATATATCCTGTTGAATTTTCATCATCAGGATTTTTGTCAAGGTATAATCTTTTCAAAACCTCTGCATTACCTGCTCCCGCAACGCAGGATGCAGGCGGTTTTGAATATCTGCCCCAGAAATCAGCCAATTCCTGATACTGCTCCATAGTTCCGAAATATCCGAAATAAAAGCTTATCAATCCCATATCCGCATCAGATACCGTATTTCCGCTTTTTAATTCATTAAGTGATTTTTCACATTCTCCGAGTATGGCATATTCCACAGATGCAGGCAATCCGCTTTCTTCTCCGTTTTCGAGAAGTATTTTCATAAGATACTGCGCTGTCATAGGCGAATGTGCTATCTGACGATACGCACCATTTCCTACCGTTCTTTCAGAATTCCCCTCATAGTCATTGTGGAACATTTCGTGATAAGGCTTTGCACCATACTCAACCAACAGCTTTGCCAAATTATATCCCGACGCTTCCCACTGTCCCGTTCTGTTCTCCAATGCATAATACAAGGGAGAATATCCGTCTACATCTCTTAAATTGGGGTCAGCACCTTTTTCCAAAACATATTTCACATCCTGATAACTCGCAGATTTTGACAGTTTTGCAATTATAGGATAATCTGAACCGTTTATATCAACCCCCATCTCATATATCACATCAGCAGTATAAAATCTATCAGGATTTACATTGCCATTAACAAGAGCATCATAAAAATATTCTGTTCGTTCTTCCTCGCTGCAATCTGCAAGCAATTCTTTGAGCCAGGAATTATTATGTCTATCCAAAGCGGTTTCAATCATTTCTTCTTTATCCCAGTACGGAAAACGAGGATAAAATTGAGTAATGCTACAGCCTGTCATGACTGTAGCTAACCCAAATGCAATTATAATTCGTAGTTTTTTGAACATAAATACATTTGCTCCTTTTTATTATGAGGCTAGTGTTAATTGATTTACCTGCTGTGATATAAATTCGGCAGACATTACCATACCCATCAAATGATTTAATGCATACTATTGTTCCCCCAAATAAACCTTGCCAAAAATCACGCAGCATATTTAGTGTAGTGAGAATTGAAAAAGGAACGGAT
>CAKSKU010000003.1 GCA_934465295.1 uncultured Oscillospiraceae bacterium
TTGTTACAGGATTTCAACAAAATATTTCCGGTTCAGGAAATAGCTTTACCCCTAAAGTCACAAGTCGTTCTGGAGCAGATAGTAGACTATCTAGATGGTATAAGAACCTGTCTTCATAAGAAATGTGTGCGGATTTTCGTGCATAATTTTGTTGCAGACAAGGCAAAAATCCGCAGGCGTGCTGCCGCACGGCAAGGACTTTTAACGCAGTATGCAGCAAAATTTGCCGAAAAGACGTGCGCATATGCTTATGAAGACAGGTTCTAAGGCTTTTAAGCAAAAATGTCAAGTGCTGTTTCATATTTTGTTACGACCTCAAACTAAAATAACAAAACCCCTTTATTTTTTCCGAAATTTGAGTTATAATATTTTTATAGGTCAGATCAAGGCTGACAAAACGCCGACCGATACAGCTCGGCGTTTTTTATTCTGTAAAATAAGGAGCAAAATAATATGAAAGACGGTTTTATCCGATGCGCCGCCATCACACCCGATATAAAAGTCGCAGACTGCGATCATAACGCCGAACAGATCATTGCACTCGCACGACAGGCTGCCGAAAAAGACGTCTGCGCCGCTGTTTTTCCCGAGCTTTGCATAACGGGCTACACCTGCGGCGACCTTTTCCTGCACAAAACGCTGCTCGACAGTGCAAGACTGGCTCTTCTCTCCGTCGCCGAGGAGACCTCCGACCTTGATATGCTCATTTTTGTCGGACTTCCCGTTTCGTTCGGCGGAAAGCTTTACAACTGCGCTGCTGCCGTCAAGAGCGGAAAGATACTCGGTCTTGTACCGAAAATAAATATCCCGAATTACAGCGAATTTTACGAGGCACGTCACTTTGCCTCGGGTGAGGGCGTTTACGGAAACGTTGAAAGCCTTGACAATGCGCCGATAGGTCAGCTCCTTTTTGAGAGCAATATCGAGGGACTTGTCTTTTCCGCAGAGATATGCGAGGACTTGTGGGTAGCCGAACCGCCCTCCTGCGACCTTGCTGCGGCAGGTGCTACCGTTATCTGCAACCTCTCTGCATCCGATGAAGTTATCGGCAAGAGCGAATATCGCCGCCAGCTTGTAAAATCACAGTCCGCACGTCTTGTCTGCGGCTATATCTACGCTGATGCAGGACTTGGTGAGTCAACGCAGGATATGGTCTTCAGCGGACACAACCTTGTATGCGACAACGGAACTCTTATTGCAGAGAGCAGGAAATTCACTGTGGGCATAACCTACTCCGAGATAGACATTCAGCGCATCGACAGCGAACGCCGCAGAATGAACACCTTCCCACAGTTCGCAAAGCAGGACTACCGCCGTGTGAAGTTCGAGCTTACTCAGCATGATATCATCCTCACCAGAAAATATGAGCCTATGCCGTTCGTTCCGAGCGACAGAAACGACCTTGAATCACGATGCGAGGATATCCTCACGATGCAGGCAACGGGACTTATGACCCGACTTCGCCATATCGGCTGCAAAAATGCCGTTATCGGACTTTCGGGCGGACTTGACAGCACACTCGCACTCATCGTCACAGTTCATGCTTTCGATATGCTCGGACTTGACCGCAAGGGCATCACAGCCGTTACAATGCCCTGCTTCGGTACGACAAAGCGCACCAAGAGCAATGCCTGCAAGCTTGCCGAAGCCTACGGCGCAACGCTTATCGAGGTGAACATTTCCGCCGCCGTCCGTCAGCACTTCGCCGATATCGGACAGAGCGAGGACGTTCACGATGTCACCTACGAAAACGGTCAGGCCCGTGAGCGCACACAGGTCCTTATGGACATCGCAAACAAGCAGAACGGCATCGTTATCGGCACGGGTGACCTTTCCGAGCTTGCCCTCGGCTGGGCGACCTACAACGGCGACCATATGTCGATGTACGGCGTGAACGCTTCCGTCCCCAAGACGCTCGTCCGTCACCTCACCGCCTACGAAATGAACACGACTGCCGATAAGGAGCTTGCCGCAGTTCTCGCAGATGTTCTCGACACTCCCGTTTCACCCGAGCTTCTCCCTCCGACCGACGGCGAAATTTCGCAGAAAACAGAGGATATCGTCGGACCTTATGAGCTTCACGATTTCTTCCTTTACTACTTCGTGCGCTGCACATTTTCGCCCGAAAAGATATTCCGTCTTGCGCAGGCTGCCTTTAACGGAAAATTCGACGATGATACTATTAAAAAATGGCTCAGGATCTTTATGCGGAGATTTTTCACTCAGCAGTTCAAGCGTTCCTGTCTGCCCGATGCGCCGAAGGTCGGCAGCGTTACGCTCTCACCGAGGGGCGATCTGCGTATGCCGTCCGATGCTTCCGATGCGGCTTTCAGGCTCATGTTCTGATTTTTGCCCCAATGTGTAATTATTACAATAAAATCTGTGCAAATAAATCATTGATTTTTGTATGTTTTGGCTGTATAATAGTTACAGTAAATAAATTTTCTCTAATTCTCACTTCTTTTCTTTTTTAAAATGTTTTTACCGATCAAAGCAGACGAACCGTTTCGTCTGCTTTTTTCTGTTGTGCAAACCGGAGAAATCTGTTAACAAACATTCGGCAATTTAGCCATAATTCATTAGGGCAAGTTACAAGGTTTGACGAAAAATCTGAATAAATTATGCCGGACTCTTGACTAAAATCTGTATTTGTATATAATATTAAAGTATATTTTTATATAATCTGCGGAGGAAGAATTTTATGGCAAAGAAAAGAACCATTAAATCGAAGATCACAGCTTTTACGATCCTCATTTCGGGACTCGGTATGCTGATACTGACAATTGCGGCAGCAGTATCGATCTATACTCTGTCAACGAATAACGCTAACGATGCCGTACTTGAGGTTGCGAAGGTCGCAGTGGAGAGAACCTCATGGGAAGTAATGGCATATTCAAACATTGCCGCTGAACTTGGCGTTAACGAAATACTGTGCGACCCAAGTACATCAGATGCGCAAAAGAAAGATATACTCACCAAAAGAGCAGATCAGTACGGACTTGAACGCTGCAATTACATAGACGCAAACGGCAGCGGCATCGACGGAAATGATTATTCCGACAGAGAGTATTATAAAGCCGCTATGGAGGGCAGGCAGCTCGTTTCCGATCCTCTCATTTCCAAGCAGACAGGCAAGATCACGATCATCGTTGCCGCTCCGCTCTGGAAAGACGGCATTGTCGGCGGAACTCCGATAGGCTGTGTTTATGTTGTCCCCGAAGAGGAATTCCTCAATGATATCACCCGTACTATTGAATACGGCGAAGAGGGTTCTGCATTCATTCTTTCAAATGACGGCGTACTTATCGCAGACAGAGACTCCGAAAACGTAAAGAAAATGATGAACTTCAACGACCTCGGCGGAACTACTGCCACGCTCACGCAGAGAATGACAGCTCTTGAAACCGGCTGCGAAAAGGTCGATCTTCTGGGAAACAACGTATTTGTCGGCTTTGCCCCCGTTCCCGAGACTAACGGCTGGTCGCTCGCCGTTTACGGCCCTGTTTCCGAACATTACAGAAGCGCAAACTTTACTATTGCACTCTGCTTTATCATACTCCTCGTCGTTGCAGCATCAGCAGGTATCCTCGCCGCTATTATGGGCAAAAAGATCGGTGACCCGATCACAAAATGCACCAACCGTATACTTCTCCTTTCGGAAGGCGATCTTACTTCCGATGTTCCGAGAATAAAGTCGGATGACGAGACACAGCTCCTCGCAAATGCTACCGATACCGTTGTGAACAGCCTTAACAGCATTATCCGTGATATCGGCAGAATAGTCGGCGAAATGGCTAACGGCGATCTCACCGTTGATACCGAGATCGGCAGCAACCTTTACATCGGCGACTATTCACAGCTTCTTAGCAATCTTAACCTTATCAATAATAACTTCCGCACAACAATGGATCAGATCACGACCGCCGCAGATCAGGTCTCCTCGGGTTCGGATCAGGTTTCCGCAGGCGCACAGGCTCTTTCACAGGGCGCAACCGAACAGGCTGCCGAGATCGAGAACCTCTCCCAGAGAATTCACGATATCTCCGAGCAGATCATTGCCAACTCCAATAACTGCGATAAGGCAAGAGAACTTGTCCGCACAACAGCAAGCTCTGTTGCGACTGCAAACAGCGATATGACACGCCTTACCGAGGCTATGAACAATATCGATGAAACATCGCAGCAGATCAGCAACATCATCAAGACCATCGAAGATATCGCATTCCAGACAAATATCCTCGCACTCAACGCCGCAGTCGAAGCTGCAAGAGCAGGCGAAGCAGGCAAGGGCTTTGCAGTCGTAGCAGATGAAGTCCGCAACCTTGCTTCAAAATCCGCAGAAGCAGCAGGCGGTACGGAAGCTCTTATCGCAAAGACCGTCGAAGCTGTAAAGAACGGCACGGATATCACCTCTGAGACCGCCAAGTCTATGCTTGAAGTTGCAGAGCTTACCGAAAAAGTCGAGGCTCTCGTTGTTGACATTGCAGACGCAAGCGACAGCCAGTCCGAAGTCACCGAGCATATCTCAACGAGCATCGAGCAGATATCCAATGTTGTCCAGACCAACTCCGCAACCGCAGAGGAAAGCGCTGCATCGGCAGAGGAGCTTTCAAGTCAGGCAGCAATGCTCAACGAGCTTATGGGCAAGTTCACTATATAAATATAAGTTCGGCTGAAATATAAAGCGCAGTTCACATTTAAAAGGCAAAAACCCTGAAAATGTGACTGCGCTTTTTCTGTACAAAGACCTTGCTTTTTCGTGCTTTATCTGCTAAAATGTAAATATAAATCTCAAAGGATCGACTTGAAATGAATGAGCTTAAAATAATCGCACATATCGAAAACAGCTTCACGGAAAAGTTCGGCGTTCCCCGTCAGAGCGGACTTGCCGATGTTGTTTCCCGTATCGTTTTTGAACCCGAATACCGTGTCCCCGAAGCCTTCAGGGGCATTGACGGCTACTCGCATTTATGGCTGCTGTGGCTTTTTTCAAAGGCAAAGACCGACGGCTTTTCCCCGACCGTGCGCCCTCCTCGTCTCGGCGGAAACAGGCGCATGGGCGTTTTTGCGACACGCTCGCCGTTTCGTCCGAATTCTATCGGGCTTTCCTCGGTGAAGCTTGAAAGGGTCAGCTTTGATGAAAAGGACTCACCCGTGCTCTACGTCCGAGGTGCCGATCTTATGAACGGAACGCCGATAATCGATGTGAAGCCTTATCTTGCCTATACGGACAGTCACCCTGAGGCGGTGAACGGCTTCGCATTGGACACAAACGCTCCCGTTTTGTCGGTCATTTTCCCCGATGAGCTGAAAAAGCTTGTGGGAAAAGAGCTTTCGGCGGAGCTGACGGAAATTCTTGCGCAAGATCCTCGGCCGCAGTATCAGGACGACCCGGAACGTGTCTACTCGATGTCCTACGGCGGCTTCGATGTTGATTTTTCGGTGAATGAGAACGCTCTGACCGTTAGAAATATACGAAAAAAATGACTTTTCCACCGATTTTTGTTTGCAGTAATATTACCCTTTACAACATATCACGCTAAAATTTGTAGCTTTGCACAAATATTGGCTCGCAACATTGACTTTTTTAAAGCAATATGGTAAAATAAAGTGTAATTTTGTTGGAAAGAGATCCTGTTTTGGGAGAAAATGGCTTTCCGACTTGCTTTTTTCAAAAATTCAACCATAAATAAACTGAAATGAGGGTATTTATACAATGGATAAGGCACAATTCCTTGCGAAGATCAATGAGAATCTTATGACCGACGGCAGGACGGATATGAAAAACGCCACCGTCAAGCAGCTTCATAACTCTGTTTCAAGAGCCGTAATGAGCGACATCATTCCGCTCTGGAACGAAACCGAGAACCGCCACGCAAGCGGCAGAAGAGCATACTATCTCTCCGCTGAGTTCCTTATGGGACGTGCGGTCTACAACAACCTTTACTGCGCAGGACTTCTCGATGAAGCAAAGCAGATATTCGCCGAAAACGGCATTGACATCAACTGTATGGAAGAGGTTGAGGACGCTGCTCTCGGAAACGGCGGTCTTGGCAGACTTGCAGCTTGTTTCCTCGATTCCGCTGCTGCCTGCGATATTCCGCTCAACGGCTATGGTATCCGCTACCGCTACGGCCTTTTCAAGCAGTCTATCGGCAACGGCTTCCAGCAGGAGACCGCAGATAACTGGCTCGCTTACGGCGACGCTTGGAGCGTTCGCTGCGAATCGGACGCTGTAAGAGTTGACTTCGGCGATCAGTCCGTAATGGCTGTTCCTTACGATGTTCCTATCATCGGCTACGGCAGAAAGGCTGTAAACACGCTTCGTCTTTGGCAGGCTGAACCCGTAAAGGGCTTCGACTTCGGCGCATTCGACAGACAGGACTATGAAAAGGCTTCCGAAAGCACAGTTCTTGCCGAAGCTATCTCCGATGTTCTTTACCCGAACGACAACTACGAAAAGGGACTTCGCCTCCGCTTAAAGCAGCAGTATTTCTTCGTATCGGCTTCAATTCAGGATATCATAAGAAAGTACAAGAAAACTCACGGAAATGACTTCTCCGAGTTCGCAAAGTGCTTTGCTCTCCAGCTCAATGATACTCACCCGACAGTTGCTATCCCCGAGCTTATCAGAATTTTTATGTTCAAAGAGGGTATGAGCTTCGGCGAAGCATTCGACATCACACAGAAGACCTGCAACTACACCAACCACACCGTTATGGCAGAAGCACTCGAAAAGTGGAACGCAGACCTCTTCAAGAGCGTTCTTCCTACCGTTTACGAGATCGTTCTGCTCATCAACGAGCATCTTAAAAAGTACCTTGCATCTATCGGTCAGACCGAAAATCAGATCAATCAGAAGCTTATCTATGACGGCGACCGTATTCACATGGCAAGAATGGCTATCTTCGCTTCTTCCCATACGAACGGCGTTGCACAGCTTCATACCGATATCCTTAAAAATGACGTTCTCAAGGACTGGTACGATATCTTCCCCGAAAGATTCCAGAACAAGACAAACGGCATTACGCCGAGAAGATGGCTCGGACTTTGCAACGAGGAGCTTTCTTCCCTTATCACGGAAAAGATCGGCGACGGCTGGATAACAGACCTTTCCGAACTCAAACAGCTTGAAAAATTTGTCGATGACAGAGATACTATCGACCGCTTTATGGAGATCAAGCGCACAAAGAAGCAGCAGCTCTGCGACTATATCGCAAAGCACGAGGGCGTTCTTCTCAGCCCCGACTTCGTGTTCGATATTCAGGTAAAGCGTCTGCACGAATATAAGCGTCAGCTTCTCAATGCTTTCTCGATAATGGATCTCTATTTCCAGATCAAGGAGCATAAGCTCCCCGATCTCCAGCCGACAGCATTTATCTTCGGCGCAAAGGCTGCTCCTGCATACCGCAGAGCAAAGGGCATAATCAAGTACATCAACGAGGTAGCAAACCTTGTAAACAATGACCCCGAAACAAGAGATAAGCTCAAAGTTATCTTCGTTCAGAACTACAACGTTTCCTACGCTGAAAAGCTTATCCCCGCAGCTGATATCTCCGAGCAGATCTCCACAGCGGGTCTTGAAGCTTCGGGTACGGGCAATATGAAGTTTATGCTCAACGGTGCAGTTACCCTCGGTACATTCGACGGCGCAAACGTTGAGATCGTTGAAGAAGCAGGCTGGGAGAACGAGTATATCTTCGGCTGCCGTGTTGAGGAGATAGAAAAGATCAAGCCGACATACAGACCAAAGGAGAAGATCTACTACAAGAACGAGCGTGTAAAGCGCATAGTTAACACCCTTGTTGACGGCACGTTCAATGACGGCGATACCGGTATGTTCGGCGAGCTTTACAACGCACTCATCAACGGCACAAGCTGGCACAAGCCCGATAACTACTTCCTCCTCGCAGACCTCGAAGGTTATGTGGATACAAAGCTCCGTGCGCTCTATGACTACAAGAACAGGGAAGTATTCTCGAAGAAGTGCTGGATGAACATTGCAAACAGCGGCAAGTTCTCCTCCGACAGAACCGTTACTCAGTACGCAGAGGAGCTTTGGAAGCTCTAAGATAAATTCGGAATTCGGAATGCGGAATTCGGAATTATTGTATAGCTGACATTTGTCGGGCGATGCGAAGCCAAATAAAGTTTACGTTAATTCTGCAAGAATTTCGCTTTGTTCAAAGGGTGGCAGGGGTCAAGGGGACGGAGTCCCTTGTCGCAGGTCAGTTTGACCTTTAGCAGAAGAGCGAAACTCCCTGAACTAACAGCTAAGGCATTGCCGCAATAACGAAATCAGTAACAAATAAAAAATGGCGCAATTCACACGAAATAGGTAAAACGAACTATGAGAAATAAAGTTCGTAAAACCAATAATGTGAATTGCGCCATACTGTTTTCCTCAAGCAAACTATCCTCGGCATAAAATGCGCAGAGCGAAGCGATAAGCATTTTATGCCGACAACGTTTGAATGGCGGTGGGATATGAACGAAAGTTCGGACTTTTGCGGTTTCACGTTCATATTGCATAGCTGTTCATACTGCGTTTTATCATTCATAAAGCGTTGAAGCTTCAAATCCGCTCACTTCGTTCGCAGATTTTTGCTTCAAGGATGGTTCTTTGGGTAAAAAATTTGGCGCAATTCACATTTGGGGTTTGCCTTTTTTGATGTGAATTGCGCCGTTTTAGCTGTTAGTGATTTACTTTTATTGCAGCTGACTTCTTGCTGTTAGTTTAGGGAGTTTCGCTCTCTGCGGAGAGCGACCAAGGGCTTCCGCCCTCTGGACACCTGACGAGCTGTGCTCAGCTCGACCAGCTGGTTGGCTTCGCTTTGCCCTAACAAATTTGAGCTATGCAATAATTACGCATTACGCATTACGAATTACGCATTAAAATTAATTCCTAATGTGAATTGCGCCCTTATTTATACTTTATCAGAATATGCAGTATTTCGATTTTCCCGAGCATTTTGCACTGTACAGAGCCTTGCTGCTCTTCTGCATAAGAAGCTCTATATCCTGCTCTTCGTTTTCTCCGATGCTTTGCACGGCTATGCCAAGGCTTACCGAAAGCCCGTTCATGTAGCCTTTTGATGCATACGCCGATGCGAGGGTATTCATTGCACGCTCGGCAGTCGCTTTTACCTCCTCATCGGAGAGTGCCTCCGTGCTTGCTATTGTAAATTCGTCGCTGCCCGTTCTTGCGATGATATCGGTCGGGTATATCTCGGACAGCTTTTGTGCGGTCAGTCTTAATGCGATATCTCCGATATCATTATCGTGGCTGACGTTAAATCTTCCGAAGTCGTCGATATCGATGACGGTGAGGGTGAGCTGTCGGCGGTCCTTCAGCTTTTCAAGCTCCGCTTTCAGTCCGCTGCGGTTATACAGTCCCGTCAGCAGGTCGGTATTTTCCTGCTTTGCCGCCTGCTCCTTGATGGTCTGCTCCGCAGTTATGTCACGCAGGACAAAGATCTCGCCTATAACTTCGCCGAAGGAGTCACTTATGGTCTTTTGATCCATAAGCAGTACCTTTTTTCCCTCGTCCGTGTGAACGACCACCCTTGTCATACCGTTATCAAGCTTTGTCATGCTCTCGGCGCAGTTCTGCCAGTAATCACGTGTCTTTCCGACAGCGTTTCCGCACTCGGGAAAATACTCGGCGAATTTGAGGTTCACGCTCGCTGTTTTGTGATCCTTTCCCTCGATTATCACCGAAAAAGGCATATTTTTCAGCACGGAGCTGATCTCGATATTGATATTTCTGAGATCGGTAACATCGTGTGCGATCCCGCACGTTCCGAAGATAGTTCCGTCCTGATCGATGAGAGGACTTTTATAGGTACTGAACATTCTCATTCCCTTTTTGGTCTTGACCTTTTCGTCAAAGCGCACTGTCTGGCGAGCCCTCATAACTATCTCCTCGGACTCAAGGCAGACATAATCGCCCTTTTCGTATTCCTCTTCGGGCATATCCCATATATAATAATGACCCCGCTTGTAGATCATATCCTTTGTCTTGTCAACAGCATCGCAGAAGCCGTTGTTCACGATAAGATGCCTGCCCTTGTCGTCCTTGAACCACACAAGGTCGGGTATGCTGTCTATCGCCGTTGTAAGGCAGGTTTCTGTTCTTCTCATATCAAAGCGGAGCTTCATATCCTTTTGCAGATGCAGGAAATTCGCCCTTACAAGAGCCTCGCAGGAGGTATCTGTCCATACTGCGTCCGCCCCGGCTATGACAGCTTCATAGTCCTGCATATTTTCTTCGGGCAGAACTATGACCTTGTATGCATCGTGGAAGCGTGAAAGCTTTGCTTTTTCCGCATCGTAGGCGTCAATGATGATCGCCGTGTCGCTGCCGTCATAAACGGCGTCCGAACTTTCGGGGAAGGTCACGTCAAATGTGCAGTCCTCCAGGCTTTCCGCAGTCTCGGCTGCCTTTGCGATAAGGCTGTTCCCCGATAATATCATAATGCTGCATCTACAGTCGTACATTTATCATTCACCTCGGTCATAATAAAGTGCGTCGGCACGTTTTTCAAATTCACTCTGGGGCAGAGGCTTGTCAAAAACATAGCCCTGAACATAGTCGCAGTTCATGTCTTTCAGGTAGTCGAGCTGAATGGTGTCCTCAACGCCCTCGGCGATGACCTTCATGCCGAGGTCACGGGTCATTTTTACAATGTCACGGAGGATATAGAGAGCCTTTGCCTTTTCGGGATAATCCTCCGAAAGAGGAATGAACGAGCGGTCTATCTTTACGATATCGAGCGATGTTCGCTGGAGCATTTTCAGCGTTGAATAGCCCGTTCCGAAGTCGTCTATCGAGGTCTTGAAGCCGTTTCTGCGCAGATCGTCAACGAATATCGACATTGTGCCGTAGTCGCTGAACTCCTCGCTTTCCGTAAGCTCTATCTCGATAAGATCGTGTTCAATGCCGTATTTATCAACTATATCGATAATTTTTTTTACGAAATAAGGGTCATCGAGATGCTTTCTTGAAAAGTTGCTTGAAATGCAGACAAGCTCTTTTCCGCTGTCCCTGCGGGCTTTGAGCATTCGGCAGACCTCTTCCAGAACATAAAAGTCCAGCTCGCAAACCTTGCCCTCTTTTTCAAGGGTCGGGATAAACTTTATCGGGTTAACGATCTCGCCGTGCCTGTTCCAGCGGACGAGCGCTTCCGCACCGATGAGCCTTTTATCATTGACCTCTACCTTAGGCTGATAGTAAACGACAAACTCACGGTTCGCTATCGCCTTGCCGAAGCCGTGGATTATCTCCTGCATCTGCATCTCTTTTTCAAGAAGCTCCCTGCAGAAATAAATGCTCAGGATATCCTTGCGTTCCTTTATACTCTGATATGCAACGGAAACTCTGTGCATTACTTCGCCCGGATTTTTTATCCCGTCAAGATGCGCCGCACCGACCTTTGCCGAAAAATTCAGCCTGCGTTTACTGCCGCTTGATGTTTCAATATTGATATCGGTATTTTCAAGAAGCTTTATAAAGCTGTCCGCATTCTCCCTGC
Organism: uncultured Oscillospiraceae bacterium; assembly: GCA_934465295.1. Lineage (GTDB taxonomy): Bacteria > Bacillota > Clostridia > Oscillospirales > Ruminococcaceae > UMGS363. The sequence continues at coordinate 11,535 of CAKSKU010000003.1, forward strand.
GGATAAGCACAACGAAATTGTCACCGCCGAGACGGGCGAGCATCTCATCATCTTTCAGCTCCGCGATAAGGCGGTTCGCATACTGGAAAATGACCTCATTTCCCTCTGTATATGAGAAAATATTGTTGATGAATTTGAAGTTATGTATGTTGAAATACATTGCGTCATAATCGGCGATCCTGCCGCTCATCAGAAGCTTTGCGGCATACTCCAGATATCCCGAAAGGTTCGGTATGCCGATAGCCAGATCGACCATCATATCGGTCTTTATCGAGGTCACGAAATACTCCCTCGGGATAAAGCTTATAAGCTCGAACGCAAGCTTGTGGATATTTCCGTGCCTGTCGGTCAGCTCCGCAGGGTAAACAGCCGTCTGGCGGATATTTTCGCCTGCGGCTTCATATTTTTCATAATGCCTGCCGTTCTCAACAGCCTTTGCAGCCGGACAGCTGATGCATTTTGCACCCTTTCCGACAGCGGCGAAGCAGCTTCCGATCCCCATTACCTCACCGTCCTCAACGGTGACCTCCATGCCTTTTACAGGATCAACGATCTTTACCAGATCAAACATAGACCCGAGCTGCTTGACTATCTCCCCGATATTTGTATGATCATACATTTTCCAATCCTCCGAAATTATACTTATACTAATATCTAATAAGAATGTGTACAAAAATCAAGCAAGATCTCGTAGCTGTTGTAACAGCTTGATGTTGAAAACAGGTTTAAATGGATTTTGCGCCGATTTTTTGTCTACACATTCATTAGAGATCAGTATTATGCTGCTCTCTCCGTTTTCGGGACAGGTTTTATGTGACCTTTGCCCTAATCTTCAGCATTTTAATAATAGAACAATAATTATCAGATAAATTATAACATACTATTTCATAAAATTCAATATTTTGTTTAAAATTTCGGCTATTTAGTCAGATTATTTGCGAATTTTATTTGATTTTGACGGATTATGTGCAATTTTTGCAGTTTTTTCTCTCTCCAAACCGCCGCAGCAGACGTCGGACGGGAGCATTTTCTGTTATCTTGAAGTGTTTAGCCCCGTTACAACTCTGTCATTGCCGCCGAGGTCTTTCATCACCCTTATATCGGTATAGCCGCTCTTTTGGAGTATGTCCGAGACCGCTTCGCCCTGCTCATAGCCTATCTCGAACGCAAGCAGACCGCCCTCTTTGAGTATCTCCTTCCAAAGCCCTGCGATAACACGGTAGAATTTCAGTCCGTCCGTGCCGCCATAAAGCGCCGATTCGGGTTCGCACTTGACTTCGGGCGAAAGCTCACCCATTTCCTTTTCTGTGAGGTATGGAGGATTTGAAACGATGCAGTCAAGCTTGCGGAATTCGCCGATGTCCTCAGGGTCGGTGAAGTTCCTCAGCAGGTCGCCGTTCAGCACATCGCCTTTCATCGTCTTTACGTCAACGCCGTTCCTGCGGATATTCTCCGTGAGATAAGGGAACGCCTCGGACGAAAGCTCCACCGCTGTCACCTTCGACTGCGGAAGGTTTTTCTGTATCGCAACGGCAATACAGCCGCTACCACTGCAAAGGTCGATTATCTCAGGGTCAAGCTTCCCGAGCTTTATAAAATGGTCAAGCACGGCTTCAACAAGCGTTTCCGTGTCGGGGCGGGGGATAAGCACACCCTTTCCGACCTTGAACGGCAGACCGTAAAACTCCCATTCGCCGAGAAGATACTGGAGCGGCTCGCCTTTCAGCCGCTTTTCAAGCAGTTCAAGAGCCTTTGACATCTTAGCTTCATCTGTGTCCTTAGTGCCGTTCATCGCAAGCTGCAGGCGGTCAAGACCCAAAATATCCTCGATGATGCATCTGCTCTCGAAAACAGGGTCATCTATACCTGCGTTTTTCAGGCTGAATCGGATATGATCGTATAATTCTTCGTTGGTCATATTGGAGAAGTCCTTTCTGTGGTTATTGCAAAATGGGGTGGGAAGATTTTCAACGAAATATAGCTTTATAGTATGCTGTATGCTAAAGTCGGGGGAATGAACGGATATAGGATCCGCATCTGACAAATTTGCGGTTTTGCGTTCATATCCCATAGCTGTTCATATTGTGTCTGAAAGCAAATATACTCACTTCGTTCGTATATTTGCTTTCAGAGGACAGTTTATCGGGATATAAAGAATGGCGCAATTCACATTTTATGGCTTTACAAACTTTGTTTATCATTTTTCGTTTTACCTTTTTGATGTGAATTGCGCTTTTGGGGCTGTTACTGATTTACGCTATTGCGGCAGATTTTATGCTGTTAGTTTAGGGATTTCGCTTCTGCGGAAGCGACCAAGGGCTTTGCCCTCTGGACACCCACCACCTTTGAAAAGGTGGACGAAACTTTTGCTTGGCTTCGCAGTACCGGACAAATCTTAGCTCTGCAAATAATTCCGAATTCCGAATTCCGAATTCAAATAATCACCACTTGTCCTCTTCGTCCTCTTTCGGCAGGCAGGGTGTGAGCGCCGCTATTGCTACCTCTATCTGCTTATCGTCAGGCTCTTTTGTTGTGATGTGCTGTAACCAAAGTCCCGGTGCGGAGATTATTCTTGTGAAAATATTGTCATATCTTCCTGCCAGCTTTATAAGCTCGTATGCTATCGATGCTTCGGGGATAAGCAGTACAAGCTGCATCAGCAGTCTTATACCGATGTTTTTCCACGGCAGGAACATTCCGACGATTATGCTTATAAGAATGACTATCATTATGAAGCTCGTTCCGCAGCGTGGGTGGAAGCGGCACATTGGGCGGATATTTTCCACCGTAAGCTCTTTCTGTGCTTCGTAGCAGGCGATGGTCTTATGCTCTGCGCCGTGATACATAAAGGTCGTGTGCATCGAATCCGTGAGCGAGATAACATAGAAATATCCGATGAGGAGCGCAAGCTTTATGATTCCCTCTGCAACTGTTCTTCCCCAGTCGGGGACGCCTGCGCTCAGCAGAAGCTTCGATATGAGCATCGGCAGGAATTTGAACAGCAGCACGCAAAGCACCATTGCAAGCACTATCGAGATTATCATAATAACGTTGACAAGCTTATCGCCGAATTTTTCTTCGAGCCATTTCTCAAACTTTGAGGGTTCTTCCTCCGTATCGTCCTCGGTCATCTGCTTTTCGGCGGACTTCATCGTGCAGCGAATGCCCTCTGCCATAGTTTCGGCGAAGTTGAAGCAGCCTCGGATAAAGGGTGCTTTCTTGTACCACGGTGCCTGCTTGCCGTTCTTTATCTCCCATGTCTCAACGTCTATCGAGCCGTCGGGGAGTCTGCAAGCCATTGCCGCAATGCCGATACCTCTCATCATAATGCCCTCGATAAGAGCCTGACCGCCTATCTTGGACTTGAATTTTTCTTCCTTATTCTGTTTACTCATTTTAGAATTTTTCCTTTCGGGGATCGCTTTTAATTTGGCTTTATCGGGAGGATTATGCGCACAGTCGTACCCTGACCCTCTTCGCTGAGAATGTCGAGTCTGCCGCCGTGCATGGTGACGATCTCGTCCGCAACGGCAAGACCGATGCCCGAACCTCGGCGTGTGTAGTTCGCCTTGTAGAATTTCGTCTTGACCTTTGCAAGATCCTCCTTGCTTATTCCGCAGCCCGTGTCGGAAACATCCACAACGATGTGCGAAGCGTCCGCCATTTCAGCCTGAACGGAAACAAGTCCGCCCTTGTCGGAATATTTTATAGCATTGTCGATGATGTTTATGAAAACCTGACGGATACGGTTCTTGTCGCCGATGATGAACGGGAGCATATCGGGTTCGTCATATTTTAGCGTGATGCCTGCCTTCTTTGCGCTTTCGCCGTAGATAAGCACCGCATCGCCAAGCTCCGCAAGAACGTCCATAGTCTCTTTCTGGAGAGTGAACTTGCCGTTCTGCATACGGGAGAAGTCGAGCAGCTCCTCGACCATTCGTGCAAGGCGCTCCGTTTCAAGGTCGATGACCCTCATTCCCTTTGCAACGGTCGCACTGTCCTCGGGCATACTTGCTATCGTTTCCGACCAGCCCTTTATAGCAGTGAGCGGAGTGCGAAGTTCGTGCGAAACGCTTGAGATGAACTCGTTTTTCAGCTTTTCGGAGTTTGCAAGCTCCTTTGCCATGTGGTTTATCGTGTCGCAAAGCTCGCCGATCTCGTCATCGTTTTTCTTGCGTATTCTTACGGAGAAGTCGCCCTTTGCGTAACGCCTTGCGGTCGCACTTATCTGCCGCACGGGGATAACGATCGACTTAACGAAATACATTCCCGAGAAAAATGTCAGTATCAGCACCGCAGCGCATATCGCCGCAACGATAAGGAACAGCATAAAAAGCTGCCTGTCTATCCTTTTCATCGATGAAGCGACCCTTACCGCAATATAGCCTGCGTCATTGTCGGGGAGCAGGATACTCAGTGCCATCATCTTTTCGCCGCTGACTGTTCTTCCCACGAAATAGCCCGTCTCGCCCGATGAAACAGCGTCCTTGTAGTCGGTCATAGGGTCCTCCACAGTCGGAACGAAGCCCGATGATGTGAGGACAACGTTGCCGTTTTTGCCGATTATCATAAGCTCGGTGCGGTTTCTGTCCGCCCAGTTCTCGACAACGGAGCGTGTTTCCGCCGTGAAGCTCGTCGCAGGGTCGTTGTAGGAATTCTGCAGAATACTCGATACCATATTCATTCTCGATGAAAGGTACTGGCGGGCGGAATTATAGTAAAAGCTGTGGAGAAATACCGTGCTTGCGAGCGTTACCGTCAGCAGGACGATAAATATCAAGCCGATATTGTTGACTATCCAGCGGCGTGTTATGTTGTTTCGCCTTGTGATCTTTTTACTTTCCAAAGCGGTCTTCCTCCGTATCAGTCGCCTGCTGTCCACTTGTAGCCGAAGCCCCAGATCGTGGATATATACTTCGGATTGGAAGGCTCGTCCTCTATCTTCATACGGATTCTTCTTATATTAACGTCAACTATCTTATCATCGCCGAAGTAGTTGTCGCCCCATATATGCGTGAGTATGCTCGAACGGTCGAGAGCCGTTTTCTGATTGTTGAGGAAGTATTCAAGTATCTGATATTCGACCTGCGTAAGCTCTATCGGAGCGCCGTTTTTGGAAACGGTCCTGCTCTTTAAGTCAAGCTCGAACGGACCCGAAACTATTGTCGAGGAATCCTCCTCTTCACGAACCATAGACATACTTACACGGCGGTAGATAGCGTCTATTCTCGCAGTAAGCTCGGACGGGGAGAACGGCTTTGTCATATAGTCGTCAGCACCGAGCATAAGTCCGCTCACCTTGTCCATCTCCTGCGTTTTTGCGGAAAGCATTATAATGCCGAGGGTGCTGCTCTTTTTGCGCAGAGCCTTGCAGACCTGAAAGCCGTCGATACCCGGCATCATTATATCAAGCAGTGCGATATCGAAGTTTCCGTTTTCCTCGTCAAAAACACGGAGAGCCTCCTCGCCGCAGTTGACATCGACCACATCATAGCCTGCACGGTTGAGGTTTATAACGACGAAGTCACGGATAACGTCCTCGTCCTCGCACACAAGAATTCGTTTCATAGCATTTTCCTCCTTTTTATGGCATAATATAAAAATTGTTTACGATCTCGGCTGTTGTCGGCGTGAGAGGCTCGTCCGAAGCCTCGGGGAGCTTGTAGAAATAGTGCATATTGTCCCTGCTTTTGAGCCAGATGTAGCCGTTTTCGGTTTTTTCGTCATAATAATCGGCTGTAACGGCGGAAAGCCGCAGAAGCTCGGTGTCAGAGTTCAGCAGATCGGCGAAATACTTGTAAAAAACGATATCGCCGTTGTGGCTGTCTCTTTTTATCGTTACAAGTCCGTCCCAGCGTCCCGGGAGGACGAAGCAGAAGCTTTTTTCGATGTCATAATAGCTCGAATACTTCTTGTTTATCGTAAAATTTGAGTAAACGTTCCAGTTTGTCGCAATGAAGCTGTCACGGTCGTCCTGATCGTAGCCGGGGAAATAGGAGAGCGTCGGTATCTCGGTTATGCCGTCAAGGTCGATATCCGCAGAATAGTAGCCCTTGCTGCGTGTGGTGTCGCTTATCATCTGCCGTTCGTCAAGATAGAGCGGATTGCGGAGTGTGTCGCCGACGAGGTAGATTATCTCGGTCGAAAGCTGTCCTCCCGCAATTTCATCGATGAACACCGCAGGCGTGTTTTCGCCGACGTTCCCGAGAACGACTCCCACAAAGTCGGAAGCCTTGTCGTTGAGCGATACGGTGTCCTTTTTCTCGACCTGCGTTCCCGTATCGGTAATAACGGAGAAGTCAGCCTTTCTGCCGATGTTCTCGTTGTTGGAGCGGATGATGCAAAGTCCGTCCTCGCCGTCGCCGTTAAGGTCGTAGATGAAGAAAGAGGAATAGCTGTCGGAGTATTTTTCGCTCACAACGCCGTCGTTGTAGCCGTAGACCTTTAACATTTTGTCGCTGCCCGATTCACCGAAGCCGATAATGATGCTTGTCCTGTCAGCCTTGCCTATCGAAGCTATCTGCACTCGGTCGATGCTTGAGCCGCTTCCCGGAATGTCGCATACCGACTGCCATTTCCCGTCTTCGTCCTTGTCGAGAATGTTTATCCTGAGCTGTTCACGGGTGCTGTAAAAAACGATAGCCTCGTCCTCGCCGCTCCCGTCGATATCATCGAGGATAAAGGCAGAACGCCTTGCGCCCGAACGGGGATACTGGAGAACGATGTCCTCACCCGTGCTTTTGATAAGCGCAGAATAGATATCCTCCTGCTCCTCATACAGCACAGGCGGCGAAAGAAGATTTTCCGCCGAGCCGCCGAGCGTACAGCCCGTGAGCATTGCCGCAGCAGCTATTGCAAGTATTCCAAACCTTTTCATTGCGGGGCGTAGTCTCCTTTCGTTCGGTATAAAAAACGGGGCGTTCAATGCGGTTTTTTCAGCCGCTTGAAAACACCCCGTAAATAGTATCATTCGTCGATAGTTTCCATCTTGGAATTGCCTTCGGTCTGAAGTCCTGTCCAGCGGCGCTTGCCCGTGAGGTTGAGCTTGGGCATTACTCTGTAAACATAGGTGCTCCAGAATACAGCAACGATAGTAGCCGTTACAAAGATGATACCGACATCGGTCGCATCGGGAGAAAGCATACCTTCTCTTACGGAGTAGTCGGTAAGGAAGAACATTGCATATCTCGGGAGCGTTGAAACAGCGGCAACTATCGAAGCCGCATAGCCGAAGAGTATCATATAGTATCTCGTTCTCTTCTTCTCAAAGCCGCAGAAAAATCTTACAAAATTGAGGAAGAAAAGTGCGGAGAAAACATTCGTCATAAGGATATAGCATTTTTCGGAGTATGGTCCGATGACCTGATAGGTCGTGATAAGGTCAAAGGTCTGAATGAGCTTCCATACGGGGAAAAGCGTGATGAAAGCGCACTGTCCCTTGGTTATGCCCTCACCTTTGAAAATGCTTATGCCCGTTGAGATGAAGGTGAAGCAGAGAACTATCATAAAAATATAATTCGTCCACTGCATTCCTGTGATGTTCGCAAATGCGCTGACGGGTTCGTCCTCGGTGGACATACTTTTGTTAAGGCTCATCTGCGCTGCGAGAGGTGCGATGGTCTCATATATAAGGAGACCTGCCATAACGAACATCGAGGCCGCAGCCTTAGGGGAGACCTTTTTGTTAAGACGCTCCGCCTTCAGGCGCATCGGGTTGATAAGGATACAGGATTTGATGACCTTATCCCTCGATTCGCCGAATATCATAACGGCAAGAAGAAGCGCAAAGCCGATAAGGATAACAGCCATTGTAAGATTGAAGCCCTGCTCGATGTATGTTCCCTTTGCGAAATTCATATTGTTCTTGAGCTGAAAAATTCTGCATATTACCGCAAGCACAAGGGTGACTGCATAGATCACAACAGAGAATTTCTTGTCAAGGAAAACCTTTTTCTTTTTGTATGGAGTAACCTGTTTCTCGCTCATGTCAACTTCTCCTTTTTGATAAATAAATATTCATCTTTGAATAATGTTATACTATTTTGTTTTATCTCTTATCGATGGAACAATATTCCCTTCTCTTTGCGATAGCCTTGTAAGCAGGACGGATTATCCTGTTGCCCGTTGTGAGTTCCTCAATTCTGTGAGCTGCCCAGCCTGCAATTCTTGCGACCGCAAACATCGGCGTGTTGAGTTCGACAGGGATCTTGAGCATGCGGTAAACAAGTCCCGAATAAAGGTCAACGTTTGCGCACATCGCCTTGCTGCTGCCCTTTATCTCGGCAAAGACCTGCGGAGTGAGACGCTCAACAGCGTCAAGGAGCATAAACTCCTTTTCAAAGTCCGTTCCCGCTGCAAGCTTCATGGCGTTGCTCTTAAGGATAACAGCTCTCGGGTCGGAGATCGTGTAAACGGCGTGACCCATACCATAGATAAGTCCCGTGCCGTCGCCTGCCTCCCTGCGGATTATCCTTGCAAGGTAATCCTTGACCTCGCCGTCATTGTCCCAGTGTTCGATGTTCGTCTTGAAGTCTTCAAGCTGCGCAATTACCTTTGTGTTCGCACCGCCGTGGCGATGACCCTTTAATGAGCCGATAGCACCCGAATAAGCGGAGTAGGCGTCAGTGCCCGAGGACGTGAGTGTTCTGCAGGTGAAGGTCGAGTTGTTTCCGCCGCCGTGTTCTGCGTGGATAATGAGCATAAGGTCGAGCAGCTTTGCCTCCTCCTCGGAGTAGATACGGTCGGAGCGGAGCGTTGAAAGTATGCTCTGTGCCGTGCATTCTCCGGGGTTGAGCGGATGCATATAAAGGCTTTCGTGGTCGTAAACACGGCGCTTTATCTGATATGCATCGACCATTGCGGACGGGAGCTTTGCGATAACGGATATCGCACGGTTAAGCTCTGCGGCAAGCGACTGATCCTCGGGGTCAACATCGTAGGAATAAAGTGCAAGCGCACATCGAGCCATTTTGTTCATTATATTCTTGGATGGAGCTTTGAATATCATATCCTCGGAAAATCCCGGAGGAAGCTCCCTGTATTCGGACAAAAGCGCATTGAAGCTGTCGAGCTGTTCCTTTGTCGGAAGCTCGCCAAAGAGGAGCAGGTAAGCTGTTTCCTCATAGCCGAAGCGGTTTTCCCTCTGTATACCTGCAACGATATCGTTTATGCTGTAACCGCGGTAGATGAGTTCGCCCTCGGCAGGAGCTTTTTCTCCCTCGGAAACAACGTAGCCGTGAACGCTGCATATATTGGTGATGCCTGCAACAACGCCTGTGCCGTCGCTGTTTCGCAGACCTCTTTTTACCTGATATTTTTCATAAAGTTCAGATGGGATATTGTTATGTTTAAGAAATTCGCCGCATAAACTTGTTATAGCAGCGCTGCCGTTTTGATTTTCTTTTCCAATCATTGTGAAGTGTCCTTAAAAAGGACAGCCCCCTTTCCTCAGATGCTTTTATATCGGGTGTATGCCAATATCAAAGCATTACGCACATATACGGGCAGCGTCTTTGCTTTGATAAAGTGCATCATTGCACAAAAAGTATAGGCGCACACCACAGGGAAGCACGATTTTTCATATAAGCGGTCGGCGGAATTGCTCCTGCCGTTCTTCCTTAATAAATATGTACCCTTTTATTTTACAATAGCTTTTAACACTTGTCAAGCAGTTTTTTAAAAAACGGGTCACGAAAAAAAGCAGCTTTGTCTGTTCTTTTTGTCATATATGCAACAATTTAAATCGAGAAAGGAAATGTTACAATGAAGGATCTGTTCAAAATCACACTCATTTTTGCCGCATTTGTGTTCGCAATACCGCTCATAGGCTTTGCGGGACGGGAAAAAAGCACCGCCCGGACTGCGCAGACCGCCCCCGACACCGTGCAGACAAGCATATCCGCCCCCGAAGCCGAGGAAAGCACCGATGCGGACGAAATTTTCGCCGTTTTCGATATAACAAGCGGAAAAGTCATGGAAATGCCGATGAAAGACTACCTCATCGGTGCGGTCATGGCTGAAATGCCTGCCGCATACGAAACCGAAGCACTCAAAGCGCAGGCAGTCGCAGCCCATACATACGCCCTGCGCAGGGAAAAGCTTGAAAAAGAGAACCCCACCCCCGAGCTTATGGGCGCAGCCATCTCAAACGACAGCACGAAATTCCAAGCCTTTTTCACCCCCGAGCAGGGCAAGGCTTTCTACGGCACGGCTTATGATGAGTACCGCAAAAAGATAGAAGCCGCCGTCGATGCAGTCTATTCCGAAGCACTGTTCTATAAAGACGAGCCTATCGCAGCAGCGTTCCACTCTATCTCCTGCGGAAGAACGGAGGACTCCGCAGAGGTGTGGGAAGCGGCTTTCCCGTATCTTGTCTCGGTCAGCAGCGAATGGGACGAGGATGCGCCGACCTTTTACAGCGAGAATAAGATCGCCGCAGACGGGATAAAAGCAGCCTTTCCCGACGCCGACTTTGACAAAGGCGGCAGCGTTTCCGTTGACAGCCTTACAAGCGGCGGCTATGCAAAAAGGGTCACGATAGGCGGCAGAACATACAGCGGACAGGAAGTGCGCACCGCTCTCGGGCTGCGCTCGGCGGCGTTCACGGTATCATACAGCCAAGCCGACGATACCTATACTTTTTCGGTAGAAGGCAGCGGTCACGGCGTAGGAATGAGCCAATACGGAGCGAATTGCCTTGCGAAAGAGGGTAAAAGCTATCGGGAGATCTTGGAGTATTATTATAATGGGTGCAGCTTGGAGGAAATTCGGAATTAGGAATGCGGAATTCGGAATTATTGCAAAGCTCAACTTTATTTGAGTGATGCGAAGCCAACAAGCTGGCCGAGCTGAGCACAGCTCGTCAGGTGTCCAGAGGGCGGAAGCCCTTTGGTCGCAGGTCAATTTGACCTTTAGCAGAGAGCGAAAGCCCCTAAACTTACAGTTAATGCGTTGTTGCGATAAGCGTAATCAGTAACAGCTAAAAAAGCGCAATTCACACGAAAAAGGTAAAACGAAATATGAGAAATAAAGTTTGTAAAACCAATAATGTGAATTGCGCCATACTATTTCCCTCAAAAATCTATCCTTGAAGCGAAAATCCACGAACGAAGTGAGCGAATTTGAAGCTTCAACGCTGTATGAACGGTAAAACGCAGTATGAACGGCGGTGGAATATCTGACAGATGGTCTCTTTTTTTGGGGGGGGCGGTTTATGTTTTATCCCGTTGTGCGTAAACGGTCGGATATGGAATCCGACCCTACTGATTTTTGTTGTTTCCCGTTCATATCCCACCGCTGTTCAAACGATGTCGGAGTGAAATGCTTATCGCTTTCGCTCTGCGCATTTCACTCCGAGGGCAGTTTGTTTGAGGAAAATAGAATTGGCGCAATTCACATTTTATGGCTTTATGAAACTGTGTTTATCATATTTCGTTTTACCTTTTTTGTGTGAATTGCGCCTTTTTTAGCTGTTACTGATTTTGCTATTGCGGCAATGCCTTAGCTGTTAGTTTAGGGAGTTTCGCTCTCCTGCTAAAGGTCAAATTGACCTGCGACAATGGGGCTCCTCGCCCCCTTGACCCCTCGCAAGCTGTGCTCAGCTTGACCAGCTGGTTGGCTTCGCATTTTGCTTCGCACATTATCCTCATTCATGCATATAATGTACCAAACGCAGAAAAGCTGCGTTTCGGAAGGAGAGAAGCTATGGAAAAATATATCTTCGCTTTTCCGTCCGTCACCATTGCGATAAAGGCTCAGACCGTACTGCGCCGCAAGGGTATCCCTGCCGAGGTCATTCGCACCCCGAAGTCGCTCGCTGTCGGCTGCGGTTACAGTGTTTCCGCTGCTGCCGATCCCGGGATCGCTGCGGAGCTGCTTGAGGCGGAGGGCATTGTTCCCCGTGCGGTCGGGAAGCCTAAAAACTGATATCTTCAGAATTTTTCTAAAATAAAACGGGCGGAAAGATCTCTGTTTTCCGCCCCCCGTTTCGGAAAAAAGGACAGAAAGGAACGAGCCACAAAATGATAAACTTTGATAATTCGGCGACGACCTTTCCGAAGCCTTATCCCGTTCGCAAAGCTGTGGACGAAGCTCTGGTTCGCTATGGCGGCAACCCCGGCAGGAGCGGTCACGAGCTTTCGATAAAGACTGCTGAAGCTGTTTACGCTGTTCGCAGGTCGGCTGCCGGGTTTTTCGGTGCGCAGACGGAAAATGTCGTTTTCACCTCCAACTGCACTCATGCTCTCAACCTTGCCATAAAAGGCGTTATGAACGGTGGTGGGCATATCATTATCTCAAACCTTGAACACAACTCCGCTGCACGTCCTGTTTATGCTCTGAGCAAGGCAGGCTGCACGTTTGACATTGCCGATGCGGTCGCTGATGATGCTGCTGCTGTCAAAAATTTCGAGCGTTTGATACGTCCCGACACAAAGGCGATAGTCTGCACTCTCGGCAGCAATGTCACGGGCAGGATAACGCCCTACAAAAAGCTCGGCGAGATATGCAGGCGGCACAATATCTGCTTTATCGCAGACGGTGCGCAGGCTTGCGGAGTGCTTGACATAAAGCTTTCGGACGGGATAAACATACTCTGCACTGCAGGACACAAGTCGCTTTACGGTCCGTCGGGAACGGGTCTGCTCGTTTCGGACGGCAGGTTTCCGATAGCTCCGCTTATGGAGGGCGGCACGGGAAGCACCTCGCTTGAGCTTGCGCAGCCCGATTTTCTCCCCGACAGTCTTGAAAGCGGAACGGTCAACACGATGGGCATAATCGGGCTCGGTGCAGGAATAGGCTTTGTTTCGTCAAAAGGCACGGAAAGGATATTTGCGCATGAAACCGAGCTTTGCCGCCAGTTTATCGATGGGTTGAGACCCTTTGAGAGAGTGCGGATCTACAGGGGAGAGGGGCATTATCTCCCGATAGTTTCGTTCAACGCTGACGGTATGACCTCGAATGAGCTTGCTTCGGAGCTTAGCAGGCGTGGGTTTGCGCTTCGGGGAGGGCTTCACTGCTCAGGACTTGCGCACAAGGCTATCGGAACTGCACCCGAGGGTACGGTACGGTTTTCGCCGTCCGTTTTCAGCACTGCGCAGCAGACAAAGCTTCTCATCGGCGAGATAGGAAGAATATGCGGAAAGTGACGCACTGCATCGGAAATTTGTTGAAAATGACTATTGCATTTTTCTGAACTGTATGATAGAACATCAAAATTGAAGTTTGCTTCTGCCGAGTAGCAACGGTGCTTAATATTAAAATAAGCATTCGTCTATACATCGTTAGGTCGGACCCCTTCGGGTTCTGCAGATGTATATGCGAATGCTTTTTTGTTTTCGGGAGGTTTATTATGTTAAAAATGATATTTACGGCTTTATAAGCTGGCGGAGGATGAAGCATCGTCAGCTCCAAAGCTCCGCACAAACCATTGTATAACTTCGGGCAGCTTTGTGTCAAAATCGGTCAGCGGAAGCGTACCGATCATGCGGCGCATTTTCTCCGAGGAAACAGCATACCGTCTGTCGTGACCCTTTCGGTCGGGGACAAATTCCGTATCAGCATTTTTTACGCCGAGCTTTTCAAGCGTTCCGATAACTTTTTCTATCAGTTCAAGGTTGGAAAGTTCATTGTCTGCGCCGATGTTGTATATTTCGCCCGCTTTGCCGTTTTCAAGTATTATTTCAACGGCTTTGCAGTGGTCTTTTACATATATCCAGTCACGGACATTCCTGCCGTCGCCGTAAATGGGTATCCTTTCACCGCTGACGGATTTTTTCACCGCAAGCGGAATTAGCTTTTCGGGATACTGGCGTTCGCCGTAGTTGTTTGAACAGCGTGAAACGGTCACATTCAAGCCGTAGGTCTTATAATACGCAAGCACAAGCATATCCGCTGCGGCTTTTGATGCGCTGTACGGCGAATGCGGCGACAGCAGCGTTTCTTCCGTGAATTTTTCATCGGTTTCAAGCGGAAGATCGCCGTAGACCTCGTCTGTGGAGATCTGGTGGAAGCGTTTCACTTTGTATTCAAGCGAAGCGTCAAGCAGTGCCGCAGTTCCCATATAATTCGTTTCAAGAAAAACCTGCGGTGAAGCAATTGAACGGTCGACGTGGCTCTCTGCGGCGAAATTCACGACCTTATCGGGGCGGACGTCATCAAAAAGCCTTTTCAGCAGCTCTCTGTCGCAGATATCGCCTTTGACGAAGCGGAAATGCTCATTTTTCTGCGCCGAAGCAAGGTTATCCATACTTCCTGCGTAGGTGAGCTTATCAAGGCAGACAACGCTGTCCTCAGGGTGAAGTTCAAGGTGCATATCGACAAAGTGTGAACCGATGAAGCCTGCACCGCCCGTTACAAGCACGGTCATTTCTGCGCCCTGCGGCTCTTTTGGCTGCGGCGGCGCTTTACTTTTACACGCTTGGGGTTTTTCTGTGCCGGTTCGTGCTGTGCTGCTTTCTGAGCCGCTATTTGCTGTGAGTTCTGAACTGCGATAGCGGCATTTTCAACGCTTTCGTCTATAAAGCTCTGCTGAGAATCGACAAGCTCCTCGCCAAGCTTTGGCTGCTTATATTTATAGGAGCTGTCGGGGAGCATAATTCTTGCCTTGACATTATCGGCAAGCATCGTGTTGAAGATGTGGACGATCCTTTCACGGACGTGTTCATCATAGATAGGCGCAGCGACCTCGACACGGCGGATAGTGTTTCTTGTCATAAAGTCGGCGGAGGAAATATAAAGCTTCATATCCTTGCCCTTGCCGAACATATAGATTCGTGCGTGTTCAAGATAGCGTCCGACAATGCTCGTTACCTCGATGTTGTCGGTGTAGCCCTCAACGCCTGCAACAAGGCAGCAGATACCTCTTATCACCATCTGAATTTTTACGCCGTTCATTGAAGCCTCGGCAAGCTTATCGATAAGAACACGGTCGGTAACGGAGTTCATCTTCAAGCCGATATAAGCTTCTTCGCCGTTTTTTGCTTTGGCAATTTCGCCGTCGATAAGCTCGATTATCTTGTTCTGCAAGCTGAGCGGCGCAACAAGCAGATGCTGCGAATCCTCAACGAGAGTTCCCATTGAGAGAGCGTTGAAAACCGCACCTGCTTCGGCTGCGATATCACGGTTTGCTGTCATAAGGCAAAGGTCGGTATAAAGTGCGGAGGTCTTTTCGTTGTAGTTGCCCGTGCCTATCTGGGTGATATATTCAACGCCGTTACCGTTTTTGCGTGTGATAAGGCAGAGCTTGGAGTGGACCTTAAGGTTCTCGGGACCGTAGATGACAGTACAGCCTGCGTCCTCAAGCTGCTTAGACCAGCCGATGTTGTTTTCCTCGTCAAATCTTGCACGAAGCTCAACGAGAACGAGGACGTTCTTGCCGTTTTCTGCGGCGTTTACAAGCGCCTCGACTACCTTTGAATCGGAAGCGACACGGTACAATGTTATCTTTATAGAAACGACATTCGGGTCATAAGCCGCTTCATTGAGCATACGCAGGAAAGGACGTATCGATTCATACGGATAATAGAGCAGAACGTCCTTTTTGAGAACCTGATCGATAACGGGCAGTTCGTGGACTATCTCACGTGATCTCTGCGGAACGGCTCTCTTGAAGAAAAGCTCGGGGTCTGCGCTTTCAAGCTTTGCACGGAGAGGGAACACGCAGGAAAGGTCGAGCGGCGACTTCTGACGGAATATCTTATCGGGCGTAAGTTCAAGATTGCTGCGCAGAAATGCGAGCGATTCCTCGTCCAGCTTTCGTGAAAGCTCCATTCTCACGGGTGAAAGCTTTTTGCGCTTCTGCAAAAGTGCGGTCATAACTTCACGCAGGTCAACTTCGTGGTCGTAGAGGGCTTCCTCCATATTTATATCGGCATTTCGGGTAATTCTCAAAAGGGATTTGCAGAGTATCTTATAATTTTTGAACACGATCGGCATATAATGAAGTATAAGCTCCTCGACAAGCATAAATCTCATTTTATTTGCGGTCGGGAGAAAGATAACACGGGAGAAAGAGCCGCTCGCTGCGATAATGCCGAGCTTCATAGACTGCGACTTCGATTCAAGGTGCGCAACGGCGTAAATTTCCTTGTTTTTGAGGAACGGGAATGGGTGACGCTTGTCGATTATCTGCGGCGAGATGAGCGGAAGTATCTCCTTGGTGAAATAAACACGCAGGAATTCCTCCTCTTCCTTGGAAAGCGCCTTGAAATCGACCTGTTCAACGCCGTACTGCTCTTTAAGGCGTGACATTATGTCGCTGTAAGCCTTGTCACGCATAAGCGCAAGCTCCGTGCAGCGTGCAAAGATAGCCGTTAGCTGCTCTGCGCAGGTCATATCGGTCTTGTTGTCACGCTCCTGATCGTCAACGAGCGTTCTGTCGTAGAGCGAGCCGACTCTTATCATAAAAAATTCATCAAGGTTGGACTGGAAAATCGATGCGAAAAGCAGACGTTCGCCGAGCGGAACACGTTCGTCCATAGCTTCTTCAAGCACACGTTCGTTGAATTTCAGCCAAGAAAGCTCTCTGTTGTCATAGTATTTTTTCATTGCCGTTTTATCCTTTCGGTCAGCAGGGGGTTCACGCACACCGCCCTGCGAAGTTATGTAATTATATTTCCATTATATTATAGTACGGCGTTAAAGTCAAGAAAATTCTATGTTAAGCCGTCTATCCCGGTCAAGGTCGGGCGAGCCTCGGATATTAGGTTTCAAAATTTCGCCTTAAAATCGGAAAATCAACAGAATTTAGTCTTAATCGACTATTGCAATTTTTTTATTTTTATGTTAAGATATTCTCAACGGATACACAGCAAGCTTTTCTTCCGTAAACACCAATGCATATTACAAGAGAAAGACAGGTGAGATTTTATGGTGATTTTCTGGATCATTGTCCTCGTTGCAGCGATTCTTGCAGAGGCAGCCTCGGCAGCACTCATTTCAATATGGTTCGCCGCAGGTGCAGTCGCAGCACTCATCGCAGCCGCTCTCGGTGCATCGTGGATATTACAGCTTACGCTTTTCGTAGTGTTCTCGGCAATACTGCTGATATTCACTCGTCCGCTCGTGAAAAAGCTTTTCCCGAAAAAATTCATACCGACAAATTCCGACAGCTACGCAGGCAAGACCGCCGTTGTTGTCGAGGATATCGATTCGGCAAGAGGTCTCGGAAGAGTTCGTTTCAACGGCGTTGACTGGATAGCAGTTACGGAACACGAAGAGCTTATCCCCAAAGACACCGTTGTACGTATCAAAGAAGTAAGGGGCGCAAAGCTGCTCGTTGAAAAGACCGACGATTAAGCTTCCCCGAAAAAAATCCAAAACAGAAAGAGGTAATCATTATGCCCGGTTTTGCAACAGTCCTTATTATTTTAGCTATCATAGTTATCCTTATCCTCATCAGCGGCATCAAGTTCGTTCCGCAGGCACAGGTCTATATCGTTGAGCGTTTCGGCGCATTCAGCAAGACCCTTGAAACAGGCCCGCACTACGTTGTTCCTATCGTCGACAAGGTAGCAAAGAAAGTTTCCATCAAGGAACAGGTCGCAGACTTCAAGCCTCAGCCCGTTATCACAAAGGATAACGTTACGATGCAGATAGACACAGTCGTATTCTTCCAGATCACAGATGCAAAGCTCTATACCTATGGCGTTGAGCGTCCTATGAGCGCTATCGAAAACCTTACCGCAACAACGCTCCGTAACATCATCGGTGAAATGGAACTCGACGCAACACTTTCTTCCCGTGATGTTATCAACACAAAGATCACAGCGCTCCTCGACGTTGCTACCGACCCTTGGGGCATCAAGGTAAACCGTGTCGAGCTCAAGAATATCCTCCCTCCGAGAGAGATTCAGGACGCAATGGAAAGACAGATGAAGGCAGAGCGTGAAAGACGTGAAAAGATACTTCAGGCAGAGGGCGAAAAGAAGTCGCAGATCCTCGTTGCCGAAGGTGAAAAGGAATCGAAGATCCTCCGTGCCGAAGCCGATAAGCAGGCAGCTATCCTCAAAGCCGAAGCTGAAAAGCAGGCTCTTATCCTCCGCTCCGATGCCGTAAGACAGCAGAAGATACTTGAAGCGCAGGGCGAAGCTGAGTCTATCGCACTCACACAGCAGGCTCTTGCAGACAGCATCGTAAAGCTCAACGAAAGCAAGCCGAGCGACGGCGTTATCGCTATCAAGGGACTTGAAGCATTCGGCAGGGCAGCAGACGGCAGAGCAACCAAGATCATCATTCCGTCCGAAATTCAGGGACTTGCAGGACTTGTTACCTCCGTCAAGGAGATAGCAAACAATACCGCAACAGCTATTCCCACCAACACACAGCAGAAATAAATTCGGAATTCGGAATGCGGAATTCGGAATTATTGCATAGCTCAAATTTGTTTGAGTGATGCGAAGCCAAATAAAGTTTACGTCCACGCTTTTCAAAGGGTGGCAGGGGTCAATGGGACAGCGTCCCATTGTCGCTTCCGCAGAAGCGAAACTCCCTAAACTTTAGCTAAAGGCATTGCCGCAACAGCGAAATTATTATCAAATATAAAGGCGCAATTCATACGAAAAAAGGTAAAACGGAATATGAGAAATCAGTTTCGTAAAGCCTAAAATGTGAATTGCGCCAATTCTGTTTTTCTCAAACAAACTGTCCTTGAAGCAAAAATCCACGAACGAAGTGAGTGGATTTGAAGCTTCAACGTAATATGAACGGCGATGAAATATCTGGCAGATGGTCTGTCTTTTTGGTGGGCAGTTCATGCTTTATCACGTTGTGTGCAAGAACGGTCGGATATGGAATCCGACCCTACGGTTTTGGGCCGTTATCCCGTTCATATCCCACCGCTGTTCAAACGTTGTCGGCATAAAATGCTTATCGCTTTCGCTCTGCGCATTTTATGCCGAGGATAGTTTGTTTGAAGAAAATAGAATTGGCGCAATTCACATTATTGGTTTTACGAAACTGTTTTCTCATAGTTCGTTTTACCTTTTTGATGTGAATTGCGCCTTTTATTTGTTACTGATTTTGCTATTGCAGCTGACGTTTGGCTGTTAGTTTAGGAGTTTCGCTCTCTGCGGAGAGCGACAATGGGGCTTCTCGCCCCCTTGACCCCTTGCGAGCTGTGCTCAGCTCGACCAGCTGGTTGGCTTCGCATCGTCCGACAAATGTCAGTTATGCAATAATTCCGAATTCCGCATTCCGCATTCCGAATTTAAATAACTCCGCTTGCATGCCGTGTAACATGGCAGCCGATATTTACTGCAACGGGAAGTCCTGCAATGTGCGTCGGTGCCTGCTCTATCGCAACGGAAAGTGCGGTCGTTGTTCCGCCGAAGCCCTGCGGGCCTATGCCGAGCTTATTTACCTTTGCAAGTATGCGTTCCTCCATTTCGCTGTAAAGCTTCTTTTCGTTTCTGATGCTTATATCCCTGCACAATGCTTTCTTTGCAAGATATGCGCACTGCTCAAAATCGCCGCCGATGCCAACGCCTATCACCATCGGAGGGCAGGGATTGCTTCCTGCGACTGATGCAGCTTCAACGACAAAGTTCTCGATATCTTCAATAGTCGCAGACGGGGTGAACATTTTCAGCTTTGACATATTTTCACTGCCGAAGCCTTTCGGGCAGACCGAGATATGCACCTTGTCGCCGTCGACGATGCGTGTATGTATCACCGCAGGCGTATTGTCGCCCGTATTGACACGTTCAATAGGGTCGGAAACCACCGAACAGCGGAGATAACCCTCGGTATAGCCCTTGGCAACGCCCTTGTTTATTGCTTCGTAAAGACTTCCGCCGACAAAGTGAACGTCCTGACCGATATCGAGGAAAATAACAGCCATTCCCGTGTCCTGACAGACTGCGATATTCTCGCTTTCTGCGGCTTCGATGTTGCGGACGAGGTCGCAGAGAACTTCTCTTCCCGTCGGTGACTTTTCGCCGTCGGGTGAATTTTTTATCTTTTCAACGAGCGAGCAGGGCAGCTTGCGATTTGCTTTTATGCAAAGCCCGCTCACGATCGATTCAACTTCGGAAACATTTATCTCTCTCATTTTAAAGGTCGTTCCTTTCAAAAATTTTCTCTCCGTCAATGAAAACGGCGGAACAGTTCGTCATTATTTCAAGCGGATCACCGTCAAAAAGAGCAAGATCGGCGTCCTTTCCCACCTTTATCGAACCTACACGGTCGGCAATGCCGATTATCTCGGCGGCGTTTATGGTGAGTGCTTTCATCGCCTCTTCCTTGGGAAGACCTGCTTTCACGCAGTATGCGGCGCTTGTCGGAAGATACTGCACGGGGATCTCGGGGTGGTCGGTGCAGATCGCAATTTTAACGCCGCTTCTGTTGAGTATGCCTGCGTTCGCAGTCGTAAGCTCGGCAAGCTCGGGTTTTCCACGGTCGCATATAATAGGACCTGTCAGCGCAGATGCCTTTTCCCTGCCTAAAATATCGGCAATTTTATGCCCTTCGGTGCAGTGGATAAGCACATAGTCAAGTCCGAATTCCTTTGAAATGCGAACGGCGGTCATAATATCATCTGCACGGTGGCAGTGGAAATGCGCCTTTAATTTATGCTCGAAAAGCGGAATGAGAGCCTCGGATTTTATGTCAAATTCGGGGAGCGACTCGTCATTTTCAATGGCAAATTTCTTGTCGTCAAAGTATCGTTTCGCCTTGAAAAGAGCCTCACGGATAATTGCGGCGGTCGCCATTCTTGTTACGGGAGCGGTATCTTTGTCCGAAAATGCAGACTTCGGGTTCTCGCCGAGGGCAAATTTTATGCCGACCTTGCGGATAAGCATTTCATCGGCGCATCTGCCGTGCGTTTTTACTGCGATAAAGTCGCCGCCTATCGGGTTGGACGAGCCAACGCCCGTAACGGCAGTCGTAACACCGCAGGAAACAGCGTCCGAAAAGCATCGGTCGAAGCAGTTTATGCCGTCGATAGTGCGCAGGTG
This sequence comes from uncultured Oscillospiraceae bacterium, assembly GCA_934465295.1. Classification (GTDB taxonomy): domain Bacteria; phylum Bacillota; class Clostridia; order Oscillospirales; family Ruminococcaceae; genus UMGS363. The sequence continues at coordinate 32,489 of CAKSKU010000003.1, forward strand.
CGGCGTTACGGGGTCAGTGTCCTCGTTCACGTCCTCGCCCTCAACGCCCATTCCGTCACCGATAAGTCCGATGTGGGAATGTGGGTCGATAAAGCCGGGAAAAAGCTTCTTTCCGCCTGCATCAAAGCTGTCGGAGGGTATATCGGCAGGCTCGCCCTCGCCTACGGAAGTGATCTTGCCGTTTTCAAAGCCAACGTAGCCGATGAAAGGCTTTACGCCCTCCATTGTGTGTATTTCAGCGTTGTAGATATACATTCATTTTACTCCTTGGGAAAGATCAGGACAAGCCGCACTCGTCATAGTCTTTCCAGCGCTCATAATGGTTGTAAGCGGCGATAGCCTTGTAGACGATAAAGCCGCCGAGCATAAGTATCATCGAAAGTGCGATGGAAATGGGGAGTGCTGCCTTTGTGAACTGGATAAGAGTTACGTCTTTGTTCTTTTTCATATATAATAGTATCCTTTCGTTAATTTTCTAAAAGCTCCCAGTTGTCAAAACAGGGGAAATTGGTCTCTATATAAGCCTTCACGCTGTCCATATCGGGATTTTTACTGTTGTTGCAGTCGTAGATATAGGCAACGGGGAAGTAGCTGTTGTCTTGTTCAAGCTTCTGTATCTCCGCAAGCCTTGCTTCAAAGGTGTCATTGTCGACCTCAGCGCCGTCGATATAAGCCTGACCGAGTTCGGAGTGTTCCGTTCCGTCCTCATCGGTATAATACATCCCCGCCTCACGGGACAATGACGAAACTATTTCATAATTCGAGCCGTTCCAGCCGTAAAGATAGTAGTCCGTAAAGCCGTAAGTTCCCCATGTGTGTCCGCGCATTGACTGAAAAAGTATCTGCTTTGTATCGGGGATATAGCGGACGCTGCCCCAGACCGATGTTGTCCAAAGCTCCAGGACCTGCATACCGTCATCGTTGAAATAAAGGATATCCGTCAGTTCATAAGGGTTTATCTCTACCACAGCTTCGGGGATATCATCGCCGTTTATGTCGCCGAGATAAACGCCGCCTGCGAGGAAATCAAGACCGTTGAGATATTCCGAGTAAGCGTGCTGCCACTTGTTCGGGCAGGCACATGACATTTCTTCAATGCTGTCGGAGGAGACCGTTTCGATCGGAGCTTCCGTTGCTGAAGCTGTTGAAGCGGAGGCCTCAGTATTTTCGGTAAGGGTCGTTTCGGGCAAGGCTTCCGTTACGGACGTTTCCGAAGAGGTCAGAGCCGATGTTTCCGCAGAGATCACAGTCTCGGCAGAAACCGAGGCCTCCTCGGGAACAGGGGTATCGGCATTATTGCAGGCGGTAAGGATAAGCATTGCCGCCGTGAAAATCAAGGCTGTTCGTTTCATATTATTTATGTCCTTTTTATATGTATTTAAAACTGCTTTTTTGCAAGCGCAACGACCTGAACGTATATCCCTGCAACGACCTGATAAAGCTCGGGGGGAATACCTTCGCCTACGCTAAGCATTGTCAGCATTGCCGCTGTGGAATCGTCACGGTAAACGGGAACACCGTTTTCTTCCGCAAGGTTTATGATGCGCTCGGCGACCTTGCCGTGACCCGACGCTACAACAACCGGAGAATAGTCCTGCTCGGGATTGTATTTGAGTGCAACTGCTGCACCGTTCGTGACAGGCTTTCTATATCTTGACATTCAGACCGCTCCTTTTCTCCTTTATTTTCGGGAACACCTGCGTAAGATCACGCCGCTTTAGTACCGTGCCGATAGTCGTATTCTCCATGGAATATCCGCTCGCCGAAGCTATTTTCGGAATGCTGTCACGCAGCGGCTTGAAAACGCCCTCCGTTCCCGACGGGCAGAGGAGCGAAACGTTCAGCTTCTTTCCGTAAGAGCGAAGCTCCAGCTCAAAATAGCCAACGTCCTCTATCTCAAAGCAAAGGAACATCTGCCGTGAATCCTCGCCCGCCGTCCTGCTCTCGGCATCGGGGTCTACCCAAAGCTCACCGAAAGCCTTGAAGCCGCCGTCATTTATCGGAACAAGGTAGTGAAGCAGGGGAGTCATTGCTCCCGGAGTGGAGAGAAAGCCCTGCATCATATCCGAGCGGCTCATGGACGAAAGTGATTTGAGCGAGGAGTCGTTTATATTTTTAGAAAGAAAATCCATAAGATTTTCCATTGACGTAGGCGGCTTGTATTTTATCCCGTCGGCAGAGGTCAAGCCGCTCAGCATCTGGTTCATACTCTGCGCAAGGATGATCTTCTTATCCATATCGTTGACGGAATTGAGCGCAATGCTAAGGTTGTCGATAAGCTTGTTGAGGTCGCCCGTTGCGTTGAAGCTGCGCAGGATAAGGTTGATCTCGTTCATCGAGGACTGCGGAAGTATCGCATTGAAAACGGCTCTTATCGAAGCCGAACCCGACTGCGTTTCGATGGTCGAAAGCATAGCCGAAAGCTGCTGCGGTGTAACGGTCGCAAGCGATTCGTTGAGGTTCGTGCCAAGCTTCTGCGAAAGCAAAATAAGCGACTGCTGATTTAGGATCGAATCCGAAGCGAACGAAACGTCTTTCTCGAGGAATGGCAGGTTCGCAAGAATCTCGTTCGTCTTGTCGGCAAGCAGAGTTTTCTTTTCCATATCGTCAACGGAGTTTATCATAATGCTGAGCCGGTCGATGAGCGAAGCCACATTGCCCGTTGAATCGTAGCTTTTGAGAATGCTGCTCAAAGCCCCCTGCATTGACGATGGAAGCATCTGCGAGAACAGTGCCCTGAGCGACTCCAGTCCGCCGTCTGATGGGATATTTGCCGCATTCTGCATAAGGTATTCCACGGGGGCGGTCGATTCGTTGAGAGCCGCTCCGACCTTTTCCGAGAGCAGGGAGAGCGAGCTGAACGGTGAAGCCGAGCCTTGGACGATAGTGTTCAGCGAAGCGAGCTTTATATCGGTCGGCAGGTCGGCATTTTCTATGTAATTCATAAAAAGCTGACGGAGAGCGTCCGCCTGCTCCTGGTTCGGGGTCATATCGAGAATGGCGTTGAAGCTTTCGCCGAGCGCCGAAGCACTTCCGTTGAAGCGTGAGATGTTGTATATCGCAAGCGAAATGAGGTTCTCGGTCTTGTCGTTCATGAGCAGACTTCCCCGAAGCTCATTGAGCAGTGAGAGCATCTCGCCCTTCATTTCGTTGAAATTATCCTTTGTAAGATTATCCGCAAGCTCGGTGAGCCGTTGCGCAAGTGAGCGTGTCGGTGCGGCGGTATCGGAGAGATAACGCAGATTTTCCGCAACGGAAGTTACGATGCTGTCACGGGCAGAAGCGTCTGCGGCGGCTTTGGTGAACTGAAGAACAGCCTCGCCGACATCGCTCGAACCCGTTTTCATCAGCATATCCTTCATATCGCTCCAGATCGGGTCGCTGAACGCCGTCGACTGCTTCTCCTGCGCTATCATATCGCCCGAAACGTTCGCAGGCGCAAGCATTACCTCATTGGCGAATTCCGTCACCTTGTTGAGGATATCGGCAGAGCCGCTTTCACGCAGAGCCGCAAGAGTTTCTTCGCCGATGATGGAGCGGAGGACGTTTATCCCTGCGGTCGGGTCTTTGGCAGGCGTGATATCGGTGTTGAGCACCGAACCGTCCTTGTTGTCCTGATAGGTGTATTCCTGATCGCGCTCGGTCGATTTCTGGACCTTTGTAGTGTCGCCGAGGTTGAATACCCGGTCGGTCTGAGTCTGCTGAGGGTTGTTTTTTGGCGAAAAATCATAGTTTTTAGGCGCAACAGGGGTTGTAATATTAAGCAGATCGGACATTCTCTATCGCTCCTTAATGATGCTGAAATATGCTGAAAAAGTGTAATATTATCTGTATTTTGTGCAAAATTCACATAATTTTTGAGTTTTCCACATCGATTTTTGTAATCGCAATGTCTAAATTTTGTCTTTTGATTTTTAAAATCAGAGCTTTGGTTTTTGTGCAAAATAAACTAAATTTTAAGGAAAAGTTCTCCTGTAAAAGCCTTGTTAAGACGTAAAAAATGTTGTATAATGTATATATTGTGAATAATAATGGCTAGGGGTCTGCCGTTTGCAGATCCGTTTAAATGTTCAGATACCATTATAACACAAAATTTACCGAACGGCAATACATTTCAGCAAGATTTTTTTAAATTTGCCGAGCGGCTCTGGCAAAACTTATCCGTGGATACGGCTTAGCTTCATCAGGACGGTGCGCAGTGGGGCAAAGTACAGTGCAGACCGCCGAACGGGGACTTTCCCGTAATTAATTTAACAGGTAGGTGCTTTATATGGCAAAATTTGAAGCCGGTATGGAATCAATGGTCGATATGTATATATTCGAGACCACTTCCTTGCTCGAACAGCTTGACCAGATACTTATGAAAACCGAGAGTGAGCATTCATTCTCCACCGAAGAGATCAACGAAATTTTCCGAACGATGCACACGATAAAGGGTTCGTCTGCAATGATGGGCCTTGACAATATGTCCAAGCTTGCGCACAGCATCGAGGATATGTTCTATGTTATCCGTGAGGAAAACCCCGTTATCTCCGATATGAATGCGCTCTATGATATACTTTTCTCCGCTTCCGACCTTCTCAAAGCCGAGATCGAGCTTATTCAGGAGGACGAATACACAGCTACGGATTTTACTCCGACAATGCAGAAGATAGAGGCTTTCGCTGCTGCACTTAAGGGCGGCACTCCTGCTCCTGCGGCTTCGGCTGCTCCGACTGCTTCCGCTCCTGTTCAGACGAGCGCTCCTGCGGCTTCCTCGGACGGAGACCTCACTACCGTAAAGGTCGTTTTCGACGACGACTGCAAAATGGAAAATCTCCGTGCGCTCCTTGTTGTCAACAAGATAGCAGAGGACTGCGAAAAGCTTGAATATATCCCTGCCGATATCGAGAACAACCCCGAGACCGCAAAGGATATCATCGAAAACGGCTTTATCGTAAAGTTCAAGCCCTCCTCCGATATGGATATCGACAGCGTTATCGGACTTATCGGCGAATGCTCAAACGTAAGATCCTATGAGATAGTTGAAAGAGGACGCACAGTAGAGCTTGTCGGAAAGATCAGCGTCAAGGTAACGTTTGAGGAAGACTGCAAGATGGAAAATCTCCGTGCGCTCATCGTTATCAACAATATCAAGGACAAGTGCAAAACGCTTACATATGAGCCTTCCGATATCGAGGAGAACTCCGCAGACGCACAGATCATCATCGACAACGGCTTTATGATACACTTTGAAGCGGACGACCCCAAGGGCGTTATCCGTGCGATAAACGGCAGCCCGAACGTAAAATGCTGCGAGATACTTTCTTCCGACAGCACTCCTGCCGCCGCACCCGCAGCTCCTGTACAGACTGCTCCGACAGCCGCACCCGCACAGGCAGCCACTTCAACAGCTCCTGCTGCAAAGCCTGCCGCACAGCCCGAGAAGAAATCCGTTGAGCAGATCAACAATATGCTCGGCAACAAGGGTTCGGGCGCAAAGCAGTCGCTTATTTCCGTAAACCTCAACAAGCTTGATACGCTCCTTGACCTTGTCGGAGAAATTGTTATCACCGAAGCTATGGTAACCTCAAACCCCGACCTGAAGGGACTTCGCCTTGACAACTTCCAGAAATCCGCACGTCAGCTCCGAAAGCTCAACTCCGAGCTTCAGGATACCGTTATGTCGATACGAATGGTTCCTATCTCTGGCGCATTCAACAAGATGACCCGTATCGTCCGTGATATGAAGGTCAAGCTCGGCAAGGACGTTGACCTTGTATTCGAGGGCGAAGAGACCGAGGTAGACAAGTCCATCATCGACCAGCTCAACGACCCTCTTATGCACATGGTAAGAAACTCTATGGATCACGGCATCGAGGATCACGTTGAGGACAGAATCGCAAGGGGCAAGCCTGCAAAGGGCAGGATCACCCTTTCCGCTTACAACTCCTCAAACGAGGTAATTATCGTTGTTGCTGACGACGGCACGGGCATCAACGCTCAGAAGGTAGTCGAAAAAGCAGAGAAGAACGGACTTCTTACCAAGCCTATCAATGAATATACTGATAAAGAAATATACAATATGATAATGCTCCCCGGCTTCTCCACCAACGATCAGGTCACCGAATACTCGGGCAGAGGCGTTGGAATGGACGTTGTTAAGAAGAACATCGAAAAGGTCGGCGGCTCGGTCTCCGTTGACTCAAAGTGGGGCGAGGGAAGCCAGTTCATCATCAAGATACCGCTCTCACTCTCCATCGTTGACGGTATGGAAGTCTCCGTCGGTCAGTCTATCTTCACTATCCCGATAAATTCTATCAGAGAGTCGTTCAAGGTAAAGCCTAACCAGCTTATCAAGGACACCGACGGCAAGGAAATGATAATGATAAGAGGCGAATGCTTCCCGCTTATCAGACTTTATGATATCTATGACCTTGAACCGAAAACCACAGACCTTTACGAGGGCATCGTTATCCTCGCCGAAGCAGAGGGCAAGTGCGCCTGCATCTTCGCCGATGAGCTTATCGGTGAACAGCAGGTAGTTGTAAAGCCGTTCTCCTCGCTTCTCAATAACTTCAACGTTAAGCAGAACGGTATGGCAGGCTGCTCTATCCTCGGTGACGGTTCTATCACGATCATTCTCGATGTTGCAAATATTCTCGGCGGATTTTGATCCAAGCCGTATCTGAATGGCATACGGGCTGCCTTATGCATCTGCCCGAATAACTCAAAGGAAGATGAATAATATGAGCGATGAAATTTATACCGCCGAAAAGAAAAAGACCTTTACCGCCGACGGAACGGAGATACTTTTCTTCACCATCGGCGACAAGACCTACGGCATTGAGATCGAGTTCATCAACGAGATCATAAGCATTGAACAGATAACAGTCGTTCCGAAGATCCCCGACTACATAAAGGGTGTTATCAACCTCAGAGGTAAGATAGTCCCCGTTATCAGCATCAGAAAGCGCTTCGGAATGGAAGAGATCCCTTACGACGACAGGACCTGCATCATCGTTCTTGAATTCGAGAGCGGCGAACAGGTGGGCGTTATCGTTGACCGTGTTCAGGAAGTTATCGTTGCCGACAAGAACATTATCAGCAAGGTCCCCGACAGCAAGAACGTCAACGCCAACCACTATATCAAGAGCATTATCAACTTTGAGAGTGAGATAAAGCTCCTTCTCGACTGTCATAAGCTCGTTGCAAACGAATAAAATTCGTTACGAATAAATTTAGTTACGAATAAATTTAGCAACGAATAAACTTAGCAACGAAAAATTTTTTCACGGAGCAAAAATAAAATGCTGCTTAAACTTACAGATGATGATTTCTACCGTCTGGTAGATTTTATGAAGAAAAACTACGGGATAAACCTTGAAAAAAAGAGAGTTCTTATCGAGGGCAGACTTTCCAACACAGTCACCTCAAGAGGCTTCAAAAGCTTCAAGGAATTTATCGATTTCGCCTTTGCCGACAAAACGGGAAAGGAAACGATGCAGCTCGTCAACAAGCTGACCACGAACCACACATATTTTATGCGTGAACCCGAACATTTCGAGTATATGAAAACCACTCTTCTGCCCTATTTTGAAAAGACGAACAAGGACAGAACGCTCAACGTCTGGTGCGCAGCTTCGTCCACGGGTCAGGAGCCTTACACCCTTGCAATGACGATAGATGAATACTTCGCAGGCAAGGGCTGGGTGATACGCATACTTGCGACAGACCTTGATACCGACGTTCTCGCAGCGGCTTCCTCGGGAGTTTACACCGCCGATCAGATGAAGGATGTTCCTGCCGCTTGGGTGGCTAAATATTTCACCAAGCTCGATGCGAACACCTATCAGGTGACGGATAAGCTTCGCAAGATGATCGAATTCCGCCAGTTCAATCTTATGGATAAGATACCCGTCGGAAGAAAATATGATCTCATAAGCTGCCGCAACGTTATGATCTATTTTGAGATGGATACAAAGAATGCCCTTGTCGAAAGATTTTACGATGTCACAAAAGAGGGCGGCTATCTCTATGTCGGACACGCCGAAAGTGTGGGAAAAGGCACACGCTATACCTACATAAAGCCTGCCATTTACAGAAAAATAAGCAGTGATAAAAAGGTTTGAACGGTTTAATTGACCGTCAAGATTACATTTTATGAGTATTATTAAGAAAAAACTGATAATTGTCGATGATTCAAGGCTTTTTCGTGAGGCTCTTGCCCAGAAGCTGTCCGAGAGCCGTTCGCTCGAGATCGTAGGAACTGCGAGCGACGCTTTTGAAGCGAAGGATAAGGTCGCCGAGCTTAAGCCCGATGTTATGATAATCGACGTTGAAATGCCGAAAATGAACGGCTTTGAGTTCGTCAGGGAGCTTATGTCGCAGTACCCCGTGCCGTGCATAATGATGACCTCCAACGGGAATTTTTCCGAGGAGGACGCCAAAAGGGCAGGTGCAGCGGATTTTATGCTCAAGCCAAGCCGAAATAATGAATTCGGAACGTTTGCGAGCATCATTGCGACCAAGGCCATCATTGCGGCAGGCGATCCAAAGAATTATAAAAAGCCTGCACCAAGGGCAGACGGATTTTCCATGCCGCCCGACCTGCACGGAAATGCGCTCAAAAAAGCCGTACCCGAGCTGCCCGACAAGGCGGATATACCGATGCTCGACAAACGTGCCGCAGAGGGCTATGTTGTTGCGCTCGGTGCTTCAACGGGAGGAACGGACGCACTTGAATGCGTGATAAAGGCTTTCCCCGATAATATGCCGCCGATCGTTGTCGTTCAGCATATGCCGCCCGTTTTCACAAGAATGTATGCGGAGCGGCTCGACAAGAGCTGTGCTGTCCGTGTGCGTGAAGCCTCTGACGGCGACAGAGTTCGTCAGGGCGACTGCATAATCGGCGCAGGCGGAGTTCAGCTTGAGCTGAAAAAGGACTCAAAGGGCTACTATGTAAAGTGCTACAAGGGCGAAAAGGTCTCGGGACACTGCCCGTCGGTCGATGTGCTTTTCAGCAGCGTTGCCGAAACTGTCGGCGCAAAGACGGCGGCTGCGCTTCTCACGGGAATGGGAGCTGACGGCGCACAGGGTCTGCTGAAGATACACAAAAAAGGCGCATACACGATAGGTCAGGATAAGGAAAGCTGCGTAGTTTACGGTATGCCGATGGAAGCGTACAAGCTCGGAGCTTGCTCGGAACAGCTTCCCCTCGACAAGATCGGTGCTGCGCTCGTTCACAAGCTTGCGACAGGATGGAAATAAGCAGGGATGCCCCTGCGGGCAGTTTGCGCTGGGCTTGTCAGATCATAAATTGAGATTTGATAAATGATAATTTTAGCCGTACAATACCGCATACTTAACGGCAGGACTGATTATCCCACGCTTATGAGCAGGCTTTACAAAGATTCGCTGTAAAAAAACAGCCGCATATCCTTTTTACGGGATATGCGGCTTGATTTTTTGCGTAAAAACTTAGAAATCCTCGCTTGCGGGAGCTTCTTCCTCTGCTTCGGGAGCAGGAGCAGCCGCAGGCTCGTCTGAATCGAGCTTGTCGAGCTCTTCGGGGGTCTCTGCTGTGTCATCTGAACTGCAGGAGCAGTCACAATCGTCGTCGCAGTCGTCGCCGAAGTACATCTCATCATCATCGTCAAAGTCATAATCGTACTGTTCAAGCTCCTCGTGCTTTTTCATTGCATAAACAGCGGCTGCTGCGCCTGCTGCTGCGGAAACCAATGCGAGAAGTGCTGTACCGAATCCTTTCATATAAACAACTCCTTTTTTATGCGGAAAACTCCGCCGATAATTTGCGCTTTATTGCGTGTTTTAAATTAGCGTGTGTTCACGAATGGGGTCATGTTTAAAAGCCAAGCCCCGATCGGTTGAAAACCTGAACACCTGTCTATATATTTAATATTATAACACATAAGCTTTAAAATTACAACATTTTTTCGGAATAATGGCAAATTATTTTTATTCCGGTTGTGATTTTTGAGGCGAATTATACGATTTGTAATCAAAGCGGCTTGCCGTGTCGGGGTGTGGCATAAAATCGGTCTCTTTTGACGGTGATGCGTTTTGCTGTTCAGATAACGTTATACTCTTTGAGTATCTTTTCAACGTCAGTTCCCTTGATCTTTTCGAGGAGCTTTTTGATAGCGAATCTTTCGATAAGGTTATAGTCCATATCGGTGATCTTTTTGCCGTCGCGAAGCTTTACGGTCGCATCGAGCAATGCACGGATATCATAGACGCTTCCCCATACTTCGGGTACGCCTCTGTCGATATTGAGGAGAGTGTAAACCGCTTCCATACCTGTACGCATCGAATACTCGGTGGTGAAGATAGTATCACGCTTTGTTTCTGCGAACTGTCCGAGAAATGCGAAGTTTACTGCGCCCTGAGGAACAACGTCCGGACGGTCGCCGTACTCACGGGGCATAAAGAATGCTGTGATATAAGGCATCATACACGGAACAGTGTTTGCGCTGTGTTCGGCGAGGTCTTCGATCTCATTCTCGGGAACGCCGATATGATAGAGCCATTCCATACAGATCTCTTTACCCGTGCAGTCACGCATCGGCTTCTTTACATAGTCGCCGATCTTATCGGAGAAGAGTGCATATACCCAGACGAGGCACTGATCCTTAGGCTGGCTTCTGAACTGCGGCTGACGGTTTATCGTCCAGCTTAAGAGCCATGAGGAATCCTTAGCGGTTACGATACCGCCCGTTACTACCTTGCCCGAGAATGGGTCACGCTTGCATATATTCTTGATATAAGGTATAATGCGCTGATCGAGGGTCGTGACGGTTGCGCTCATCCAGTTTGTCTGTTCGGGATCGGAGCAGAACTTATCGGGGTGACCGAATGACGGATCCTGTGCGGCGATCTTTTTCCACATATCCCAGCCGCCGCCTTTTTTGATCTCATAATTATAAGGAGCAGGTGTGTTCTGGCTGCCGATAGAGGAGTTCTCAACGCAGCCGCCGTTGGTGATGAAAACGAGGTCGTTTTCGGTAAGGTCGATAGATTCCTCATTGCCGTCACGGATAACATCGATGCGTGTTGCCTGCTTGCGTTCGGGTGTGCAGTCGAATTCAACGTTTACGACTTTTACGCCGAAGTGGAACTGAACGCCGAAGCTTTCGAGGTACTTCACCATAGGGAGTATCATTGATTCATACTGGTTATACTTTGTGAAGCGGAGAGCCTTGAAGTCGGGAAGTCCGCCGATATGGTGAATGAAACGCTGGATATAAAGCTTCATTTCGAGTGCGCTGTGCCAGTTCTCGAATGCGAACATCGTGCGCCAGTAGAGCCAGAAGTTCGAGTTGAGAACTTCATCATCAAAAACATCGGTGATGCGCTTGTTCTGGAGTTCCTCATTCGGTGTGAAGAAGAGCTTCATTATCTCCATTGCGCCCTTGTCGGAGATGTCGAATTTTCCGTCTGTGTGAGCATCCTCGCCTCTGTTCACGGTCGCACGGCAGAGTGAATAGTTCGGGTCAGCCTTGTTGAGCCAGTAGTATTCATCGAGGACGGAAACGCCCTCTGTTTCGATAGACGGTATCGAGCGGAACAAGTCCCACATTACCTCAAAGTGGTTGTCCATTTCACGTCCGCCTCTCATAACATAGCCGACGTTCTCAAACTTCCAGCCGTCGCAAGCGCCGCCTGCGAGCTGCTCTTTTTCAAGGATATGAACGTGTTCGCCCTTCATCTGTCCGTCACGGACAAGGTAGCAGGCTGCTGTCAGAGCGGCAAGACCGCTTCCTACGATATATGCTGACTTTCCGTCAACGCCCTCAGGCTTCAAAGGTCTTGCAAATGCTTCGTAATTTCCGCTTGAATAATACATAAGATTACCTCCTGAAAGTAGTTTTGTTTTTAGCTTTCCCTTTCGGTATCTATATATTATCTCATAACGATAAATTTTTCAATAAACAGAAATGCCCCTCTGATAAGTTTTTTATCAAAGGGGCAAAACAGATTATTTTTTTATCATTTTTGTAATTTTGATAAAAATTTTTTGATAAAAATTTTTATTTGTTAGTCTTAAATCGCTCAAGCGCAGCTGTGACATTTCCGCTCATAACAACGGAAAGATCGTCGATCATTTCGTGAGGGTCGTCTTTCATTCCTCGCTTCACCCAGTCGAGCATAAGTCCGACAAAGGCGTACTTGTAAAAATCGGCGATGAACTTTTTATCCTCATCACGGACGTTCATTCCTGCGGATTTTTCTTCAACAACGCCGATAAGGAGATCGTAGGTCAGCTTGTAGAGGTAGATCTCGACCTGTTCACGGCTGACGGAGTGGTAAACGTTCAGAATGAACGGCTTGTTGTCAAGGACGGCTTCAAAAATCTGCAGAAATCCCTGCTGCCAGGTGTCGTAGGTCTTTTTGCCCTCGAGAGCCTTTTTTGCGTCCTCAACGCAGCACCATTCGATAAGGTCATAGATATCCTTGAAATGATAATAAAAGGTCATACGGTTGATACCGCAGTCCTCGGTGATGTCGTTGATAGTTATCTTTTCAAGCGGTTTTTTCAGCAGCAGATTTTTCAGTGAAGCTTCAAGCGCACGTTTCGTTACCTGTGACATTGTTCCCGACCGTCCTTTCTTTTTCAGGCTGTTATTATTTTATCATCGGTTTCGGGGTTTGTCAAGGAAAGAAAGTACAATGCGCTCTGCTGCAAACTTTTTTCACATTTTTTGAACTTTTGATGAAACGCAACAGAGCTATTGATCTTTTCAAAAAAGTAAATACACCGCGGTGAGGTCATTTGCGGTTCGTCGGGGCTTGCAGGAATGACGGCATTTCTTCCGTTTGATTTTGACAGGGAAAAGCAGCGCTCCATGCTGAACCGCAGGGAGTGTATGCCGATAATCGCCAGCAGTCTGGTTTCGTTCATCGCTATGATAAACCCTTCAAAGATAATACTGACAGGCGGACTTATAACGGCGGAAAAAATACCCGAGATACGCAGTATGTGCGAAAAATATATCCCGAAGGAGCATATGCCCGAGTTTGTATTTGAACCCGACCCCAATAAATATTATGTGTACGGAATGTACCGCAGGGCAATACAGGAGGTATAACAATGACTGAAAAGGAAAAGGCTCAGGCAGGCTATCTTTATGATGCAAATTATGATAAGGCTCTGGCAAGCGAAAGAGCGCATTGTGCGGAGCTTGTGCATAAGCTGAACAGCCTGCCGAGCTATGACACGGAAAACAGGAGAACGATACTTAAGGAGCTTCTCGGCAAAGTACCCGACAGTGCCGTGATATTATCGCCGTTCAACTGCGATTACGGATATAATATTTCTGTCGGAGAGAACTTTTTCTCCAACTATAACTGCACGATACTTGACGGAACAAGCGTGACCTTTGGCGACAATGTTTTTATAGCACCGAACTGCTGCTTCTCCACCGCAGGTCATGCGATCGATGTCGAACAGCGCAACAAGGGACCGGAGATCGCATGGAAGATAACAGTCGGCGACAATGTATGGATAGGTGCGAATGTTGTCGTGCTGCCCGGAGTGACTATCGGAAGCAACACGGTGATCGGCGCAGGCAGCGTTGTAACAAAGGATATCCCATCGGGAGTTATCGCAGTCGGAGATCCCTGCCGTGTTATGCGTGAGATAACCGGGCAGGATAAATATAAGTATAAAACGGCTGAATAAGCAGCCCGATACCGATAAAAAAGCCCGCAAACCTTGGTCTGACCAGAGCTTGCGGGCTTTTCTGTTGGGTGAAAATTTAAAATGCGCAAAAATTTCGGATAGCGGCTTTACATTTACATATAATGTCATTGGAGAAAAGTGTGCAAATGCACATTTTTTTCTAACGGAGACGAAATATCTTTACCTCGGCATAGAGCAGTTCCTGCTTGACGAGAACAGTATGAATATCTGATCCACATTCTGACCCACATCTTTTGAAATTCTGCCCCTTTTGATGATGTATCTGAACAATAAAACAGCAAAAATAAAAGTCCGCAAACCACGGTAAAACCTTGATTTGCGGACTTTTTAATCTGGTCGAGGTGACGGGACTCGAACCCACGGCCTCTGCGTCCCGAACGCAGCGCTCTACCAAACTGAGCCACACCTCGATTACTGTTTTGGACGAATTTCCCCCGCTTTGATAAACAAACGAAAGAGCAATTCCGAATACAGCATTAATATTATACTATATAAATCCGAAAAAGTAAAGGGGTTTTGCAAAATTTTTTATATTTTTTTCGGCTCAGCCGCTTTTGGCTGTTATGAACGGCTGCCGAAAATGTATCTGTGGACTGTTGGTTGATGTGGGTCGGGCAATGCTCCGGGGAGCATCATTGATCGGGGATATTTCCTTTCAGCAGCTGTATTTTGCCGCTCAGGACTGCATTTTTATAGTCAAGATAGGACTTTATCGGTGTTTCCGTAAGTATTCCGCCGTCGAAATATTTGTCTGTCGTGCTGTGGGAATCCGAGCCTGCCGTTTCGGGGAGATCGTACCACTCGGCGTATATTTTTGCACGCTCGTTGAATTTTTTATCATAATGCGAGGCGTTGATGACCTCAACGGCGTCAACATTGTGCGGACAGAGTGTGAACCGCTTGATATAGTCATAGTCACGGAACGGGTGAGCGTGTACAACGAAAAATCCGCAGCTTCGGCAATAGTTGAGGACGTCCGTTATCTCATAATCGACGTCGAGGATGTTTCCGTTTTCGATTAGCCACTGCTTATCTGCGCCGTAAATGAGAAAATCCGCACCGAAAAAGGTGTATTCCACGCCGAAGAAAACGTCAAGCCCGATCTTATCGCCCAGCTCCTTGGCGTGTTCATAGCCCTTGCAGTAAAGCTCGATGCGCTCTTTCCACGGGAGGTTTCTCGGGACTGCGGAGTTGCCGTTGAAAAAGTGGTCGGTGACGAAAATGCCGTCATAGCCCTCGTCCTTGTATTTCTGCGCCATTTCTGTGCCCGTTGACATTCCGCAGTCGCTTGCCTCGGAGGTGTGGCAGTGTGTTTCGTATTTATACATTTCAGTTTTCCTTTCCGCAAAGGGCAATGATAGCGTTTGCGTAAATTTCGGCATTCTGGAGCAGGCTTTCTTCCTTGATAAATTCATCTGCGCCGTGCATATTGTTCTCGTCGCCGGGGAACTCTGCGCCGAAAGCAACGCCGTTTTCGGTCTCGTGGACATAGGTTCCGCCGCCGATAGCGATAGGCTCGCCCTTTTCGCCCGTGACGTCCTCATAAACGCCGAGCAGAGTTTTTACGAAGCTGCTTTCCGCCGAAACGTGGTGAGGTTCGCTCTGCATGATAGGTTCAGCACTTACGCCGACAGCCTTTGCCGCATTTTCAAGCTTTTCAAGTATGCCCTTGCAGCTTTCGCAGACGGGAAAGCGGATATCCTGCGTGCAGACGAGCCTTCCACCCGAAATTTCAGCCATACTTAAAACAGTTGTGACTGCGCCCGATACCTCGTCCGAGCATTTTATACCGCAGCTTGCGCCGTCCGTTTCGCCGAATGGGAAAAGTGCCGAAAATGCCTTTGCTTCATCGATATCACATTCTGCAAGAAGCTCCAGAAGTGCGGTCAGAGCGTTTACTCCCAACTCAGGTGTCGAAGCGTGTGCGCTTTTGCCGTGAGCGGAAATATTGGTCAGTCCGTTTTCTTCATTTATGTCAAATTTAACTTCAAGTGCAAGCTTTTCAGCCGCCTTGCGGAGCGTTTCGGCAGGAATTTTCACCTGTGCCTTTGCAGTTTCGGGAACGGCGTTGACCATAGCTCCGCCGCTTATCGAAATTAT
Organism: uncultured Oscillospiraceae bacterium; assembly: GCA_934465295.1. Classification (GTDB taxonomy): domain Bacteria; phylum Bacillota; class Clostridia; order Oscillospirales; family Ruminococcaceae; genus UMGS363. The sequence continues at coordinate 48,291 of CAKSKU010000003.1, forward strand.
CTTTTCACATTTATGCGAAAGCTTTATGCGCATCATACCCTTTTCGATGTTTATGAGCGGAAAAGAGCCGTCGGGCGTGAAAAGCAGCGGAGGAAAGCTCTCCTTTTTCCGATAATATTCCATATCGGCAGAGCCGTTCTCCTCGTTGCTGCCGAGGATAAGGCGGACGTTTTTATCTATCGCAAAGCCAAGCTCCTTTATGCATCGCATAGCATAGAGCGCAGCTATTGCAGGACCTTTATCGTCTATCGCACCTCGTCCGAACAGTTTTCCGTCCTCGGCTGTAAGCTCAAACGGCGGCTTTGTCCAGCCGTTTCCCTCGGGAACGACATCAAGGTGGCAGAGTATGCCGAGGTGCTTTTCGCCGTTGTTGAGCAGGTCTGCGGAGACAGCATAGTTGTCGCAGTTATGCGTGATAAAGCCGTACTTTCGGCAGATCTCCTCGGCTTTGCGGAGAGCCTTGACGTTGTTTTCGCCGAAGGGGCAGCCCTCGGACGGCTCGGACATAACGGAGGGTATTCTTATAAGCTCCGCAAGGTCGGCGACCATTTCGTCACGCTTTGATGTGATGTAGTTTTTTATCATTTCTTTTCTGTTCATAAGCATTTCCTTTGGTATAAGAATTTAAAAGGCTGCCCGAAAAATAACGGGCAGCCTTGGTTTTATTTCCTTCTCTGAACTGTTCCCTGTCTGCGTGCGCCGTTCTTTGCAGGTGCGGCGGCTTTCTTCTTTGAAAAGCTCGTTGTATAATAGGCTTCAATATTTGCGTTGGTCGCAAGCTGTATCGCAACTATTGCGCAGATTGCGATAACAACGATGAAGAATATAAGCGTTTCAAAATAGTTATCGGGCTTTCTCTCGGTATTGAGCGCATAATTTACGCAGGTATAGACTGTATAAACCGTCTCCACCGAGAAGAAAACGCAGGAGGAAAGTCTGAAAAAGCTTGCTTTGAGCAGCATAAGGAGTGCGAAGATAACGCCGCCCATCGAAGCATAGGTGATTATACTGAGGTTATCGGGGTTGAGTTTTGTGTACATTATGAGCGAAGCCGCAATTCCGCCGACCGCCATAAGCACAAGCGAGAGCAGACCCTTTTTCGCTTTCTTTACCTTTTGCTCATGCATAAGGCTCTTGTAAAGCTCGGCACTGTTTTTCTTGTTCACGCCCTTTGGACGGGAATCGATCTCCTTTTGCAGACGTTCCTTTATGAGCTGCTTTTCATCACGGTCAAGAGCGTCCTGCGAATCGAAGGATGACTTCTTTTTGAGCGGAGCGGAGGCGAATATCTCGTCCGACATTTCTTCGACCTTGGGACGGTTTCCGATCTCCCTTGCAAGGTCGTCAAGCTCCTGCTGTTTGCGCTTGTCGTTTCGTTCCTGCTGCTTATAGTTATACCCCATATCGCTTATCATATCCGCAGTTACCTGAACATCTTCAAGATTGTGATAAGCCTCTGCGGCTGCGAGCCTCTGCGCTTTTGCAGCTTCTATGCGATCCTGCTCCTCGTTTTCACAGATAAGCTCCTCGACGGTCTTTCCTCTGCGGTAGCCGCCGTCCTCATAATCATAGCTGTTTTCCTCGATAGGAGCGGAATGGTACGGCGAAGATGAATAGATCGGTTCGTCGCCTGCGGCAGCTTCATTTGTGCTATCGTGAATTTCTTCGTCATTTTGGGGTTCTTCGGTCGGCTGTTCCTCCTGAACGGGAGCGGCCTGTTCAGCCTGCTGTTCAGCTTTTTTCGCATCGGCAAGGGCATTGAGATTTCCGCCCATCTTTTGCAGATCACGTTCAAAGCGAGGAACATAGCCGCTGTTATTGGTGTCTGTATCTGTATCTATCGGGTCAAAGATATCGTTGCCGTTGTTTTCCATTAGATCAACTCCGTTTTATTCTGATAAAGCGATTGCTTCGGGGAAGATGCTCGATGAGCTTTCCTGAAGGAATGTTGTGTTGACATAGCCTTGAATGGTCGCACCGTCAAGGACGGTTATGGTCGAAGCGGTGATGTTGCCGAGGATAACAGCGTCCGTCTTGAACTCTGCCTTTCCGCCGACATCAACGTTGCCTTTGATCTTTCCGTTGAGGTCAAGATACTGTGCGGAGATATCGCCGAGGATAAGGCTGTCCCTGTCCATCTGAACCTGGCCCTTTGAAACGATATTTCCCTGCATTGAAGCACCCGACATTACGGAGTTGTTGCACTCGATGTCGCCGACTACCTTGCCCGTAACGTTGATGTTTTTGGTAATGGTAACGTCACCCTTGACGCTTCCGTCTATATTTATATTTGCAAACGAGCGGATATTTCCGTCAATGATTGTATTTCGGGAAATAACGGTCGTTTCTTCCGTCTCATAATAAGGTGAGTCGGGTTCGTTCCCTCTGAATGAGGACGAGCGGGGCGGTCTTGGGGGAGTCGGGGGAACTGAGCCGCCGCCGAACGACTGGCTTGAACCGCCGAACGACTGGTTATTGCTTCCGAATGACTGACCCGAGCCGTAAGAACCGCTGTATGCGCTGTTCTGCACAGATTCCTGACGTGAAGCAGCACCGCTCTGACGTGCGAACTGGGAATACTGTGCGAACGGGCTCACGCTCTCAGCTTTCGGAGCTTCGGGAGCAGGCTTGGGTTCTTCCGCAGGCTTTGCGGCGGCAGGGGCGATATCGGGAGCACTGTAATCCGTTGTTCCCGTTTCTGTCTGCGCAGGCTCAGCCGCCTCGGGGGCAGCCGTTTCAGCGGCCTTTTCCTCGTGAGCGGCTTCTTCAAAGCTTTTCTTGGGCGTAGGTTCAAGATAGCTGTCAAGCTCGGTCTTCTTTTTTTCTTCCGCTGACGGCTTGTTTCCGATTATTCCGTCCTTGTGCAGGACTTCCCTCAATGCTTGATTAAAATTATCCTTAAGGCTCATTTTACGATCATTCCTTTCTTAACTTCCAAAAAACAGGTTCTCCTCAGCCTGCTGCTATATAAAAATCATTAATCTACATAGGAAAAGGTAACGGGCTTGACAGTGTTGTCGAGCTGGCCAAAGGCGTAGCCGTCATTGCGAAGCTCAATGATGATATCTTCGACGGTCTTTACGGTGAGCTGCTTGTCTGCACTGTCGTGAAGAAGCACGATAGCCCTGTGCGAGGAATTGTTTTCGATGCCGTTCAGAACATTGTTGTAAATGCTCGTCCATGTCGCATGGGTCGTGGCGTCCTCACCGCTCACGTTCCAGTCATAGTATGTAAAGCCCCGGCGTGTCACCTCGGCGATGAGCTGCGGATAGATAAGGCGGTTGTAGTTGTTGATGCTGCCGCCTGCGAAGCGCATTATCTGCGGACGAACACCCGTTGCTTCGCTCACGCACTGATACGTATTGTTCATATCCTCGAGGAAGCTTTCAACGCTCGAGTAGATGTTCTCATAATCGTGTGAGATGGAGTGTATGCCGATAGTGTGACCTGCATCGGCAACTGCCTTCATTATCTCCTTCGAGCGTTCGCTTTCGCCGCCCGACATAAAGAATGCCGCTTTTATATCGTATTTGTCAAGTATTGACAGGATATCGAGAGTGTTCTCGGAAGGACCGTCGTCAAAGGTGAGATAAACGGTCTTTTCCTCATCGGTGAACTCAGCCGCAGGCTCGGCGTAAAGGTCGGGGTAAAGCAGGGTGTATTCGTTAGCCGTGCTGTCTGCGGAGCTTCCGGCATTGCTGCCGACATCATTGGCGTTTGCTGCAAATTTATCGGGATTTTCGGAAATATATTTCTCGGCAAAGCTGTCAAACTTTCCGCTTTCATTCTTTGCAAGAAAATCAAGCACATCATCGGCGGTGTAGCCGTCCGCAGCCATGTGGAGATAGTATTCATCGAGCGAAAGATGCTCGGGCTGTTCGACCTCTTCAATTGAAGCCGCTTTGACAAGCTCATCATTTTCCTTTTTCACGATCGAATACTTCACGCCGAAAAACACGGCGCAGCCGATTATTGCCGCAAGCACAAGGATAATGACGGTATATATCAGATGTTTAAAGAATTTTACACTTCCGAAGTACATTTTCTGGCTTTGCTCCCTTTAAAACAGTTGTGTGTAAAATTTTGCCAATAAAACAAGACTGTTTTTACACATTAATACTCTTTATAATAATACACTATTTTAAGTTCAATGTCAACACCGTAAATTTACAAAATAAATATATAAAAATAAGTGTTTATGCTGATTTTGTATAAAGATTTTACTATTAATTGATAATTGACAATTGATAGTTGATAATTGAAAGCTGCCAACTGTTAACTATTAACTATTAACTATTAACTATTAACTATTAATTATTAACTGTTAACTGTCAAAGCGGCAATCAAAAAATATTCTCCTTTTTCTATTGAAAAGTACAGGGGAATTGTGTTATAATTACTGTAATACTGTAAACTGACAGAAAGGCGGAAACGGTTTTGGAGAATCTGTATACTCTGCGCTCACTGATAACGAGTATCTTGCCGATAACATTCTGGGATATCCTTGATATCGCTGTACTTGCCGTTATTCTTTACAAGGGCATAAGCATCGTGAAGGAGACCCGTGCCGGCGGCTTGCTGAAGGGCATCGCTGTGCTTGTTATTGCATATCTTTTAATGGAGCTTTTCCAGATGAAAGCTATGGCTTACATTATGAAGAGCGTTTTCAACATCGGTCTGCTTGCGCTGATAATACTTTTCCAGCCCGAGCTTCGCCGTGCGATAGAAAAAATGGGACGTTCAAAGCTCACGAAAGTACCGTTCATCTCGTCCATAGGTGCTGAGAACAGCGACACTGCCGCTTCAAAGTGGAATGACGCAATCGAGGCTATATGCGACGCCTGCGAGGACTTGTCCGCAACGACGACGGGGGCGCTCATCGTTATCGAACGTGAATCAAAGCTTGGCGAACAGATCGATACGGGTACTATACTTAATGCAAAGCCCTCGAAGGAGCTTTTCGGCAATATTTTCTGGAAGAACACACCTCTTCACGACGGTGCGGTCATAATGCGTGACGGCTACATTCTTGCCGCTGCCTGCTTTCTCCCGAAGCCGCAGAAGGAGGAAACGATAAACAAGGCTCTCGGCTCACGTCACCGTGCGGCTATCGGTATGAGCGAGAACTCGGATGCTATAATCATCGTTGTTTCGGAGGAAACGGGTGTTATCTCCATCGCCGAGAACGGCAGCCTTGAACGAGGCTTCACCCGTGACAGCCTTAAAAAGTATCTCCGCGAAAAGCTTATCCCCGAAAAGCCGCAGAAGTCGGTGCGTCCGCTTCCGCCGTCCGATAAAAAACCGCTTTTCCCGGGAAGGAAGAAAAAAGAAAAAGCAGAGGAGGTAAGCTCCAATGAAAAGAATAATTGACATCATCTCGGATCTCTTCCGCAGGATATTTGAAAAGGATCTTTCGCTGAAGATATTCTCTATCCTCTGCGCAGTCGTGATATGGTTCGCAGTTTCGATAAGCGTTTATCCTACGATAAAGCAGGTCGTTTACAACGTTCCCGTAACGGTGGAGCTTCAGGGTACTTACGCCGAGGCGCACAACTACAAGGTCATCGAGCAGAGCGTTCAGACGGTCGATGTTTACCTTGAGGGCGACCGTTCGCAGATAGGCAGCATAAAGGCGGACGACATTAAAGTATCGGCTTCGGCTGAAAATGTGATAAGCCCGAGGGAGTACAGCCTTCCCCTTGACGTAAGCTCAAACAGCGGAAAGACCTTTAACGTAACGAAGATAACTTCGTCCGATGATGCAAGTACTTCCATCGAATATATCTATGCCTCATTTGACGAGGTGGTGACGAAGGAGATCACGATTTCGCCCGTTCTTGACCGTCTCCACGTTGCGAGCGGCTTTATCGTTGACGATGACGATGTTGCCGTTGCGCCGAACATTGTTGAGATCACGGGTCCTAAGGACGATGTTGAAAAGATCGACAGCGCATATTTCTATGTTGATACGGCGAGCGAGCTTTCGTCAAGTTATGAATACACCGCAGAAAGTCCGACCATTTACAGCAGCGACGGCGTTGTTCTCAGCGGCAACGACAGCATCACATTCAGCAGAACAAGCTTCAGCGTAAGCATTCCCGTTTATAAAAAGCAGGTACTTCCGCTCGAGGTCGCTATCACAAATGCACCGTCCAGCTTCAATGTTGACGCATTCCGTGAAAAGCTCCAGCTCTCCGTTACCGAGATCGAGATCGCCGCTCCCGCCGATGAGATAAGGGACGTTTCGGCGATAACGATCGGCACTATCGATATGCGTGAGGTCGATATCGGCTCTGTATTCACGTTCAAGACTTCCGACTTCCTTGCGGAGAATTATCAGAACCTCAGCGGCATCGACACCATTTCCGTAGTATGCCCGAGCGAGGGGCTTTACAAGCTTGCGATGACGATAAGGGGAAGCTCGGTGCAGATAATCAACGCCCCGGCACAGTTCGATTATGATATTATTACCTCGGGCTTTACGCTGTTCTTCATCGGCTCGGAGGAAAGCATCAATCAGATATCCTATATCGATGTCGTATCGCAGATAGACTTGCTCAACTATGAGCTTGAAGCCCGCGATTACAAGCTGCCCGTAACGTTCTCAACGCCTGCTTATGACGATGTATGGTGCATAAGCTCGGACGGTCTGCTTTCGCCTAAGGCTATTGTAACATTTAAGCTCAAATCATAATATACTGCGAAGCCGCATATTCCTGTGCGGCTTCGCTTTTATAAGAAAAAAAGGAACTTTTTATGGCAATAATAATCTCTCAAATAAAAACTTCGATAAGCGCAGGCACGGACGATATCACTGCCGCCGCACTGAAAAAGCTCGGCATAAGCAGAAGCGGTGTGAGAGCCTGCCACCTGCACAAGACCTCGCTCGATGCGAGAAACAACAGCGATATAAAGCTCGTTTCGTCCGTATGGATAGAGCTTGACAGCGAAAAAGCCGAAAAGGCGATCTGCGAACGTGACAAAAGCTGTTCTTATGTCGACCAAAGCATCGAAATTATGCCGCCGAAAACAAATATCACCAAGAAAAAGGTCGTTATTGCAGGTTTCGGACCTGCGGGGATGTTCTGCGCACTCACGCTTGCCGAATACGGCTTCGAGCCGATAGTTCTCGAACGGGGGGAGGCTGTTGACGAGCGTGTGAAAGCCGTTGAGGGCTTCTGGCACGGCGGTGCTTTCTCCGAGCAGACGAATGTACAGTTCGGCGAGGGAGGCGCAGGAACTTTCTCGGACGGAAAGCTCACAACACGCATAAAAGACCCTATGTGCAGACGAATTTTACAGCGCCTTGTCGAATTCGGCGCACCGCAGGAAATTCTCACGAAAGCAAAGCCTCATATCGGCACGGACAAGCTCCGCAGTATCGTGAAAAGCCTGCGAAGCCGTGTTATTGAGCTTGGCGGAGAAGTCCGCTTCAACACAAGGCTTGACGATATCATAATAAAAAACGGTGCAGTTGCCGCCGCTGTTGCGAACGGTCAGGAAATTCCCTGCGATGCGGTCGTGCTTGCACTCGGTCACAGTGCAAGAGACACCTTTGAAATGCTCCTCGGCAAGGGCGTTTTCATTGAGCCGAAGCCGTTCTCGGTCGGCGTGCGCATTGAGCATAAGCAGACCGATGTTGACCGCTCGCTTTACGGCAAAGCCGCAGGAACGCCAAGCCTGCCAAAGGGCGAATATCAGCTTTCCCACCGCAGAAACGGCAGGGGAGTTTACACATTCTGTATGTGTCCCGGAGGAATGGTCGTTCCGTCGCAGAGTGAGGAAAACACGGTCGTTACGAACGGTATGAGCGAGTTCGCCCGTGACGGTGAAAATGCAAATGCGGCAGTCGCAGTCGGCGTCTCACCCGATGATTTCGGGAAAAAACCGCTTGACGGAGTTATCTTCGCACGGAGCCTTGAACAGAGGGCGTTCGGGCTTGGCGGCAGGAACTACAAAGCACCTGCTTCGACCGTCGGGAAGCTGCTCACGGGAAAAGGCTCGCTCGACGAGAGCAATATAAAGCCGACCTATGCAAGAGGACTTGCGGAATGTGACCTTGCGGAGCTTTTTCCCGACTTCGTCACTGAAATGTTAAAAGAGGGACTTGTTGATTTTTCGCACAAAATGAAATGCTTCGGGGATAAAAACGCCGTTCTCACCGCTCCCGAAACGAGAACGTCCTCGCCCGTGAGGATAACGAGGGGCGAAGACCTCTGCTCGCTGAATGTGAAGGGCTTATATCCCTGCGGCGAGGGTGCAGGCTATGCAGGCGGAATAATGTCCGCCGCCGCTGACGGAATGAACGTTGCGGTCAGGATAATTCGGAACTGATACTTGAAAGGGTGTTTGAAATGTCAAAGGTATATAACATTGCGATAGACGGACCTGCGGGCGCAGGAAAAAGCACGATAGCAAAGGCTGCCGCAAAGCAGCTCGGGTTCATTTATGTTGACACGGGTGCGCTTTACAGGGCGGTCGCTTTTGAAATGATATCGAGGGGAATTTCGCCGAGCGACAAGGATAAGGTCGCTGCCGAACTCGGCAAATTCGGCGTTGGCTTTTTCTCGCTTCGCTTCATTGACGGCGTTCAGCACGTTTTCTCGGGCGAAAAGGACGTTTCGGATTTTATCCGCACTCCCGAGGTTTCAATGGGCGCATCGGCAGTCTCGGCTATACCCGAGGTGCGTAAGTTCCTTTTCGACTTACAGCAGAGCATTGCCGCCGAAAACAATGTGATAATGGACGGACGAGATATCGGAACGGTCGTGCTGCCGAATGCTGACCTGAAAATTTTCCTCACGGCTTCTGCGGAAGTCCGTGCAGACCGCCGATTTAAGGAGCTTGCCGAAAAGCCGAACTGTCCGACCTACGAGCAGGTTCTTGCCGACATCAAACAGCGTGACTACAACGATATGCACCGTGATGTTGCTCCGCTTAAGCAGGCTGATGACGCTGTTCTTGCGGACACCTCGGAGCTTGATCTGGAGGGTGCTATCTCGCTCGTTATTTCAATGATAAAGGAAAAATGCTCACTTTGATTTTGTATAAATGCAACAAGGATTTCATTAATTTTTGTAAAGATATACAAACCTCAGAAAATTTTTTCAGAAAATGAAAAATTCGGGGCAGTTAAATTGTTTTATAAGTGTAAAGGGTAAGATGATCCGCAGAACGGATAGATCAATTGTGGGATTTTGCTTTAGAAGTTTTGCGGATCGCTTTTACACTATTCATTCGCTGAAAATACAGCACGGGCTATAACTGTTCACAACAAAATTGTCCTTGGGAGGTATTGTTCGGCGAATAGTCGGGAAATGTTCTTTAAGGTTTCCTATGCAAATATCCTCGGAAACCGTTGAAAAATGTTTCAATGTATTTCCGAGGATAATTTTTTCAAAGATGATCTTTTAACAAAAAGACTTGGACAAATGAAAGGAGCATAAAAATGAAAACAAACACTATCGCAAAGATCGCTGCCGCCGCAATGGCAGTGATGATGACCGTCAGCGCAGGCGCAGTTCCCGTATTGGCGGCAAACACTCCGTCAAGCACGGCCACACAGGCACAGGCGGAGCAAAAGAAGCAGCAGGCAATGAAAACCGCTCTCACCGCTGTAAAAAAGAGGGTAACGATACCCGACAGGCTGACCGAGTTCGATTACAGTATGTCAACATCATACGGAACAGAGGCTTTCAGCTTTACATGGCATGATGAGAAATATAGAGAGAGCATTTATATTACTTATGCGAACGGCATTATACTTTCGTATGAATATAAAGCCGACAAGGATTACAGCCAAAAGGAAAAGCAGAGCTTTGCAAAGCTCACCAATGCACAGCTTATAGAATATGCGAAAAAGGCATTTGAAAAGCTTGAACCCGATCTTGCGGGCAAGGGCAAATACAGCATTGACAGCATCGATCTTTTCGGTGACAATGCATCGTTAAAGCTTGACCGTATGGAAAACGGCGTTGCGGTCGAAGGCAACGGTGCTACTATCGTTATAAACAAGAACACGGGCGATCTTGTTTCGATGTGGGTCGAGTGGTTCTGGAAAGACACAAAGTTCGGCAGCACGGCTTCAAAGCTTTCCGCCGATGAAGCAAGGGCAAAGTATAAGTCGCTCACAACGCTCACGCCGATATACCGTATCGTCAACGAATACAATGAAAAAACGGAAAAGTCCGAGCAGAAAGCTGTTCTTTTGTATCTGCCGAACTTTACCGATGAGATCGACGCCGTAACGGGCAAGCCCTCAACCATCTGGGACGATATGGATAATGATAAGGGTATCAGAAATTTCAGCAGCTACTATTACAACTCAATGGCAGACGGCGGAGTGGAGGCTGTTGCTGCTGAGTATGATGATGCGGCAGACGAAGGAGGAGTCAATTTCACTGCGGCAGAGCTTAAAGAGATCGAAGCCGATGAAAGTCTGCTCAAAAAGGATGAGATAACAGCACTTCTCAACAAGGACAAATACACGAAGATGCCCGATTATGTTTCGCTTGATTATGCAAATCTTTATAAAAATGAGGACACGGACGAATATTTTTATAGCATTAGTTATCACGGCGGTGACGACGGCATTGTTGATGCGGATTTTGAGGACGATACGGATGATGTGGATATGGCTGTGGAAGATGTTGGCGCTGATGTAAAGGAAGACCCCGAAAAGCCATATTTCTATATGAATGTAAATGTCAATGCAAAAACGGGCAAGGTCATCACCTTCAACAAGAACCATGCCTCCGGCTTTGACAACAGCAAGGAATATCCCGTAAAGGCAAATGCGAAGATCGCAGCGGCAGCCGCAAAGCATTTTTACGGAGATATTTTCGGCGAATACAAGGCTGACGAAAGCAACAGCGAGCCATGTCATTCGACCGTTGACAAAGATGGCAGGACAAGATACTATGAATCCAGCAGAACATACCGTTACAACCGCTATGTAAACGGCGTGCAGGTCGAGGGCGATGTTATATGGGTAAATGTTGACTTCACCGGAGAGGTCTGCTCGGTTTCATCCAAATACACAGACGTAAAATTCCCGTCCGTGCCGAAATTCGACAAGGACAAGGCTTTTGAGCAGCTTTTCAAGCAGATAAAGCTCAGATATTACTATGACGGCTACTACAAGAAGGACGGAACGGCAAAGACTTATCTCCTCTACGATATCAACGATTATACACTCGACAGCAAGTACCGTGTTGTGGAATGGGACGGCACTCCGCTCCCTGCCGAGAAGGACGAGGACACCAACTACACCGACATCAGCGGCATTGCGCAGGAAAACGCTATAAACACACTTGCAAGATACGGCATCACGCTCGATACCAAGAACGGAAAATTTGACCCGAATGCAAAGCTCACCGACAAGGAGTTCGCAACGGTCATTTACAAGGCAACACGCAACTATGTGCCTTATTATGTTGAGGACGGCAACTATCAGAAAGAAGAAAAGGCTGTAACGCTCACCAAAAAGGAAGCCGCAAAGGTATTCGTTGATGTTTACGGCGGTTCTGATTATGCTGAGTTAAAGGGAATCTACCGTGCGCCGTTCAAGGACGTTGCTGTATCGGACGATTATGTAGGCTACATTGCGATAGCAAAGGCACTCGGTTTTGCAAGCGCAGACAAGAACGGAAACTACTCGCCGAACAAGGTTCTCACGAGGGCGCAGGCTATGCAGATGATATATGATTATATCAAAAGGCTGAAATAAAATTCGGAATTAGGAATTATTTGTGTTTCGGTCAAAATTTATCGTATGGGCGGATATTTCTTATCCGCCCTTGCGTTTATAACAAAAATCCCCTTGCACAAACTGCAAGGGGATAAATTTTTTAATGATTGTTTTTAGTCTGCACTTATACTAATTTTTAAACTGAAAGTGTACAAAAAATCAAGCAAAAGCTCGCATATATGGATTTTGCGCCGATTTTTTGTCTACACTTTGATTAAAAATTAGTATTAATGGCGGTGAGCGTCAGTTATCAAATTCTGCACTTGATGGCGGTGAGCACCAATTATCCAACTCTGCCCTTAATGGCGGTGAGCGCCAATAGAACGTACAACCATACAAAACATTCAGAGCGATACTGCTCTCCGCTATTATTATACATTAAAGATACAAATATGTCAAGCATTTTCAAAAACAGCCGCTGCGGTATGCATTGCAGCGGCTGTTTGAGTTATCGCTATATCTTAAAATCCAAGAATAGCCTTGAAGCTGTCGGCGATCTTTGTTTCGAGTGCTTCTGCTTCTGCCTGGGTTGTGCCTGTTGTTGTGTAGTAAGCCTTGATCTTAGGTTCTGTGCCGGACGGACGGATAACAACGGATGCGCCGTCTGTAAGTACGAATGTGAGAACATCGGACTTAGGAAGTGTGAGCATTGTCTTTGCGCCGGTTGCTGTATCGGTGGAGGTGCTTGCCATATAGTCGTCGAAGCGTGTTACTGCAAGTCCGCCGATCTCCTTAGGTGTATTTGTGCGGAGGTCGCTCATGATCTCCTTCATTCTTTCCATGCCGCTTGCGCCCTCGCAGGTGAACGACTGCTGGGAGTGCTTATAAACGCCGTACTTCTTATACATATTCTCTCTTGCCTGAAGCAGGGAGATGCCCTGTGTACGGTAGAATGCTGCCATTTCGCAGATAAGCATTGAAGCCACAACTGCGTCCTTATCTCTTACATAAGAGCCTGCGAGGTAGCCGTAGCTTTCTTCAAAGCCGAAGATGTAGCGGTTCTCTTCGCCCTTAGCTTCGAGGAAGCCGATCTGCTCGCCGATGAACTTGAAGCCTGTGAGGACGTTTATCATCTTAACGCCGTAGTTGTCGGCGATCTTCTGTGCGATGTCTGTTGTAACGATAGTCTTTACTGCAACAGGGTCGGCAGGCATTGTGCCGAGCTTTGTTCTTTCGCTGCAGATATATTCGAGGAGCATTGCGCCGACTTCGTTGCCCGAGAAGAGGACATAGCCGTTATCGGACGGAACTGCGATGCCAACACGGTCACAGTCGGGGTCGGTAGCAAGGAGAAGGTCAGGCTTTACTGTTTCGCAGAGCTTAAGACCGAGTGCGAGTGCTTCCTTGATCTCAGGGTTCGGGAATGGGCAGGTCGTGAAGTTGCCGTTAGGATATTCCTGCTCGGGAACGACAGTAACTTCCTTGATGCCGATCTTGTCGAGGATAGCACGAACGGGCTTGTTGCCTGTGCCGTTGAGCGGTGTGTAAACGACCTTAAGTCCGCTTGAAGCAACGAGGTCTGTGTGGATACCCTGCTTTGAAACGTTGTCGAGATAGCTGTCGATAACGTCCTTACCGATATAATTGATAGAGCCGTCCTTAACGCCCTGCTCGAAGTCGATGTACTTTGCGCCGCCGAACATAGAAACGCTGTTGATGTTCTTGAGAACGATCTCTGCTGCGCCGAGTGTGAGCTGGCAGCCGTCAGAGCCGTAAACCTTGTAGCCGTTGTACTTTGCAGGGTTATGGCTTGCGGTGATAACGATACCTGCGCTGCACTTCAATGCTCTTACAGCGTAGGAAAGCATCGGTGTAGGCATAAGCTCGGAGTAGATATGTACCTTGATGCCGTTTGCAGCGAGGACGGAAGCGGCAGTCTTAGCGAAAACATCGGACTTTATTCTGCTGTCGTAAGCGATAGCAACGGACGGATTGGACGGGAAAGCTTCCTTAACATAGTCAGCAAGACCCTGAGTTGCACGTCTGATGGTGTAGATGTTCATTCTGTAAGCGCCTGCGCCGATAACGCCTCTGAGTCCGCCCGTGCCGAATTCGAGGTCACGGTAAAATCTGTCCTTGATAGCCTCATCATCGCCTGCGATCGATGTAAGTTCAGTACGGAGGTCGGGGTCGTCAACAGCCTTTTCGCACCAGAGTTCATAAAGTTCTTTTTCGTTCATAATATTTCACCTCATAAAAATGTTGATATGGTTACACCGCAAATTCTGTCTGCTTTGTGAAATGATGATCTTTGCGGAGTTATTCAAGATAAATTATAGCACAGGCTTCACCAAAAATCAATGACTTATGAAAATTTTACAACCCGTACAACAATTAAAAGATTGTTAAACGTTTAACATATTCAATTTGACTTTTAAAAAATGCGGAAAATGTATTTTTTGTTGACAAAGGGCGGTTTCTTGGTGTATAATGGATGCAAGTTGAAATATCAAAGGGAAAAAGTGTGCAAAAATCTGTACGGAACGGCATTTGGGAGGCTTTTCCGCACAAAAATGAAAAGCTCATCGGGGGATGGGCAAAAAGGAGGTATTCCGAGAAAAATTATTGAAAAAAAGTATAAAGGGGTGTTATTTTGTCGGAAAATAAAATGTTTGAAAAAATGTATATCGAGGGGGACGGGAGATTTAAGAAGCGCAGGTTTATTCTGCTGTTGATATTCAATATTGCCGCATTTTGCGTTATGAGTATTGCGGCGTACAGCTATAAGTTCGGGACAACGGCTGCTGCATTTCTGATACAAATTGCAATTTTTATGATATCCGCTTCTTATGTGAAGAAATATGAGGAGGATATCGCAGGCGAAGAAAACTATGCCAAAACGAAAATATATGCGTTGATTTTTATAGCGGTGAAGATAGCCGCTATGATATTTAGCGGTGTGATTGTGACAGTAATAACACGCATTACGGAAAATGCAGCTGCTTCCATACTTATAGCGCTGCCCGATATTATCGGATATATCGCAATGGCGGCGGCACTGGGCTTTATCATGACCAAGCTGAAAAAGAAAGGCGCAGTTTACAATAAGTACAGGCTGATCGTTTATGCGTTCAATATCGCTGCTGTTCCGTGGTTTGCTTTGCAGGCATTGCTTGCGTTTATCGTGTTTTGCTTTCACTGATCTTCGTTCTGAAATTTTTTGATATAAGGGGTAAAAAATGAAATATACATATAAAATAAGCGACGCAAATTCGGAGATATTTTCGGGGCTTAAAAGCGACATCGGATATCTCTATCCCGAATTTGTGTTTGAAAAAGAGATACCGGATGCCGATGGTTCACGCACGGACTTTTTCCGCTGTGAAAGAACGGGCGAACGCATCAGGCTTAATTATGTCGGCAAAAGTATTGTTCTGTCGTCGGATATGGCTATGCCCGAGCTTGCGAAAAAAAGGGGGTTGTATATCGTGGGGGATAGAAAATTTAAAAAGCGTTGGTTCATTTTGCTGTTGATATTCAATGTTGCCGCAGTGTGCGTTATGACTGTTGCGGCGTACAGATATAAGTTCGGGACAATGGCTGCTGCCTTTTTGATACAGTTCGTGATCTTTATGATATCTGTTTTTTATGTTAAGAAATATGAGAAGGATATCGCAGGCGGGGAGAATTACGCCAAAACGAAAATATATGCATTGATTTTTATAGCGGTGAAGATAGCCGCTCTGATATTTATCGAGGATTTCTTGGACGAAACAGTGTCTTTTTACACGGACAATATATTGGATATTATATTATTTATACCCGATATTGTTGGTTATATCGCAATGGCGGCGGTGCTGGGATTTATTATGGCAAAGCTGAAAAAGAAAGGTGCGGTTTATAACAGGTACAGGCTGATCGTTTATGCGCTCAACATTGCTTCCGTTCCGTATATAGCTTTGGAGTTGCTGGGTATGGTCATCGTTTTGGGAATTCCGCAGATCTTCAGTTGAAAATTTTTATATAAGGGGTAAAAAATGAAATACACATATAAAATAAGCGAACACGCAAATTCGGAGATTTTTTCGGGGCTTAAAAGCGACATCGGATATCTCTATCCCGAATTTGTGTTTGAAAAAGAGATAAAAGACGCCGACGGTTCACGCACGGATTTTTTCCGCTGTGAAGAAACGGGTGAAAACATTGCCGCCGAACTCAGCTATGCGAACAACAACATCGTTCTGACGGCGGATATAGCTATGCCCGAGCTTGCGGAAAAATACAAGATCGACAAATCGGAAGCCCGTGAAAATGATAACGGCATCAGCTTTGAAGGCATAAGCTTTGACTTTAAGGGCATTATCCGTGCTCTGTTCTGCACTTCACTTGGAATAAAGCTTTTTGCTGTGCCGCTTGCGCTGATCGTTCTGTCGGCAGGCTATGCGATAATTTGGGACGGCGGGGATATGTATGGGGTGTGGATAAGCATATTTTCAGCTGTGGGATTGTTATATGTGAACATTTTATACTGCGGAGGACTTTTTGCTATACCAACGGCGGCACTGGCTTGGTGGCTTGCTGTGAAGAAAAATAACCTGTCGTATAAAGCTCCGCTATTCATATTTATGATCTTCTCGGAGCTCCATCTGCTGATTTTTTACTATTACGGACTTAACGTTATTCGTGCCGATGATCTGTACGATCTGTTTTTTGCAGTGAAGTATTTTATCTATATGGTGCCGTATCTTCTTGCTGTGATGTATCTCTATTTACTGCCTGTTATCATAGCGGACGAGGTCGTGTCAAGAAAGCATAAGAAAATTTACGGCAAACGTGCAAAAGGCTGGCAGTCGGCGATATGGTGGAGCGGAACTGCGGTGGCAATGTATGCGGTACTTATTGCGTTCGGTGCAGTTTCTTCATATATTGAAATTTCAAAGGTGCAGGATATAGCCGTTGAGGAAAGCGTCAGCACCTATGAGGTCATCGACCCTCTGCTTGAAAAGCATGAAAAGGCTATGCGGACGGTAGCGGATTATGCGGCGGAGCATAATTATTACGACTGGTACTGCTGTCCCGACGAAAGCGTAAAGGACGAATGGCAGGAGCTTTTCGGTGATGAGAGCGAGTACATATTCAGTTATTATATGCTTGACGGCTATGACAGCCCGTGCTTCTGTGTGCATATCAACGGCGAGGGCAGAGGGCGTTATGATATCCGCTTTGAGGGCGAAGATATCTATGTCAACGAGGGACTTTTCAACAGAGAGGAGGTCGGATTTTCGGTATGAAAAAGCTTATAGTTATATTAATGCTTTTTGTTTTTATCGGCGCAGTCGATCTTCTTATCACCTATAAAAACAGCAGTTCTGTTTTCGGTTATATGGAACGGTATAAAGACGATGACGAAGCGTCCGAAACGTCCAAGGTGCAGGACTACGAGCGTCCCGAACGAGACCCGAAGCTTGCCGATACGCTGTCCGATTTCACCAATAAGATCGACTGCGAAGAATACTTTGCGAACAAGAAAGGTATGTATTATCCGCAGTCCAACGAGTATCTTGTTTCCCACAATGTTTTCGTCAACAGTGACAGAAGCAAGGTCACGGTCGATATCACGAGCCGCTATTACAAGAAGGACGGCGTTTACTCGGGAGAAATGCGCTGCTATATCCAAAACAGTGAACACGGCAGTGTGTCCTATCCCTGTGCGTATGATTCGGAGAGCGGGTCGGGACTTAAATATACCTATAATGACAATTTTTCGCTTCTGCTCGATGATTACAACAACGACGGCAACCCCGATTATCTTATCCGCACGGGCGATCCGGAGGACGGCGGCGCATTCTACTATATTGAATATTCGGTCAATGAGGCTTATCCCGTTCATCACACGAATTTCAGCACGCCTAAGACAAACTCCGATTCCGCCGTATTCGTCTACGGAAGATCGCTTGATTCGATAAGGCTCGACCATACGGATATGGATCATTTCTTCTTCCTTACCAAAGAAGATGACGGCGAGATCGTTCCCTATATTTACAATTCTGATTTTCACCAATGTGACTATTCGGACTATGCCGTCGGCAACAGACTTTACTCCGCATTTTACGAGAACGGCGTTCTCACATTGAGAGCTACGGACTGCTCGACCGATATGGAAAACTATGAAGATGAGATGTCGGTAACGGTGCGTAAGCTTGACGGGCAGATCTGGAGCAGGTGCGGAGAATTTTCAGCCAAATTCAGCGAAAGGGACTACTGCCGTTTTGTGCATTCTTTTGAATATGAGCAAAGCTTTGAGAAAGGGCTTTATCAGCTTGAGATAAAAACGCCCGACGGTTCTGCCTATGCCGAATTTGCGGTGAGAAAGTGAGCTGAAATTTTATCCCGAAGCTTCACATAAAATGTTGCAAAAGTATCATAATAATGGTATAATTATAAGTGCCGCAGCAGGCGATCATTCCCTGCGGCGGCAGTGTTTTAATTCGGAAAGGACAGAATAATATGAATTACGAAAAAATATCGGGATTTTTCAAAAGCTCAAACGGCGTGAACAACACAGCTTACTATATTTATGTTCCAACGGCTGCAAAAATAAAGGGCGTTGTGCAGATCGTACACGGAATGTGCGAATATATCGAACGCTATGAGGACTTCGCCGATTTTCTCTGCAAGGACGGCTATATCGTCTGCGGAAACGACAATTTAGGTCACGGTGCTTCCGTTTCGAGCGAGGAGGACTATGGTTTCTTTGCCGAAAAGGACGGCTGGAAGTTCCTCGCAAAGGACGTTGTGACACTTACACGAATGATGCAGGAAAAATACTCGGCGTTCCCGTATTTCCTGCTCGGACACAGCATGGGTTCGCTCATTGCGAGAACGGTCGTTGCAAAATACAGCGAATATTATGACGGCGTTCTTATCCTCGGAACTGCGGCGCTTCACGGCGTTGCCGATGCCTGTCTTGCACTTGTGGAAAGCACCGCCAAGATCAAGGGTTCGCACTACCGTTCCAAAACCTATGACCGAATGATGTTCGGAATGTCCAACGCAAGGATAGAAGACCCAAAGACCGACTTTGACTGGATAAGCTCCGATCATGCTGTCGTTGAAAAGTATGCGGAAGACCCGAAATGCACGTTCATTTTCACAGTTCGGGGACTTTATGATCTTATAATGATGACAAAATATGTAACCGCCAAAAGCTGGGCTGAAAAGGTCGCAGACTATCTTCCCGTTTATATCGCAAGCGGTGCGGACGACCCCGTCGGCAGATACGGCAAAGCCCCCGAAGAGGTGTTCCGCCGCCTGACCGAAGCAGGACAGAGCGATGCCGAGCTTCATATCTATCCGAATATGCGCCATGAGATACTCAACGAAGTCGGCAAGCAGGAGGTCTATGACGATATCCTTGACTGGCTCAATGAACGCAATTACAGCGAATACGCAGATGAGGACTAAAAAATGTACGCAAAGGTAAACAGCCTCGGACTTTTCGGACTGAATGCGTTCCCCGTCGATGTCGAGATCGAAACGAGCAAGGGAACGCCGTCCTTTGATATAATCGGACTTGCCGATACTGCGATAAAGGAGAGCCGTGAGCGAATACGTTCGGCACTTCGGGCATCGCTGATAAGCTTTCCGCTCAATAAAATAATCGTCAACCTTGCGCCTGCTGACACGAAAAAAACGGGCAGCATACACGACCTTGCTATCTTTACGGCTCTGCTATGTGTGACGGGTAATGTTCCTGCGGATATTTCAAAGTCTGCGTTCATCGGCGAAGTCTCGCTCAACGGCGATGTAAGGGGAGTGAACGGCGTTCTGCCGATGGTTCTGCTTGCGAAAAAAGAGGGCTTCAGCGAGGTTTTCGTCCCCGAGATAAACGCTTACGAAGCAAGCGTTGTCGAGGGCATAAAGGTCTACGGCGTGAAAAACACAGCCGAGCTTATAAAGCATTTTGACGGCAGCGAGCCGCTCACGCCGCAGGATAAGTACATCGTCCGTGAGGAACAGCGTTTCGATACGGTGGATTTTGCCGATGTAAAGGGTCAGCATCAGGCAAAAAAGGCTCTCGAGATCGCAGCCGCAGGCGGTCACAATCTGCTGATGATAGGCGCACCCGGTTCGGGCAAGTCGATGATGGCAAAGCGTATCACAACGATACTCCCTGCGATGACGTTCGAGGAGTCTATCGAAACGACCAACGTTCATTCGATCTGCGGAATACTTGATCCCGATACTCCGCTTGTTACAAGCAGACCGTTCCGCTCGCCGCACCATACGATTTCAAGCGCAGGACTTTCGGGCGGCGGCTCTATCCCTCACCCCGGCGAAATTTCACTTGCGCACAACGGAGTGCTTTTCCTTGACGAGCTTGCGGAGTTCGCACGTCCGACTTTGGAGATACTCCGTCAGCCGTTGGAGGATAAAAAGGTCACTATTTCAAGGGCAAGCGGAACGGTCACATATCCCTGCAGCTTTATGCTGATAGGTGCGATGAATCCCTGCCCGTGCGGATATTTCGGCAGCCCGAACCACGAGTGCCGATGCACAAAACCACAGGTGGCGGCTTACCTCGCAAAGATAAGCGGACCTATGCTCGACCGTTTCGATATTCATTGTCGTATAAATCCCGTTGACTTTGAAAGTATGTCCTCAAAATCGAAAGAGGAAAGCTCGGCGGCGATCCGTGAGCGTGTACAGAAAGCCCGTGAGATACAGAACCTGCGCTACAAAGGCACGGGGATAACCTGCAACGCTGCAATTTCGGACAGCCTTATTTCCGAGGTCTGCCCTATGACGGATGCAGCGAGGGAAACGCTTAAAAACGTGTTCGACAAAATGGGACTTTCCGCCCGAGGCTACAACCGAATTTTAAAGCTTTCACGCACCATTGCCGATATGACGGGCGAGGAAGTCATCGACAAACAGCACATTGCGCAGGCTGTTCAGTTCAGGACGCTCGACAGGCAGTTCTGGGGAAAATAATTGGAGTAAGCTTATTCAAATGAAAGAATTTACAATAAATAAAAACGACAGCGGACAGCGTGTTGATAAATTTATCGAAAAAGCCGTGCCGCTTCTGCCGAAAAGCTTAATGTACAAATACATACGCACGAAACGGATAAAGCTCAACGGAAAGCGGTGCGAGATTTCGACCCGACTTTGCGAAAATGACATTATGCAGCTCTATATCGGGGACGAGTTTTTCGAGACCTCGCCCGACCGTGTGTTTATGAGCGTTCCTGCGGATATTTCCGTTGTCTATGAGGACGAAAACATTCTCCTTTGCGACAAGAAAAACGGGCTTGTCGTTCACGAGGACGATGAAAACACCGCTGACACGCTTATAAACCGAATTCTGCACTATCTTTACAACAAGGGCGAGTATGACCCCGACCGTGAGAACAGCTTCACGCCTGCTTTGTGCAACCGCCTTGACCGAAACACGGGCGGCATCGTCATTGCGGCGAAAAATGCCGAGTCGCTGCGAATTCTGAACGAAAAGATCAAGGAACGTGAGCTGGAGAAGCGTTATCTCTGCATAACGGTGGGAGTTCCGCCGAAAAAGTCCGACACGATGACGGCTTATCTCGAAAAGGACGAAAAGACCAAGACGGTAAGGGTCACGGACAGAAAAACTCCGCAGAACAAGACGATAATCACCTCTTACAAGGTGCTGAAAACGGACGGAAAGCTTGCGCTCGTTGAGGTCAGGCTCGACACGGGACGGACTCATCAGATAAGGGCGCATTTTGCGCACATCGGCTGTCCGCTTCTCGGCGACGGAAAGTATGGCATCGGGGAAGTGAACCGTGCGTACAAGGTCAAAACGCAGGCACTTTATTCCTACAAGCTGAAATTCACGTTCCGCACGGATGCGGGTATCTTAAACTATCTTGACGGAAAAGAATTCACGGTGAAAAATGTCTGGTTCGAGGATAAATTTCTCGGTTAAGTTTTGGCAGAAAGGCTTGTTCATCGCCGCTAACTTTGTGCGAAATGCTGAATATCGATTTCATGACTTAATTTTGTGTAAAATATATTGACAAAAAGTTCATATAATTATATAATTTATGTGTCGCTTTAAGCTGACAGTTAAAAAATTTTATCACGGGGGTAATCTCAATGGATAAGAAAACAACAGACATCGTAGCATATCTTACCTGGATAGGCTTTATCATCGCACTCGTTTCGGGCGACAAGGAGAATTCCAAGTTTCACCTCAATCAGGCACTTGTACTTAATCTTTTCGCTCTTATCGGTTCGCTTTCGGGAATTCCGATCATTGGTATTTTGGCAGGCATTTGGTCACTTTTCGTATTCGTATGCTGGATAATCGGCTTTGTTGCTGCTATCAACGGTGAAGAAAAGGAAGTTCCGCTTCTCGGAAAGATCAAAATACTTAAGTAATTGACAATTGACAGTTAATAGTTAACAGTTAATAGTTAATAGTTAACATTTTTTGATAGGCAATTGATAATTTTTGCGTTGAAGCAAAAAATCACTCACTTCGTTCGTGGATTTTTGCTTCAAGGATAGTTCTTAATTCAGTTAACAGTTTTTAATTGACAATTTTATCGGTCATACTGTGTTGAAGCTTCAAAATCACTCACTTTGTTCGTGGTTTTTGGTTTCAAGGATAATTTTTTAGGAAAAAAGAATGGCGCAATTCACATTTTGGTTTTAACGAACTGATTTCTCACAGTTCGTTTTACCTTTTTGATGTGAATTGCGCTTTTTTATTTGTTAGTAATTTCGCTTTTGCGGCAATGCATTAGCTGTTAGTTTAGGGGATTTCGCTCTCTGCGGAGAGCGACAAGGGTGGCTCCTCGCCCCCTTGACCCCTCGCAAGCTGTGCTCAGCGTGCTAAGTTTAGCATGACCAGCTGCTTGGCTTCGCATCTCTGCTTCTTTGATTCGCATTGCTGCGGCTTTTTTTACTTCAGCATTGAGTGGACGCTGATTCGATTGAGCGCTCTCTGGAGCTTTAATTCGGCGATATCAAGCTCGTGCTTATCCTTAAGATGCTGGAGCTTATCCCTTGCTTCCGCTTCGGAGCGTTTCGCCCATTCGACATCGATCTCATCTGCCCATTCAACTGCGTTTGCAATGATAGATACCTTGTTTCCGCCGACTTTGATTATTCCCGACGAAAGAGCTGCTATTTTAAATGTTCCGTCCTGATTTTTTATCTTGACGGGGCCCGATGGCAGGCTTGCTACAAGGCTCGTATGATTTGCGAGGATACCGATATCTCCCTCTGTCGTTCTGACGATGACCATTGAGGTCTCATCGTCATAGAACGTCTTTTCGGGAGTAATGATCGAGAGTCTGAACTCGGCAGCCATTATTCCACCTCCGATTATTCAGCGCTCATTGTTTTTGCTTTTTCCACTACCTCGTCTATTGTTCCTGCAAAGAGGAATGCAGACTCGGGGAGGTCGTCGTGAAGACCTTCGATGATCTCCTTGAAGCCCCTGATAGTTTCCTTGAGCGGTACATATTTACCTTGATAGCCTGTGAACTGCTCCGCAACGGAGAACGGCTGTGAGAGGAAACGCTGTATCTTTCTTGCTCTTGAAACGGTGAGCTTATCTTCATCGGAAAGCTCGTCCATACCCATGATAGCGATGATATCCTGGAGTTCGGTATATCTCTGGAGGATATTCTGAACGGCTCTTGCTGTTTCGTAGTGCTCTTTTCCGACAATATCGGGCGAGAGGATCCTCGAAGTCGAGTCAAGAGGGTCAACTGCGGGGTAAATACCGAGCGATGCGATATCTCTTGAAAGAACCGTTGTAGCGTCAAGGTGGGCGAATGTTGTTGCAGGAGCAGGGTCGGTAAGGTCATCGGCAGGGACGTAAACTGCCTGAACCGATGTGATAGAACCCTTGCTCGTGGAAGTGATACGCTCCTGAAGAGCGCCCATTTCCGTTGCAAGTGTCGGCTGGTAACCAACGGCGGACGGCATACGTCCGAGAAGTGCGGAAACCTCCGAACCTGCCTGAGTGAAACGGAAGATATTATCGATGAAGAGAAGAACGTCCTGTCCCTCAACGTCACGGAAATATTCAGCCATTGTAAGTCCAGAAAGACCTACTCTCATTCTTGCTCCGGGCGGTTCGTTCATCTGACCGTAAACGAGGACGGTCTTGTCGATAACTCCCGACTCGGTCATTTCATTATAAAGGTCGTTGCCCTCACGGGTACGTTCGCCAACGCCTGTGAATACGGAGATACCGCCGTGCTGATTTGCAACGTTGTTGATAAGCTCCTGGATAAGGACTGTCTTACCAACGCCTGCGCCTCCGAAAAGACCGATCTTACCGCCCTTGAGGTAAGGACAGATAAGGTCGATTACCTTGATGCCTGTTTCGAGTATCTCGTTAGCGGCAGCCTGCTCTTCGTATGACGGAGCTTCTCTATGGATAGCCCATCTTTCCTCACATTCGGGAGCGGGCTTGTTGTCAACGGGTTCGCCGAGAATGTTGAAAATTCTTCCGAGCGTACCTCTGCCGACGGGAACGGTGATAGGACTGCCCGTATCAACTGCGTCAATGCCTCTTACAAGTCCGTCTGTGGAGGACATTGCGATGCATCGAACGACATCGTCGCCGATATGCTGTGCAACCTCGCAGACAAGCTTTTCACCGTTGTTGTCAATTTCTATTGCATTCAGAAGATTCGGCAGGTGATCCTTTTCAAATGCGATATCGACTACCGCACCGATGATCTGGACTACCTTACCGATATTTTTCTGTGGCATTATTTGATCACCTCTTGTTTTAAATTGGGTGTGCAATGCATTGTGACCGCCGCATTGCGTTCGGGCGTTTTATCGGAGCGTCATTCCTGAGCGGAAGCACCGCCGACGATCTCCGTGATCTCCTGAGTGATCGCAGACTGTCTTGCCCGGTTGTAGACGAGCGAGAGGCTGGAGATCATTTCTCCTGCGTTGTCGGAAGCGTTTTCCATTGCGCTTCTTCTTGCAGCCTGCTCTGCGGCAAAGCTTTCAATTATCGCAGAATATACAACGCCTGTGATATATTTGGGAACAATGGCGTTAAAAACAGCCTCGGCTGAGGGTTCATATATGGGAAGCTCGTGAACCTTCTTCTCCTGCTTCGGGATATCGAGCGGCAGGATAGGGCTGAACTTCGCCACCTGAGAGAGCGTTGAAACGAACTCGGTCGAAACAAGCTCCACAGATGTGACCTCGCCTTTAAGATATGGCTCGACTATATCATCGGCAATGGCAGCTGCGCCGTTTATGCGCAGGTCCTGACCGACATTGATATAAGTCTGCACGACATCATAGCCATGCTTTGTGAAAAATTCGGCTGATTTTTTGCCGACAGCAAGAACCTTGACCTTGCTGCCCTCGTCCGTAAGCTCCTTTATACGGGCTGCGGCGAGCTTCGTTATATTTGAGTTGAAGCCGCCCGCAAGACCTCGGTCGCCTGCGATAACGACAAGCATTACCGTGCCTGCGCCGTCCTGCTTACGGGTAAAGGGAGAAAAGAAGTTCTCATTTTCGGATTGGATCTCGCACATTGTTTCATGCAGCGACTTATAGAACGGGCGAGCCTTGTCAGCCTTTTCCTTGGCTTTGCGCAGCTTCGATGAAGAAACCACTTCCATAGCCTTTGTGATCTGCAAGGTGGACTCGACGCTCTTTATACGCCTTTTTATGCTTTTCATATTGCCCGAGGCCATACAAAATCCATCCTTTCTTTACCTGTTTCCGTCAGCGGTTCAAGCCTTTTCGGCGAGGAACTTCTTGACGAATTCGTTGAGCGC
The DNA here is from genome assembly GCA_934465295.1 of uncultured Oscillospiraceae bacterium. Lineage (GTDB taxonomy): Bacteria > Bacillota > Clostridia > Oscillospirales > Ruminococcaceae > UMGS363. The sequence continues at coordinate 73,788 of CAKSKU010000003.1, forward strand.
ATCTTTGAGTTCGTCCTCTGCTTCGGAAGTAAGAACCTTCTGCGTTCTGATAGTTTCGGTAATGTCGGGGTGAGATTCTGCGATGAAATCGAACATTTCATTCTGGAATTCGAGAACGTCCGAAACGGCAATATCCTTTAAATAGTTATGCGTTACGGCATAGATGATAAGGACCTGATTTTCAACGGCGATAGGCGAGTTTCTGTCCTGCTTGAGAACTTCAACAACTCTTTCACCGAGAGCAAGACGCTCCTTTGTGTCCTTATCGAGGTCAGAACCGAACTGCGAGAACGACTGGAGTTCACGATACTGCGAGTATGTGAGCTTCAACGAACCCGAAACCTTTTTCATAGCCTTGATCTGAGCCGCACCGCCGACACGGGATACGGAGATACCGGGGTTTACGGCAGGACGGATACCTGCGTTGAAAAGGTCTGTTTCAAGGAAGATCTGACCGTCAGTGATAGAAATAACGTTTGTAGGGATATAAGCCGAAACGTCGCCTGCCTGCGTTTCAATGATAGGGAGCGCAGTAAGCGAACCGCCGCCGTAGTTTTCATTAAGGCAGCAGGCACGTTCAAGCAGTCTTGAATGGAGATAGAATACATCTCCGGGGTAAGCTTCACGTCCCGGCGGGCGCTTAAGAAGCAGGGAAAGTGTACGGTAAGCAACAGCATGCTTCGACAGGTCATCATAAACGCAAAGTACGTCCTTGCCCTGATCAAGGAAGTATTCACCCATTGCACAGCCCGAATAAGGAGCTATATACTGCAACGGTGCAAGCTCGGAAGCTGTTGCGGAAACGACAATGGTATAATCCATTGCGCCGTTCTTTTCGAGCGTTTCAACAACGTTTGCAACGGTGGAACGCTTCTGACCTATTGCAACATAGATACAGATAACGTCCTGACCCTTCTGATTGATGATAGTATCAAGGGCGATAGCGGTCTTACCCGTCTGTCTGTCGCCGATGATAAGTTCACGCTGACCTCTGCCGATAGGGATCATAGCGTCGATAGCCTTGATACCCGTCTGGAGAGGACGGCTTACTGATTTTCTTGTGATGATACCGAGGGCGGTCTTTTCGATAGGCATTGTCTTATCCGTGAGGATAGCACCCTTGCCGTCGATAGGCTGACCGAGCGAGTTTACAACTCTTCCGAGGAGCTCCTCACCAACGGGAACTGACATGATGCGTCCCGTTCTCTTAACGGTATCGCCCTCCTTGATACCCGTGTCCGAACCGAGCATAACCGCTCCGACGAACTCCTGTTCAAGGTTGAGCGCCATGGCATAAACGCCGTTTTCAAACTCAAGGAGTTCGCCGGACATACATTTTTCAAGTCCGTGGATCCTTGCGATACCGTCGCCGACAGTGACAACGGTTCCGGTATCAGAAAGTTCGATCTTTGAATTGTAATTCTTGATCTGTTCTTTGATTATACCGGTGATCTCATCCGGGCGTAAATCCATCATTACACCAACTTTCATAATATTTTTTGATCTAAAACGAGTAATGCGAGTTTAGATTTTTATGCGATCGTACCCTTTATCTGTTTCCGGAGCGTTTCAAGACGGGTCTTTACAGTACCGTCGAGGAGCGTTCCGTTGTAGCTGACCTTCATTCCGCCGATAAGGGAGCTGTCGGTCTTTTCTTCAAGAATTATCTTCTTGTTATAGACCTTGGAAAGCTTATCGATAAGCTTGTCCCTCTGCTTGTCCGAAAGAGGTCTGTCGGAAGTGACCGTGACTTCGGCAATTCCGCTCTTGTCGTACCATTTCTCCTTGTAGCTGTCCGCTATCTCGGGGAGATGATCCGCACGGCTCTTTTCGGTCAAAACACAAAGGAAATTGAATATCTGGTCGGAAACTCTGCCCTTGAATATCTTTTCTGCGGCTTCAAGCCTTTCCGCTACGCTCAAAGTAGGGGATTTGAGGAGCTTTGAGACCTCGGGATTTTCCTTCCATATCTTTTTCAGAGCCATAAGCTCGTCAAAGGTTTCCTCTGCGCAGTTCTGCTCGGCGGCAAGTTCAAACAAAGCTTCGGAGTACACATTTCCAACCGAACCTGCCATAAGAACCTGACCTTTCCCGATTATTCTCCGATGCTGTCGATGAAGCTGTCAATAAGCTCATCGTGAGTCTTGGGGTCGATCTCCTTGGATACGACCTTTTCTGCGATAGAGATCGCAATATCGGAAATATCGTCCTTTATCTGATTAACAGCGCGTTTCTTTTCCTTTTCAATGTCAGCGTTAGCCTTGACTGTGATCGAGCGAGCCTCGTCCTGAGCCTCGGAAAGGATCTCGTCAGAGCGTTTCTGAGCCTTTTTGGTGGCATTCTTGATGATCTCAGCCGATTCTTCCTTAGCACCTGCGAGCTTTTCGGTGTATTCAGCCTCAAGCTCTTCGGCGTTTTTCAGCTTCTGGTCGGCTTCTTCGTAAGTTTTTTCAACTTCCGTCTTTCTCGCTTCAAGAATAGCGTTCACCTTATCGAAAAGAAAATGCTTTACAATAAGAAACAGGATCAAAAGGTTAGCCAGAGTGCCTACGATCGTCGTCAGATCAATTGAGAAAAATTCAAAATTAGTTGACATAGGCTTATTCTGCCTCCCGTTCTAAATTCTTTTTTATATTAGCCAAGGTATTTGAGGAACGGATTAGCGAACAGGAGCATGATAGCAACGAACAGGCCGTAGATACCTGTTGTTTCGGCAATGGCACAGCCAACGAACATTGTTGGTGTAACTTCGCCCTTGATCTCAGGCTGGCGGCCAATAGTTTCGATAGTCTTGCCGACTGCGTAGCCTTCACCGATACCGGGTCCGATACCTGCGATCATTGCAAGTCCTGCGCCGACCGCCTGACCTGCGAGTACAATACTCTGAGCCTGCAATAAAGCTTCGTTTTCCATAGTTAAATAACCTCCAAAAAATTGATTTTGAATTTATACGGAACACTATTTTAAAATATAGGAGAGATCAAAACGATCCTTCCGCATTTTGGGTGTTCGGTATTATTCGCGTCCCATCTGAATATAGATCATGGTGAGCATGATAAATACATAGGACTGGATCGTACCGGAGAAAAGGTCGAAATAGACCGATAAAACCGCAGGAATACCTATCTGGAAGATATTGAAGTAATAGGTTTCCGCATGGATACCGATAAGATTGTATACCGCTGCGCTTGCCGAACCGAGTGCCGCATACAGAACGATTGTGATTATCATGCCGCCTGCGATGTTGCCGAAAAGACGGAGCGCCATAGAAACAGGAGTTGCGACCTCGCTGATGATGTTGAGCGGGTTTATCATCGATTTGAGATAAGTGCCTATTCCGTGGGCGGATATCTTATGATAGGTGATAAGCACGAACGTCACCGCTGCAAGTGTGCCTGTAACGCTGATGTCGGCTGTGATACTTCTGAAGCCGAGCATCGAGATGAGCGTTCCCAACAGGATATAGGAGAACAGCGCACCGATAAAGGGTGCATAGCCCATTAATTTTTCGCCCATATTTGCACGAACGAGATTGTTGCAGAAATTGACTATATATTCCGCTGCGCATTGCTTTTTGCCCGCAGGAACTTTCTGCATATTGTGCGTGAGAATAAGGCAAACTGCCAGAACGGCGAGGATAACGAGCCAGCCTGTAACGACCGATTCGGAAATGGCGAATTTGATATTTCCCTCTGCATCAAGCAGCTGTATCATCCGTCTTGGTCCCTGCACGTCTATATTCATAGATCTTTCCCCTCCTTCCGTTTTTTCACTGCCGCATCAAGAGTGTAGCTCCATCGGGGATACATCATCGGGACAGCAGCCATAACAACGTTCGCATAGTCCGTAAGAACGCAGAAAGCGAAAAGGCAGCCCATCAGCGTAAATCTTCCGATATACGAAATGGTCATGAGCCTTTTTGCTGCTCCTGCCTGCCTTTCAACAGCGTGTTCGGAGGAAATTCCGAGTACCACGAAGTTGAGCAGCATAACGAACGTTCCGAGCAGCAGCCCCAACAGCATATCGAGCTTAAAGCCAAAGAACGGCAGCGTTATTAAGTATAGAATGCCGTCAAATATAAAAGTGCGGGGCAAAAGGAACGAAAGCTCCTTATTTACCATAGAGCTAAGGCATTTTATCCTCACACTTTTCACCTCCGACATAATAAACTTATAGTATTATACCATAATTCACTCAAATTTGCAACAAGTTTTTAATATATTTGCATAAAAAATATGGTTAAATAATCAAGCGGATTGTAGTGCAAAATGCAACAAAATTTGACTTTTCTCAATTTTACTTCAACAAAGCTGCAAAAAAGAGCCTCCCAAAAGTGCGGAAATAGGACAGCTCAATGCATATAATGCCCGATTTGTGTCAAAATAGACAAAACGGGGCTTAAAAAGTTTGGCGATTTGGCTGTTTTTGACCCTTGACAAACAATGCTGCGGTACGGTATAATAATAAGGCTGAATTCGGGGCGTAACTCAGTTTGGTAGAGTGCTTGGTTTGGGACCAAGATGCCGCAGGTTCGAGTCCTGTCGCCCCGACCATTCTTCTTTTTGTTGAGAAATTCGACAGAAAAACAGAGAATGTGAACAATTTGTAAATAATAAAAAATCCTATTGACAAATTGAACTTCCTGTGATAGAATGTAATAGTCGCTTGAAACGATAACAAAAATCAATTCAAGCTGGTGTAGCTCAGTTGGTAGAGCAGCTGATTTGTAATCAGCAGGTCGGGGGTTCGAGTCCGTCCACCAGCTCCATTTTCTAAACAGGTGAAAGCTTGTTTAGAAATTTTTTTGGAGGAGTTCCCGAGTGGCCAAAGGGGGCAGACTGTAAATCTGTTGCTTCGGCTTCGGTGGTTCGAATCCACCCTCCTCCACCACGTTAAACCTTGCAGCTGAGTCTGCAAGGTTTTTTTATGCTATGGTATATTTGTGGATAATAAATATATTATATATAGTAGTGTTGAAAATATATAGGCAATAACAACTTTTTTTAAGGAAGCATAAGGAAGTAAATTTGTCGGAGTGAATGACCGACATAACAAGGAAGGAATTTTTATGGTAAGAGAAGATCTGAGAAACGTTGCTATCATTGCTCACGTTGACCACGGCAAAACCACCCTCGTTGATGAAATGTTAAAGCAGGGCGGCGCTTTCCGTGAAAATCAGGAAGTTGCTGACCGTGTAATGGACTCGAACGATATCGAGCGTGAGCGCGGAATCACTATCCTTGCAAAAAACACAGCCGTAAACTACAACGGCATCAAGATCAACATCATCGACACACCGGGTCATGCTGACTTCGGCGGCGAGGTTGAGCGTGTTCTTAAAATGGTTGACGGCGTTGTCCTCCTCGTTGACGCAGCAGAGGGCTGTATGCCGCAGACACGTTTCGTCCTCCAGAAGGCACTTGAAATGGGTCACAAGATCATTGTTGTCGTTAACAAGATCGACCGTCCCGATGCACGTCTTGACGAGATCGGTGACGAGATACTCGAACTTCTCCTTGACCTTGATGCAAGCGAAGAACAGCTCGAAAGCCCTGTACTCTTCTGCTCGGGCCGTGCAGGCACAGCCTCACTCAGCCAGTATGAAACGGGTACAGACCTTGTTCCGCTTTTTGAAACTATCGTAAACTATATCCCTGCTCCCGAGGGCGACCCCGACGGTCCGATGCAGATGCTCATTTCCTCTATCGACTACAACGATTATGTCGGCAGAACGGGCATCGGCAGAATTGAAAGAGGTACTATCCGTGTGAACGAGACCGTTACAGTCGGTGATTACCACGAAAACCGCAAGCCTTACAACAGCAAGATCGTTACTATATATCAGATACAGGGACTTAACCGTGTTCCTGTTCAGGAAGCTACGGTCGGTGATATCGTCTGGATATCGGGTATCGAAGACATCACTATCGGCGATACACTCTGCGACAGCTCCAAGTTTGAACCTCTTCCTTTTGTAAAAATTTCCGAACCTACCGTTGAAATGACATTCTCCGTAAACGACAGCCCATTTGCAGGCCGTGAGGGCAAGTTCGTTACTTCGAGACAGCTCCGTGAGCGTCTTTTCAAGGAAACTCTCCGTGATGTTTCCCTCCGTGTTACCGAGACCGAGAACACCGATTCGTTCCGTGTTGCAGGCCGTGGTGAAATGCACCTTTCTATCCTTATCGAAAATATGCGCCGTGAGGGTTACGAGCTTTCCGTTTCCACACCTAAGGTACTTATGAAAGAGATCGACGGCGTTATGTGCGAACCTATCGAGCGCCTTGTTATTGATGTTCCCGAGGACGGCGTAGGCGCAGTTATGGAAAAGCTCGGCAGCAGAAAGGCAGAGCTCCAGACAATGCACCCATCGGGCAGCAGAATGAGAATTGAGTTCCTTATCCCTGCAAGAGGACTTTTCGGCTATAAGTCCGAGTTCCTCACCGATACAAAGGGCGAGGGCGTTATGAACAGCGTTTTCGACAGCTATCAGCCATATAAGGGCGATATCCCGAGAAGAAACACAGGCTCGCTCGTTTGCTTTGAAACAGGCGAATCCATCACTTACGGTCTTTACAATGCACAGGAAAGAGGCACACTCTTTATCGGTGCAGGTGTTCCCGTTTACGAGGGTATGATCGTCGGTCAGTCGCCAAAGGCAGAGGATCTCGTTATCAATGTCTGCAAGAAAAAGCACCTCACCAACACCCGTGCGAGCGGTTCGGACGATGCGCTCCGCCTTATCCCGCCGAAGATACTCTCCCTTGAGGACAGCCTTGAATTCATTGCCGATGACGAGCTTCTCGAGGTAACACCTAAGAATATTCGTATCAGAAAGAGAATTCTCGACAACGCTCTCCGTGCAAAGACAAGAGCAAAGCTCGGACAGTGATTTAATTCGGAATTCGGAATGCGGAATTCGGAATTAATTTAATGCGTAATTGGGTTTGCTCCGTGAATTTGGGTTTCTTACCGTTTGGGACGAGTTTTCCCGTCTTGTTTAACGCAATTTTATATATGTGGAATGTGAATATCGGCAATTCGGACGATTTATAATAATTCCGAATTCCGAATTCATAATTCCGCATTTAAAAATTCCGCCGCTTTTTTAGAGCGGCAATTTTTATCAGGGGGAGATGATATTTTTGTATCGCAGCGAGTTCACAGACGCAGCGGCAGAGCAGCTTGCCGCAGATCATGGCTGTTATAAGCAGGATTTTTTCGCCGAGGAGAATATAGTCGTGCCGAACAAGCCCAAAACGGGCAGCAGAGCTATCTTTGACGAAACGCCGTTTTTCCGTATGGCGACAATGGGCAGGAACGCCGTCATCTCCGCAGATGAGCAGCTTATCCCATTCTTCGAGCAGCTTTGCGGGAAATATTCGGGAGCGGAAATGTTCAGCGGCAAGGTGTGCTACTTCATAAACTGCAAGCTTGCCGAGTATAACAAGTCGATCGGTGATACAAGCATATATTATCTGCCCGATATACCATATAAATACATCAGGAACAGCGGCGTGAACCTTAAAACCTATGAGGAAAACGAGATAAAAGATCAGCTCTATCCGCATAAGGAGTTCACCAATGCGCTTATGTATAAGGATAAGGGCAGGCGAACCGATAAAGTCGCCGTCTGCGCACTGAACGGCAGCGAAATAATCGCAATGGCAGGCGCAAGCAGCGACAGCGAACGCTTCTGGCAGATAGGGATAGACGTAAAAAAGGAGTTCCGAGGACTCGGGATAGGCTCAGAGTGCGTAAAAGCGCTTACATACGAAGTGATGGCACACGGAGCAATACCCTATTACGGAACATGGAGCGGAAATATAGCCTCGCAGAATGTAGCAAGAGCAGCAGCATACAGACCCGTCTGGACGGAGATGTTTGCGCAGAAAATTTAATTAAATTCGGAATGCGGAATTCGGAATTCGGAATTATTTGCAGAACTAAACTTTGTTTCGGCGTTGCGAAGCCAACCGGCTGGTCGAGCTGAGCACAGCTCGTCAGGTGTCCAGAGGGCGGAAGCCCTTTGGTCGCTCTCCGCAGAGAGCGAAACTCCCTAAACTAACAGCATAACGTCAGTTGCAATAGCGTAATCAGTAACAGCTAAAAATGGCGCAATTCACACGAAATATGGTAAACGAACTATGAGAAAAACAGTTTCGTAAACCTAAAAAATGTGAATTGCGCCAATTCTATTTTCCTAAAACAAACTATCCTCGGCGTGAAATGCGCAGAGCGAAAGCGATAAGCATTTCACGCCGACATCGTTTGAACAGCGATGGGATATGAACGGAAAAAGGTAGGGGCGGATTCTATATCCGACCGTAAAAAATCCTGAAATTTTCTTTTGCATTTGACAATACTATTTCTGTGTGATATAATAATCACAAGAAATGAGATCGTGAATAATTTCCACGTTGTTCACCAAAAACAAATTCCCACAGAGCGGCTACTCTGTGGGAATTTGTTGTATCTTTGTTCATATTGCGTTGAAGCGAAAATCCACTCACTTCGTTCGTGGATTTTCGCTTCAAGGACAGTTTGTTTGAGGAAAACAGAATTGGCGCAATTCACATTTTATGGTTTTACGAAACTTAACTTATCATATCTCGTTTTACCTTTTTGATGTGAATTGCGCCATTATATTTGATAATGATTACGCTATTACAGCAAAGCATTAGCTGTCAGTTTAAGGAGTTTCGCTCTCTGCGGAGAGCGACAAGGTGGCGCTGCCCCCTTGACCCCTGCAAGCCTTTGAAAAGGCTTGACCTAAACTTTAGTTGGCTTCGCATCACTCAAACAAATTCGAGGGTTGCAATAATTCTGCATTCCTAATTCCGAATTAAATTCAAATGCTGTAATCTCCGCCGTTTACAGCGCTCTTGTCGAGGATATCCTGGAGCGTTATGCCGCTGAGATATTCGGTTATGACTTTGTACAGACCTTCCCATATCTCAATAGTCATACATTCGGAATAACGCTCACAGTTTGCCGGGTCGCCGTCCAGACAGGCTACGGGGGCGAGGTTTCCCTCCGTCACACGCAGTATCTCCGCAACGGTATAATCCTTCGGTTTCCTTGCGAGCTTATAGCCGCCCTGATAGCCTCTGTTCGTGGAGAGCATTCCTGCGCCGTTGAGGAGCGGAACTATCTGCTCGAGGTACTTCTTCGAGATGCCCTGACGCTCGGCTATATCTTTCAGCGCAACAAACTCATCGGAGCTGTGCTGGCTGAGGTCTATCATCATTCGCAGTGCGTAACGTCCTTTTGTAGAAATCTTCATATATATTACTCCTTGTATAAAATACAGCTTTATTTTTAAATTCTATACCCATTATAACATATAATACATATAATTTCAATAGGTTTTCAGGAAAAATATTTCACAATTTACTGCCTGCAAATTTGGCTGCTTGCTGTGTAAAAAGCTATCATTCGGCTGAAAGCGGCAGCAACGGTCTGTGTGCTTTTCTGTCATCTGCCGTCCTGCTTAAGCTGCAAAAACATTATGGTGGCTTGGGTGTCGTAGACATAAATATAAATATAGTTCTCATCGAAAATATACCAGCTGTCTGACATAGTGTAAAGATGCGGCGCACCGACGGGCGACCGACCGATATAATACGGGATAACAGTGCCGCCGCTGCTGCTTAAAATTACGGGGACATTGCTGTTGGCGGCGCTGAATTTTTTGCGGTCAAGACGTATAAAAATATGCTTGCTGTTCAGATTTTGAAAAGTATACGCATCGCCCGTCAGGGTCAAGTTCACATTGTCGGAGGAAACGGTTTTTCCGTCATAGCTGCTGTCTGTCCGATATATGAAGTCGGAGCTTTCGGGCGGATCTTCCGATGTGATATCCGCCATTGAAACATACTCGTCAAGGCTGCACCATTCGGTGTAAAAAAGCTCGTTTTCGCCCTCAATTCCGTGTGTTCCTCTTGCGATGAGCGTTCCGTACTCCGCAGGCATACTGTAATATGCGTTGATGCCCGAAAGACCTGTCGGTATCTCAAAGCTGCTTTCGGTATTTTTTATATTTATGCTGAAGCTGCCATCGGGAAATTCTGCGTATAACTCGTCGAGCTTATCCGAAATAAGCTTGCGGCAGGCTCTGTCCGTTTCCGATTTTCCGCTGTAATAAATATCGGCGGAAAGGCTGTAATAATAAGGGATATAGCTGTCATCGCAGGGCAGGCTTCGGATAAATTTATCGATATCTCCGTTAAAGTATACATTCGTGCATTTTGCTTCTTCGTGATCGCCGTGATCCCAGTATCTCGAAAAGCATATATCGATGTCAGCTGAAACCTCCGTGCCGAGCTTCTCATCGGTGAAATATTTTTCGGTGAGTGCGGAGCAGATATCATCATACTGCTTGGAGTCATAAAAGCTGTCCGTTTCCGAATAGTAGTATATCGTGCAGTTTTTCTCTTTAAGGGTGACATATCCCGTGAAATAGCGTTCGGTCGGGATAATATATCCGCTGCGCCGCCATTGAGGTTCGATGTCGGTTATTTCGGGATATTCGCCGTATTTTTCGTAAAAATAGCTTTCAACGCCGTTTCGGGCGGCTTTGACGGCTTGGGCTTTTCTCAGGTGTTCGGACGGCGAGCCGAATAACATACCGAAAAGACCGCATAATGCAGAAAGAAATACAAGCGCCCCGATCACGGACGGAATGATCACAATAAGCTTTGATCTTGATGTTTTCATGCAGATACCCCTTATTCTGACAAAATATGTAAAGCTGCTGGTATAATTTTAGCATACTCTTATCAAAAAATCAATATAAAACCTTGACAAATCCGAATTTTTAGGCTATACTCAATTTGTGCTTTACAAAATCACGATAAATTTTAAGGAGGCGGACAAAATGCTCATCAGAACATCTGTAAAAATCGATCTTATCGGGAAGTCCGTCTGCCGCTTTGTCTACTGATAACATTCGGGTCAAGGTATAATGCAGTTGCTTCCTTTTCGGGGAAGCTTTTTTTATGCTCAGACAACGGCATACGACAAATTGTTGTTCATACAGAAAGGAGCAGCTATGGAAATTACGGAATATATTGAAAAAAAGCCGAGAGCCGTGCTTGTCAGTGCCGATACGGGCGAATTTGACGCCGAGCTTTCGATGAAAGAGCTTGAAGAGCTTGCCGACACCGCAGGAGTTGAGGTCGCTGCGACCGTTACGCAGAAGCGTCCGAGCTATGACACTGCGACCTGCATAGGTTCGGGCAGGCTTGAAGAGCTTGCAGAGGAAATAAAGAGTCTTGATATCGACATCGTTATCTTCGACCACGAGCTTACCGCAAATCAGACCAAGAGCATTGAAAAGATACTCGATGTGCGTGTTATCGACCGAACAACGCTTATCCTTGATATTTTTGCTCAGAGAGCGCTCACTGCGGAGGGACGTATTCAGGTCGAGCTTGCGCAGCAGAAGTACCGTCTTGCGCACCTCGCAGGAAAGGGCATCGAAATGTCAAGGCTCGGCGGCGGTATCGGCACAAGAGGACCGGGCGAATCGAAGCTTGAGACCGATAAGCGTCATATCCGCCGCAGGATAGAGCTGCTTTCGGCTGACTTAAAGGAGCTTGAACGCCGCCGTGAGCAGCACCGTGCACGCCGCAAAAAGGACAATGTTCTTGTCGGTGCGATAGTTGGCTACACGAACGTCGGCAAGTCAACGCTCATGAATGCGCTCACGCAGGCAGGAGTTCTCGCCGAGGACAAGCTTTTCGCAACGCTTGACATAACCTCCCGTGCGCTCGATCTTCCTGACGGAAGAACGCTTATGCTCGTTGACACGGTAGGACTTGTGCGCAGACTTCCGCACAACCTTGTTGAAGCTTTCAAAAGCACGCTGGAGGAAGCCGCAAACGCCGATATCATCATCAATCTTATCGACATAAGCGCAAGCGACGGCTATGAGCAGTCGGAGGTAACTTCAAAGCTGCTTTCGGAGCTTGGCTGTGACGGCATTCCCCGTGTCAACGTCCTCAACAAAGCGGACAAGCTGCCCGAGGGAACGAACATCACCTGCGATGACAGCACGGTTCTTATCTCGGCGAAGCAGGGCGAGGGTCTGGACAAGCTTCTTGAATGCATAGCGAAAAACCTCCCCGAAACTGCGGTAAGAGGAAGGTTCGTTATCCCTTATGACAAGACCTCTCTCCTCAACACGATACGCATTGAGGGCAAAATTTTCTCCGAGGAATACACCCCCGAGGGTACGCTTATCGATGCGCTCGTTGACAAAAAGGTATTCTACCTTGCAGAACCGTTTAAAATCTAATTCGGAATTCGGAAAGCGGAATTCGGAATTTATATGTTCAGTATAAAAAATTACGCCGATCGGTTCAATGGGCTGATCGGCGTTTTTTTCGGCAAAAATATTTTACAATGGAATAAGCACATTTGTTATTGAAAAAGTGCGGAAAATGTAGTATAATAAGATTATATTTTCGGGTGGGGAGAATTTCCCACAGAAAGGAACATCGCTATGAATAAAGTCAGAGTTACGATTTGCGGAAAGGAATATGCGCTCAAGACCGAGGAGAGCGCAAGCTATTTCTACGCTCTTGCAAAAAAGGTCGAAAAGGAGATCGATGGGATGGTCGCACAGTCGGACAGCATCAGCGTTCAGTCTGCGGCAGTTCTGGCGGCTCTTTCCGCTTTTGACGAGGCACAGAAAGCCAACGAGAGCATCGACAATATCCGCACACAGATAAAGGAATACGTTGACGAAGCCTGCGCAGCAAGAGCCGAAAAGGAAGAGGCTCTGAAGCAGGTCGAGGAGCTTAAGCTCAAAATAAAAGACCTTGAAAATCAGCTTGAAATTTCCCAGATGAAAGAAACTATCGACAAATCGGTGAATAAAAAGTAATGAGCATCGAGATACTTGCACCTGCGGGAAGCCTTGACAGCATCTATGCCGCCGTGCGGTGCGGAGCGAACGCTGTTTATGTCGGCGGAAGCCGTTTTTCAGCCCGTGCGAATGCGGCTAACTTCACTCCCGAGGAGCTTGAAAAAGCGGTGGATTACTGCCACCTGCACAACGTTAAAATTTATCAGGCAGTGAACACGCTCGTTTTTGACGATGAGCTTTCCGACTTTCTCAAAGCGGCGAAGCTTTCAGCCGAGTTGGGCATTGATGCTTTCATCGTTCAGGACGTTGGTGCGGCTGAAATGCTCAAACAGGCTTTGCCCGATATGAAGCTCAACGCATCAACGCAGATGTCTGTTCACACGAAAGAGGGCGCACTGCTTGCGAAAGAATCGGGCTTTTCGAGAGTTGTTCTTTCGAGGGAGCTTTCGTTTGAAACGATAAAGGACATAGCTTCTGCCGATATCGAGGTCGAAACCTTTATCCACGGCGCACTTTGTATGTCCGTTTCGGGTCAGTGCTATATGAGTGCGATGATAGGCTCACGAAGCGCAGACCGAGGTCTTTGTGCGCAGGCTTGCAGACTGCCTTTTTCTGCGATAAAGGGGCAGGAGCGAAGCGACCTTTCACTCAAAGACCTTTCGGGAATAGACTTTATCCCCGAGCTTGAAAAGGCAGGCGTTACTTCGATAAAGATAGAGGGCAGAATGAAGCGTGCGGAGTATGTTGCCGCCGCAGTTTCCGCTTGCCGTGCTAAAGCTGACGGAAAAGAACCCGACATTGACACGCTTGAAGCGGTGTTCTCACGGAGCGGATTCACGGACGGTTACCTCACGGGAAAGCTTGGTGCGGAGATGTTCGGGACACGCCGCAAGGAGGACGTTGTTGCCGCAAAGGACGTTCTCCCGAAGCTTGCGGAGCTTTACCACAGGGAAACGAAAGCCTGCACTGCCGATTTTGAATGTTCGATAAAGTTGGACGAGCAGGTCACACTTAAAATGAGTGCGGACGGCGAAAGCGTGACCGTTCACGGCGACATTCCGCAGATAGCGCAGAACCGTCCTACCGACCGTGAAATGATAGAAAAACAGCTTTCAAAGCTCGGCGACACGCCTTACAGCTTCGGCAAGCTTAAAACCGACATCGGCGAGGGGCTTATCGTTCCAGCATCGGCACTCAATGCGCTGCGCCGTGAAGCTGTCGAAAAGCTTGACGAAGCGAGGATAAAAGCCAAGCGCAAGCCGCAGAGGTTCGTTCCCGTTGAGCTGAACTTCCCGAAAATGCTCAACATAAAACCGATGTCATTCCGTGCAAGGCTTTATAAGGCTGAACAGCTTTCGGGCGTTCCCGAGAGCTTCGAGATAGCTTTCCTGCCGATAGATACGCTCCTTTCGGGTGCGGTAAAGGGCAAGGTCAGGCTTGGTGCGGCTCTGCCGAGGTTCGTAACGGATGAAAAACTGCTTGAAAAGAAGCTTGAAAAGCTGAAAATGCTCGGCATAGATGATGTGCTTTGCACGAATTATGCGCATATAAGGCTTTGCCGCAGTAAATTCGTTATGCACGGCGATTTCGGCTTGAATGTGACGAACTCGTTCACGCTGAAAAAATACGCCGAAATGGGACTTGCCGATGCGACGGCTTCGTTCGAGATGAAGCTTTCGCAGATAAACCGGCTTGGTGATATGCTCCCATACGGCTTTATTGCATACGGGCGTTTGCCGCTCATGCTGACGAGAAACTGCCCGATAAAGCAGGCTGTCGGCGGCTGTAAAAACTGCACGGGAGGGCTTACCGACCGAACGGGACGCTTTTTTCCCGTAAAATGCGACGGGACGGCGAGCGAAGTGCTGAACAGTGATGTTCTTGTTATATCCGACCGCCTGAACGAGGCGGACTGCGATTTTGCAACGCTCATATTCACGGACGAAGCTCCCGAGCGTGTAAAGCAGGTCTGTGATTGTTACGAAAAGCGCAGAAAGCTTGACACGGACGGCATCACAAGGGGACTTTACTACCGTGGCATCATATAGGTGGGGAAATCCTGCGCTTATTTGCGTGAAAAGCAGGTTTTAAGCTGAAAATTTGTAATATACGGTTGATTTTTGCCGCAAATATGGTATAATTAAATTAATATTTATGTTTTAAGGAGAGTTTACTATGCTCGATATTAAATTTGTCCGTGAAAATCCGGACGCTGTAAAGGAAAACATCAAGAAAAAATTTCAGGACGACAAGCTCCCTCTCGTTGATGAAGTAATTGAACTCGATGCAAAGCTTCGTGCCGCAAAGACAAGAGCTGACGAGCTTCGTGCTATCAGAAACAAGACCTCCAAGGAGATCGGCGCACTTATGGCTCAGGGCAAAAAGGAAGAAGCCGAAGAAGCTAAGAAGAAAGTGACCGCTTTCGGCGACGAGCTTTCCGCACTTGAAAAGGAAGAGACCGAGACCGAAAAGGAACTCACCGCAAGAATGATGAGAATTCCTAACATCATCGACCCGTCCGTTCCTATCGGCAAGGACGACAGCGAAAACGTTGAGATCAAGAGATACGGCGAACCCGTTGTTCCCGATTTTGAGATACCTTACCACTCCGAAATTATGGAAAGCTTTGACGGCATCGACAAGGACGCCGCAGGACGTGTTGCAGGCAACGGCTTCTACTATCTTATGGGCGATATCGCAAGACTTCACTCCGCAGTTCTCGCCTATGCAAGAGATTTTATGATCGACAGAGGATTCACATACTGTATTCCTCCTTATATGATCCGCAGCAACGTTGTTACGGGTGTTATGAGCTTTGCGGAAATGGACGCTATGATGTACAAGATCGAGGGTGAGGATCTCTACCTCATCGGTACTTCCGAGCACTCCATGATCGGTAAGTATATCGACACTATCGTTCAGGAGGACACACTTCCGCACACTCTCACAAGCTATTCACCTTGCTTCCGTAAGGAAAAGGGCGCTCACGGCATCGAGGAGAGAGGCGTTTACAGAATCCACCAGTTTGAAAAGCAGGAAATGATCGTTGTATGTAAGCCTGAGGACAGCCCGATGTGGTTCGACAAGCTCTGGCAGAACACAGTTGACCTCTTCCGCTCAATGGATATCCCCGTAAGAACCATCGAGTGCTGCTCGGGCGACCTTGCAGACCTTAAGGTAAAGTCCTACGATGTTGAGGCTTGGTCACCCCGTCAGAAGAAATATTTTGAAGTCGGCAGCTGCTCCAACCTCGGCGATGCACAGGCAAGACGTCTTAAAATTCGTGTAAACGGCAAGGACGGCAAGTATTTTGCACACACACTCAACAACACAGTTGTTGCTCCTCCGAGAATGCTTATCGCATTCCTTGAAAATCATCTTCAGGCTGACGGCACAGTAACTATCCCCGAAGTTCTCCGTCCTTACATGGGCGGCAAGGAAGTTCTTGTTCCTAAGAGATCATGCGTTAAGTAATTTATTTGATGGCATAAAACTGCACAGCATTATCCCGAAAAGACGGCGCAACTGTCTTTTCGGGATTTTTTTACTTTTGCGGCAGCATTTTTTGTTGCAATTTCTGATGAAATATGCTATACTATTAAAGATAATATTATAATAGGGAAAAGTATGCACTTTTATATAAAATTTAAGGAGTAAACATGGCTTACAATAATAATAGAGGAAATGCGCCGCAGAAGCGCAGCTCCGATAACGGTAATTTCAGGAACGGACACGGCAGTTCACGCCCGACGGGAAAGAGCGGCTATCGTGAAAAGCGTTACAACGACAATGAACGTTTCGGAAATTCCGCCGAACATACCGAGCGTGAGGAACTCATTGAGTGTGATGACAACGGCGGTCTTATCATCGGCAGAAACCCCGTTATCGAGGCTTTGAAATCGGGAAAGCAGCTCGACACTATCTACATTGACAGCGACAGCGGCGGAAGCATCGGTCTTATCTGCAAAATGGCAAAGGAACGTGACATTGTTGTAAAGCAGGTAAGCTCGCAGAAGCTCGATTCGATGTCGGACGGAAAGTCGCATCAGGGCGTTATCGCTTCGGGTGCTTGTGCTGAATATTCGAGCGTTGAGGAGATACTTGCAAAGGCAAAGGAAAAGGGGACTGACCCTTTTATCATAATCTGTGATGAGATCGAAGATCCGCACAATCTTGGTGCGATAATTCGTACAGCCGAGGCGGCAGGAGCTGACGGTGTTATCATTCCGAAGAGAAGAAGCGCTTCGCTGAACCGGACGGTCTACAAGACCTCGGCAGGTGCGGCGAGCTATGTTCCCGTTGCGAGGGTATCGAACCTTGCGGCGGCTATCGATGAGCTGAAAGAGAACGGCGTCTGGATATACGGCACGGACGCTTCGGGCGAGGATTACACAGAGGTCGATATGAGCGGACCCTGTGCTATCGTCATCGGCTCGGAGGGCTTCGGAATGGGCAGGCTCACCAAGGAAAAATGCGATTTTCTGTTAAAGCTGCCGATGTTCGGTCAGGTCAATTCGCTGAACGCTTCGGTTGCGGCAGGAATTTTTATGTATGAGACCGTCCGCAGACGCAGACTGAAAAAATAAACGGTTAGGGGGTGAAGAATTTTGGCAGACAAGCTTTACTCGGTCGATGATATCATAAACGAATATTCGGGCAAGGGCGGCGAAAGCGGCGGCTCAAAGGAGAGCGTTGACGAACTGCTCGAAAATTTCAAAAAAGACGATCCTACCGAAAAGGTCACACTGCACAACACTGATATTTTCGGCAAAATAGATGAGGAAAACGCTGTAAAGGACGAAGAAAAGCTTCAAAAGCCGTCAAAGGCTGAGGGTGCTTTTGAGGAAAAGTACAGCAAGCTTTCCGAAAAGATGAACGAGGTCGCAAAGCGTGAGAGCGAGACTCCCGAAAAGGTCGTAAAAGGACAGGGCAGGGAGCGTTCATTCTCCGAAAAGATCGAAAGCGGCTTCGGCGATGATAAAAAGGCAGAAAAGGGCGATTCGCTCGCACAGCGTTTCAAAAACAGGCGCAAGCAGGAGGCAGAGCAGGCGGAAGAAGTGCCTGCACCCGAGCCGAGCGTACAGAGACCCGTTCAGCCAGGTCCGTTCGACAAATATAACGCCATTGCACAGGACAACGGGGAGGAAGCCGAGGAAGAAAAGCCCTCCGACACTATCAAGCGTGGGAAAAGCCTTGACGAGATACTTGACGAATACTCCAAGGAGCGTCCTGCGCAGAAAACAAGGAGAGAGTTCACCCAACACCGCAGCATAACCGAATTCTTCACACGAAGGATACCTACGGACGATGCAGGCGGCGAGCTTTCCGATGAGATGCGCCGACTCCGCAAGGAGCGTTTGTCGAGAACTCAGGGTGTAACGCCCGTTGAGAGAAAATCGATTTCGGACATCGACTTGAAGCTTGAGGACAAGATACTCCCCGATACCTCGCAGTTCAGGATAGACAGCTCCGAGACCGCCAAGCTTGACGAGCTCAAAGAGCGCAGGAACAAGAAGATAAAGGACTTCGTTCTTGTCGGCGATGAGGAGGACGAGCCCGAAGAGGAAACGGACACAAAGGCTATCGAGGATTACGAAGAATACGACGATGCGGCGGCTGTTGTCAGCGATATCGACCGCATCAGAGGAACGCTTATGTTAAGGCTTGCCGTGGTTGCGGTGTGCCTTGCGGTGAGTGCATATATCTCGCTGGCGAACGATCTCGGAATTTTCCCGATGTTCGATCTGCTCAGCAAGAGGACCCAGACAAACACATATCTTTTCGTCAATGCGATAATAGGCATACTTGCGGCATTTTCGGCTTATCCCGTTATAAGCTGCGGACTTTCAAAGCTGTTCTCGATGAAAGCCGACTGCGACAGTCTCAGTGCCGTTGCGATGGTGACGGGCATTGCGAACTGCGTTATAATGTTCGCAAACAGCAATCTTATAAAGGGCAGCATCGTACATATCTACCTTACGACGGCGATACTTTCGCTGCTGTTCAACACGATAGGAAAGCTGCTGATAGTGACAAGGACAAAGCGGAGCTTCGGCTTCGTTTCGGGCAGCGGCGACAAATACGCTCTGCTCAAGGTCGAGGACGAGGAAACGGCGCAGAATTTCACGAGGGGAACGCTCCGTGACTTCCCTAATCTCGTTGCGATGAAAAAGACGGAGATGCTCCGTGACTTCCTCAAAATCTCGTATGCGCCCGACAGCACGGACAATTTCTGCCGTGTGTTCACGCCGATAATACTTGCGGCGGGAGTGATAGTCGGGGTGCTTGCAGGCTTTGTGGCTAAGGGCGAATACGGTTCGGCAGGCGCTTATGTCGGCTTCTCGGTATTCACGGGCTGCGTTGCGATATGCTCGGCAGTCTCACTGATGCTCGTTGTAAATCTCCCTATGGAGAAAGCTTCAAAGAAAAATTCGGAGCTTCAGGGTGCGCTGCTCGGATATGATGCAGTTGAAGAATTCGCCGACACGAACAGCGTTCTCATTGATGCTGCGCAGCTTTTCCCTCAGGGAAGCGTTACGCTTTCGGCGATAAAGGTCTTTTCCGATACGAGAATAGATGAAGCCATCGTTGAGGCGGCGAGCCTTACGAACCAGTCGGGAAGCATATTAAAGAATATGTTCTACGACATCATCGCAGGAAAGACCGAGCTTCTTGACCCCGTTGAAAGCTATATTTTCGAGGATTCAATGGGACTTTGCGGCTGGATAAACAACAAGCGTGTTCTTCTCGGCAGCCGTGAGCTTATGATAAATCACAGCATTGAGGAAGTCCCCTCGGCGGCAAAGGAGCAGGAATACACAAGGGGCGGAAAGTCTGCGGTATACCTCTCCATTTCGGGTGAGCTTTCGGCGATGTTCATTGTTGAGATAAGCCCGTCGCTCGAGGTCAAGAATGCGCTGACCGAGCTTTCAAAGCAGGGCGTTTATACGGTGATAAAGACGGTCGATTCGCTCATTTCGATAAACCTTATCTCGGAGCTTTACGGAGTTTCGTCCGAATATTTCAAGCTGCTCCCGTTCCGACTTTATGAAAAGTATGAGGAGACAGTTTCGTATGAGCCGAATGTGACGGCTGCCGCTGCCTGCTCGGGAAAATTTGCGGCACTTTCATCAATAATATGCGGCTGCAAGAACCTTAGGGGAACTATCACGACGGGAATTGCGCTCGAAGCTGTTTCGGTACTGCTCGGGATAATGATATGCTTTGCGATGGTGCTGCTCAAATGCTTCGGCGAGCTTTCGGCGACTATGACCTGCGCATACAATCTATGCTTTGCGCTTGTATTCGCCGTTTTCCAGACTTTCAGAAAAACATAAATATAAAAATCAGATCGGCGTAGGCTGTCCGCATTTCGGTGTGAGCAGCTTACGCCGATATTCCTGTAAAAAAATAACGCAGTCCACATCAACGATAGAATTCGTTCTGCCGCTGATGTGAACTGCGCTTTTATACTAAACACCTTTTAAAATTTAGAAAAAATCAAGCCGACGATCTCGAATATATTGGATTTCGACGCAGATTTTTTCTTTTATTTTATTGGTGTTTAGTATTATTATTGCTGAAATGCTTTTACTTCTTGGATGCTTCGTCAAAGAGTGCCTTTACCTCGTCGGAGGGTTCTTTGTCGATGAGCGAAACGATTATTGTAAGTATGATCGAGATGATGAAGCCCGGAACGATCGAATAGAGGAAGCTGCTCCAGTGAAGCAGGTATTCCCAGATGATGACCGTTGCTGCACCGCCGATGATGCCTGCGACTGTACCTTTAAGGGTGAGTCTCCTCCAATAGAGCGAGAGGATGATTGCAGGGCCGAATGCTGCGCCGAAGCCTGCCCATGCGTTTGAAACGATACCCATGATGGAATCCTTCGGGTTGAGGGCAAGTATGCAGGCGATAACGGAGATGAGCATTACTGTGCCTCGGCTTATCCACATGAGCTTCTTTTCGGAGGTCTCTTTCTTTACGATGACCTGATAGAAGTCGTTTACGACTGCGGAGGCTGTAACGAGGAGCTGGCTGTCCGCTGTACTCATTATCGAAGCAAGCACTGCGGAGAGGAACACGCCTGCGAGCGCACCCGGGAACAGACGTCGTACAACGTCGATGAAGATAAGCTCACGCTCGGTATCTATAAGCGTAACGCCTATGCTGTCGAGATAAACTCTTCCGAGGATACCGATAAGAACTGCTGCGCCGAGGGAGATAAGTACCCATACGATAGCGATTATAGCGGATTTCTTGATGCTCTTTGCGTCCTTGATAGCCATAAAGCGGACAAGGATATGCGGCATACCGAAGTAGCCGAGCGCCCATGCGAGGTCGCTTATGATCGAGTTTGCGCTTTTTCCGCTCACCAATGACGCATAGCCCGAAGCGTCTGCGCCTTCAGCTACCATCTTAGGTGTTGATGTGACCATTTCCCAGCTGAAATCGGGAGTTGATGTAATAAGCGCAATAGGGAGTGCGATGATCGTGAAGAACATCAGCAAGCCCTGAACAAGGTCGGTCCAAGCAACAGCGTTGAAGCCGCCGAGGAATGTATAGATGATGATTATAAGTGCGGAGATGATGACCGCTGCCTTTGTGTAGGTCTCGTTGGTGCTGTCGATGTTGAAAACGACCTGGAAAAGCTTGCCGCCCGAAACGAATGCAGAGGTCGTATAAACGAGGAAGAATATGAATATTACGATCGCACATACGAGACGGACGATCGGGCTGTCTGCCTTGAAACGGTTCTGGAGATACTGCGGGATAGTGATAGCATCGCCCGCCTGTTCGGTGAACTTACGCAGCGGCTTTGCAACGAAAGCCCAGTTGAGTATCGTTCCGATCGCAAGACCGATAGCGATCCAGTAGTTTCCCATACCCGTAGCGTAAGCTGCACCGGGGAGACCCATCATCAGCCAGCCGCTCATATCGGATGCCTGTGCGGACATCGCCGTTACCCACGAATTAAGACCTCTTCCTGCGAGGAAGTAGTCGCTCATTTTTTTGCTCTTGTTGCTGAAATAAAAGCCTATGCCGAGCATAATGATAAGATATATCACAAATGCGATCAGCACGGGGACATCAGCGTTTTTTAAGAACCCCATAATTTGCCGCCTTTCGATAAAAAATAACATCCTTTATTATACTCTTTTTTTCGGCACTAAGTATGTATTTTTGATGAACACGCACCAACTTTGGCGGATTTATGCAAATTGGTTGAGTAAATGCACGGTTTATAAACAAATAACACAAACAAAACCGCCTTAACACCGCATTAGCAACGCATTAGCAACGCATTAGCGTGCAAGAACGGACTGGATATAATGCTTTGCAGCTCTGCCGCTTCTGCCGTTTCTGCGCAGGGCGAATGCTTCCGCACCCATAAGAAGCTCGTCCGTGACCTCGATCCCGTTTTCCTTGGCGAGGTTTGCGACTATCTTAAGATAGTTCTCCTTGTCGGGCTTAAGGAATGCGACTTTGAGTCCGAAACGCTCGGAAAGCGAGATAAGCTCCTCTCTTGTATCGGAAGCGTGCATATCATCGCCGTCTCTGTCGGAGAATTTCTCCTTTACAAGATGACGTCTGTTGCTCGTTGCATAGATCGCCATATTTGAGGTCTTTGCCGCAGCCGAACCCTCGAGAACAGCTTTGAGCGAGCTGAAATTATCATCATCGGACGAGAACGAAACATCATCGATGAAGATTATGAATTTGAGCGGATTTTTCGCTATCCGTTCGATAACATCGGGAAGCTCGGGGAGCTGCGTTTTGTTAAGCTCGATAAGGCGCAGACCGTCGTTCCTGTATTCGTTGACGATAGCCTTTACGGTCGAGGACTTTCCTGTTCCTGCGTCGCCGTAAAGAAGCACATTTGCGGCAGGCTTGTTATTGAGCAGCGCAAGCGTGTTGCCGATGACCTTTCCGCGTTCAAGCTCATAGCCCGAAAGCTGAGAGAGACGCTGAGGATCGGGGTTCTTGATAGGCACAAGTCTGCCGTTTTTGAGCGTGAAAGCATAATATTCGGCGAAAATGCCGCAGCCCCTTGTCGACAGGCAGCCCATGCGCTCGGTGTAAGCCTTGAGAAAGTTGACATGTGTTGTTTTCCATTCGGAGGAGACGTAAGCGGCGTGTTCGCCCATTGCTTTTTTTACCTCGGCGGAGGACAGCTCTGCGATCTCCTGCAAGGCTTCAAGCTCTGCCTTTGCGGCTTTTTCGATATTTTCGGGAACTTCCTCGTATGCGGCAAGACGGAGCATAAAAGGGTTCTCGTTCTCGGTGACTGCACCGAGGATACATTCGGTGAGGTCGTCCGTTGTTCGGTAGAGGAGATTTACGAAGCTGCCGTAGCTTGCAGGGGTAGGTTCACGGAGCAATGCATGGAAAGCCTGCACGGTCTCATCTTCAAGGATCCCTCTGAAAACCGAAAGGGCGCTCAGTTTTTCGGCATAAGGCATAAGTGTATTTACGATCATTTTTATCGTTCCTTTTTATAAAAATTTTATGGAAATTTGTACACTTCTATTATAGCACCTTAGTGTAAAAATACAATAGACAACCTGTTTTTTGTCATTTTTGACAAAATAATGGCGGTAATTGTCTGTACTATTGAAAATGTGATATAAATATGCTATAATTTATAGAGTTATTTTTATATAAACATTCTGATCAAGGAGCAAATTTAAAAATGGATATAAATTTTCATATTCCCGATTTTGTCAATCACTGCCGACTTAATCTGCTTCTGCTTGAACTTATGAAGCAGCATCCCGAGTATTTCCGTGAAGGCGTAAAAATAGCATCTGTTTTCGGCGCATTTCCACCATCACTCTGGAACGGCGGACGAAATACTGTCGGTGTTGTTGATGATGAGATAATCAAGAATGTCACACAGGCGTTCAATTCAAGGGGAGTTCCGCTCCGATTTACGTTCACTAACCCTCTTATCGAGGAAAAGCATCTCGGCGACCCTTTCTGCAACAAGGTACTGAGATTATGCGACAACGGAATGAACGAGGTCATCGTTTTTTCGCCGCTGCTTGAAGAATACATCCGCAAAAACTACCCCAACTATAAGATAACCTCGTCCACCTGCAAGGAGATACGCAATGCGGATGAGCTTGCCGCAGAGCTTGAAAAGGACTATCACTATGTCGTTCTTGACTATAACTGGAACAATAATTTCGGGTTCCTTGAAAAGGTCCCCCACAAGGAAAAGTGCGAGCTGCTGATAAATGCCTGCTGTACCCCGAACTGCCAGAGGAGAGGCGAGCATTACCGTGCTATCGGCGAGGCGCAGATAGAATATGCCGAAGCAATGAAGACTCCGCCGATGATGCGCAAGCCTATACAGATAAAGGAATTCAATTGCCCGTCGATGCTTCGCCATATCTATCAGATAAACGATCTGCCGACACATATTTCCCCCGATGCAATTCTTGAAAAGTATATTCCGATGGGATATAACCAGTTCAAGATCGAGGGAAGAACTATCCCCGATATCGCACTTGCCGAAAACTACATTTATTATATGGTAAAGCCTGAGTATAAGGACACTGCACGTCTTGAACTGCTCTCCGCACTTACAAAGAAAACAAAGTATTTCAATTAACTTGTTATTTTGCACAAAAAGTATCGTTTTCTTTAACAAACTGATTAAAAAAGTCTGATTTCAGCCCCTTTATTCATATTTTGACTTAATAATTAAAATAAATTTAATATTTGGTTAATATTTCATCCACATAGGACGCTGCAAAAACCGTTATAATTAAAATAAGAGCCGCTGCGTTTAGGCATTTTGACAACGCAGCAAAAAATCTATCTAACAGGGAGGAAAGAGGGCATCAAAGCCTGTACATAACAATGAAAGATATAGCTGTTGTATATGCTACAAAATACGGTCACACCAAGCAATATGCCGAATGGCTGAAAGAAGAAACAGGCGCAGACATCTTCGCTGCGGCTTCCTTTACGTCCACAAAGGCACTCGAATACAAGGCAGTCGTCTTTGCAGGCGGTGTTTACGGCGACAAGATACTGATAATGGACTGGCTGAAAAAGAACCTCGGTCAGGTCAATGTCAACAAGATGATCGTTGCCGCAGTTTCGTGGTACTGCAATGACTCCGAAGAAGCTAAGGCTCGCCTTATCACTGAAAATTACCCCGAGCAGTTCAAGAATGTTGTTCCGCTCATCGTTATCAACAGCGGCATTGACAAGAAGAAAACGAGCGTTATGGACAAAGCACAGCTCCTTGCTGCACAGACCTCGATAAATAAGCATGATGTCCGCACCGCCGATGATATCAATGCACTCGCAATAATCAAGGGCTATTCCGATTCGACTTCAAAGGATAACCTTAAAAGCCTTATCGCAGCCGTACAGAATATAATCGATCCGCCGAAAAAGTCTGCACAGAGAGCGGCGGAGGAAATAAGAGAGGCACTCAAAGAACCGCCGAAGCCTGCTGCCGAGGCAAAGCCGGCACCGACAGCTCCCGTTCAGCCCAAGCCTGCCGCAGAAACGCCGACACCTGCGCCGACTCCTGCGCCGACGGCTGTTCCGAAGCCCGAGCCGCCGAAGCCTGTTCAGCCGAAGCCGTCCGCACCGAGCGGAGACCATGTTGTAACATCGCTTGACGACGCACTTGCTGCGCTTTCATCGGGAAATGTTCTGCTCAACAAACCTCCCGTTCATCAGCATAAGCCTGTTGAAGCTGAAAAGCCTGTTGAAGCTGCGGAAACGACTGTCCGTGAGGAAGCTCCCGCTCAGCCTAAGGAAGAACCTAAGCAGGAAGCTCCGAAGCCTGTTCAGCCGAAGCCGTCCGCACCAACGGGAGAACACGTTGTAACATCGCTTGATGACGCTCTTGCTGCGCTTTCATCGGGAAATGTTCTGCTCAATCATCCTCCCGTTCATCAGCACAATGCTCCCGAAGCTCCAAAGGCTGAACCTGTTAAGGAAGAAGTTAAGGTTGAAATACCACAGCCTGTTCAGCCCGAGCCTGTTAAGGAAGAAGTTAAGGTTGAAATACCACAGCCTGTTCAGCCCGAACCTGTTAAGGCAGAAGTTGAGGTTGAAGAAGCTAAGTCTGTTCAGCCCGAACCTGTTAAGGCGGAAGCTGAGGTTGAAGAACCTAAGCCTGTTCAGCCCGAACCTGTTAAGGCGGAAGCTGAGGTTGAAGCTCCGAAGCCTGTTCAGCCTGAACCTGTTAAGGAAGAAGTTAAGGCTGAAATACCACAGCCTGTTCAGCCCGAGCCTGTTAAGGAAGAGGTTAAGGTTGAAGTTCCTAAGCCTGTTCATATTGAACCGAAGCAGGAAGCTGAGGAAAACGACAATGTTCTCTCGATCGCAGACGATATTGCCGAGCTTACAGCACCGGCGCCTGCGGCTGTTCCGAAATTTGAAGCAGCTCCTAAGCCTGCACCTATGCCGAAGCCCGAGATGCCGACACGTCCTGCACCTGCACCGATGCCGACTCCTGCTCCGACACCGGCACCGACTCCTGCGCCTATGCCTGCTCCGAAGCCTGCAAGCACAGCGCCTAAGCACAACAGCTACATGGATCTCTTCTCACGCAAGAAGCCGACAGCGGAACCTGCACCCGTTCAGGCGGCTGCACCTGCACCGACTCCGACTCCTGCGCCCGAGCCGATATCCGATATTTTATTTGACCCGATCGGAATTTCTTCTGCGACGCCTGCACCTGCACCAAAGTCTGCTCCTGCGCCAAGTCCTGCTCCCGTAAGCAGCGCAGGTATCGACTTCGATTTCGATATCCTCGGAAACGAAAGCTCCACGGCGAACAGAACAAGCTCCAGAGCACTCAATGCGGTTGAGGATCTCGCAAAAGCAAAGGCTAAAGCCGAGGCTGAACGCCTTAAAAACGAGAGAGACCGTGAGGAACAGGCTGCAAGAGATGCAGCCGCTGCAAAGGCAGACAATACCTATGATATAATCAACAACTCCATCGACCTCGATATCACCGATGACGGCGCTCCGAGCAATGATAACAGCACTCTCTTCGGCAGCGAACCCGAAAAGAAAGACATCGGCAACATCAGCATGGACGATGAAGCTGAGACTGAGGAAAACGTTGACGAGACCTTTGGCGACGATGTAATGTTCGTTGATGATTATGACGACTCCGAGCTTGAAGGTCTTACCGCAGCCGATCTGCTCGCTCCCGAACAGCCTGTTCAGCAGAGCGATCACAAGCGCATGGATTTCAAGAAGCTCCAGCAGGAGATCGAGGAGTCCATCGAACTCAACAGACAGATCCGTGACAAGGAACGCACAAGAAATATGCGTGAAAGCGAGCGAAAGGCTCTCGCCGAAGCCGAAAAAACACCTAAGAAGGGCATCAAGCAGCCCGAGGACGCAGATGTATTCTTCAAGCGTCCCGGCAAGGACTATTATTCCTCCGATTCAATGCCCGAGATAAAGTTCAACAGACACGGAAACGGTTTCTGATAAAACCAATGACAGACATTTTACAGCACCGCATAATACCGATTATGCGGCGCTGTTATGTTAAATACTAATTTTTAATCAAAGTGTAGACAAAAAATCGGCGCAAAATCCATATAAACCTGTTTTCAACAGCTACGAGATTTTGCTTGATTTTTTGTACACTTTCAGTTTAAAAATTAGTATAAGAAAGCTTATCGGTGCTTCAAAACTGCCTTTGAGGCAGCTATAAGCTTTTGAGCGAGATACCTTCCCTCGGTGGACTTTTCACACAGGGGAGTCAAACTATAAAATGGGGTGTTCTTTGTGTTTTCCGATATTGATAAAAAGTATTTCTATGACGGCAATGACTTAGGTTCGGTCTATTCACCCGAAAAGACCGAATTTAAGGTCTGGGCGCCGCTTGCAGACAACGTTGCTATCTATCTTTACAAAACCTGCCGTGATGAAAAGCCTTACCGTCATCTTCCGATGACAAAAAATAAAAAGGGCGTATGGTCAAAGACAGTCTACGGCAACCTTGACGGAGTTTACTACACCTATATCGTGACGAATGACGGCGTTGAGCAGGAAACTATCGATATCTATGCCAAGTCCGCAGGCGCAAACGGCGCAATGGGTATGGTTTTTGATGCATCAAAGCTCAATCCCGCAGGTTGGGACAATCAGACCTATGTCAAGCTTGAACATTACACGGACGCCTGTGTTTACGAGCTTCACGTCCGTGACTTTTCCATCGACGAAAGCGGACATTTCTGCTACAAGGGAAGATTTCTCGCCTTTATCGAAAAAGGACTTGAAAATGACAGCGGCGGCAGCGTTGGCATTGACCACCTTAAGGAGCTTGGCGTTACCCATGTTCAGCTTATGCCGATATTCGACTTTGTTTCCGTTGATGAGACCGATGTTCACCGTCCTCAGTTCAACTGGGGATATGACCCTGAGAACTACAACGTTCCCGAGGGTTCATATTCGACCAATCCGTTCAACGGAAAAGCCCGTGTTGCCGAGCTGAAGCGCCTTGTTTATGCGCTCCATGAGGCAGGCATCGGCGTTATCATGGACGTTGTTTACAACCATACCGCAGGAACAGCTGACTCCTGCTTCACCAAGACCTTCCCCGAATATTACTATCGTCAGTGGGACGGCAAGCGCAATCTCTATGCGAACGGTTCGGGCTGCGGAAACGAGCTTGCTACCGAGAGGGCGATGGTCAGAAAATATATCCTCGACAGCCTTGCATACTGGGCTACCGAGTACAAGATAGACGGCTTCCGCTTCGACCTTATGGGACTTTATGATAAGGAAACAATAAACTTGGCGTATGAAAAGCTTCACGAAATAAATCCGAACGTCATTATGTACGGCGAGGGCTGGACAGGTGCAGATACGCCGCTTCCGTGGGAACAGCGCTGCATGAAGCTCAACGCAAGATTCACGCCGAACGCAGGCTATTTCAGCGATGATTTCCGAGATACCGTAAAAGGCAACAACTTCGAGAACAAGACAAGAGGCTATGTCAACGGCGCATCGGGCAACGAGGAGAACGTCAAGGAAATAATCGCAGGACGTATCCCCCACCCACAGCTCCCGAATATGGAGAAATATTCGTGGACAAGCTCCCCAACGCAGACCGTGAACTATGTTGAAGCGCACGATAATCTCACGCTCTGGGACAAGCTTTATTATACGAACCCGACCGAAAGCATCGAAACAAGAATAAAAATGGATAAGCTCGCCGCAGCAATGGTGTTCCTTTCACAGGGCATACCGTTCTTTCAGGCAGGTCAGGAATTCCTGCGCTCGAAGCCGTTCCCGGGCGGCTCGGTCTTTGACCACAACAGCTACAAGTCGCCTGACGCTATCAACAGCCTGAAGTGGAACAGAAAGTCCGAATTCAAGGACGTTGTGAACTATTACAAGGGACTTATCGCTCTCAGAAAGGCACACAATGCGTTCAGAATGTACGAGAATTCGCAGGTCGCAGAGAACCTGCAATTCCTTGACAATCTCCCACAGCACATCGTAGGCTTCCTGCTCAAAGGCGATGAAACGCTCGAGGAGATCGTAGTGTTCTTCAACCCGAACAATTACCCCGTAAAGCTCTATGCATTCGGCGAATACGGAGTTTATGCGGACGGCGGATATGCAGGCGCAGAGCCGTGCAGAAAGGTCTCGGGCGATTATGAGGTCGAGCCGATAAGTGCGATCGTCCTCGGAAGGGTAAGAGAGACCGAACAGGAAAACGAATTCAATGCATAATTCAGATGCGGGATCATTTGCGGTGTTCCGATATCGGCACTGCGAAATGACCCCGCATTAATACTAATACTAATTTTTAATCAAAGTGTAGACAAAAAATCGGCGCAAAAGCCATATATGCGAGCTTTTGCTTGATTTTTTGTACACTTTCAGTTTAAAAATTAGTATAAACACCAAAAAAATAAAGAAAAAATCTGCGCCGAAATCACATATATTCAAGATTGTCGGCTTGTTTTTTTCTGAAATTTAAATGGTGTTTTGTATAAATTAATCTCACATTAGTTTACTGTTGCTTTACTACAATTTCAGGCTAAATTTTTATTGCTTTTTCCCTTGCTTTTTCTGCGCAAATATTGTATAATCATAGGAGTACGTTTTAATGAGGTGAATTATTTGCATTTCGATGATATTCTGAACTGTGTCGGGATAATTGCCAAATATCTGCTTCCGACGCTCAATGTTTTCTTCTTCACGCTCCTGTTCTCCATTCCGCTCGGAATGATAGTTGCGCTTATCAAAAAATGTCCGTTCAAGCCCGTTTCGTGGCTTATCAATCTGTATATACTTATCATGCGCGGCACTCCGCTCATGCTCCAGATAATCACTATATACTATGCTATCCCGATGCTCCAGAAGGCAGGACATCTGACGGGCATAGATATCCGAAGCGACTCCTACCAGTTCACGGCGCTTATCGCTGCTTTTGCGCTCAACTATGCGGCTTATTTCGCTGAAATTTTCAGAGGCGGCATCGAGTCTATCCCAAAGGGTCAGCACGAAGCTGCGGCGGCTCTCGGATTTACAAAGCTCCAGACCTTCTTCCGCATAATTCTTCCGCAGGTCATAAAGCGCATCGTCCCTGCCGGAGCAAACGAAGTTATCACGCTCGTCAAGGACACCTCGCTCGCTTCGGTAATTGCTTACATAGAAATTTTCCGCAAGTCGAAAGAGCTTATGGTAACATACAGCAACCTTATACCGCTTTTTATCGCAGGCGTTTTCTATTTTGCGATGAATGCGATACTGACGCTTATTTTCTCCGCTGTTGAGAAAAAGCTTGACTATTATAAATAATTCGGAAAGGACTATCGTTCAGATGGCAATTCTTGAAGTAAAAAATCTTTCCAAAAGCTTTGACGACCTCGAAGTACTCAAGGATATCTCGTTCAATGTTGAAAAGGGCGAAGTCGTTGCTGTCATCGGTCCGTCGGGAAGCGGAAAATCGACGATGCTCCGATGCATAAATCAGCTTGAAAAGCTCGGCGGCGGAAATGTTACCGTCTGCGGACGTGATCTTGTCACGGGTTATACGAACGGCAAGCCTGTTTATGCTTCCAATGCGGAGCTGCGTGAGATACGCTTGAAAATAGGGCTTGTATTCCAGAATTTTAACCTTTTCCCTCATATGAACGTGCTTCGCAACATCACCGAAGCACCTGTGTGCGTCCTCAAAATGCCCAAGGACGAAGCCGAGAAAAAGGCTATGGAGCTGCTCCGCAAAATGGGACTTGAAAACAAGGCAAAGGCTTATCCCTGCGAGCTTTCGGGCGGTCAGCAGCAGCGTGTTTCCATTGCAAGGGCGCTCGCTCTCAACCCCGAGGTGCTGTTCTTTGACGAGCCGACCTCGGCGCTTGACCCGGAGCTTACGGGTGAAATTCTCAAAGTTATAAAAGAGCTTGCAAAGGACAAAATGACAATGGTCATCGTTACGCACGAAATGGCTTTCGCAAGGGAAGTTGCCGACCACGTTATCTTTATGGACGGCGGCGTTATCGTTGAAGAGGGAACGCCCGACGCGGTGTTCGTCAATACGAAAAATGAGCGTACCAAGCAGTTCCTGCGGAGGTATGATTCAATAAACGGGGAGGATAAATAATGGTAAATTTAAAAAAGGTCTCGGCGGCATTTCTCGCAGCCGCAATGCTGTTCTCGTTCTCGGCTTGTTCAAAGGACAACACATCAGCCGATGATAACGCAGCCGTAACGGCAGAGGCAGAAGTACCCTCGGCTTCGGCAAGAGTAAGCGTTGACGGCACAAAGTTTATGGTCAACGGCAAGGAGCTCTGGATCAACGGCACGAACACTCCGTGGGAAAAGTGGAACGACTTTGACGGCAATATGGACGAAGAGTTCTGGGACAAGACCTTCGCACAGCTTGCGGCAGACAACGTAAACTGCACAAGAATCTGGATAAACTGCTCGGGCGAAAACATTATCCAGCTCAAAACCACGGGCGAAGTAAAGAGCATCACAGAGGGTCACTGGACAGATCTTGACAAGCTCTTTGCGCTTGCAGAAAAGCACAAGGTCTATGTTATGCCGACGCTTCTCTCGTTCGACCACTTCAAGGGTACTGCAAAGTTCAGCTCAGGCGACAAGTGGAGAAACCTTATAATGAGCAAGGAAATGACCGATGCTTTCGCTGAGAATTACGTCAAGACCTTCTGCGAACGCTACGGAAACTGCGAATATATCTTCGGCATCGATATCATGAACGAACCCGACTGGGTAAAGGAAAATGAAGAATGCGGCAGGGTCGGCTTTGAGTACCTTTCCTACTTCTTCGGCAAGTGCGCATCCGTTATCCACGAAAATTCCGATATCCTCGCAACGGTCGGAATGGGTATGATAAAGTACAACTCCGATAATTATGAGGGAAACTATGTATCCGACGAGTTTTTGAAGCAGATCACAGGGCTTGATGATTCCTACCTCGACTTTTACAGCCCCCACTACTATGCATGGATGCTTTCAAGTATGCCTCACCCGTTCGATAAGTCTCCCGTTGACTTCGGACTTGACGGAACAAAGCCTGCAATAATCGGCGAAACACCGAACGACGATGAAGCACAGATGAACCTCACCACGGATCAGAAGTATGAGAATTGCTACAACAACGACTGGAACGGCGTAATGACATGGATGGATCCGCAGAAAAGCGGCGACAGCTATGAATACTACAAGTACGAACTCACAGCTTCGGCAACCAATCATATGAACGAGATCGCACCCGATAAGGTACACCCTTTGGGTTAATGCGGAATTATTTTAATGCGGAATTATTTTAATGCGGAATTCGGAATTCGGAATGCGGAATTATTGGTAGAGCTGACATTTGTTCAGTGATGCGAAGCCAAGCAGCTGGTCGAGCTGAGCACAGCTCGTCAGGTGTCCAGAGGGCGGAAGCCCTTGGTCGCTCTCCGCAGAGAGCGAAATCCTCTAAAATGACAGCTAATGCATTGCCGCAATAGAAAAATATCTAACAGCTAAAAAACGGCGCAATTCACACGAATAATGGTAAACGAATTATGAGAAATCAGTTTCGTAAACCGAAAAATGTGAATTGCGCCAATTCTATTTTCCTAAAACAAACTATCCTCGGCATAAAATGCGCAGAGCGAAAGCGATAAGCATTTCTTGCCGACACCGTTTGAACAGCGGTGGGATATGAACGGGATAACAACAAAAATCCGTAGGGTCGGATTCCATATCCGACCGTTTTCACGCACAACGGGATAAAACATAAACTGCGCCTCCGAAACAGACCATCTGTCAGATAGCCAACCGCCATTCATACTGCGTTTTATCATTCATATAGCGTTGAAGCTTCAAATCCACTCACTCCGTTCGTGGATTTTGGCTTCAAGGATGGATATTCGGGTAAAATAATTGGCGCAATTCACATTTTGGGGTTGCCTTTTTTGATGTGAATTGCGCCATTTTTAGCTGTTAGTGATTTCGTTATTGCGGTAATGCGTTTTGCTGTTAGTTTAGGAAATTTCGCTCTCTGCGGAGAGCGACCAAAGGGCTTCCGCCCTCTGGACACCTGACGAGCTGTGCTCAGCTCGACCAGCTGGTTGCTTCGCAGTTTTCATATAAATGTGAACTGCGCCATTTTTTAGCAGGCTAAATTTTTGCTGTGCCAAGCACTTGAATTATACATAATTATATGCTATTATAAAACCACTTTAACTTTATAAAAAGGGGCGGACTATAATGTTCAGACCATTGAGAAGAGCCAAAAGAGCCATTTCCGAAGAAGATGCAAAACAGCTTCTGCTTACCGAAAAGTGCGGAGTGCTTGCTGTAAACGGCGATGACGGCTATCCGTTCGCAATTCCCCTCAACTATTTTTACGATGAGGAAAGCGGCAGGATATATTTCCACGGTGCAAAGTCGGGTCACAAGGTCGATGCGCTGAAAAAGGACGACAAGGTCTGCTTCACCGTCTATGGCGGAGAGCACTTCGCCGAGGGCGAATGGGCAGCCTATGTAAAAAGCGTTGTTGTTTTCGGCAGATGCCGCCTTATCTCCGATGCCGAAATGACCGAGGAAAAGGTACGCACCCTTGCAATGAAATATTATCCGACCAAGGATGAAGTCGAAGCCGAGATCGCAGACCATATAAAAGCCGCCCGGCTCTACGAGATAACCATAGAGCATCTGAGCGGCAAGCAAATTCAGGAAAAATAAATTAGTCGGATATCACTCTGTCGGATCGTCGTTCTCCTCGGAGTAATAATAGCTCGGGTCGGATTCATCACCCATCGGCTCGGGAACAACTTCGGCAGTTCCGCCGAGAATTTTGAGCGTCGGCGATGCAAACAGGCAGATAGCTTTGTTCTTTGCGCTTATCTCTGCTCTTGAAACGTCTCCTCCGAATTCGCCGTCAAGCGTCCACGGGATCGATTCGTCCGAGCTTACGACCGCTTTCCCCGTCTTGAAATAGTAGAAGCAGTCCGCTTCAAGATTTCGTGCAAGCAGAGCATTTATCGTCTGCTGAAGCTCGATAAGGTTCTTCGGGTTCTTTATGAAAAGCCCTTCCATAATGCCGTCGTTCATCAGCACGTCCTTGCCGCCGAGACCCTTGAAGCCTCCGACCGACATTGAGTTGCATATCATACCGTAGATGAATTCGTCCTCGATAACGTTGCCGTCATATTCTACCTTGACATTGTACGGCTTCATACTGTTAAGGCGCTTTATGCTAAGTCCCTCTGCGATGTAGGCAAGGCTTCCGAAAACGTTCTTCATCTGCTGTGAAGTGCCATAGCTGACATCGGTGAAAGCTCCGAAGCCTGCAACGTAGGTGAAAAATTCATCGTTGAAAGCGCCGATATCGACCTCTGCGGTCTCGCCCGTGACTATCTTTTCAGCCGCCGCCGTCATATTGTGCGGTATGCCAAGGCTCGAAGCGAAGTCGTTCATCGTTCCTGCGGGGATATAGCCGAGCGGTATCTTTTCGCCGAGGTTCATCAAGCCTTTGATTGCTTCGTTCATAGTGCCGTCGCCGCCGCTCACAACGATGACATCATGCTCCGCTCCCGTTTCCGTGATAACGTTAACGGCGTCAAGCTTTGCCTGAGTCGGGTGAGCCGTGACTTCATAGCCTGCCTTTGTGAACGTATCGAGTATCTGAAGCAGGTGGAACTTTATCTGTCCCTTACCTGAATGTGGGTTAAAAACAAAAAGCAATTTTTTCATAAAAAGCTCCTTTCGGGGATAAGCTTTCCCGTTATGTCATTACAGCAATGCCGCACGTTTTGTTACGAATGTGCGGCATTATTTTAAAATTATTATAGTCCTGATTTGTGTTAAAAGATACAGAAACAGGTGAAAATCAGACGAAATCCGTGTCCTTTTTCAGAAGAGAAATTCGTAAACATTCCCGAATATCTCCCTCACCCAGTATGGCGGAAGATATATCGGAACTGTCCGTGCGGCGCAGCATTTTACGTCAAGACCCTGCTTTTTCGCTATCGTTTTTGCACGTCGGAGGTGATATTCGTTTGAAACTATCGCAATTTCGCCCGAAATGCCCCTTTCTTCAAGCAAAGCCTTTGAAAAAGCCATATTTTCACGGGTGCTTGTCGATTTGTCCTCGATGATTATCCTTTCGGGTGCTATCCCACGGCTTTCAAGCTGACGTTTTATACATTCAGCCTCAGAAATAAGCTCGTCCTCGCCCTTTCCGCCCGATGCGACAACTACCGCCTCGGGATATTCCTCAAGGTAACGGCAAGCCGCACTTATCCTCTGCATAAGCATAGGACTGGGCTTTTCCCCGTGTACCCTGCACCCTAAAACGATTATCGCCGCAGGGTCGGTCGGTTTGTCGTTCGCCGCCTTTATCATAAGTGCGGAGACGACCGCCGAAATTATGATAAAAACTATCGCAAGTGCGGCAATAATGCAGAAAACCACCCGTACCGCTCTGCTCGTTTTTATCAGCGTGAAAATTTTCCCGTGGAAAACGGCAAAAAGCGCAAGCACAGCTCCTCCTGCCATTATAACGTAATTTCCGAGGTTAAGGTGAATGTTCGGGTTGAAAAGCGGCGAAAGTCCGAACAGGAAAGCGAGAACGGATACTATAAACAGTATTGTCCACCCGATGCCGCCGAAATTTATCAGCGTTTTCAAGGCTTAAAGCTCTTCAAGAGCCTCGGTAAGGGCTTCGGCAAGCTGATCGGGACAGGAAGTTCCTCTGCCGTTGCAGTCGATGCCCTTCATTCGGGAGATAGCTTCCTCGGCCTTCATTCCCTTTACAAGAGCTGCGACGCCCTGAGTATTGCCGTTGCAGCCACCCTGAAAGCTGACATTCTCAACAACGCCATTGTCGGAAAGCTCAACGGTTATTTTTTTTGAACAAACTCCCCTCGGAGTATATGTGTATGTCATTATGGATCACCTCTTGATAATTACTTTTTTAATCTTGCCACTCCCGATTCAACTGCTGCCTTTGCAACTGCATCTGCAACGATGACCGCAACATTCTTATCGAATGCGTTCGGGAGGATAAAGTCTGCGCAAAGCTTATCGGCAGGAACTGCTGCTGCGATAGCGTAAGCTGCGGCACGCTTCATATCTTCGTTTATATCGCTTGCACGAACTGCAAGTGCGCCCTTGAAAATTCCGGGGAATGCAACAACGTTGTTGATCTGGTTCGGAAAGTCGGAACGTCCTGTACCTACGACGAATGCGCCTGCTTCCTTTGCAGCGTCGGGCATAATTTCCGGTGTAGGATTTGCCATTGCGAAGATGATGGACTTATCATTCATTGACTTTACCATTTCGGGCGAAACAAGATTAGGCTTCGATACGCCGATGAAAGCGTCTGCGCCCTTGAGTGCATCGGCAAGTGTACCCTTCTTGTGGTTCTTATTTGTGAGCTTTGCCATTTCGTAGTGGGACGGATTCTTGAACTCGTCACCGTCGCAGATGATCCCTGCAAGGTCTACCATTATGATATCGCCCATTCCCATTGAGATGAACTGCTTTGCAATTGCACAGCCTGCCGCACCTGCGCCGTTGATAACGAGGGTCATATCCCCGAACTTCTTGCCTGCCACCTTTGCGGCATTGAGCATTGCGGCAGATGCAACGATAGCCGTTCCGTGCTGGTCATCGTGGAAAACAGGGATATCGCATCTCTCTTTGAGCTTCTTTTCGATCTCGAAGCAGCGTGGGGCGGAGATATCTTCAAGGTTGATTCCGCCGAAGCTGTATGAAATAAGCTCGACAGTGCGGACGAACTCATCAACGTCCTTGGAATTCACGCAGATAGGGAAAGCGTCAACGCCTGCAAATTCTTTGAAAAGCGCACATTTGCCCTCCATTACGGGCATAGATGCTCTCGGTCCGATGTCGCCAAGTCCGAGCACGGCAGTACCGTCCGTGATAACAGCAACAAGGTTGTGTCTTCTTGTAAGGTCATAGGAAAGCTCGGGGTTCTTTTCAATTTCAAGGCAAGGCTGCGCAACGCCGGGAGTGTACGCAAGCGAAAGCTGTTCACGGTTTTCGACCGTACAGCGTGAAACTACCTCGATCTTTCCCTGCCATTCGTAATGCTTCTGAAGTGATTCGTCCATAATGCTCATTTTAGTATTCTTCCTTTATATTTATAATAGTATAAGCTTACTTTGTTTTGTTCGCAAGCTTGATTATCCTGTCGATATTTTCCTTTGAGGTGTAGTAGCTGCCGATATGGGTCGGGCGTTCATTGTAAAGTCCGTGAAAATCCGAGCCTCCCGTTACGATGAGATCATACTTTTCGGCAGTTTCGATAAGCTTCTGCTGCTGTTCCTCGGTCGCAGAGTAATGATAAGCCTCAACGCCGTCGATCTTGCCGTTCTGCGCAAGCTCCTCAAGCAGCTCAACGGAATCATACTTCATCGGGTGAGCCAGTACAGCAACGCCCTTTGCCGAATGAATAAGGTCAAGCACAAAGTTTACATCGGGATATTCACGTTCGACCACACTGATACCGTCCTTGTGATTGAAAAGCTTGTGGTTGAGCTTTCCGTAGAAATGAGTGGTGTAGCCGTATTCAATGAGCGCATGCATAATGTGCTGCTTGAAAATGCTCTTTGAACCCGTTGCGTGCTTCATAACGCTTTCCACAGTTATCGGGTAAAGCTTCATAACGTTTTCCACCATCTCAGCAGCGCATTTCCGCCTTATCTCGCAGGATTTTATGCAAAGTCCCTCCAGACGGTCAGGCTTCTGCGGAGCATAGCAAAGAATGTGTACCTTGCGGTTGCGCTTCTTGTCCCAAGCCGAAAGCTCAACACCGGGGATAGTCTGAACGCCGTAGCGTTCGCCGAGGACTTTTGCACGGTTTATCGACGACATTGTGTCATGATCGGTTATCGAAATGAAATCAATGCCCGTTTTCTTTGCCTGAACGATAATATCCTCAATTCCGAGTGAACCGTCGGAAAGAGTGGTGTGACAGTGGAGGTCGCCTATCATAAACTCATCTCCTTATTTAATTGGGAACAGATAGCGGAAAAAGCACTCCGCAGAGCAAAATAGTTTGAATATATATGATTAATTATACCATAAAAAAACATATAAATCAAGGGCTTTTTTAAACAAAATGCATATATAACGCACGATTTATACTAAACACCATTTAAAATTTGGAAAAAATCAAGCCGACAATCTCGAATATATAGGATTTCGGCGCAGATTTTTTCCTGTATTTTATTGGTGTTTAGTATTACAATGCGTAATTATCCGCAAACCCAACATAAGCCACACCAAACAGCAAAAAAGGCGCAATCCACAAAAATCAGGAAACCCCAAAAAATGTGAATTGCGCCAATTATCAATTGTATACTATCAACTATTAACTGTCAACTGCAAATTATCAATTATCAATTGAAAACTGTTAACTATTAACTATTAACTATTAACTGTTAACTGTCAACTGAACCTCACTCGTCTGTGTCGAGAGTAAGCTCAATATCAACATCTCCGTCACTTCTTGCAAGGGTGAGGGTCATTTTTTCGCCTGCCTTGTGCTTGTTCTTGATCTTGACAAGCTCATCCATCGTGGAGATCTCCGTACCGTCAGCCTTAACGATAACATCGCCTGCTTCAAGTCCTGCTGCCTCTGCGCATGAACCCGGTTCAACGGAAGCTACGAGAACGCCGCTGTCTACGGGGAGGTTGTAATAACGCTTTACTGCGGAAGAAATTTCAGTGCCCGTGATGCCGATCTTAGGCGTCGTGTTCTTAACAGTACCCGTTGTCATAAGCTCATTGAGTATAGGAAGTGCATCCGTGATAGGGATCGCAAAGCCTACACCGTCAACATCGGAGCTTGCGATCTTCGAGGAGGTGATTCCGACTACCTGACCTTCGCTGTTAAGGAGAGGACCGCCCGAGTTGCCCGGGTTTACTGCCGCATCGGTCTGGAGAAGCGTCATTGTTGCTGTGCCGCCTGCGACCTCGACGCTCATTTCCTTGTTAAGACCCGAAACGATACCGTCCGAAGCGGAAAGTCCGAGTCCGAGAGGATAGCCGAGCGTGATAGCCTTGTCGCCCATTTCAAGCGTTGTCGAATCGCCTATCTCAGCAGGGGTAAGTCCCGCTGCATCGATCTTAAGAACTGCAAGGTCTGTGTTGGAGTCATAGCCGACGATAGTTGCCTCGTATTCGGTCTCATCATCCAGCGTAACGGTGACCTTATCAGCCTTTACGACCTCGGTCTGGCTTGACGAACCGTAGCTGTTGTAATTGTTGTAGAAATTATCGAAGAAGTTGCTGAACGGATCGAACTGGCTGCTGTTCATGCTCGTTTTAACTTCGGTCGTGATAACGTGTGCATTGGTAACGATGTAGCCGTCTGCGCTGAATACGATGCCCGTACCTGTGCTTGCACCGCCTGCGGAGGTGAATGTGGAGGAAACAAGAACAACGGAGGGCTTTACCTTTTTGATAACGTCATTGGTCGTCATTTCACCGTCCGAAGAGCTTGAAGTTGAACCGAGTGCCGAGACCTTGTTGGAATTGCCGCTGTCTGCGGAGACCGTTGTCTGCTGTGGAACAGCGGGAGCTTCCGTCTGGACCGAAGCCGATGTGCTTACGCTGTCGTTTGAACGTGCAAGATAAGCTCCGCCGTAGCCTGATGCACCGCCTACAAGAATTACTGCGAGCAAGCCTGCAATGACCTTTCCTGCGCCGCCCGACTTCTTGGGAGGCTTCTGTTCAGGGTCTGTTGGTGTAAATCCGCCGTTTGAATAAGTGTAGTTATTTGAATCGTACATATAAATGCCGCCTTTCGTAATCTGTTTTTATCGGAGGTATCTTTTATCGTTTCCTCCCGACCACAGTTTATATTGTAAAGCATCTATGTGTGAACAAT
The DNA here is from genome assembly GCA_934465295.1 of uncultured Oscillospiraceae bacterium. Classification (GTDB taxonomy): domain Bacteria; phylum Bacillota; class Clostridia; order Oscillospirales; family Ruminococcaceae; genus UMGS363. Next base: position 114,051 of record CAKSKU010000003.1, read on the forward strand.
GTGAAATCAATTTGAAAATGGAATAAAAGAACAGAACGTGTTTTTTTCATAAAAGTCCGATAATATCCGACAAATTTTCACAGATCTCACAATCCATTCCGTTTGCATTGTTATTATGTACAAGTATCGCAGGGATACCAACGCCGAGCGCACCTTTTATGTCGCTCTGCGGATTATCGCCGACCATAAAGCTTTTTTGGGGTTTTCCTGCCATTTCAAGCGCAAGCTCAAAAATTTCACGCCGAGGCTTGTCAAAACCGACCTGCGCCGAGATCATCATCCCGTCAAAATACTGCGACAAGCCTATCTTATCCATCGTAATATCAAGCTCGGGGTAGTTGTTCGAAAGAAGATAGTGCCTGTAACCTTTTTCACGGAGCGTTTCAAGTGTTGAGACCGTGTCGCTGTACAAATGATAGTTTTCGGGTTCAAGCAGGACTTTCCGAAAGAGCGGAAGAAGCGTTTTTGCTTCACTTTCTGTAATACCAACAGCTTTATATACTCTTTGTATATGCTCAAAGGTGTGATCCCACCATTTCTCGCCCGTTATCTCGTGCATATCCTCATAATAAAAGTCCCACGAAAAGCCGTGCGACATCGGCGGACGGATATCATCGAGCGTAATGTCCTTGTGCGGAGTGTACCGCTGTAAGCTTTTGTAAAGAGAACCGCTCCATAGATGCTCGGAATGTACAAGCGTTCCGTCAAAATCCCAGAAAATTGCTTTGTTCATACTTCTCCTTAAAAGTAAACGCCGATACTGCTTTGTCGGAACAAGCGGAGCGGCGTTTTTGCTTTATTTTAAAATATTAAGTCCGTAGTTCCTGCAAAGGTCTTCCAGCCCCCTCGGATATATCATTCCGAGCGGCGAGATGCGGAATCCGTCCTCACTGCGGATAAGCTCGATACCGACGACCGTTCCGACATCGAGCGGCTTCGGGAGCATAAAGATATAGTTCGTTCCGTTTTCAAGCGTTATCGAAACGGCAGGATTGGAAAGGTCGCTGAAATTGAGGTTCAGCGGATTGCTGTATATCGAATACGCAATGTCTATCTCCGAAACATCGTGCGGAATGCGGTCGAAATTGATGTGGAAAACCTTTTTGTCGGGCGCATTGAGGAGCTGAACTCCGCCGCCAATTGAGTGGTCGTTGCCGAAGAAAACGAACCTGTCATTCTGCGTGACCGTTCCCTCGGAATTTGCCATAAATGCGAACGCATCGACCTCCATCGGGAAGTCCTTATTGTCATAGAGAAGTTCGATATGCGCCGTCGGGGAATCCGCCTTGACGAGCATTCCTCTTTCGATTATGAGAAGCTCATGCGGCTTTTTTTCATCATCGTAAGGCATGGGCGCAAGAAGCTCATCTTCGGTGTCGCCGCTTTCCTCCTCGGGATAGATAACGCCCTGCTCGGCGATCTCGTTCTCGGTCGGCTCAGGCTCGGCTTCGTATATGAGTGCGCCTTCCTCAAAGCTGTAAGCGTTCGGGACAGCTTCGCCCGAAATGTATATCCTGCGCTTTAAGCCCGTTTCAAGCGAAAGCTCACCGTAAAGCAGAGTTCCGCTTCGCATCGGTTCGATTTCGATAAGTACGGTATTCCCACCTGCAGAAAGCTCGGGCTCGGGAATGTTCACTCCGCTTGCATTTGAAAAAAGCCGTGCAGAAGTCGGAAGTTCGATGTGTATTCTCACGGTGCAAAGCGTATCGGCAGGAAAAGCGCCGACGTTTATCACGGTCGGGATACCGAAATATCCGTCCTCGCCGTCAATGCCCATGACCTTGCCGCTGACAGTCACATTGTTCAGGATCGTTCCCTTGCAGGACGAGCAGAGCGCAGTTCCCACCCTCGGGGAAAGATGTTCAATGAGCAGGTCGTTGATCTTAATATCAGGCGCATTTATCGTCAGCGCAGTGCCTTTGCCGCACAGAAGAAGTGTGCCGTTCCCGTGTATGGTGCAGGGAACGCTCACTGTAAAATTGCCCTCATATTCGCCGTGTGGGAGCTTTATCCCGCCGTTCATTTCAGCATTGTCAAGCATTTTCTGAAGCTCCTGTGCTTTCACGAACGTACCTCCTTTGAGCTGCTTTCGGCGCAGTGCTTTTTGCAGCTCTGACCAAGCTGAAGTGCAGAAAAGCCGGTGAGCAGCGTGCCGACAGCCGCAGCACCTATCATAACGGCAGCACCGAGGACAGGTGTGCTTATATTTTCACCGAAATACATTGCAGCCGCTGCCATTGCGATCATAGCCGTCCTGAGAGCCTCATAGCCCGCAGCGTGTTTTCTTATCTCAGCGGAGCAGTCCATGCTTACAGCTATGGAAGAAAGTCCGTCAAGTGCGGTGCAGTCGGCGATCTCCTTTGCAGCCGTGCAAGCCTCGGCAGAAGCATAAACAGCGTCGGCTTCCTCGCATTCGAGCGCATCGTGAACATCGACCGCAGTTGTGCCGACGGTTTTTCCTGCCGCCTTTGCAAGCCCGATAAGCTTACTCTTGTCGCATCTGCCCGTGATCATCTTTGCCTTTTTGAGAGCCTTTGCGGCTTCACCCGGGGTCATTTCCGCAAGCTTTTTGTATGGAACGGAGTCGTCCGCACCTGCGCCTGCGACAGCCTTGTCACGGAGAGACGCTTCATCATACGGAACGAGAAGTATCGGTCTGACGCCATGCTCCGAAAGCTTTTTGAACGCATTGTCGGCACCGCTGCGGTATTTCTCACGAATGGTCATCATTCCGATAAAGACCTTTCGCCCGTCCCAAAGCTCCGCCGCATAAGCGATAACGGAATTGCCCTGAAAAATAAGCTCCTCCGCAAGCGCTTTCACAGCCGCCGCAGATGAAAATTCCTTCTCCTTGCCCGTTCCGTCAAAACAGCTTTTGCAGCCGCTTATGATAACGCTCGGGTCGCCCCTTAAAAAGCGTTTATATCCGTTCGCAGGCAGCTCGCCCTTGACAAGCTCGGCGTTTATCTCAAGCTCGACCGTGCTTTTAAGACGCTCTGCCATAAAGGTCATTTCTGCGGCTTCGTAAGGGTCTGCGCTGATTATCCTGCCCTTGTTCACAAGAGCGGAGGTGTTTTCAGCCGCCGCATTTGCAGCAATAGTTCCGAGAGGGTAGGGGACTTCGTAAAATTTTGTCATTGTCGCACCGCTGCCGTCCGTAAATCCGACAGCAGTTGGCTTTCCGTCCGTCGCAAAGCCGCTCCTGTTGATGAAGATCACATCGCATTTCGGCGTGAGCGTCCTCATATCAGCACCGCTGCGGCGAATTTCCGTTCTTCCTGCGGAAAGATATTCCCCGAGAGGGTCTTTCAGACCTGCTCCCGACATTAAAATAAGCGAAGCGAAAAGAGCCGTTTTCATCGGGAGAGCTGTCATTCCCTCACCGCTTTTTTCAGCCTGATAAGCCGTAAAAACAACCAGCAGAGCCGTCAGAACAGCACTTATCAATATACAGAATGTATATTTCTTAGAGGATATCACAAGAGGTTTAACAAAACTTTCCTCAACCTGCGTAACTTTCATTACAGCGTGACCTGAGGTGACGAGCGTTCCCTTTTCAAGTGTGTATTCGCCCGAGATATCCTCGTCAAGCTCGTCCTTCATATCCCTGCGCACAAGGTCAGTCCTGCCGTCCTTGCCGATGGTGATATCGCCCGTCTGAACGATGCCCTCCGCAGGAACGATGTCGCCTGCCGTGAGAAGGACATAATCGCCCTTTACGATATCGCCCGAGTTCACCTCCGAAACGGAGTTTCCGCAGCGGTAGACTCTGCATTTGCCGTCACTGCGCAGCTGACGTGCCTTTCGGCTGTGGAGAGTGCTTTCCCATAAGCAAACCGTGAAAACAGTCAGCGCATTCACGGCTGCGGAGATAATGCACGGGATAATGCCGTGCAGACCGCTTCCGAGCGAAAGGATTATCCCGAAGCATAAGCACAGCAGCAGGATTATTATATATACTTTTACGGGAACTCTGCCGAAGCGTTCGGCAAAGCGTTTCCCCGCAGTTTTTGAAGGCTCTTCCGCAGCACAGTTTGAGCCGAATTGTTTTCTGTGGCTTTCCGCCTGATTATCAGTAAGACCGTTGAATGTCATTTTTTATTTCATTCCTTTGATTATTGAAACCTTTATAAGTGAGCCGTTTTCCTCACGGCAGGCTCGGAACACTGTTCCGTTTGTGAGCCTTATCGCCTTTCCTGCGGGAACGGGACTTCCCATCGGGGACATAAGCCCCTCGGCGTGGCTGTTTATGAGATACCAAGCCTTTTCATGCGAGCATATATACGCTTCAAGCCTTGTATCGGCTTTTTCATCGGGGAAAACATCGGTGCGTGTGTGCCATTTGAAAAGCGGAGTGTTGTTCTCGGCGATGAGTGTTGAATGCTTTCGCCACTGACCCCTTTTTCCCCTCGGCTGAGCGCAGATATCGAGCTGTAAAATATCGCCCCTGACACTTGTTCCGCAGAAAGGACACACAGGGTTCTTTACATCGTGCATAATGAACCATTTGTGGTCGCAGTCGGGATTTTCGCATCGGTGAAGCATATCCCAGGCCTTGATAAGTCCCCTTTCCCACTCCATTGCGGTCGGGCGAAGCTCGGGTGAGTGAAGTCCGTCAACGAATGCACGCAGAAACAGCGATTCAAGGTCACTTCCGAGGTCGCTTATCGTAACATCGAGGTTTTCGGGGCGGTTCGAGCGGTCGTTCGGGTCTTCGATGAAAAGTGCCTTTGGCCCGAGCGCAAGAAAATCGTCCTTTTCAGCCGATTCGGTCGAAAAAATTTTCGGTCCGATAAGAGGGTGGCGGAGCAGGAGGTATTCATATATAAGTACGGCAAGAGCGTGGAGATCGGTTTCCGAACCGGGTATCTTTCGCCGAGGGTCGTTCTTGTCAAGCTCCATCGTTGCGAGGACTTCGGGGGCAATGTAGCCTCTCGTTCCTGCGACTTCGGGAGGAAATATCCCCGGAACAACGAGCGAGTCGATGTCGATAACAACGCAGTTTCCGCTTCTCGGGTCGATGAGGACATTGTTGTTGGAAAGGTCGGAATGTGCAAGCCCTGCCTGATGAAGCCGCCGTATTGAACGGGTCAGCAGGAGCGACATCTGGAGCATCGAACGGAAATCGCCCAGCTCCGTTTTGTTGAGAAATCGGCGGTTTCTTGATGTGAACCAGTTGCTTTTCTTGTCCTTGCCTTTAAGGTCAAGGTAGTCGGAAGCGCCGTCGCCAAAGAAGAAATCGGACGGATAGGACGGCGAGACAAGTCCGAATTCGGGCGAAACGACAATATCGGTCGGCCAGCAGAAACGCTTTTCAAAGTAAGCCGCACGTTTTTCGTCCGTTCCGAGCGCACCGCCCCTGCTTTCGGGGATAGTTGGATTGTATTTGCTTATTATCGCTTCGATACGCCTGCGCATATTCGCATCGACCTTTGACGGGTCGTTGAAAAACTGCACGACATAAGACTTATCGGGCGCAAAATATGTATATTTCATTCCTCCTCTCGGAGGATTGTCGGTGATAACATAAGGGAGCTTCCTGCCGCTTGCAAGAGTAGCCTCTCCGATCCTGTTCACTTTTTACTGTACCCCTTTCGGAATTCCGGGTTCTATAATAACGAGCGTTCTGTCATCGAACGAACCCCTCTGCGAATAGTTGTCGAGCCAGACTTTGAGCCGTTCGCTTTTATCATCGGCAAGCTTTTTCCCGAACGCTTCGAGCGAGGACTTGTGCATAAGGCTGCCGAATCGCTTTCCCCACAATTCCTCGAGGGAAAGCTTGTTCTTTTCAAGTATGTTTTTCGTATAGCAGAGCGAAACTTCAACACTGCTGTCGTTCACCCACGGGTGAGCTTCGGGTTCGGGTGCTTCGCCCTTTTCGGGTTCGTAGCTTTCTGTCGGGAAATCAATGATGCCGTTGAGCATAAGGTCGAGCCAGAGCCGCAGAAGTTCGGGCGAGTTCGGGTAATGATCGTCCGAAACACCGTCTGTCATCATCATCACGGAAGTGACTTTTCCGCGCATTATTTTCGTGTTTGAATAAAGCTTTTCGGCTGTCTTTGTTTCATCGAGGAATTCGGTTTCGCCCGAAAAGCCGCCTTTGTCGGTGTTTCCGAGCAGCTTCAGCGCAGAGGAAAATTCACCGTCGGCATTTACAGCGGCGATCATGCCGTCACCTACCGCAACGGATATAACGAACGTTTCTCCGTTTTCGAGCGGAATTACAGCAGACGCAAGCAGAGTTGCGGAAAGGTCTTTCACATCGCATTTTCTGCCAAGATCGGCAGTGATGCTTTCGTCCTCAGAGCGGATAAGAGCCGCTCCCTCAACTGCGGAATAAGCCGCATCAAAACCCGAGCGCATTATCTCCGCAAGCTTCGTGCATACAGTGGTGAATTCTGCCTTGTCGAAAGGCATTGCAAGCGAGTTTTCCGTCTGCTGACGGTCGAGCGCAGAAAGCTGTTCCTTTATGTAAGCGCAGGCGGCTTCGCTCGATATACGTGCGCCGATGCGTGAGAGCCTTTTTGAACCTGCACCGTCCGAAACAACGCAGACAGTCCAGCTTCCCACCATGTCAAATTCGTACCAGTCATCGCAGTTCGTACCCTCGTGCTTATGCTTTTTGCCCCTCACCCTTGCGGCGGTGATCTCTGTGCCGTTTTCATTTTTATAGGAAGAACGGTACTCGGGATAAGGCTCGGGCGAGTCGGGTATAGGCGCATATTTCCACAATGCGGCGGTGTGTGCGGTAACGTCACTATCTGAAAGTTTTTTGATATTTTCGTCCATTTTGTCCTCCACGTCCGTTTACGGAACAATAACGAAGCCCTGCGGCGGAGGAGGAAGCTCGATGCCTGCACCGGGTTTTGCATCAAGGCTCTTGCTCGAAAGCTTAACGGAGCTTGATACCCAAGCGAAGAACTGCGCAAGGTCGCCTGCGGAGAGGTTGTTCATCAGCAGAACGCTGTCGGTTATCTCTTTGAGAACGGAGGTGTCAGCACAGGAACCTGCTGCACACGCAATGATGTTCGCAGGCTTTGTGCTTTTCAGCATAGCTGCGGCTTCACGCCATTCATCGGTAGGAACGCCGTCGGTGAGGATAAATACGAGCGGCTTCCAGTCGCCTTTCTGCGTTTCGGTAGATTTGCGGACTTCATTCCTTATGCGGTCGGTGAGAAGACGAAGAGCCGCACCGAGAGCGGTCGGACCTCCTGCTGTAAGTGTAGGCTCTCTGAAAAGCATAAGCTCGGTCAGAGGGCAGACCTGACGTGCGGCCGAATTGAACGTTATAACGGAAAGATAAGCTGTCTCGAGTGCCTGTGGGTCGCTGCGAAGCTCGGAAATGAGTGCCTTAACGCCGTGACGGACAGCTTCGATAGGGTCGCCCGCCATTGAACCCGAAACATCGAGCAGCAGATAAACAGGCAAACGTCTTGAAAAGTCGGACATAGTCGATATCTCCTTTGTATAATTAATTTATCGAAAAAAGCAATTTTATCACATAATATAAGTATATCCTAAAATGCGGTGCAAGTCAATATTCTGACGATTTTATTTATCCCCGACGGCATATATTTATAAGGGAATACCGTCATATAAAAAAACGTGAGGATAATACTAATTTTTAATCAAAGTGTAGACAAAAAATCGGTGCAAAATCCATATATTCGAGATTTTGCTTGATTTTTTGTACACTTTCAGTTTAAAAATCAGTATAAGCCCCTTTTTGTCGCATTTTGGTGCATTGTATCTGCTCTTGGAGCCTTGATATCCGCTTACATAAAAAAAGGGGTGTCTTACTCGGTTTTGGTATATTTTTAGTTGCTTCCGATGTATTTTATTAACAACGAAATACAAAAGGAGGCGGCAATTATGTGGAACGAACTTTTTACTATCCTCAACAAAATCTTTGGTTAAGGCGGTGTCACCTTGGTAATCGAACATCAGACGTTTAAGGCAGAAAAAATGCTTTTGCACCACGCAGATGTGAGCGATGATCTTGTTCCGCAGATGTTGAAGGGGATAAGGGAAAATATCTCCGTCCTCGAATTTAATATCTGCGGCGATATCATTGTTGCCAAGAAAAACGGCGGCATCGATTTTATGATACCCGTTGACAGGGAATTCAGCTCCAATGAGTATTTCAGCTTCAAGGAGCTTGTGATGTTCGTCAATGCGGCAAAGCTAAGGCACTATGGAAGCTTCTGCACGATACACAAAAGTCTGACTGAACTCAATAATTATATTGTCCAAAAATCGCTTACCCCGATAACACCTCCGTTCATCGTCGAAAGGGACGCCCCCGACAATGCTTACGATATTTATATCGGAATAAGCGAAAATATTTTTTGATGATTAATAGCCTCGCTGTTCGTTGAGCAACAGCGAGGCTTTGTTTTTTTATCTGAGGGTGAATTTTCCGATAAGCTCCTTGAGCGAGTCTGCCTGACCCGAAAGCTCCTCGGAAGCAGCTGCGCTTCCTCTGGTTTCATCGGGGTGGAAAATGTATTCGCCCGTCACGGGTGAGATTATCATTCCCGTGTTGTATACGCCGTCGTCCGAGGCATTTAGCGCATCGTGGAGCGTCCTCATCGGGTCGGGTGACCTTTCCGATGTGCTGCTTGTCGGTGTGGGTGAGGGTCTTTGTGTCCCGGCTGCTTGCATAGATGCCTTCAAGGTTGGATATGTCCTTGCTGTATTCCTCCGTGTAAGCCTGAGCAGCATTTGCAGCTGCCGTGTCGGACGGGTCGCTCGGGAGAGCGGTTATTTCGCTCGCTTTGAGATAGCCTGTGAGCGTATCCTTGGTTGAGCCTATGTAGTTTTCGATGATGTTTGAACGGTCAACTGCAGCCGTAGTATTCCTCTTCAAGCACATCCTTGTCAAAGATGATATTGACGTTCTTAGCCGTGTCGAGCAGTGCGCTGAACACCGTAGCCGCACCGACTACCGTTCCGAGCATTTCTGTCATAAGCTCCTTCGGCGCAAAGGATACACGGGAAATTTCGAGCGCATTTCCGAGATCCTTTGAGCGGAACGGCTTATCTCCGCAGGTTATGAAAAGGTTAAATTCCGTCTGCTGGCGGTTGCACAAAAACAGCGTCTTGACTATTTTCATTTTAAGCTTTTCATCGACCGCTTCGCAGTCCTCCATTGTGATAACTTCGTCTGTGTCGACACGCTCATAGGATATCGAAAGCTCCTCCAAGGTGCGGTAGACCTTTTCCTGAAGCAGCGTTTTGAAAGCCTTGGGTGCTGTGGTTTTTATTTCGCTTACATTTATCATTTTTATCAGAACTCCCCCTTGATTTTTTTACTGTAATATTGTATCATAATGTTAAGTATTTGAAAAGCGAATGTTTATCATATTATCCATAACAAAATCAGATAGAGGGATCCTATGGAAATGAACATACAAAAGTATCTTTCCTTTGTGAAAACGGTCGAGTACGGCAGCTTTACAAAGGCGGCGGAGATGCTTAACTACACCCAGTCGGGCATAAGCCGAATGATAGCAGACCTTGAAAAGGAGTGGAACGTCACCCTGCTTGAACGCAGAAAAACGGGAGTGAAGCTCACCTCGGACGGAATGAAGCTCCTGCCGTATGTAATACTAAACACCAATAAAATAAAGAAAAAATCTGCGCCGAAATCCAATATATCCGAGATTGTCGGCTTGATTTTTTCTAAATTTTAAAAGGTGTTTAGTATAAAAAACGTGTGCGAGGAGTACGGGCGGCTTCAAGCCGAGATCGGTGAACTGAATGGCTTGCAGTCGGGACTTATTCGCATAGGCACATTTTCAAGCGTTGCAACGCACCGGCTGCCGAATATCATCAAGGCGTTTCAGCACGACTATCCCAACATCGACTATGAGCTTCTGCTCGGCGATTACACCGAGATAGAGGACTGGATAGCGAGCGGCAGGGTCGACTGCGGTTTCCTGCGCCTGCCGACACGTCCCGAGTTTGAAAGCATCTTCCTTGAAAGGGACAAGCTTCTTGCGGTCATTCCCGAAAATCATAAGTATGCGGAGTTGGAAAAATTCCCGATAGCCGCCCTCTGCGAAGAGCCTTTTATGCTGCTTGAAAAGGGCGCAAAAGCCGAGATATCTGCCGTCTTTGAGCGAAACGGACTTAACCCGAATGTGCGCTTCACGACATGGGATGATTACGCTGTGATGTCGATGGTCGAAAGCGGACCGGGGAATGCGATACTTCCGCAGCTTATACTTAAACGTGTGCCGTATAATATTCTTGCAAAGGAGCTTGACGTTCCTGCATATCGTGATATCGGCTTTGTGCTGAAAAGCAGAAAGACCGCTTCTGCGGCGGTGAAAAGGTTTATCGAATATCTGAGGTTCAGATAAAGCTTTTGTGGAAAACTTTGGATGCGTAATTCTGCTGGGCGTTGCGCAGCCAAATAAAGTTTACGTCCACGCTTTTCAAAGGGTGGCGGGGGTCAAGGGGGCAGAGCCACCTTGTCGCTTCCGCAGAAGCGAAATTCCTTAAACTAACAGTTAAACGTCAGTCGCAATAGCGTAATCACTAACAGCTAAAAAGGCGCAATTCACATCAAAAAGGTAAAACGAACTATGTGAAATCAGGTTCGTAAAGCCAATAATGTGAATTGCGCCAATTCTATTTTTTTCAGACAAACTATCCTCGGTGTGAAATGCGCAGAGCGAAAGCGATAAGCATTTCTCGCCGACATCGTTTGAACGGCGGTGGGATATGAATATAAAGCCACAAAAATCAGTCCCTATGGAAAATTGTTGCGTTTACAAACATTCCACATCGTCATTCATACTGCGTTTTACAATTCAAATTGCGTTGAAGCTTCAAATCCACTCACTTGCGTTCGTGGATTTTCGCTTCAAGGATGGATTTTTGAGGAAAATAGAATGGCGCAATTCACATTTTTAAGTTTTACAAACTTGATTTCTCATAGTTTTGTTTACCTATTTCGTGTGAATTGCGCCTTTTTAGCTGTTAGTGATTTACTTTTATTGCAACTGACGTTATGCTGTTAGTTTAGGGAGTTTCGCTCTCTGCGGAGAGCGACCAAAGGGCTTCCGCCCTCTGGACACCTGACGAGCTGTGCTCAGCTCGACCAGCTGATTGGCTTCGCAACGTCGAAACAAAGTTGAGCGATGCAAAAAATTCCGAATTCCGCATTCCGAATTCCGAATTACACTATAAGGTATATCGTCAGTGCGATAGCAAAAAGCCCGAGCGAGACTGCGAGCAGGCGCAGGGTCAAGTCGGTTATGATATGCGCTTTCGGCGGTTTTTCCTCATTCGGGGAAAGCATTGCTACTGTGCTTCTCGCTTCAAGCTCCAGTCTGCCGAGCGGTTCGGTGCTTTTTTCGGGGCGGATATACAGCACCGCCTTTTCAAAATAGTCGTTCTTCATTCCGCTTATCTCAACAATTCGCCTGTTTACGCCCTTTATCATAATTTTTCACCTCAAAATAGAAATTCAAGGTTATTTTTGACGCTTGTCAAGGTCAATATACAAGCTGTATTAAAAGTTTTCCTCAACATTCGGTGGAAAACTCGGTGGAAAGTGGTGAAAACTGTTTATATACGGTGGAAAACTAAGTGGAAAATGTGTAAAAGTGCGTAAAACCGTACCCCGAGTTTTCCACATATACAAATTTCGGGGGAAATACGGAATGTAATCTCACCTTTACCCCACAAAAAAAGAACCGTGCAGAGTCGTTTAATGAGCTTTGCACGGTTTTAGCCGTAATTATATCAGTCCTGCTCGACCTCGTATATTTTTGCCGAAAACGGCGCAAATTCGTCGCTGAACGAGAACTGATGCCGCTTATGCTGCTTCGCTTCGGAGATGATCGATGGTTTTTTTACTGTGCGTGTACTGCCGCTGTAAATGTCGCTGTCGCTGTACAAAATCTCACGGAAATAAGCCTTTTCGTCGACGCCTATCGTATAGTTTTCGTACTTTTTATCCGAAAGATTGAGTACGACGAGGACCTTTCTGTTCGCAGCCATTCGCTCATAAACATAAACGCAGTCCTCGCAGGCGTCCGCCTCGAGCCATTTGAAGCAGCCGCTGTTGTATTCGCCGTCGTGGAGTGCGGGATTTTCCGCATAAAGCTTGGAAAGGTCGCCGATAAAGCGGGAAAGCGAATCATGCAGGGGATAGCGCTTCATAAACCAGTCCTGCTGGCGTTCCTCCGTCCACTCCCGGAACTGACCGAACTCGCCGCCCATGAAGTTGAGCTTCTTTCCGGGATGGGTGTACATATAAGCATAGAGCGCTCTTACCTGCGGGAATTTTTCCTCGTAATCTCCCCACATCTTCTGGATGATAGTAGCCTTGCCGTGAACATTTTCATCGTGTGAGAACGGCAGGATAAACAGCTCGTTATAGAAATACTGCATTGAAAATGTGATCTTGTGGTAATGCTTCGGGCGTTCGGACGGCGGTGTGCGGAAGAAATCGAGCGTGTCGTTCATCCAGCCCATATCCCACTTGTAGTCGAAGCCAAGCCCCTCATATTCGGACGGCGCAGTTACCTTTAAGAAGTTGGTGGAATCCTCCGCCATGAGCAGTGCTGTCGGGTGAAGATGATGCAGACCGCTGTTCATACTGCGGATAAACTGCACAGCGCCGTTGTTCACGCCTCGGTTAGCGTCGCCCTGCCAGTAGATGATGTTGCTGATAGCGTCCATTCTTATTCCGTCAAAGTGGAATTCTTCAAGCCAGTAGTTCGCTGCCGACTGCATAAAGCTCCTTGATTCCCCACGGAAATAGTTGAAGTTGTAGGTTCCCCATTCGCTCGCACCTGCGCCCGTGTTCGGGTATTCATAAAGTGCAGTTCCGTCATATTTCGACAGAGCATACCAGTCGGTCGCCATATGAACGGGAACGAAGTCGGTGATAACGCCGATGTCTGCTTTGTGACATTCGTTGATGAAGTATTTGAGGTCGTCAGGGCTGCCGTATCTCGCTGTCGGCGCAAAGAATCCCGTTACCTGATATCCCCACGAAATATCGGCAGGGTGTTCGGCGAGCGGCATCACTTCAACGTGGGTGTAATGATTTTCTTTGAGATATTTTATAAGCAGCGGCGCAAGCTCACGGTAGCTGTACCAGCGTTCCTCAACAGGGATATCCTTGTCGAAATCCTCACCGTCGCCCTCTGCCTTTGTGAGCTTCATTTTCCACGAGCCGAAGTGAATTTCGTAAATGTTCACCGCCTTGTTGTAGGTGTCACCTCTCGAAGCGAGCCACTTTTCATCGGTGAATCTGAAGCTTTTCAGGTCGGTTATATATGAAGCGCAGTTCGGGCGAAGCTCCATTGCAAAGCCGTAAGGGTCGCACTTCTCGACCGTTTCGCCGTCTGCGCCATGTATACGGTACTTGTACATCTGACCGACCTTGGCATTGCTGACGAAAAGCGAGAAAACGCCGCCCGTGCCCTCTTTGTTCATATACTGACCGTTCCACTCGTTGAATTCGCCGATGACCTCGACAGAACGTGCGTTGGGCGCATAGGTTCGGAACATAACTCCGTTCTCTTCAACGTGCGCACCGAAATATGTATAAGCATCAAACGCTCTGCCCTCATAAAAATCCTGTAAAACCATAGCCGATCTCCTTTTTGGAGAAAGTTTCCGCACTTCCTCCAATGATATTTTATAATATTATACTATATTTGAAGATAATTTTCAAGAATTTTGTGTAAATTAACCGCAAAATCAGACATAAATCGGATTTTGTCAAAAATTTTTTTGCTATATGAACCTTAAACTGCCAAAATTGCAAATTTCGCCTTGATTTTATCATAAAAAAATGCTACAATATAATTGTATTTTTCAATCCGACCGAAAAGGAGAACTTTTATGATAGTAAAACCAAAGATCAGAGGATTTATCTGCACAACAGCTCACCCGGAGGGCTGCAAAGCCGCTGTAAAGGCACAGATCGACTATGTAAAGTCACAGCCTGCCGTTGACGGCGCAAAAAAAGTGCTTGTTATCGGCTCATCGATGGGCTACGGACTTGCTTCAAGAATTTCCGCAGCATTTTCCTGCCACGCCGCAACAATCGGCGTTATCTTCGACAAGCCCGGCACGGAGAGCAAGACAGGCTCGGCAGGCTGGTACAACACCGCCGCTTTCGAGCAGTTCGCTCACGCTGACGGACTTTACGCAAAGACTGTAAACGGCGACGCTTTCTCACAGGCAGTCAAGGACGAAGTTATTGACCTTATCAAGAAAGACCTCGGCAAAGTCGACCTCGTTGTTTACAGCCTTGCCGCTCCGAGAAGAACGCTTGCGGACGGCACAACGGTCTCCTCCGTGCTTAAAACGACTTCGAGCAGCTATACGAATAAGACTATCGATATGAGAAATATGTCTGTTTCCGAAATCACACTTGAACCTGCCACCGAAGAAGAGATCGACAATACCGTCAAGGTAATGGGCGGCGAAGACTGGTTCGACTGGATACAGCAGATGGAGCGTGAACACGTCCTTGCAGACGGCGCAATGACCATAGCTTATTCCTATATCGGACCCGAGATCACTCACCCGATGTATTATGACGGCTCTATCGGCAGAGCGAAAGCACACCTCGCAGCGACCGCAGGAATGATAAACAACGTCTCAAACGGCGTGAAGGCTTATGTCTCCGTGAATAAGGCTCTCGTTACACAGTCAAGCTCCGCTATCCCGATAGTTCCGCTCTATATCTCAATCCTCTTTAAAGTAATGAAAGAGGCAGGAAACCACGAGGGCTGTATCGAGCAGATGCAGAGACTTTTTGCACAGAAGCTTTACAGCGGCAAACCTGTCCCGACCGACAGCGAAAAGCGTATCCGTATGGACGACCTCGAAATGAAACCCGAGATCCAGGAAAAGGTAACAAAGCTCTGGAATGAAATTTCCACCGAGAACCTTAACGAGTGTGCAGATATCGCAGGCTATCAGCACGACTTCTCCGAACTTTTCGGCTTTGATGTTGACGGCGTTGACTACGATGCCGATGTAGATACCGTTATGCCGATTGAAAGCCTCTCTTAAAATTCGGAATTAGGAATTCGGAATGCGGAATTATTTGCATCGCTCAACTTTGTTTGAGCGATGCGAAGCCAATCAGCTGGTCAAGCTGAGCACAGCTTGTCAGGTGTCCAGAGGGCGGAAGCCCTTTGGTCGCTCTCCGCAGAGAGCGAAACTTCCTTAAACTATGGCTAAAGGCATTGCTGCAATAGAATAATATCTAACAGCTAAAAATGGCGCAATTCACACGAAATATGGTAAACGAACTATGAGAAATCAAGTTTGTAAACCTAAAAATGTGAATTGCGCTAATTCTATTTTCCTCAACATACTATCCTTGAAGCGAAAATCTGCGAACGAAGTGAGCGGATTTGAAGTTTCAACGCTGTATGAACGGCTATGGGATATGTAAATAAGAACGGTAAATGTTGTTTCCCACTCATATTCCACCGCCGCTCAAACGATGTCGGCATAAAATGCTTATCGCTTTCGATCTGCGCATTTTATGCCGAGGATAGTTTACTTTAGGAAAATGGAATTGGCGCAATTCACATTTTATGGTTTTACGAACTTTATTTCTCATAGTTAGTTTTTGGGATATGAACGGGGAACGACATTTTAACGTAGGGTCGGATTCCATATCCGACCGTTTTCACGCACAACGGGATAAAACATAGGCTGCGACCCCAAAACAGACTGTCTGTCAGATATTCCATCGCCGTTCATACTGCATTTTACCATTCATGTTGCGTTGAAGCTTCAAATTCACTCACTTCGTTCGTGAATTTTTGCTTCAAGGACAGATTTTTGAGGAAAATAGTATGGCGCAATTCACATTTTAGTTTTACGAAACCTTATCTCTCATAGTTCGTTTTACTTTTTTCGTGTGAATTGCGCCATTTTTAGCTGTTATACTAAACACCATTTAAAAGCAGGATAAAATCCAATCTCTTCCGGTAATGCTTTTAATGGTTTCATTGGACAATGAGCAGATAGCATCACAAAGTCTGTCAACGACCTTTTGAAGTGTTTGAAACACTTCATTTTTAAAACCACGTTTTCTTATCTCTTTCCATATCTGCTCGATCGGATTCATTTCCGGCGTATATGGCGGAATAAAAATAAGTTCAATATTTTCAGGTATTATTAATGAACCTGATTTATGCCAAGCAGCTCCGTCACATGCCAATATGATCTTATCTTTTGGAAATGTATTCGATAACTCTTCCAAAAACACATTCATACTTTCGGTATTGCAATATGGCATAACAACAAAACAGCTTTCACCTGTAAGCGGTTCAACTGCACCATACACATATCTGTATTCTCTTATATGATGACAAGGCACTGATGGTCTTATACCCTTTTCACACCAGCAATACTTCGGTTTATTTATCCTGCCGAAGCCTGCTTCGTCTTGAAACATAAGTCGTACACTATTATATTTTTCATGATTTAAATTATTAAAGTTATCTTCTATCGCTGCTTTAATTTTTTTGAGGCTTCTATTGCCTCATCGCTTGCTTTTTGTGGATGTCTGCTTCTTGGCATTACTTTGCGCCAACCGTGACGTTCTAACATTCGATAAATCTGACTTCCTCCAATGGAATGACCAACTTTTTCGATGTATGCAGCTTTTAATTCATTCAGATCTACGATTTGACCCGCTTCGGCTTGTTTGGTGTATGCTGAAAGAAATTCTTTTTCTTCTTCGATACTCAAATTTCTATGCATTCCGATTCGTTCCTTGGGGAGCAGTGCTGATATTCCACCGTTGTTTATGTATGCACTCACCCATTGGCTTACCATTTTTTTCGATGTGTCCAATTTTTGAGCTATTTCGTCATTCGTCAAGCCTTCTCCTCGTAGCTGTACTGCATACAGTCGTCTGTCAACTTTTTTGTCTGTATTTGTTTTTCTTATTTCTTCTATTTCCGCTGCATTTTCTGCGCTGATTTTATATGTTTTTGGCATTCTTCATCACCTATTTTATTATACCTTGTTTCATCGATTTTGTCTATAGTTTAATTGGTGTTTAGTATTAGTGATTTACGCTTACTGCAACTGACATTTTACTGTTAGTTTAGGGAGTTTCGCTCTCTGCGGAGAGCGACCAAAGGGCTTCCGCCCTCTGGACACCTGACGAGCTGTGCTCAGCTCGACCAGCTGGTTGGCTTCGCATCGCCCGACAAATGTAAGCTATGCCAATAATTCCGAATTCCGAATTTAAAAAATTTCCGCATTTAAAAAATTCCGAAAATTTTATATAATTTTTACAAAACCCCCTTGACAGTAAATCGTTTACAATGTAAAATATATTGTAATAGATCAACTATTTGCAAAATCAAATTTTATAATCAGATTTTGGGAGGAAATAAAAATGAGCGAATTTTTCAAAGAAATCGGCAAGATCCCCTTTGAGGGCAAGGCAAGCAAAAACCCACTCGCATTCAAGTATTACAACCCCGATGAGATCATCGACGGCAAGCCTATGAGAGAACACCTCAAGTTTGCACTTTCATGGTGGCACACTATGGGCGGCGACGGCACTGATATGTTCGGCTGCGGCACTGCTGACAAGACTTGGGGCGAGACTGACAGCGTTGCAAGAGCAAAGGCTAAGGTCGACGCTGCTTTTGAAATTATGGATAAGCTTTCCATTGACTATTTCTGCTGGCATGACCGTGATCTTTCCCCCGAGTACGGCTCACTCGCTGAAACAAACGCTAAGTTTGACGAGATCGTTGATTACACTGCTGAAAAGATGAAGCAGAACCCCGGCAAGAAGCTCCTCTGGGGTACAGCTAAGTGCTTCGATCACCCAAGATATATGCACGGCGCAGGCACATCTCCTTCCGCTGACGTTTTTGCTTATGCAGCTGCTCAGATCAAGAAGGCTATCGATGCAACAGTTAAGCTCGGCGGCAACGGCTACGTTTTCTGGGGCGGCAGAGAAGGCTATGAAACATTACTTAACACAAATATGGGTCTTGAACTTGACAATATGGCTCGTCTTATGAAGATGGCTGTTGAATATGCACGTTCTATCGGCTACAAGGGCGATTTCTACATCGAACCTAAGCCAAAGGAGCCAACAAAGCACCAGTATGACTTCGATACAGCAACAGTTCTCGGCTTCCTCCGCAAGTACGGACTTGACAAGGATTTCAAGATGAACATCGAAGCTAACCACGCTACACTTGCACAGCACACATTCCAGCACGAACTCCGTGTTGCAAGAGATAACGGCGTATTCGGTTCTATCGATGCTAACCAGGGCGATCCGCTCCTCGGCTGGGATACAGACCAGTTCCCGACAAATATTTATGACGCTACATTCTGCATGTACGAAGTTATCAAGGCAGGCGGCTTCACAAACGGCGGTCTTAACTTTGATGCAAAGGCAAGAAGAGGCTCATTCACTCCCGAAGATATCTTCCACAGCTACATTGCAGGTATGGATACATTTGCACTCGGCTTCAAGGCTGCAAGAGCTCTTATCGCTGACGGCAGAATTGACAAGTTCGTTGATGATCGTTACGCTTCCTGGAACACAGGTATCGGCGCTGACATCATCGCAGGCAAGGTTGGAATGGCTGATCTTGAAAAGTATGCTCTTGAAAAGGGCGAAGTTACCGACTCCCTCTCCAGCGGCAGACAGGAAATGCTCGAAGCTATCGTTAACAACGTACTTTTTGATCTTTGATCCACGGAGAATACGATATGATTTTCGTGAGCCGTGACCATACTGCCATTATAAATATCGGTCAGGGTCAGAGCTATGAGCTTGCCCGTGAAGATTCGTGCATAACGTTATATGTTCACGGTCTTACCTGCGATGATTACACCGAAAATGAAATGGCGGACTATGGCAATGAGGTCGATGCTGCCCGTGTAATGGACAGAGCAGTCGCTCTTATCAGCGACAAGATCGATTTTATTGACTTCGCAAGGTTATAAAAAATTTCCCTATGCGGGCAGGTTTTTTGCCTGTCCGCATTTCTTATTATAATGAGAAAGATAAAGGAGTGAAATAAATGAAATATGTAATAGGTATCGACCTTGGAACAAGCGGCACCAAGACCGTTCTTTTCGATGAAAAGGGCGCTGTCGTTGCTTCCAAAACGATCGAATATCCTATGTATCAGCCGAAGAACGGCTATGCAGAGCAGGACCCCGAGGACTGGTACAACGCTGCGATCGGCACGGCTAAGGCTGTTGTCGAAACGAGCGGAGTAAAGAGCGGGGATATCGTCGGCGTTGGTCTTTCGGGACAGATGCACGGTCTTGTTATGCTCGACGAGAACGGAAACGTTATCCGCCGTTCCATTATATGGTGCGACCAGCGTACAGCCAAGGAAGTTGACGAGATGAACGAGAAGATAGGCAGAGAAAAGCTTATCGAGATCACCGCCAACCCTGCACTCACGGGCTGGACGGCTGCAAAAATTCTTTGGGTAAGAAACAACGAACCCGAGAATTACAAGAAGTGCCGTCACATTCTTCTTCCTAAGGATTATATCAGATACAAGCTCACGGGCGAATTCGCAACCGAAGTTTCCGATGCTTCGGGTATGCAGCTTCTTGACGTTCCGAATCGCTGCTGGAGCAGGGAGATCTGCGAAAAGCTCGATATTGATATGTCTATGCTCGCAAAGGTTTACGAATCCTGCGAGGTCACGGGCAAAATTACTGCCGAAGCTGCCGCTCTCACGGGACTTAAAGAGGGTACTGTCGTTGTCGGCGGTGCAGGCGACAATGCTGCTGCCGCAGTAGGCACTGGTGTTGTTGAGGACGGAAAGGCTTTCACGACTATCGGCACGAGCGGCGTTGTTTTCGCTCATACTTCGAGCATTTCCATTGACCCGAAGGGCAGAGTACATACCTGCTGCGCAGCCGTTCCGAACTGCTGGCACATCATGGGCGTTACTCAGGGCGCAGGTCTTTCCCTCAAATGGTTCAGAGATAACTTCTGTCAGGCTGAAAAGGACACGGCAAAGGGAATGGGCGTTGACGAATATGTTCTTATGAACAAGGAAGTTGAAAATGTTCCCGTCGGCTCGAACCGCCTTATCTATCTCCCGTATCTTATGGGCGAAAGAACTCCTCACCTTGACCCGAACGCAAGAGGAATGTTCTTCGGACTTTCCGCAATGCACACAAAGCGTGATATGATGCGTGCAGTAATGGAGGGCGTTTCCTACTCGCTCCGTGACTGCGTTGAAATTTGCAAGGAAATGGGCATCAACGTTTCCGATATGATGGCTTGCGGCGGCGGCGGTAAGTCGCCTATCTGGCGGCAGATGCTCGCAGACCTTTACAAGTGTCCCGTTAAGACGGCATCATCGTCCGAAGGCCCTGCTCTCGGCGTTGCAATTCTCGCAATGGTCGGAGCAGGAATATACAAGACAGTTCCCGAGGCTTGCAAGGCTATTGTCGGCGTTGACAAGGTTCAGCAGCCTATCAAGGAGAACTCCGAGGTTTATGACAAGTATTTCGCTCTTTACGATAATATTTATCCTGCAGTAAAGAACGAGCTTGCAGAACTCGCAGAACTATAATTGCAGATTTCCCCAAATCATCAAGACTTTTTCTCCGAGCGATGTTATTATAATAGTAGTGAAAGCTTTTACAGATAACGTTATCGAGGAAAACACATGAACAATTTTGAAAAACTGTCTGCCACACTTGAATTTATCGAGGAAAATTTAACGGAGGACATCACGGCGGAGCTTTGCGCCAAGCGGTGCGGCTATTCGCTGTCGAGCGTTCAGAAAATGTTCCGCCATACATTTCACATTGGCGTGAGCGATTATATTTCAAGGCGGAAGCTGACTGCGGCGGCAAAAGAACTGCTCAAAAGCGAAAGTCCGATACTTGAAATTGCCCTTAAATACGGCTATAATTCACACGAGGTCTTTACCCGTGCGTTTATGCGGCTCTGGGGCGTAACGCCGTCCGAATTTCGCAGAAAACGGCGCTTTTCCGAAATCTTCCCCAAGCTTGACGAGTATGTGCAGATATATGATGAAAAGGGGAATATTGTTATGACCAGCAAGAGAAAGTTCGATGTTTCGCACCTTTACGATTTTATAAAACAGCGCAGCGGAAAGTATGCCATTTGCTTCGATATGGTGCATCTTATGTACATAAACGATGTTTACGGCAGAGCCGCAGGGGATATCGCCATTGCGGAGTGTCTGCGCAGAATTGACGAAAATTCGGGGGAGGATATGCTCCCGATAAGGATCGGCGGCGACGAATTCGTGCTGATAACGGACTTTTCCGATATCAGGGACGCACAGAACGCCGCAGAGAAAATTTTAAGCTTAAACGGTGGTACAGTCAGCTCGGACGGCAGTGAGTTCGAGGTTTCGATGAGAGTGGGATATGTCCGTATTCCCGAGGGAAATCTTCGGTACAATTCGCTCTTTGAAAGCTTTGTGATCGCAGGCAGGAACGAAAGCTGACGGTATCTCCTTAAAAGAAAGGAAAATATACCATGAAACTTTTTATCGATACCGCTAATGTAAACGACATCAGATGGGCAAACGACCTCGGAGTAATCTGCGGCGTTACAACAAACCCCTCCCTTATCGCAAAGGAAGGCAGAGTTTTTGAGGAAGTTGTAAAGGAGATCACAACTATCGTTGACGGACCTATCTCCGCAGAGGTCATCTCTCTCGAGGCTGACAAGATGGTTGAGGAGGCTCTTCCTCTCGCAGCTATCCACAAGAACATCGTAATCAAGCTCCCGATGTGCGAAGAGGGACTCAAGGCTTGTAAGATCCTTACCTCCAAGGGCATCAAGACAAACGTAACACTCGTTTTCTCCGCAGCTCAGGCTATGCTCGCAGCAAACGCAGGCGCTACATACGTTTCCCCATTCCTCGGCAGACTTGACGATATCGGTATGGAGGGCATGAACCTCATCGAAGAGATCGTTGACATCTTCCGTGCTCAGGGCATCAAGACCGAGATCATCGCAGCATCTATCAGAAATCCTATCCACGTTACGACCTGCGCAAGACTTGGCTGTGATATCGCAACAGTTCCTGCAAACGTTATCCGCCAGATGGTTAAGCACCCGCTTACAGACAACGGTATCGAGAGATTCCTTAAGGACTGGGAAGGAGCTAAGAAGGCGTAAACGCCTTCTCTTAATGCGGAATTCGGAATGCGGAATTCGGAATTATTGGCAGAGCTAACATTTGTATGAGAACTGCGAAGCCAACTAAAAGTTTAGGTCAAGCCTTTTCAAAGGCTTGCAGGGGTCAAGGGGGCAGAGCCACCTTGTCGCTTCCGCAGAAGCGAAACTCCCTAAACTATGGCTAAACGCATTGTAATAATAGCGAAATCAGTAACAGCTAAAAAGGCGCAATTCACACGAATAATGGAAAACGAACTATGAGAAATCGAGTTTAGTAAAACCAATAATGTGAATTGCGCCATACTATTTTCCTCAAAAATCTGTCCTTGAAGCGAAAATCCACGAACGAAGTGAGTGAATTTGAAGCTTCAACGCTGTATGAATGGTAAAGCACAGTATGAACAGCGATGAGATATGTCAGTGAGAACAACAAATGTCGCCTCCCATTCATATCCCACCGCCGTTCAAACGTTGTCGGTGTAAAATGCTTATCGCTTCCGCTCTGCGCATTTTACACCGAGGATAGTTTGTTTGAGGAAAACAGAATGGCGCAATTCACATTTTAGGTTTACAAAACTGATTTCTCATAGTTCGTTTACCATTTTGGGTGTGAATTGCGCCTTTTTAGCTGTTAGATATTGTTCTATTGCGGCAATGCCTTTAGCCATAATTTAAGGAGTTTCGCTTCTGCGGAAGCGACAAGGTGGCTCTGCCCCCTTGACCCCTGCAAGCCTTTGAAAAGGCTTGACCTAAACTTTTAGTTGGCTTCGCAGTTCTCAAACAAATTTGAGTTTTGCAAAAATTCCGAATTATTTCTTCGTTATCTTCGTCCCCTGACGTGTTTCCTCAACAACATATCCGAGTGCGGTTATCTTGTCACGAAGCTCATCGGCGAGGGCGAAGTTCTTTTCCTTTCTTGCGGCTTTTCTCTCCTCGGCAAGCTTCTTTACCTCTTCGGGGAGGTCATCATCGGCATTTTCTGCGGCTTTGTTGAGCTTTTCTGCATTTGCGATAAGTCCGATCGAAAGCACCTTGTCAAATTCCTTGATAAGTGCAAGCTTTGTTGCGGCGTTTGTGCCGTCACGGAGAACGTCATAAACTGCTGTGATAGCCTGAGCGGTGTTCAAGTCGTTATCGAGTGCGTCGGTGAAATTCTTCATAAGCCTGTCGTAAGCTTCCTTGTCGGTTTCTCCGCCGTTTTCCTTTAAAAGTGCGGCGATCTTTGCGATCATCTTGTTATAGGAAACTGCGGCGTTGTCAAGGTTCTCATACGAGAAAACAAGCGACTTTCTGTAATGCGAAAGCAGGCAGAAGAAGCGGTAAACGAGCGGATCATAGCCCTTTTCTTCGAGGAGCGAAACGGTGAGGAACTCGCCCGAGGACTTCGACATCTTGCCGCTGTTGGTGTTAAGGTGGTGAACGTGGAACCAGTAGTTGCACCATTTATGTCCGAGGTAGGATTCACTCTGTGCGATCTCGTTCGTGTGGTGAGGGAAAGCATTGTCGATGCCGCCGCAGTGGATATCGAGGTATTCGCCGAGATATTTCATGCTTATGCAGGAGCATTCGATGTGCCAGCCGGGGTAGCCAACTCCCCACGGGCTGTTCCATTTGAGTTCCTGATCGTCAAATTTGGACTTTGTGAACCAAAGCACGAAGTCAGCCTTGCTGCGCTTGTTGGAGTCCTCCTCAACGCCCTCTCTTACGCCGACAGCAAGGTCTTCTTCCTTGAAATCGTTGAAAACGTAATACTGCTTGAGCTTTGATGTGTCGAAGTAGATGTTTCCGCCTGCCTCGTAAGCATAGCCTTTCTCGATAAGCGAGGAAATGACCTTGATGAACTCATCGATACAGCCCGTTGCAGGCTGAACAACGTCAGGAGTCTTGATGTTGAGCTTTGCGCAGTCGGCGAAGAAAGCGTCCGTGTAAAACTTTGCGATCTCCATAACGGTCTTATGCTCACGCTTTGCGCCTTTGAGCATCTTGTCATCGCCCGTGTCACCGTCGCTTGTGAGGTGTCCGACATCGGTGATGTTCATTACTCTTTTAACGTCAAGTCCCGTGAAGCGGAGATACTTTTCGAGAACGTCCTCCATAATATAACTGCGGAGGTTTCCAATATGAGCATAGTGATAGACCGTAGGACCGCAGGTGTACATTGAGACTTTGCCTGCTACTCTCGGGATAAAATCTTCCTTTGTTCTTGTGAGTGAGTTATATATTTTCATCTTCGTTATTTCCTTTCTGATTGGTGTTATACTTCTTCCCAAGCTCATTTATTTCAAGCTTGTTGACTTTCTTTTCAAGGCTCTCTATCCTTGCGAGCTGTCTGCACAGCTCAAGCGAAACGGGGTCGGGGATATGCACCTGATCGAGGTCGCAGTTCTGCACCCTTTCGCCGTTTCTGCGGACTATCCGTGCAGGTACGCCGACCGCTGTGCAGTTCGGCGGTATCGTTTCGAGAACGACTGCGTTTGCGGCTATCTTAACATTGTCGCCGACCTTGAAAGGTCCGAGAACTCTTGCGCCTGCACCAACCATAACGTTGTTGCCGAGGGTAGGATGACGCTTGCCCTTGTCTTTGCCCGTGCCGCCGAGCGTTACGCCCTGATAAACAAGGCAGTTGTCACCGATCTCGGTCGTTTCGCCGATGACTACGCCCGAACCGTGGTCGATGAAAAATCCCTTGCCGATCTTTGCACCCGGGTGAATTTCAATTCCCGTGAGAAAACGTGCGGTCTGCGAGATTATTCGTGCGGCGAGGTAAAGCTTCTTTTCGTAAAGCTTATGCGCCACTCTGTACGCAAGTATTGCGTGAAGCCCCGAGTAGGTCAGGATTATCTCCAATGTGCTTCGTGCGGCAGGGTCACGCCGCTTTACCGATTCAATTTCTTCGTTAAACTGCTTTTTAAGATATTCAAAATTAATTATCACTATAAAATACAGCTCCTTTGTCAGTTATGTCATTGCTCAATCTCTAAATTTGTAATTTTAGCGGAAAGAAAACAGCGTTTGCAAACGGGCGGATATAGAATCCGCCAATTGAAATTCGGAATTATTTTTCTCTCTGCATTGCATTAAATTTTGCAGAGGACGAATTTCTGTCCTACACCGCAAATGTGCAAAATAAAATTACGCATTAATATAATTCCGCATTCCGAATTCCTAATTCCGAATTAAACAAAAACGCCGCTTTCAAGAGCGATTTAACGTTCCTGAAGGCGGCTTTTGACCACGGTTCCACTTCAATTAGTCCGAAACGGACTGTCTTTTCATATCTTTAACGCAGATGATACGCAGGCGGATACTTTTTTCTTGCACCAAAAAGAGAAGAATGTTCCCCGTCCGAGCCGGCGGCCGCACTTCACTGACGCTCTTCGCCGCCGTTGCACCACCCCGACGTTCTCTGTATCCCGAGCAAAAGCTACTCTGACCGATATGCTTTTATACCTTATTATATTATATGATTATACCACAAAATTATTGCAGATGCAACCGTTAATTTTCACGATTTTCCGCCCGTTTATTCGGCAGAAGATGTCTCTTCCGTTTCGGCGGGAGCTTCCTCGGTCTCGGCTGCGGCTGTTTCGGTCGAAGCCTCGTCCGTTCCCTCAACAGGGTCGTTCTCCGCATTTTCATCTATATAAATGTTGGGGAGTATCTTCGTCTCAAAATCGCCGACAACATTATCCCAGTAATCCTTGGTGGATTCAACAGTGAAGTAGAAAGCGTCGTTGTCGGAATAGAAGCAGTAAAGCCTGCCCGTGTACCATGCAACGGGAGTCCTGATGTCATCGCCGTTCTCGTCCTTGTAGGTATCGCCGTTTTCATCTTTCTCGAAAACATTCTGGGTGATGGTGTAGCCGCACCATTTTCCGCTGAAGCCCGCAACGGTTATATCCTGGATATCGGTGAAATCGGTATCGCATTTGTACATAACATTATTAAATGTCATCGAATAGCGGATACGTCCGATAAAGTCGTCGATAGTGCTGTAATCCTCGACATAGTTTGCGGCATAAACAGCCATCTGAGCCATGCCGTCATCGATAATATAGCGGAAATGCTGGTCGAAATCCTCCTGCGACTTCTGCGCTATAACATAATTCTCGGGAAGGTCTTTTACCTTGAACTTGTTGATAGCGTAAATATCACCTTCGGCAACGGGACGCTGTGTTGCAACGGTCTCTGCATCGTAGCTGTCGGAGGTACTTGCCGATGTGTCGGAGCTGTCGTTGGTCTTATCCTTTGAGCAGCCGCCGAACATTGCCGCTGTCATGCACAGTGCGGCGACAGCTGCGATAATTTTTATCATTCTTTTATTTTTCATATAGAAACTCTCCCTTATATCTTTATGAGCAGGCAGGGATAAAAACTCTCCTGTCGGCAAATCTTACTTCCATAGGTGAAAAGAGCGGCTTGCCCTCGTCAAATTTCTGCGCTGCGGATAAAACGAACTCACCGTCCGCAAGTTTTGGCAGAACCAGTTCGTAAGCGCCTTCACCTGTCTTTTCGAGTGACGCACCGAATTTTTTGCAGAAAAGGTCGGAGATGTACTCGAAGAAAAATCCCTCCGAAAAGCTTCTCTCGCCCGCTTCGGCAAGCTCGGACAGGCACTTGCCCGAGGTATCGGCTGAAATGCGTACCTTAACGCCGTTTTCGTCCTCTTTTACGGAGAAGTCTACCCTGTCGGGTATGTATTCACCGCTGCAAAGCAGCTCGGTCATATCGGAAACAAGCACGCAGAACGAACCCTTGTTGAACTTTGCAGCCGCATTTTCGCAGATATCCGTTTTTACCGTGATGTCCCTGCGGTATTCGGCGAACTGACGTGCAAGCTCCGTCATAGTATCGCTCACGCTGACAACGCTTTCCGTACAGCTGTCGTCCATAAGGAATATCATCTGCTCGGGGTCGAGGATAAAGGATATTATCTCTCGCAGGCTGCTGTTTATGCTGCTGAACGTCTGCTCGATACCGTCATATTTCTCGGCGCAGTCGGAAAGCTTTTCGAGAAGCTTTTCCGATATCATCGAAATGCTGTGGACGCAGCTTCTCAGCCGTGAGAAAAAGCAGACAAGGTATCTGTTCACGCCGGGACTGCGCATAGCCGCTTCAACGGGGCTTTTGTCAAATACCTCGATCACCGAAACGCCGTCATAGCTTATAACATTCACGCTCACTATCATATCGCCGATAAGCTCATAGCCGCAGCCCTTTTTCAGCACCCTTTCGGCAAAAGCGTCCTTCGGCACGGCTTTCCCGTCAAAAAGCTTGGCATAGCGGCTGTTTTCAAACTTACAGCCGTCGGAAACGATCGCAGTCGGTATCTCGGAGCGTTCATAAAACTCACGCAGGGCAAGAAGAACAGCACTATCCATAGAGCAGTGATCCCTTCATAAAAAATTTGCACTATTATTATACCACAGTATTTCATTTTCTGCATTGCTTTTTTGAAAATTTAATCATAATTTCGTCTTATTGGCACAAAAAAGTCACATTGTCCGCTCCCTTTCGGTCATTTTGAACCAACCTGTCAATGCTTTTGCGGCGTTTTGAAAAAAGTTTCTGAAAAACGTTATTTTTTTGTCAAAAGGTATTGCCAAATTCAAAAAAATAAGGTAAAATAGATATATAAAGCTTTGGAGTGTTTTGCAAGAAGCATTTTCCAATGCCGTATATTAAATTTCTTTTTAGGAGGAAAATTTATTATGTCAGTTAAAGTTGCAATCAATGGTTTCGGTCGTATCGGTCGTCTCGCATTCAGACAGATGTTCGGTGCAGAGGGTTATGATGTAGTTGCTATCAACGACCTCACAAAGCCTTCCATGCTCGCACAGCTCCTCAAGTACGATACTGCTCAGGGCGGTTACTGCGGCAAGATCGGTGAAAACACTCACACTGTTTCCGCTGATGATGAAGCAGGCACAATCACAGTTGACGGCAAGACACTTAAGATCTATGCTGAAAAGGACGCTAAGGATCTTCCTTGGGGTCAGATCGGTGTTGACGTTGTTCTCGAGTGCACAGGTTTCTACTGCTCCAAGGACAAGTCCCAGGCTCATATCGATGCAGGTGCTAAGAAGGTTGTTATCTCCGCTCCTGCAGGCAGCGACCTCAAGACCATCGTTTACTCCGTAAATGAAAAGACTCTTACAGCTGATGACAAGATCATCTCCGCTGCTTCCTGCACAACAAACTGCCTCGCTCCTATGGCTAAGGCTCTTAACGATTATGCTCCTATCCAGTCCGGTATCATGAGCACTATCCACGCTTACACAGGCGACCAGATGATCCTCGACGGTCCTCACAGAAAGGGCGACCTCAGAAGAGCAAGAGCAGGTGCTGCTAACATCGTTCCTAACTCCACAGGTGCTGCAAAGGCAATCGGCCTTGTAATTCCTGAACTCAACGGCAAGCTCATCGGTTCTGCACAGCGTGTTCCTGTTCCAACAGGTTCCACAACTATCCTTACAGCTGTTGTTAAGGGTGCAGACGTTACTAAGGAAGGCATCAACGCTGCTATGAAGGCTGCTGCTTCTGAGTCCTTCGGCTACAACGAAGATCAGATCGTTTCTTCCGACGTTATCGGTATGAGATACGGTTCTCTCTTCGATGCTACACAGACAATGGTAGCTAAGATCGCTGATGACCTCTTTGAAGTACAGGTAGTTTCTTGGTACGATAACGAGAACTCCTACACATCTCAGATGGTTAGAACGATCAAGTACTTCGCTGAACTCAAGTAAGTTTAGTTCTTAACGTTCAAAAAGAGCCTGCCGCAATAAGCAGGCTCTTTTAATTATATGGGGGAACAAATGAAATACAAAATTTTAAGAGTGATAAACATTTTATCGCTGATATTTGCGATGGGAGTTTTTGTGTATCAGCTTGCCTTTGCGGAGGAGCGGGATATAAAGCTGATGACAAAAGCAGGCTCGGCAGCACTTGTGCTGCTGCTCGCACTCCTGAAAATACGCCCCAAAAAAACGCCGTTCGACAGTCTCATATACAGGGATTTTTATAAAAAGATCATCGGCGACGCTTTCCGCAGTGACCCAAAAGCGATGAGGCTCCTGACCAATGCAATAACTGACTATAATTACAATAATTTTAAAAAAGCTATAAGAACGCTTGATGTGCTTCTTGACAAGCACTGTGCCGATAGCTGCGATTTTTCGGCTGTGCTGATGTTCAAGGCACTGTGCCTGAGCGAGTCGGGGCAAAAGAACGCCGCAGCCGAGTGCTATGAGCAGCTTCTTTTCCACGACTACTCAAATTCGACAGCCTGGTCGAACCTCGGACTTATCTATACCGACCTCGGCAAAATGCAGCAAGCCGAGCAGGCTTATGAAAAAGCGATCACCTACGACCCCGAAAGTCCAAGCGCATATACAAACTTTTCTGTACTTCTGCTCCACAAGGGTGACGCCGAAAAAGCACTCGAATACTCCGAAAAGGCATTGGAGCTTGACCCGAAGGTGAACCAAGCCGCCTCTGCTGCAGCCATAGCATCGCAGCTCCTCGGCGATGAAGAAAAGCTGCAAAAATATAAGAAGCTGCACGTTCTTAACGGAGGAAACGCAAGGGAGCTGGAGCAGGCGCTTGAAGCGGTAAAATAAAAGCCTGTTCCGCAATGAGATCAACTGTAATGTGACATAATTCAGGGGTGAAAGTATGAAGGACAAAACAAAAACGATCATATCCATAGCCGTAATTCTTATAATAGTTTTATCTGTATGCGGTGTAAGGTATTACTATCGTCACAAGCATGACAAGGATATAGCCTTTGCCAAAGCCGAAGCGGAAGATCATATTGACGAGAAATACGGCTTTGAGGATATCAGCCTTGAACGTGACGAGGTTTACCCGACTTATTTTACGGATAATAATAACTTCAGTGCAGCCTTTTCGGCAAACTGCGGCGGCGAAGAATTCAGCGTTGTTTTTTACAAGGAAAACGGCAAGGCGGAATGCTTTGACAATTATCAGCAGGAAGAAATAAGAGCCGCCTTGGAAAAATATTTTTGTGAAAAATTCCCGAACGGGAGCATTGTTTCGATGTATTTTAAAGGCAAAGGCGTATCTTATCCTTATGTCGGCTTTATGTATAAGGACGTTTTCTTTGACGGTGAAAACACAGCCGGAATTTTATCGGAGTGTCAGGGCAAGCTTGAAATGGCGTTCTATGACACGGGATTTTCGCAGTCGGATATAGAAAAGATCATTCCGAAGGACAGCCGTTTGGAGGCAGAGTTCGTTTCATTTGATACGAAAGAGCTTTGTGATGTGTGCGTAAACGAAGCAACGGATCATAGCTATAGTGAGCATTTTTATCTTATACTTGAAAAGTATGCTCCGCATCTGACGGACTATATTTATATTAAAAATGATGGTGTAAACGGCTTTAATGTTGATATAATGGAAAATGATGAGTTCCTGTACGCTTATTTTCCCGTTGAGCCGAGAAAGCTTGCAACAAGGACGGATATAACCGCCGAGCCTGTCAAAACGGGCAAGGTCACGGAGATATTCACTCGGCACGGTGAGGAAAATTATCTCGGCAAGCAGCTTTCGGGCGAGTATTATTTCGACAGCCTCTACGGTGATGTGTGGATATATTATCCGCTTGAAAAGCTGGACGGCTATGATATAGAAAAGGTCGGACTTGCGTGGTTCAGCGCAGGCGGAATGTCTGACAACCACAATATCGAAATGGCTCGGATATGCGGTGATTACGCTGCGTTCAATATGCCGTACGGCGAGGACTGTTTCAGGCTGGTCTATTCGGAAAATTTAGCGGAATACGAGCCGACCGACTAAACTGTATAGAATATACGGATTTGCTCGGGGCATATTATGCAATATAAACATAAATTGCAAAAAGCCCTTGCATTTTCGGAAACTTTGTGATACAATAGAATAAATAATTATGTAATCAAGCAACGTTTTATGAAAAAGGAAGGTCATATATGAGCATTTGGGAAATCATCTGCGGCGTTATCATGCTTATCGCCTGCATTATTCTTATCATTTTATCAATTCTTCAGCCGCCAAAGCAGCAGAATATGAGTTCGGCTTTATCTGGCTCATCATCAAACTTCTTTGACAAGACCGGCGGTGCTACAAGGGAGCAGGCTCTGAGCCAGCTCACCAAGGTCGTTGTTATCGTACTGTTTGTTATGACGCTTGTTGTAAACATTATCGGCATTGTTGCGGGCAAGTAAGTGTCGGCAGTCGGTATGTTTGTGGAAATTTGACCGATAATGTCCTGTGTTTGCTTCGTTCAGACACAGGACCTTTTTTTAATTCGGAATTCGGAATGCGGAATTCGGAATTGATTTAATGCGTAATTATTTGTGACCCGTTTTTGATTTGAATTTTCGTGGAATACTCACTGTAGGGGACGGGTCACCCGTCCCGTGCCGCAAGGCTTTTTGAAACGGACATTTTATTTGGAATTTACATTTGTCAAAATTGCCAACACAATGCACATTATCAAATTGTGGTTCATATCAAACATGATGCGTTCAAGCGGGACGGGAAACCCGTCCCCTACGGAATTATGGCGTTTTAACGAGTTAAAAATAATTCCGCATTCCGAATTCCTAATTCCGAATTTAATATAGGGGAGTATGATCTGATGGCAGCAGCTTTTGAAATTTACAAAACACGAATAAAAGAAATATTGAAGCAGAGCGAAAAGAAAAGCGTTCCGTTCAAGGTGCTTTACAATAAATGCAAGGGCAAGAGCCGGAAGCTGCCCGAGTTCAAGCGTGCACTGACCGAGCTTATACGGAGCGGCGATGTCCTCGAAACAAAGGCAGGCTTCAAGCTTTCCGCAGGCAGCGGACTTTTCCGTGCGGAGGTCGTTCGCATCAACAAGAGCTTCGGCTTTATCCGCAGGGACGACGGCAGCGAGGTTTTCGTTCCGGGCAAATTCTTCCTCGGCGCAATGCCGGGAGATATCGTTCTTGCTCGGCTTATCCCGAAGAAAAATGAGGACAGGGAGATCCCCGACGGCGAGGTCGTTGAAGTCGTTGAGGAAAATTTCCGCGAGTTTACGGGAACTGCCCAGTGCGAAAGCGGAACATGGTATGTTTATACCGACAACAAGCTCAAAGACCCTATCATGGTCACGGACTGCGCAGTTTCCGTTCACAACGGTGACAAGGTTCTCGCCGAGCTTACACATCGGGGAACTCGCCACGCCGACCACAGAGCTAAGATAACCGCAGTTTTCGGCTGCTCCGATCAGGCGGCAGTATGCGCAGAAGCACTTCTCTACATCAACGGCATCGAGGTCGAGTTCCCGAACGCTGTCCTTGACGAGGCTCGCTATGCTGAGCATAGGGGCATACCGACCGACGAGATAAGCCGCCGACTTGACCTGCGTGATGAGATAATTTTCACGATAGACGGCGCAGACACAAAGGATATCGACGACGCAGTTTCGGTGAAAAAGCTTTCGGACGGCTGGGAGCTTGGCGTTCATATAGCGGACGTTTCGTTCTATGTCAAGCCGAATTCCGAGCTGGACAAGGACGCATTTCAGCGAGGAACTTCGATTTATTATGCCGACAAGGTAGTCCCGATGCTCCCGAAAGAGCTTTCCAACGGGATATGCTCGCTCAATCCGCAGGAGGACAGACTCGCATTTTCCTGCCTGATGAAGCTTGACGAGGGCGGTAAGCTTGTGAAGTACAAGTTCAGCAAGTCAGTTATCCGCTCACGGGTCAAGGGCGTTTACTCCGAGATAAACAAAATTCTCGCCGCAAAGGAAAACGGCACGGAAATTCCTGCCGATATTGCGGAAAAATATAACGGCTTGACCGATACCATAATGCTTATGGAGGAGCTGGCTTCTATCCTCACCGCAAACAAGATCGGCAGAGGTGCGCCGCAGCTTGAAACGAGCGAATGCAAGCTTATCCTTGACGAAAATGAGGTCTGCATCGACGTTCTCCCGAGAGAGCGGGGCAAGAGCGAGCTTATCATCGAGGAGTTTATGCTTATGGCAAACACGGCGGCAGCAAAGACCGCCCGTGAGCATAATATCCCATTCGTTTACCGTGTGCATGAAGACCCGTCACCCGAAAAGATAGACGATCTGCTTGACACGGCGGCACTGATGAACATAAAAGTTCCGCACTTCACCGAGATAAAGGCAAAGCACCTTTCCGAGATACTGGAGCAGGTCAAAGACAGCACACTTGCGCCTGTTATAAACAACCTCGTTCTCCGCTCAATGGCGAAAGCGAAGTATTCCGACAAGCCGCTCGGACATTTCGGACTTGTGCTGAAGGATTATGCACACTTCACTT
This sequence comes from uncultured Oscillospiraceae bacterium, assembly GCA_934465295.1. GTDB lineage: Bacteria > Bacillota > Clostridia > Oscillospirales > Ruminococcaceae > UMGS363. Next base: position 147,555 of record CAKSKU010000003.1, read on the forward strand.
CGCCGATAAGGCGTTACCCCGATCTTGCGATACACCGTATCCTCACCGACCTTTGCTACAATAAGCAGAGTGAGGAATATATGACCAAGCGTTACGCAGGCTTTGCGCACGACGCTTCTGAGCAGTCCTCCGCCTGCGAGCTTACCGCAATGAGGATAGAGCGTGAGTGTGACGACTGCTATGTTGCGGAATATATGCGCTCTCACCTCGGCGAAGAATTTGAGGGAATAATCAGCTCCGTTACGGAGTTCGGCTTCTTTGTCGAGCTGCCGAACACGGTCGAGGGACTTGTTTCGATAGACAGCCTTAAAGACGGAAACTATGAGTTCAACGGCAAATTCACGATAACGAACAGCGGCAAGCCTGCCTATTCCGTAGGCGACAAGGTAAAGGTAATATGCTCCGCCGCAAATGTTCCTTCGGGAAAGGTTGATTTTACTTTAGCCGAATAATATGAACCGCCCCGAGATGATCTTGCTCATTTCGGGGCGGTTATTAATGTTTATAATTATACTGTAAGTATAAAAGCTCTTGGATATTACAGAATTACGCCAAAATATCTTCAATATTGCGCCTGCCGTAAAGAAAACGGAGAATAGCAATTTGCTTGGCATTTTCATCGACAGAGTAAAATAAAAGGTAATTATTCACAATTGCGTAATGATATCCCTTATGTGCAAGCCTTTCAATGCGGCATTTCGGGTAAAGAAAAGGGTAATCATTAATATTTGAGATGACTTTTTCGGCTTTGAGCATTAGATTTTGAGCGGAAAGAGGACTGCCCAGAACGTTTGAAATATAATTAAGCGTCTCGTCAAGGTCATTCTCAAAGCTCGGCGCAACTATAAGTTTATATTCCATATTTATCCCTCAGCCTGCCGAAAACCTCATCGGAGGAAGAATAATTACCCGATTTTATCTCGTTTTCCGCCTCGTCAAGCTTCTGATAAAGGTCTTCCTTGTTTTTCACGATTATGCACTCGGGCGCAGGGACCTTCACCTCAAAAGGAATACCGCCCGTGAGGTTGACCTGACACAAAAACATATTCACAGCTTCGGAGAGGGATATCCCGAGCATCGAGAGGGTCTCCTCGGCGTTCGCTTTGACGGTTTCATTCACACGGATATGGAGAGTTTCGGTTTTTGCCATAACATCACGACCTTTTTATTAGTTTATGATTACATTGTATCACGTTTTATATGCAATGTCAACACATTTTTGCAAAGCGGTTGATTTTATGCGGTGGGAAATTCCCCCTATTGCTTTTTACGAAAAAATATAGTATAATAACCTTGGGAAAACAAACGAAAGGAGAAGCCTTATGCAGATATCGAGCAGATTTACGCTTGCAGTCCATATCCTTGCCTGCCTTGATAAATTCGGCGGAGAGTGCAAGGTCACAAGCGATTTTCTCGCAGGGAGCACGAACGTCAACCCCGTTATCGTGAGAAAAATTCTCGGTCAGCTCAAAAGCGCAGGTCTTGTCGAGATCGCAAGAGGTTCGGGCGGCGCATCGATAGCACGTCCGCTCGGGGATATAACCTTTCTCGATGTTTATAAAGCCGTTGAATGTGTCGGCAACGAGGGACTTTTCCATTTCCACGAAAATCCAAACGAAAATTGTCCCGTCGGGCAGAATATCCACGCCGTTCTCGATGACAAGCTTGAACGTGTGCAGAGCGCAATGGAAAAGGAGCTTGCTTCTATAACGCTTGAAGATGTAAAAAACGACCTTTCAAATATTCTGAGTAAAAACTGATATTTCGGACTGTTTTTAGCCAAAAACGCAGTCCGAAAATTTTTTTGAAAAGTTTTGTTGTAACTATTGACATTACAACGAACAGATGCTATAATATAGTTGTAACAGAGACAGTTACAACTATATTAACGGAGGAATCAATTATGAGTAATTACAGCAAAACAACAGTTAAGCCCGATGCAAGAACTGAGCTTCACGATATCCTTTCCCTCACGGGCGCAGAGGTCAGCATAAACAACCTCCCCGCAGGCGCAAGCGTTCCGTTCGTTCATTCGCATAAGAACAACGAGGAGATATATGCGGTAGTTTCGGGCAGAGGAAAAGCCGTTATTGACGGTGAAACAGTGGAACTTTCCGCAGGCGACTGGCTTCGTATCTCCCCTGCCGCAAAAAGACAGTTCTCCGCAGCAGAGGATTCGCCTATCACATTTTTCTGCATTCAGGTAAAGGAAAATTCGCTCGGCGGCTACACTCAGAATGACGCTGTTGTTGAATGACCGAAAAAAGGCGCATTTCACATCGGATAATGATGCGAAATGCGCTTTTTTACGACTAAATTATTATACGGTGAGTATAAGCACTGATGTTTTATACCAAAATTACCTACTCCAATGCTTTAGCTTGGGAAGATTTGCTTCATAGTAAGCCCTTGCCTGCTCGGGTGGGAACTGCTCGCTTGAAAAATGCTCAACGAGAAAATCCACAAGCCGGTCAAGGCTCGTGTAGACGAATTTGCCGTCCGTGTAGCACCACTTGCAGTAATCCTCGTTGAAGCTGCCGTCCGTGTCCCTGCTCGTTGTCGAATCATCGAGCGGCATACCGCAGCACTGGCAGATAAGTTGACGGGGCGAGCCGAGCAGCGTGTTTATCGAAACGTCAAAAAGCTTTGAAAGAAGCTTCAGCGTTTCCGTATTTGGCTGAGTTTCGCCCGTTTCCCAGCGTGATACAGCCTGACGGGTGACAAACACCTTTTCCGCAAGCTCTGCCTGTGACATTCCGTTTTTCGTGCGAAGCTGTGCAATGATATCCTTTGTTTCCATAAATGAATTATCCTTTCCGATGTCAGATTTGTTTCTGTTCAAATAATACCACGGCTTGGACGGAAAAGCAAGCAACTGTCTGTTGCACCTAAACGTGCATATACAAAAGCGGCAGCTCTCTTTTTTTAATTTCGCTTATTTTTCTCCGAAATAATTTTTTTCAAGATACTGCTCGGGGAAGTGATAGCTTTTATATCCCGATAATTCACCGCTCGCAAACGCCTGCTTTTTCAGCTCATAGCCGACTTTCCAATTATCGGAGTAAAAATTCAGCATTTCAAGCAGGCGGCTGTCGGATATCACAGTCGGGCAGGGGCTTTTGATGTTTCTGAAACGCTCTCCGGGGAAATACTCGCCGCAGGTGAGCAAAAAGCTAAAATGCTTCGTGAGGATAATATAAGCCGCATCGTCAAAATCATCGCCGCACCTTTTCAGCCCCTCGGAAAGGGCATAGGTCTTTGTAAGTATCACGCCGCTTTCCTCATCCAATACGCCCGTCAGGAGGTTCAGGTTCTGATAAGAGAAATAATCGTCCTTTTGAGGTTTTACTTTTTTTATTATTCTTTTGCGAAGCTTGTCATCGAGAAGTATCCATTTCATTTTTAGCACCTTTACTTCAATATCTCCAATATATCCTGCAAACTATGTCGTCCACAGCAGTCACCTCATACCGGTTCAAGATAATTCTTGATATCCCCGACAAACTGATTTCCGCACCGTGCAAGCTCGCCGAGCACTCGGTCTGTGCCTTTTTCGGTCTTATACCAGTTTTCCTTGGTAATGTTATAGCAATGCACGGGGCAGACCCTTATTTCAACATTCGGGAAAGCCATTTGATATAGCATCAGACAGCGGCGGGCATGAAATGCTTTGCAGACGATGATAGCACTTTTTATTGTTACGCCCTTTTCATCAACAGCTTTGCGTGAGAAAAATGCGTTGTCACGGGTGTGTCCCGAGCGGTTTTCCTCAATGATCGCAGACATTGGAACGCTGTTTTTCACAAGCACATCTGTAAAAAACTCACAGTCGGAATGATAATCACCGTTATAGATATCTGCTTTTGAACGAACGCCGTGCCACTTGTCCGACTTGACGCTTATCCCACCCGACGGAACAAGCCATTCAGCCAAGCCCTTGCGGTATAATTCTGCGGCATATTCGGGCTGTTCGGGGTGTGAGCCGCCGGGCAGAAAAATTGCATCAACTATCTGCGGCTCGTCCGATACAAAAATATAATCGGAAATATCGGTAATGATACGGTTTGTCATAGTTTTTCTCCGTTCAGTATTTTCTTTATTTCGTCCAGATCATCCGCAAAGTAAATGCCCTCCTGCCGTTCTTTGGAGGAAAGACCGCTTTCTATCATTCGGTTCAGAAGCTCTTTTAAGCTGTTATAATATCCGTTTAGGTTGTAAATTATACACGGTGCGGAAAGCTGTTTCAGCGACACCTTTGACATTATCTCCGATATCTCTTCAAGCGTTCCCGTGCCGCCCGGAAATGCGATAAAAGCCTCGCCAAGCTCTATCATTTTCGCCTTTCGCTCGGACATATCTTTCGTGACGATGAGCTTTGTCACACGGTCATATTCAAAACCTGCATCGATGAAAAACTGCGGCTCTACGCCCGTGACCGTTCCTCCTGCGTCAAGAACGCTCTCCGCAAGAATTCCCATAAGCCCCGACTTTGAGCCGCCGTAAACGAGCGAATTTCCGCTTTCGCCTATCCATTTTCCAAGCTCCCTTGCGGCGTTCGCAAATGACTTGTCATTGCCCTCGCCTGCGCCGAGATATACGGTTATGTTCACAGCACCGCCCCCTTTTTAATGAATTTTTTACATTATACCATATTCGTAAAAAAATGTAAACCTTTCCTTTCCGAATCATTGACATTTTAAAAAATACATTGTATAATAAAGATGAAAAAACTGTTTTTGTATTTTTACAAAATAATTCGGAGGTAACATTTTTTATGACTATCACGAAAAAAATCAGTACAATGGCTGCGGCTTGCACCGTCATTGCTTCCATAGCCGTCGGCACACTTGCCAATTTTAATGCGAACAGCGCCCTGACCGATGATAACAATAAGATAATGGCTACTACCGAAAGCGGTATCAGCTCCGATATCAACGCATATCTGGACATGATCGAACAGTCGGTCGATACCCTTGCCGAGGTCGCAGTAACCAACCTTGACGACTTCAATTCATTCAAGACAAGCAGTGCTTATGTCAATGAATACACCGACAGCATCGAGCCGCTCCTTTTAAGTTCCGCAAGCAACACAGACGGCGCTATATGCGCTTACATAAGATACAACCCCGATTTTACCGAGCCGACCTCGGGTCTGTTTTTTACCCGAAACAGCACCGAAGAAGCTTTCCAGAGCGTTACTCCGACCGACTTCAGCACCTTTGACAAGACCGACCTTGCCCATGTCGGCTGGTACTACACTCCCGTAAACAACGGCAAACCGACCTGGATGAACCCCTACCTCAACGAAAACGTCGGCATCTATATGATCTCATACGTTGTTCCGCTTTTCCATGACAACGTAAATGTCGGTATCATAGGTATGGATATCGACTTCACAATGGTCGAACAGCTTGCCGAGGAATCGGACGCTTACAGTACAGCACTTCCTATCATTGCGGACAGCAGCAACAACATTATGTACGGCAGGGATATGGAATTCGGCACAGGTCTTGACAGCTACTCCGATTCGCTTGCAGATAAACTCACGGAAGCTTCGATCTCCGAAACGATAGTATGCAAAATAAACGGCGTGGAAAGAGATGTTGTTTTCAGCACTCTCAACAACGGAATGAAGTTTATCTATACCGTTGAATCAGCCGAAATTTCACAGCAGATTGTCCACATGATAATAATGATGATCGGTGCGGTATTATTGGTCGCAGCGATCACAGTCGCTATCGCTATCTTCGTATCCGTAAAAATGACACGTTCGCTCCGTGAGATCAACCGTGCCGCTCAGAGAGTAGCCGCAGGCGAGCTTGACGTTACCGTTAAAGCAGTCACAAGGGACGATATCGGCATCCTCGCAAACAGCATCAAACAGACCACAGACCAGCTCCGCAACTATTCGGGATATATCACCGAGCTTTCCGACGTCCTCAATAAGATCGCAGACGGCAACCTCGATATAAGCCTTACAATGGAGTATAAGGGCGAATTTGAAAAGCTCAAAAACGCACTTGAAAATATCACAGCCTCGCTTAACTCCACACTCGTCAATATCAATGACGCCGCAGATCAGGTAGCCGGCAGCGCAGATCAGGTGTCGGGCGGCGCACAGGCTCTCGCACAGGGTTCGACCGAGCAGGCAGGTGCTATCGAACAGCTCGTCTCGACCATCGACGAAATGTCCGACCATATCAAGACCAACGCCGAACAGGCAGAACAGGTCAGCATAAGCATGAATTCCATCGGCGAAGAAGCTAACCTCAGCAACGAGCGTATGAACAATATGCTTGAAGCCATGAAGGATATCAACGACAATACCGACCGCATCAGTGCAATTATCAAAACTATCGAAGATATCGCATTCCAGACAAATATCCTCGCCCTCAACGCCGCAGTCGAAGCCGCAAGAGCAGGTGAAGCAGGCAAGGGCTTTGCAGTAGTAGCCGATGAAGTAAGAAACCTCGCATCCAAGTCTGCCGAAGCATCTCAGAATACCTCCGCACTTATCAGCAGAACAATGGAAGCAGTAGAAAACGGCTCGCAGATAGCAAATCAGACCGCCGAATCGCTCCATACAGTTGTAACGAATATCGGCGAGATAATCACATCTATCGACGATATCGCGAACAGCTCACGCGACCAGTCTGAAGCTATCACCCGTGTAAATACCTCCGTCGAACAGCTCTCTGTGGTAACGCAGAATAACTCCGCCTCCTCCGAGGAAAGCGCAGCCGCCGCAGAAGAACTCGCAGGACAGGCAAATACATTGAAACAGCTCACAGGAAAGTTCAATCTGAGAGGATAAGGCAACAGAAAAGTTACGGCTGTGCAAAAAAAAAAATAAAGTTTACGTCCACGCTTTTCAAAGGGTGGCAGGGGTCAAGGGGGCAGCGCCCCATTGTCGCTCTCCGCAGAGAGCGAAACTCCCTAAACTAACAGCTAAATGCATTGCTGCAATAGCGAAATCAGTAACAGCCAAAATGGCGCAATTCACACGAAAAAAGGTTAAACGAACTATGAGAAATAAAGTTCGTAAAACCAATAATGTGAATTGCGCCAATTCTGTTCCCCAAACAAACTATCCTCGGCATAAAATGCGCAGAGCGAAGCGATAAGCATTTTATGCCGACATTGTTTGAACGGCGGTGGTGGGATGAACGGGAATTCCCGTCTCCAGCAAAATCCCAAACTCGGCTGATCTTGTTTACATTTGAAGATGAATATGGTATAATGTAGCAAACAAGCAGTTAAACCGAGATATGACAGGGGTATTTATATGTATTGCAATGGTTTCATTATTCAGGAAAACAAAAGAACTTCATATAAAGGCGTGGACGGAAGCGGCTTTGACGGAAGTGCCGGACAGAACTGGTATCTTAATTATGATGAACAGTACAAAAAAGATCTTGAACCCTATTATGATGAGTATATCGGGAAAACATATTGGGAGCTGAAACCCCATACATGGGTAGGAGCGTGTACCGATCTGAACTATATCAAAAACTATATACGGATATCTAAGGAAAAAGGAATAGACTACCGTGTGCTTTTGGTGAAAACAGAAATTCCCTCTCCGATGCTGGATGAAAGCATAAAAATGGAAACAGAGTTCTTAGGGTATGATTATGCCTATGCGAACGGAGATAATTATTCGGCATTGCATAATGAAGTCCCGTTCGTTTTTCCGCAATTCAGGCTTGCCCCAAACGGTCTGCTTCAAACACGGCAGGAAATACGGGAATATATTTGCTGCCGTGAGAATTACATAAAAAATCATCCTCCGCTTACATTGGAGGAAGGCGATTTTACCGTATTTGAGCTTTATGAGGTCAATATATAGCGGGTTGAAGTGATTTTGGGGTTTAAAGCAGTCAATGTCAAGGACGCACAGCTCAGTCAAGCAAAAATAATTCGTGCAAATCCGGAAAGGTTTCATCCGGATATTCCCGGAACGGCGTATTTTGACCCTGAACCGGAGCATCTGAGCCGTTACTATAACAGCGAGCCTTCCAAGCGCATTTATTTTGTTGCACTCGATGAAAATGAACAGGTGGTCGGCGGTGCGGGCGCAGCGGAATTTGACGGGATAGAAAGCTGTGCGGAGCTTCAGAAGCTCTATTTGGATGATCCCGTCAAAGGGAAAGGCTATGGAAAAGAATTGCTGCGGACAGTCGAAAACCGGGCAAGGTCTGTCGGCTATAAAAATTTATACCTTGAAACTCACACCAATTTATCGGCTGCGCTGAAATTATATGAGAAAACAGACTTCCGCCAAATCGACAAGCCCTGCTCAGCACAGCACAGTACAATGAACTGCTTTTATTTAAAAGAGCTGTGAGCCGAAAACGGATATTTGCAGGACAGTCAAGCGCAAACTTGGCTGTTTTTTGTTTACATTTGAAGATGGATATGGTATAATAAAGCAAGCAAATGGTTGGGATGTTTAATGATAAGGAGCTGCGTATTGATAAAAATATGGGATATCACGAATACCCGGACCTTTTGACCGGATATACCGAAACTATCGACTATTCATCTGACAACAATTATCCGCTTGACAGCAGTGCTTGTGAAGCATTGCACATCCGGCATTTTAACCCTGCCTCAAAAAGCTTTTGCGATCTGCCCGATGCTCCCAAGCTGAAATATCTTGAAGTAAATTTTTCTAATTGTACAGATTTGGTCGGCTTGGAAAAATACCCTCATCTCCAAAGGTTAGACTTAAACTACTGCACGAAATTAGAAACACTTGATGGAATAGAGCGGCTGTCTCACGATATTTATTGTCTGTGGATAGACCATTCGCCGAAGCTGACGGGTCATTCGGCTGCTGCGCTGCTTCCGAATTTGAAAACCCTGGCTCTGCATTCGTGCGGCACTATCCGAGACCTCGGGTTTGTTAACGAGTTAAACAAATTGACGATGTTTATGTTTATGAATACAGATGTTGCCGATGGAAATATGCTGCCCTTGATCCGACATACACCAAATTTTGAGTTCGTGTCATTTACAAATAAACGGCACTTTTCTCACAAATGCAAGGATATCTGCAAGGCTTAACGACCCCAATAGCGAAAGGAGCAAAAAATGCATTTTACATATTGTCCGCACTGCGGAACGAAACTGATCGGAAAAGAGATCGGCGACGAGGGAGTTATCCCGTTTTGCGAAAAGTGCAGTATCCCTTTGTGGGATATGTTCACGACAAGCATTATTGCGGCGGTCGTCAATGAATATGATGAAGTTGCGCTGTTAAGACAGAATTATGTTTCCGCAGTAAAGTATGTATGCGTTGCGGGAATTATGAAAATAGGCGAGTCCGCCGAGGAAACGGTTATCCGTGAAGTTAAGGAAGAGATCGGACAGGATGTTGAAGCCTTGGAATTTATCAGCAGCTATCCGTATGAAAAAAGAGAAATGCTGATGCTCGGGTACAGGGCGGAGGTCAAGAAAAAGGATTTTGAGCTGTCCCGTGAGGTGGATTCTGTGGAATGGTTCAGCTTCAAGGACGCTTTGCCGAAGCTCAGAGAGGGCAGCATCGGTTGGCAGCTTGTGAAAACTGTTATTGAAAGAGTGGAAAAATAAATGCTGACAACGATAATATTAACCGTTATCCTATGGGTATTGTTCTTTTTGATGGAAGGGCGGTGGCTGCGTTCTATCCGCACCCTTTTATCATCGAATATTTTCCCGACGATGTAAAAAAAGGCGAGAGGTCACAAACCGCCGTTCAAGGCTGCTCCCGCCATTGGCTGGGTGCTGCTTGCACTGATCTGCATCGGACTTATCGGAACATTTATATACGGCGGCTGGGATGGGATTTCCAAAGGCTATTCCTATGTTCAGTTTTTTGCGAGATTTCTGATAATGCTTTATGGAATGAAAGCGTTCGATATCCTGTTCTTTGACTATTTTATTCTTATGAAAACACAATTCTTCCAGCATTTCTTCCCCGAAACTGAGGGCTGTGCAGGCCGGAAGAAGTTCGGATATAACCGCACCGAGCAGGTAAAAAAGCTCATTATGATGCTTCCGTGCGCAGCGGTCAATGCTTTGATATGTTGGTGGATAGCTTGGTAACTTGATTCAGGGAGATGAGATCATGTATATTTGCAATGATGTTGTGTGTGACCCATGCTGTGATTTCTGTTGGTATTGCATCCATGGGGAATATGGCGAGCCGATCAAGTGCAAGAAAATGAAAGCGGATTTCGATGACGGCACCGGCTATTGTGATGATTTTAAATGCAGACTGCATGAGCCTGTGCCGTATGATATTAGAATAGATACAATGGAGCGATAAATTCCAATTTATCGAGCAGATAAAACAAAGTTCCCAATTCAATAATTACACATTAACAAAAACCGGATAAGAACACTGACATATCTCTGAACCCTCACCGCAAGGTATTATTTTGTCTCGGTTTTCAGAGAACCCCATAATTGTAAAATAAGGAAATATGACTGTCCGACAAATCGGAATTTTTGTTTGATGAATTATGATATTTTATTTAAAGGTGATTGAAAAATGAATATAAAACGTATAAATGAGGAAGACAGCAGAATAGGCAGTTTTATCAATGAAGAATTCTTATCCTATGCTGAACATAATAATGTTGATTTGAATTATAATGAATTTTGCTTTATTGCAGAAAGCGATGATGGCGAGATCTTAGGTGTTATTACAGGTCGTGCATATTATAATGAGGTGCATATAGGCGATTTAATTATACATAAAGCTCACAGGAAATGCGGATTGGGAAGCAAACTTGTTTTAGCAGTTGAGGAAACATTTCAAAATGCAGGATATGATAAAATCACACTTACGACTTTTGGGTTTCAAGCACCTGAATTCTATAAGAAACTTGGGTATGTCGTTGAATTCGTTCGAGAAGATAAAAATCCTAAATTATCTAAGTATTTTTTAGCAAAGCAAATTCTTCGATAAATTCCAATTTATCGGGCAGTTTATATTTACAGCACAAAAGGAAATACGACTGAAAGATAAATCGGAATTTGGAGAGGTAATCTATGGACTATACAATTAGAAATATAAGAGAAGCTGAATATAAAATATTAAGCGATTTTTT